>JAKEEM010000024.1 GCA_022616535.1 Chlorobiota bacterium | reverse complement strand
GAATTGCTGAGTATTTGCTCGAAAAAATCAGGCGTAAAAGCTCAATAACGAACGATGAAACGGATTTAAGTCCGGGCGAGCTGAATATCGTGTCTAAAAGAATCGAAAACGTTGTTGGAAACCACAAAGTCATTTTTACAAGCGAGGCCGATTCAATTATTTTAGAGCATAACGCAAACTCACGCAGAGGGTTTGCTGAAGGAGCGTTGCTTGCTGCAAAGTTTATCTGTAATAAAAAAGGGTTTTATAAATTCGAAGATATTTTTAATAACTTAACATAACCAAAAAATGGAAGAAAACACTGAACAATCTGCTGCTGCAATTCAGTCCCCTGAGCCGCCGCCGGAAAACATTACCTTAGGTGATGCGCTGGCAGGAGTTTTCGCCGAGCCGGGTGAGACATTCACCTCGGTAAAGCAGTCAACTAAAAAAAATTACTGGGTAATTCCGATTTTAATTGTTATGGTTGTAAGCATACTCTCAACTTTACTTGTTATGGGAGACGAGGAGCTTGTATCGGAGATTCAAACCAAACAAAAAAAAGCAATGGAGGAAAGACTGGATAACGCTGTAAAAGAGGGCAAAATGAGCCGAGAGCAGGCTGATGAACAAATAGAGCAAGCGCAGAAATTCATGAGCGGTTCTATGATGATGATATTCGGATTAATATTTTCAGTGGTCGGAGTGCTGGTATTCTTCTTCTTAAAAGGACTTATATACTGGGGAGGAGTTAAGATTTTCAAAGGCGCGGCATCATACATTGATGTGCTGAATGTCCTGGGATTATCTGCAATAATAACAGCGATTCAGCTTGTTATTGACAGCGTTATGGCAATCTTAATGGGGAAATTATTAGTAAACATTGGTCCGGTTCTGCTTGTTAACCAGGATTCTGTTGGAATGGCAATGTATGCATTTTTAGCTAACTTTGATTTAATTAACATATGGTATTTAATTGTTGTCGGAATAGGCCTTGCAAAGGTGTCCGCACTAAGCTCGGCAAAAACCATTTCGATGGTATTTGTTTTGTGGCTGATATGGGTGGTGCTTACATCTTTCGGACCGTTAAAATTTTTCGTTGGAGGATAAAAATTTTAAAGCCAGGTCTTTGACCTGGCTTATTCAGTTTATTTAACCAAAATCATTTTTCTGGTTTCAGTATTATTCCCTGCCGTTATTCTGTAAAAATAAATTCCGCTGGTGAGTTCAGCAGAGCTGAAATCAATAGAATATTTACCTGCCGGTTTAAATTCATAAACCAACGTTTCAACTTCTTCCCCGAGAACATCAAAAACCTTTAATGTAACAAATTCGCCCTTCGGCAGAGCAAACGTAATTTTAGTTGCCGGGTTGAACGGGTTCGGATAATTCTGGTAGAGAACAAAGTTCTTCGGGATTTCGCTTCCAATACTGCCTATTCCGATAAGCTGGTTTGTTAAAATCCTGCTTAAAGGTCCGCCGTAAGCACCGATGTCGTTTCTAAGCCCCCCGCGTGAGGGATACTTTGCAAAAGTTGGATTATTCGGGTCTTCTGGGTCATTGTAAATAGTGCTTGAATCCCCTTTATCAACACACGGCGAATTGGACTGCAGAATATAGTTTGAATCGGCAAACAGCGGCTCAACGTTTAAATTGCCTCCGCCTGGATAACCTCCCTGCACGTTGCAATACCGCACTGTAAAGCTTCCGCCTGCGACCTGCACATTTCCGGGAACAGTATTGCCCCAAACAATATTATTCCTAATAGTTGCCTGAACACCACCGAAGCCGTAAATCCCGGCACAAGTACTAACGGCAGAGTTACCGGCAATTGTATTATTTTGAATCGTAATCGGTCTTGAGAAAAAGCCGTTAAGCCACATTCCCGAACCTGAGCCAAACTGATTTGACCCGTAATTTGAACATATTATATTATTTTTATACTCACCTCCCGTATAATTAAGCACAACGCCCGCTCCGTATCTTGCGGTATTATTCATAAATATATTATTATAAACTCTCGGGTAGCCGTCCCCAATCCTGATTCCTCCGCCGCCGGTGCTTGTTACTCCCGTAACATTTGTTACGATATTATTATATATGATGTTATTCTGAATAACGGGCGATGAATACTGAATCAAAATCCCGCCTCCTTCCCTGTATAAACCCGCCCCGTGTTCGTCAAGCCACTTTGTGCCTGTTCCGCCGGTTATCGCAAATCCCTGTAATACTGTGGTTGAATCCTCGTTATTATTGATAATTACACAGCTTCCTGTATCGGGATTTACGGGACTGCTTCCATTTATAACGGTTGAATAAATTGTTGCCGGATTATTGGTTAAATAATACCTGCTTGTAAGCACAATTCTCTTTCCGCGGAAGTTTATGTTTTCCATATATGTTCCCGCCTCAACGAGCACGGTATCACCATTAACAGACGCATTTATCGCCGCCTGTATGGTTGAATAATTCCCCGGCACATTTATAATTGTTGTGTTAACGTTTGATGTAAAGCAAAGAAGGACTGATAAAATTAATAAATATTTCTCCATGTATTTTTAATTTGTAAAGTTAAATATATCTCTGAATTCCTTATTATCGATAACCTCTTTTAGTGCCTCTACAAAATCAGGCGGCTCCTGGAAAGGGTTTTCCCTGAACAGCTTCTGCGAACGCTCATCCAACAGCTCGTCGAGTCTTTTAGACTTTTCTTCCACAACGCTTTCAACACTGTGAACATAGTTTATGTTAAAAAGCAGATTTTTGGGATTTACATAACCGGAGTCAATCAAAGCTTTGGTTTTCTTCTCGCACCTGCAGGGATTGTTTTTATTCATGAGCCCGCACTTATCGTTCATAAAGTTAAATATCTGTTTCCTTGAACGTGAAAGCTTTTGCCTGAAGTTATCTCTGCTTATTTCCATAATTTCCGCTCCAACGGCATCTGTTACCTGAAAAATAACACCAAGTATATAGATTAACCTCTGTTCCCTGTCCAAACATAAAAGCATTCCTGAGATACAGCTTACCTTCACTTCATTTACAAGCGTCTTCATTTCGACGCTGTATGTATTCTGGTTGGGTAAATCCATATCAGGAGTATTTTCTATCGCCCTCCAGTAGTCATTAAAATTATCGAAATGCTTCTTTTCCCCAAGCGATTTCTTCATATTCAAAACATGGTTTACTACTATTCTGTACGCCCACGTTCTGAAGCTGCTTTCACCGCGGAATGTGGAAAGCTTTGTTAGTATCTTAATCAAAACTTCCTGTGTTACATCCTCGGCTTCCTGCGGGTAGAAAACCATTCTTAAGGCGATGTTGTAAATCCATGCCTGGTGGCGGTAAATCAGCTCCTCAAGCGATTTCCTGTTTCCCTGCAGAGCCGATTGAATCAAAAGTTCGTCTTTTGTATCGGTTATATATTTTTCCGCAAACGGATTTATCATTATTTTAAATTAGACAAAAAAATACGAAGGGCGTGACAGTCGACTTTAATTACGCAAAAACAGCAATTTATAATTTTGATAATACATTCTTAAAATCATCAATCAAATCATCTGTATTTTCAATACCAACAGAAAGCCGAACGAGACCATCGGTAATGCCGATTGATTTTCTTTCTTCGCTGGTCAAACCTGCGTGTGAAGTTTTAGCAGGGAGTATGATGAGAGTTTCTACTCCGCCCAGACTTGGAGCATATAAAGGTATAGTTAGATTTTCGATTAGCTTTTCGGCAGTCTCTTCCCCTGCTTTTAACTCAAAGCTAATCATTCCCCCGCAGCCGTTGAACAGCTCCTTTGCACGCTTGTAATAAACGCTTGATTCAAGTCCCGGATAGTTTACCTTATCGACTTTCGGGTGCAATTCCAAAAACCTTGCAACCTTCAAGGCACTTTCGTTTGGTAACGGACTCGCAATGCAAGTGTTTTCAATCCCCGGTGCAGCAAAAAGCAGGTATGGGGGTCAAGGGTTCCTCCCAAGAGATTTAGCTTGTGGGTAAATTGCTCAATCAGCTCCTTTTTACCAATCACAGCACCGGCAACAATATCGTTATGCCCGTTCATATATTTAGTACAGCTGTGAAGTGACAAGTCAAACCCTATTTGCAGCGGCTTAAAATTAACGGGACTTGTAAATGTGTTATCAATTAGTGAGACTATATTATTTTCCTTTGCAAACGATACAACCTCCTTCAAATCACAAACCTGCATTAAGGGATTTGTAATCGATTCGCAGTAAATTGCCTTTGTATTCGGTTTTAATTTAGATTTCCACTCCTTGGGCTTATCGCAGTCGATAAAATCAAACTCAATGCCGTAGGTTTTGAAATCTTTGCTAATGAAATCAAACGTTCCGCCGTATAAAATATTTTGTGCAAGCAAATGGTCGCCGCTGTTTAACACTGTAAGCAATGCTGTTGAAATAGCAGCCATTCCGCTGGAGGTTACCATTGCAGCTTCGCCATTTTCAATTGCTGTTAGCTTTTTAGTCAGCGCAATATGGTTTGGTGTATTGTTTAACCTGATGTATCTTATATCATGGTATTCTTCCTCACCCGAATACTCATAAGTTGAGGACTGAAACACTGGCATTCCGACTGCTCCCATAACTCTTGGCTCCGGCTCACCTGCGGTAATCAGCTGTGTTTCGATGTTTGAATATTTATTCTTCAAGCTTTTCACCTTTATTTTTATAAAGTTTTCTGGTCTGGACTTTAAGAAGCTGCCGCTGGATCACGGCTTCGGCTATTTGCAGAGCAATCTCGTCCTTCGACTCATTTTTGAAAATCTCGTCAATTTTCTTCTGACTCACATCGATTCTGTAAATAATTGAAAGCAGCCGTTCAACATTCTTATCAAGAAGGTCGTTGATTCTTGAAGCAAGCATTGCTTTAACTTCATCAAGAGTTAAAACATCGGTTTTCTGCAGCTCAAAATTTGCAGAGATTATCGAATAAACTTCTTTTGTATTTTCTTCAGCCATTTATTCTGCTTTTTTCGCCTGAAATGACGAAACAACCCCGTCTTCAACTTCTAAAGTTTCTGCTATGGGATTACAGCCTGCCTGCAGCAGGGCTACCTGGCAGTAGACAGGCAGGCAAACTTCACAATCCTCAACGTATGATTTGATGCTTTTCCGATACGTCAATAGAAATCTCTTCCCAGCGATACGGGCATGTAAAAAAATATTCCATTACGGTTTCAGCTCTATCCCGAGTTTTCCAAAATCCCAAACATATCTTTCATCTTTCAGCATTTTCTTCACTGATTTTAAATGACTAAGCAGTTCTTTCCGCGAATAGCTTTTAACCAGCTCCCCAATATAGCCAAAAACAGAATATTCATAAGCGCAGGAATTATTACCCTGCCTTTTGCCAATGGTGCATTTAGCGCACTCCCAGTCAACCAGCTTGCATAAAGGGACACACAACAACAGCTCATCGAATCCCGCAGGCCAGTCAGCAGCAAGCCATGCATCGTGATTTCTTCCCCGCTCTGAAACTTCTAATAGTTTTTCCCACCCTTCATCGTTATTTACGATTTCCTCGAAAGCATCGATTTGCTGAATAGTGAGGTCTTTTGCAGCCTCCTCGGTAGCACCGTGATTAAGCCAGAGATTATAAATCTGCGTGTAATTTAAAAGCCTATTGAGAATATCTTTTTGGTTGAGCATTTTACAAAATAAAAAAGCACCACGAAGGCGCCTTTTTTAATAATCTGGACCATCTCATTTTTAATTGAAGTTTTCTTCGCCTTTTTTATCGAGCCATAATTCGATTTCGCCAACAAACGATTCAATGCATCCGTTTTTAAATGGTGATATTAAGTTTGCAATTTTAACCAGTTCCAGAAACGATTTGCTCCCCCCTGCTTTGCACAGACGTAAATAATCCTCAAGCGCCCTGGTTCTGTTATCGTGAGTTTTTTCCCAGAACTGGAATGCACAGATCTGGGCAAGACAGTAATCGATGTAATAAAAAGGCGACATATAAATATGCCTCTGCTGCTGCCACCTTCCCCCTAATTCAAGAAATTCATTGCCGTCGTAATCAATATACGGCAGGTATTTCTTTTCTGTTCTACGCCATGCCTGCTTGCGTTCTGCGGGAGTTGCTTCTGGATTTTCGTATATCCAGTGCTGAAATTCATCAACTGATACGCCGTAGGGAATAAATATCACCGAGCCCTTTAAATGTGAATACTTAAACTTTTCGGTTTCCTCCTTAAAGAAACACTCCATCCACGGCCAGGTTAAAAATTCCATGCTCATTGAGTGGATTTCACAGGCTTCGGAGGTTGGAAAGAAATATTCGGGTATTTCAAAATTCCTGCTTGAATATGCCTGGAAAGCGTGTCCCGCCTCATGAGTTAAAACTTCAATATCACCCATCGTTCCGTTAAAATTTGAAAATATAAACGGCGCTTTGTATTTTTCTATGAATGTGCAGTAACCGCCGGTATCCTTCCCCTTTTTATTTACTAAGTCCATAAGCTCATTTTCAAGCATGAAGGTAAAGAACTCGTTGGTTTCGGGCGAAAGCTCCGAATACATATTCCTTGCACAGCTTACAATCCAGTCGGGCGAGCCGTTTGGCTTTGCATTGCCTGTTTTATAATCAAGAGGCTGGTCGTAGTATTTAAATGAATCAACTCCAAGCATTTTCTGCTGCTTCTGCTTCAGCTTAGCGGTTATCGGAACAATATATTTTAAAACCTGTTCTCTGAAAATTGTAACCATTTCCGCGTTGTAGTCTGTTCTTCCCATTCTGTCGTAACCCATCTGCACAAAATTTTTATATCCCAGCTTCTTTGCCATTTTAGTGCGCACTTTCACAAGTTCATCGTATAACCGGTCGAATTCCTCAGCATTTTCTTTAAAGAAATTCCACTTTGCTTCATTTGCTGCTTTTCTTATTTCCCTGTCGGTTGATTCCATATAAGGCATCAAGCCCTGCAGGTTTCTTTCCTTCCTGTCAAAAAATATTTTTGCCGATGCAAGAAGCTTTGTATAATCGGTTCTAAGCTCGTTTTCCAGTTTTAAGTCGTCAACTATTTCCGGTTTGAATGTTCTTAAAGCAACTTCCGCTACGTCAAAAAGCTGTTTGCCCCATTTTTTTTCAAGCTCACTGCGGAATTTTGACTTAACTATCGCAGTGTAATACTTATGAATTAAGCCTTCGTAAACGGGCATATTGGCATCAAAGAAGTTTTGTTCTTCCTCGTAATCCTTATTAGCCGTGTCAATGGAATATTTTATACTCGCAAGCGTTGCCTGTGTCTGAAACTCCATTCTTAAATCATTTATGTCTTTGATTAGGGCATCCTGCTCCTCAAAGTTTGCTGCATTTATAAATAAATTAATAAGATGGTTGAATTTTTCTTCTAGCTGAAGAATATCTGGGCGTGAATACTTAATTTGGCTGAATTTCATCTAAAATAGCGGAAATTTCAAGAATTTAATAAAAAATTAATTGGTAATCAGGCAATTTAATAATTTTTAACAATATATTGAATGAAAAAATTACCGGATTTAGTGGAAAAATTTTAGGGAATGTTTTAAAATTTCTCCTTCCTTTTTTTCCTTGCCTCGTTTGTGATTTTCTTCCATTTCTTCTTTTCTTCAAGCTGAGCTCTTACATTTTGCTTACGCTCAAAGTAATTTATCTCGTTTTGAAGCTTGCGGTAGCTTTTAAAGCGCTTCGGGTCAAGCGTGCCGCTCTTTATTGCTTCTTTCACCGCGCAGCCAGGCTCTGATTCGTGCCTGCAATCCGAAAATTTACACTCAAGTGAAAGCTGCTCGATGTCCTCAAAAAGCTCGCTCAGTCCTCCGCCGCCTTCCCAAAGCTGAATCTCGCGCATACCTGGAGTATCGATAATCAGCCCCCCGCCGGGCACAAGCGTAAGCTCGCGGTGAGTTGTTGTGTGCCTGCCTTTATCTTTATATAGACTGATATCGCTCACCTTCATTTTCTTCCAGTGCAATAGACTGTTTATTAATGTCGATTTACCTACCCCCGATGAACCGATAACAGCAATTGTTTTATTGCTTTCAAAATATTTAAAAAGCTCATCTATTCCAGCATTCTTCAAAGCACTTACAACGTGAATGTCAGTTCCCGTAATATTGTTCTGGGTTTCAACAAGCTTTGCATATACATCGTCGCATAAATCGGCTTTGCTTAAAACAATCACTGGCTTAACGTCATTATCCCATGCAAGGGCAAGGTAACGCTCCATCCTGCGGAAGTTAAGCTCCTGGTTAAGCGAGCTGACAATGAAAGCCGTATCAACGTTTGCGGCAACAACCTGTTCTTCTGTAACGGGACCTGCTTTTTTGCGTGAGAATTTCGTCCTTCGCGGCAGAACAGCACTTATTACGGCTTTTTTCTCTTTTTGAATCGGCATAGCTACAACCCAGTCACCAACAGCTGGGAGCTCGTCGGCACTCGTTGCGTTATAAAACAGCTTGCCGGATTTTTCCGCTATGAGCTCGCCATACTCGGAATAAAGCTCGTAATTATTGCGATGTTCAACGGCAACACGCGCAGGAGCTAGCCCGTCGGAAGCATACTCGTTAAAATACGCCTCGAAAAACTCATTCCAACCGTATAGTCTTAAATCCTTTAAATTTTTCAAGCGATTATTTTAAATTTAATTTGTAAACAATTTCACCTTCTTCAATCTTTCCAGTATCATAAAAACCAAAAGATTCATACAGTTTCTTTGCCGCTTCATTTTCTGGATCAAAACTAAGAAAAATTTCTTGACAACCGTATTCCTTTTTAATAAGTTCAATCAACTGTCTTAAAGCTTCTCGTCCATAACCCTTTCTCTGAAACTTTTCATCAATCATCATCCTAATTATCCACATGCACCCATCGGTCTCATTTTCTCCGAACATCAGAAATCCGACAGGTTCATTTTCATTGTAAACTATGAGTGTGACTAAAGAAGGATAAAACTTCGACTGGGCAATCGACTTTGCATTTAGAGCAACAAAGCTCTCTTGCTCTTTTTTAACTTTTAACGTTAAAACTTTCTCTAAATTCTCACGGGTGATTTCTTTCAATTCAATCATTGTTATCATTTTATTTCCTGCACACAACTATAAATTCTTTTGAATCATTTGAAAGCTCACCCTTTTTAAAATCACCGTAAATATTTTCAAGCTTAAACTTCGTTCTTGCAATCAAATTTTCAATTTCAAACCTGAAAAAATACCGCATGGGGAAAGAATACTCGGATGATTTCTCACCTGTCCCTTCATCCCAAACGTATTTGAAAGTCAAATTCAAAATCTGGTTAATGTTATCGTATTTAATCGATGCAAATCTCTGAAGCTTTTTTCCGATTTCATATTCGCCCTCAAATTCAGAAACATTATCTGTATCATTGGTTAACCTTTTCAAATCGGGGCAGAATACTTCGAATATCAGCTGCCCGCCCGATTCCAAATGTTCATAGATTCTGCCCAGTGCCTTCAGCTGGTCATCAATGGTCAATAAATGCTGAAAGACCCTGAAGGGAGAAACAAACAAGAGTAAATTTCCTGTCCAGCGAAAAGTCCCTCATATCCTGAACTGACACGCGGTAATGGTCGTTTTCGCTGATTTTCTCCTTAAGCCTGCTGAGCATCTGCTCACTGTAATCAATCCCGTAAATATCAACTCCGCTTTGTAAAACAGGGACAAATATTCTTCCCGTTCCCGCCCCCGCTTCAAGTACAGCTCCATTTATTTTTGCAATTTCCTGCAAATAAAATTCAAGCCCCGATTTGTTCAGAATCTTATCATAGACCGCATCGTAAAACCTCGTTACCGTCTCATTATAATAATATTCCTTATCCACGCTTTTTATTACTAATTACTAATTATTAATTACTAATTGATTACGCTACGTTCATAACTCCTGCCTGCTGCAGGCAGATCTTTTCGCGCTCTTCACGTAATTGTCTTGTGTACAGCTTATAATATGTTCCCTGCTTCATCATAAGCTCGCGGTGGCTTCCGTCTTCAATTATCTTTCCTTTTGAAATAACAAGAATCCTGTCGGAGTTTTTTATAGTCGAAAGCCGGTGCGCAATAATAATCGATGTTCTGCCTTCCATTATTCCAACAATACCGCGTTGTATGTTTGCCTCCGTTAAAGTATCGACAGATGAAGTTGCCTCATCCATTATGAATATCCTTGGGTCAGCCAGCACAGCACGCGCGAACGAGACAAGCTGTTTCTCGCCTAATGACAAATGTTCGCCCCCTTCGCCGACCTGCTCATCAAGCCGCTGGATAAATTCATCCGCGCCGACGGTCCTCAAAGCGTCAATCACTTCTATATCCGATGCTTCATCACGGCCATATTTAATATTTTCCTTCACCGTGCCTGAAAACAAATGCGGCGTCTGCAGCACAACTCCCAATTGGCTTCTCAGACTTTCCATAGTTCTTTCCTTATAATCAATTCCGTCAATTTTAATCATTCCGTCCGTCGGTTCGTAAAACCTGCAAATGAGGTTAATTATTGTTGACTTCCCCCCGCCTGTTTCACCAACAAGAGCAACTGAAGTCCCGGCTTCGATTTTAAGATTCATATTCTCAAGCACGGGCTTTCCTTCCAGATACTGGAACGATACGTTTTCAAATTCAATATCACCCGTGATTCTTCCATAATCTTTCGCTCCGTTTGAATTGACAATGAGCGGTTTTGTATCAATAAGCGAAAATATCCTTTCGCCGGCTGAAATGCTGTTTTGCGCCTGCGAATAGAAGCGTGAGATATCGAGTATCGGCTCAAATATCATTGTTGCGTAGCCGAAAAACGCAGCAAGTGTGCCAACTGTAATTGCCGCTGGGACTGCAATAGCCATCGAACCGCCGTAATAAATTACAAGTGCTGCAGCAGTTGAGCCGCCGAATATTATGAGCGGCATAAATATTGCCTGGTAATACGCCGCCTTGTATGATGAAATCCTCATCTTCTCGCTGAGCAGAGTAAAATCTTCGCTAACACGCTCTTCCTGCACGAGACTCTTGTTAACCTCAACGCCGTTTATATGCTCGTTGAATCTTGCGGTAATTTCGCTGTTGTATTTCCTTGCTTCGCGGGAGTATTTCAATATCAGCATTCTCAGCTTAAATGAAATTAGTGAAAGTATTGGAATCGCTGCCGTAACAATTACTGCAAGCTTCCAGTTGTAGATAAACATTGCCGTTACGCAGAAAACAATCATCCCCGCACCCCATATTGCCTCAATCATAGTCCACGAAACAAGCTCGGTAACTTTGATTGTGTCTGATGAAATCCTCGAAAGCAGCCAGCCGACAGCGGATTTATCGTAAAACGAAAACGACAGCTCCTGCAGCTTTTTAAAAAGCTCCTGCCTTATATCATACATTACATATTCCTGTATCCTGCCGGCAAAGTTGATAAAACAGAACACACCGAAAGCAAGCAGCAAGCCAAGCCCCGCAAATGTTAAGCCGTATTTGGTTAAGACAGATGTATCAAAATTCACAACTGCGGCGTTTGTTTTGTATGATTCAACCGCAGGAACAATCACCGTATCAATTAAGCTCAGCCATACCAGCGGGTAAATTGCTTCAATCAACGCTACGAACAAAACAAACCCTGTAAACCCCGCCACCCACTTGGGATAACGAAATGTGTATGTTAATAGCCGCCGTAAGAATGGATACAGCGCTCCTTTTGTTTTAAATTGTTTATCTTTTAGTTTTGACATTTAATTTCTTTAAAAATTTTATTGCCCTCTCTTTCGTCTCACCCTGACAGGGGGAGACTGAGTGGGGGTTGCTTCTAATCCTTATACGGGTCATACACATCTTCACCTGCCATAGCGACACCAATCGGCTTTAAGCGATGCAGTATTTTTATCGTATTCTGGTGATAGTTGAGCACTTCATTTAAATTTTTATAGACTTCCGGCGCTTCATCGGCACCGCCGCCGCGGAGCTCGATTCCCTTCTGCCTCATTTCTTCCTTAACTCGCTTGAAGTTAATCTCTCCCCTTGACACCGAAACCAGCTTGCCATGCCGCCATTTCCTTTTCCCCGCAGCGCGTGTGCGTGACATTACTCTCCCCGCACCGTGTATGGTTGAATAAAGGGAGTCCTTTGAATCACCGCTATCAACACCTTCTATTATGTATGAAGTGCTGCCCATTGTTGAGCCGATAAATGACTGCTGTCGTGGAAACGCAGGTGTACATCCCTTGCGCACAACCCAGTATTTCTGCCCGAAATGTTCCTCAAGCCACGCAAAATTGTGGTTATTGTGTACTTCATACAGCGATTTTGCTCCGAGTATTTCAAGTACCTTGCTTACAGCCATATCACGCCCTGCGTATGCGTATTTACCCGCTAATTCCATTGCCTGTATGTAATCCTTTCCGAGTTCACTTTTCACATCAAGCAGAGTCGGCGGTGCATCCATGCTGTTGGCATTTTTCGGCTTGGAGTCAAAGTCAAGTTTCTGTGCAAGAGCAAGAAAGCCCATCGCGGTTCTGTGCCCGAATCCCCTTGAACCGAAATGCACTCCGACCCACAGCCTTCCCTGTTCATCTGCAAACAAATCGACGTAATGATTTCCGCTTCCGACCGTTCCCAATTGCTCACTTGCCAGCTTAGCCATTTTCTTCTGCGGTGTGAAATCAGCTTTAGCAATTTCATCAAGCACCGGGTGGTCAACCGGCTCATTATTTATTCTGCCGATTCCGAAGCTTATGCGTCTTATAATTTCATCCATCACGTTTTTTATGTCAACGTCCTTTGCTTCGATATCGGTCATCACAGCTTTGTTTCCGCATGCAATATCGAACCCGACACCGGAAGGGCTCACGAAATTTTTGTAAGCCACCGCCCCGCCGATAGGCATACTGTATCCTACATGATGGTCAGCGCATAAGACAGCATAGTCCGCCTCGGCGGAACACCGCTGGATTTGAGCCAGCGCCCTGTCATCAATTTCGCCGTATACCTTTATTTTTGCTTTCATTAGAAAGTCTGTCTAAAAAGTTGATGCCAAATCGGTTTTACTTTTTACTTTTGCCTTCTCACTTCTGCCGTCTGATGTCTCACTTCTCAAGTTTAACGTTTCACGGCTTATTTCATCCTCAATCGAAACCTGAATATCGTAAATCTTTTTATAGAATCCGCCCTTTTCAATCAGCTCGTCATGCGTGCCTTGCTCTATTACTCTTCCTTTATCAAGCACTATTATCCTGTCGCAATCCTGAACCGAAGTTACCCTGTGCGCGATTACAATAGTCGTCTTATTCCTTGTAATTCCCATCAGCGCTCTTTGGATTTCATATTCGGTCTCCGTATCTACCGAAGAAGTCGAGTCATCAAGCACAAGTATATCGGGATTCTTAAGTATCGTTCTAGCCAGTGTAACCCTTTGCTTCTGTCCGCCGGAAAGCGTTACCCCCTTCTCACCTACGACCGTATCGTAAGCGTTGGGAAAGATATCCATAATTATATCGTGAATGTTTGCTACCTTTGCTGATTCGACTATTTCTTCAACATGAGTGTCCGGATTTGAATACGCAATGTTTTCCTTAATCGAAGTTGAAAACAAAAACGGCTTCTGCAATACAACTCCGACCTTGCTTCTCAAAAATGCTCTTGAGTATTCGCTGATATCCCTGCCATCGATTTTAATACTGCCCCTGTCCGGCTCGTAAAACTTCATGAGCAGAGAAATTATCGTCGATTTGCCCGCACCCGTTGGACCAAGCAGTGCAATTTTTTCACCCGTGGAGACTGTAAAGCTCACTCCGTTTAAAATCCCGCTTACGTCTTCATCATACTTAAAGTAAACATTATCGAACTCAATGCTCCCCTTCAGATTTTTGCCTTCATTGTCAAATCCCGAATAATCTTCCTGCCCGTAATTTAAAATTGAGTAAATCCTGTCGATTGCAACCGATGTCATCCCCATTTCGCTAACCAATTGAGCAAGGCGTCTCATCGGCCATGTAACATAAGCAGCGTATGTAAAGAACGCAGTGTATTCACCGACCGTAATTTGATTCGACAGCACAAAATACCCTCCCGCGAAGATTGAAATTGCAAGCTGAAGGTAAACCATAATGTCGCTCCCCGGCCAATAAATCGAATGCAGTCTTAAAAGCTTCATTCCCCACTGGCGTTTGCGAAGGTTCTGCGCGGTAAATTTTTCAATTTCATAGTTTTCCTTCGCAAATGCCTTAACAACTCTGATGCCTGATAAGTTTTCCTGTACCATTGCGGTCAGCTTGTCCTGTTCTGCTTCGTGCTTTGTCCAAATCTCGCCCTCTTTTTTGAAGAAGTAAACCGAGCCGATAATCACAACCGGGAACAAAACAATCGATATAAGCGCGTAATTAACGTTAACCATCAGCATCATTGCACATGCGCCCGTAAATATTGCCGCCATTCTAACGGACTCCACAACCTGCATAGAAGCAAACTTGCGTACTGTTTCAACATCACCCGTGCAGCGCTGAATCAGCTCGCCCGTGGGAGTCTTGCCGTAATACTCCATCGGCAAATGCTGAAGGTGCGAAAACAGCTTATCGCGGAGCTTCTTCATCGCCTTTTCCGTTGAAGACGCCGAAATTGCACTTGATGTGAACATCGTTGCGCCTCTTAATAATGAAATAACCAAAAATATTATTCCGAGATAAATTAGAATTATACCGATATTTTCAATCCTAAGCTCCGGCAGAAATGAATACAGAAACCGCGATACAACGTCATCTGAGGCAGCAACCGACCCTTTGGATACAAAGAAACCGATTATTTTATCAACCGCTATCTGCAGCACCTTCGGCTCAAGCAGTCTGAAACCAATTGATATAACTAGCAGCACCGCTGCCGAAATATAGCTGTATTTCCATTTACCGAGTATTTCAAATAATTTTTTAAAATTTTTCAATTTAAACTCCTGTGTAATATTCTCCAAAAAAAAACCGCAGACTTTTTAATTTGTCCGCGGTTTTGTTAAACTCTTTATTATTATGAGGTTTTATCCCTCTAACCTCCGTTTATACTTAACCAACGGACACATTACGCCCCCGTCAAGGATTGTAATAGGTGCTGTGATAGTCACCATGTATGTGATAATAGACTTGTTCATGTAGTTAATGTCTTATTCTCATCCTCTTGGTTTAGTTTATAAAATACCGTTAGTTAGTGTTATTACAAACTTAACGATTTTTTTAGTTACTGTCAAGATTTGGATAAAATTTATTTTTAAACATTACAAAACTTGTAAAGTTTACGTACTTTATGAACTTTACAAACCTTATGAACTTTATAAACCTTTTAACCGCTTCATTTATACCATTCCCAAATCCCGTATTGCACTTTTTGATTAACCATCATACCTGATTGCTTGAGAGCCAGCAAAATCTGCCCCCTGTGGTGTGAATCATGCGCTATTAAATAGCACATAAAGGTAACGGGATTTTTAAACCCTTTCATCTTGGCTTTGCCTTGAAGAGCATCTTTTAAAAATTTAGCTACATCTGATTCGGATTCTTTAAAGCTTTTCTTAAGCAGTGTTATTGTGATTTTGGAATCCTTATCAATTTCTTTCATCCTGCCGAGGTAATCCTTTGCGCCGAGCTCAATCCACTTGCGCCTTACGTTATGCATGTGTGCAAACTGCTGAGCTGCGTTTCTGCCCTCGCGTTTTGCAATCGGCCTCGCCTCAAGGGATTTTGAATCAAGTGAATCAAGCACCATGAGGTTCATTCTGTTATTCACTTTCCACGCTTCGAGTATCTGGCTTATAATATTTTTATCAGTCATATATTTATTTCTCCTTCCAATACCGATACGGCATGGCCGGTTAACAATACCCTCTCTCCAACCACGCTTACACCGACCGTTCCTCCCCTTTGAGATGCCTGTAAAGCTTTGAATTTATCTTTACCAAGTTTCTTCTGCCAATACGGTCCCAGCGCACAGTGGGCTATGCCGGTTACGGGGTCTTCGGGAACGCCTTTTTCGGGCGCAAAGAAGCGTGAAACAAAGTCATATCCGTCCATCGATGCTTTTGCGGTAATGATAGTTCCCCAGCCGGGCAAGGCGAGCATTATATCATATCTAGGCACAACACTACGGACAGCATTTTCATCTTCAAGCTCGATTAAATAATTCCACTTGGTCATGCCGACATACTTTGGCTTGGCACCGCCGATTGCATCGATAAGCTCAGGGGGATAATCGATTTGCTTTTGGTCAATTGCAGGGAAGTTGAGTCCGATTTCGCCGTTATAATACTCCGCAGTAAGCAAGCCGCTTTTTGTGTGAATGTTAATAGAACTATCGGTTTTGCATATACCTTTCTGCCACATAATATGGGCACTTGCAAGCGTTGCGTGCCCGCACAGATCAACTTCCGCGGCTGGAGTAAACCACCTTAGTGAATACCCGTCATCCTGTTTTAGCACAAATGCAGTTTCGGAAAGGTTCATCTCAAATGCAATCTTCTGCATTAAGCTTTCTTCGATTACCTCCTGTAAAATGCAAACCGCTGCGGGATTGCCCGAAAACGGCATATCGGTAAACGCATCGACTGTACAAATTGGTAATTTCATAATAAGCAAAAATAAAGGTTAATGAGAAAATAAAAAAGGCCTGCCTGCTGCAGGGGTAATCTGATGAATTCTATTTCACCAGAACCATCTTCTTAGTCTCGGAAAAATCCTGTGCTGTAAGCTTATAATAATACACCCCGCTTGGGTAATTTGAAGCATCCCACTCAACCTCATATGTTCCGGGACTTAACTCCTCATTCACAAGGGTTTCAATTTCTCTTCCAAGAACATCAAACACGACAAGCTTCACAAAGCCATATTTTGGTATTTGGAATTTGACATTTGTCACCGGATTGAACGGGTTTGGATAGTTTTGGGAAAGGGAGAAAGTCTCAGGCACCTCACTGCTGATTTGAACAAAACCCACGATGCTTGTATCACCGTACAAAACTCCATCAATTAAACAGCCCCTCAATGTAAATTCGACAAAATTCATAACAGCAAAGTTTCTTTCATGAACTCGGCCTATACCTTTGGCATACTTTCTAAAACCACCCGCTTCAAAATAGTTTGACCACGAAAATAGTTTTGCTTGAAAGCTCTGGTTAAATATATTATGTGAACTCGTATCATATCTGTACCATCCATAGCCACAAGTACAATTAGCTGAATCACCCCGTGAAGAGTTCAGACTGTCTGATAAACATTCGGTTTGATTTTGAGTACTGTAAATTAATAAATTTCCCGAAACCGAATCAATCCTGTAATGCAGGTTGGTTGTATAATAAAGGTTACCGTTAAAAAGATAAACATCATACTTTGAGATAAAATAAGTATGATTGTTAGCGTTTAGGGTGCCTTGTATTTTCATTGCTTCATAGCCGGGACCCGGTGAAATTAATGTTCCTCTGAACCACGTCCATCTATTGCCAACCTTAAGCGGGAAATATTTAAATAAATTTGAATCGAGGGGCATTGATTCGGAAACTGAAGTAATGAGAAATAAAAGCAGGATTATTTTTTTCATTTTTCCTCCAGTTATTTATTTTAACTGAACGAAAGTGTATTGAGTTAGTCAAATATAATCAATATTTAAGGGAAAATATCCCCAAAAACAGCAATGTATAAACAAAAAAAGGCGTTCAACCTGTCCCGATTGCTCGGGATTTGAACGCCTTTAATAATCTGCGAAATTCTTTAATCAGATGAATCTTGAAATCTATTTGGTAAACACCATTTTCCGCACTTCAACACGCTCGGGAGTCCTGATTCTGTAAAAGTAAACACCCGAAGGGAGGTTAGACGCATTGAAGCTCACCTCGTATGTCCCTTCGGACTGCTCCTCATCAACCAGCACAATAACTTCCCTCCCCAGACGGTCGTAAACTGTAATCTTTACGCTCGTTGCATTCTTAAGCGTGTAAACAATCTTCGTTTCGGGATTAAAAGGATTGGGATAGTTTTTAGTATCGAAGTATGATTCGCCCGGGTTAACATCCGTTAATGCTGATTCCTGCTTAAGCTCCTTGCTGTAACGCTCGGAAATCATCGCAATTCCGGTCTCAAACGTGCTTGCTTTATAATCCTTACCTGCCTGGTATAAAAACTGTATGCCGATTGCCTCGTTTTCAAGGATTGAGAAATCCTCATCCTTGCGTTTTGATACTACCTTAAACTCCTTAGTATTAATGTTGAAGTGAATTTCCTTCCAGCCGGAGAAGTTAAGCGAAAACGGCGCAGTCTCAAGGCGCGAGTCAGCCGATTCGTCATACTTGCCGTCATTGTTAATATCATATAAGACCTGAACCGTAACGGTTAAGTCATTGCTCACACCCTGAAGCATAACCGAAAGGATATTATCCATAGCAAGCTGGATTTTCTCCTCTTTCCTGATTAATCCCGCAAAAGTATTGGGCGAAATCTGGCTTGTGCCCGTTGAAATTATCCCGTATCCGTTTTCAAGGTTATCGGCTGAGTGCGAGTATTTCATCGTAAGGCTTCCGCCCGGGTACCAGTTAGGAAGCTTATGGTCGCCGAAGCTGTCGATTACAAAAAGATTATCGCTTTGTGAAAGTGTAGTCGAAACCAGCGCAAGCAGAATAAAAAAAGTCAACACAAATCTCGTAATGATTTTTATCAATTAATTACCCCCCGGTAATTTAAAAATGGTTTATAAAGTGAAAGAGCTACTTCACCAGAGTCATCCTCTTTACAGAGGAATAATCTCCGACTTGCAGCTTATAGAGGTAAATGCCTGCGGGTAAATCTTCGGCGTCGAACTTAACTTCGTAATCGCCTGCCGACTGGTAGCCTTCTGCCAAAACCCGAACTGACTGACCTACAAGGTTAAACACAGTTAATTTAACCTCCGCATCAGTCTTGAGAGTGTATGATAGTATTGTAGTTGGATTGAATGGATTAGGATAATTCTGATTGAGTATAAACTTATCGGGATTACCCTTAAAATCCACAAGCTGTTCTTTATTATCGGCGCTGATATTTACAGTACCGAAGACAAAGAATAGACTAATAGTTGCTACAAATACTTTGTACATCTAACCTCTATATAGTTAATATAATTAAAATACTTATGCAAAGTTAACTATTAATGTTTACTTTGTCAATATACTATATACTGTAAAGGGGGGATGAGATAAAAGGGAAAATGGCACAAAAACACTGCTTGAATCAGGCCTTTTCCACTTTTTTGACTGTAACTTTACAGGTTTTACTGAATTTTTATAAAATAAATTCTCTCCAGCCCGTTTCTATCGATTGCCTTAATCTGCACCGCGTCGCCTTCCTTCCTGCCGCTTATAGAGTCATTCAAATCATTAACGTTATTTACTTTCTTTTTATCCACCTCGGTAATAACCCAGCCCTCTGCAATTCCGCGCAGAAACGTATCTGAGTATTTATCAACAGATGTAACTACCACACCACCGGAAATGTTATATTTTTCCTTAACTGACGAGGGAGCGTCGGATACCGTTAAACCCAGCGGTTTAATCGTTGTGGATGAAACCCCTTTGTTGCTTGTTTCATCCTTTTGTTTGTTCATAGCCGTTTCGTTATTATCATCCTGGCGCGGCTTTAAGGTTACGTCTTTTTCAATCGTCTTGCCGTCCCTGAAAACAGTAAGCTTAACCACTTCACCCGGTCGTTTGCTGTTGATAATAACCTGCAACTCATTTGAAGCGTTGACTTCCCTGCCGTCTACAGCAAGAATCACGTCGCCTGCCTGAAGCCCTGCTTCATCGCCGCCGCCGCCCTTTTGTACGCTCTGAACAAGTACTCCTTTTGCTTTATCCAGCCCAAGCCCCTTTGCCATCGTTTCATCAACGGTTTGAATCTGCACGCCAATGTAACCTCTTACAACTCTGCCTGATTTAATAAGCTCCTGCACAACGGTTTTAACCATGTTAACCGGGATTGCAAAGCCGTATCCCTGGTAATAACCTGTGTTTGTTTTAATAGCGGAGTTGATTCCGACTAACTGCCCGTTGATATCAACCAGCGCCCCGCCTGAATTGCCGGGATTAATTGCAGCATCGGTCTGTATGAAGTTTTCTATATTATACCCGCCGCCGCCAATTCCGATATTTCTCCCAAGCGCGCTCACAATGCCTGCAGTTACCGTGTAGTTTAATCCGAGCGGGTTGCCAATTGCTAGCACCCACTGCCCAACCTGCACATTATCGGAATTGCCCATTGAAATTTCCGGCAGTCCGTTTGCTTCGATTTTAATTACTGCTAAATCCGTATTCTCATCTGTTCCGATTATCTTAGCGTCGAATTCACGCTTATCGGTCAGCGTTACCTTTATCCCATGGTCGCCCGCGCCCTTGACGACGTGGTTATTGGTAACGATGTATCCGTCTTTGGAAATAATTACTCCGGAACCGCTTCCAAACTGTGGACCCGGGTCGGGCATTTCAAAATCAGGACCAAAGAAAAAGTGGAACGGGTCCTGCTGCTGGTTATCCTTTTCACCCGTGTTCGGTTTGGCTTTTACAGTAATAAAAACTACTGTCGGCGTAACGCTTTTGCTTATTTCCACAAAAGCATCGTTTAAGCTTTTGACTTCGGGATTAACTGTAATCGGGGGAGTTGTGTTGAACTCTATCTGTGAGTCCGAATGAACAACCTTAACCCCGCTGAAATTTGCGACCAATACCGCCCCGAAAATGAGGGCGAACAGCACGACAAATCCTGCAGCTATAATTGATTTTCTTGACATTTTCTATTTCTCCTTGATGTTATACTTTGATGTTATACTTTTGAATTTAATTTGCTTTTAGTTAAACACTTTCTTTGTATTTAAAAAAAGAATGCTATCCAAATGATTACTGAAATAATTTTCAAAAAACCTGTCTATGGCTCTTTCGGACGTTTTTGAAATATTAAGATTCATCAGCCGATTAAAGTTCCCTTCGCTCAGCATATTCAGCACTTTAATCTCCCCCAGGGAAAATCTTTGCGTATAAAAATATCCATTTTCTTTTTTTTTGTCAATATTCTTCTTTGTAAAATTATGTAAATCAATTTCGAAGCCGAGGAGCTTAGCAAGCTGAAATTCATAGTAAAATAACACATTAACATAATTTTTAGTTGCATTATTCAGATTTTCGAGTGATTTAAGGGTTAAATCAAACATTGCCATGTTTTCGTGGTTTTCCTGAGTGGTTTTGTTCAAAAGCTCAACAATTCTGAATCCGGTTTGCAATTTTTCGAAGTCATCATAAATACTTTTATAAGTGCCTGTGTATCCGGCGGCATACTCCGCCTGTGAAATCAAATGCAGCGAGCGGTTTTCATTTAAATAAAACATCAGGTTTAAATGCGCCATCGGCTGAAGCGACCCGCCCCATTTTGTGTTTGTGCTGCGGACACCCTTTGCAATTCCCTTCATCTTACCATGCGATTTTGAGTAAAATGTAACAATCTTACTTGTCTCCTTGTAATTATCGCACTTTAATATTATTGCTTCTGCTTTTGTTATCGACATTTTCTGCCTGCCTTACTCCTGTTCCTTCGACAGCGTCTGAACGTAGCTTAAAAACATATGCTTTATGCTTTCGAAATTATACGGAGGCGAGTGAACCTTGTATTCCGTTATAATCGCACTAACCAGATTACCCGGCACCAAATCAAAGGCGGGATTCATAACAGGAACATTATCATTAGTAATTTTTTCACCTTTGATTTGTGTTATCTCGGCTGAATCGCGCTCTTCTATTTTGATTCCTTCACCCGATTGAATATTAAAATCAATCGTTGAGCCGGGTGCAGCAACGTAAAACGGAATTTTATGATAAGCACAGTTCACCGCAAGCGAATAGCTCCCCACCTTATTTACTATATCTCCGTTTGCTGCAATTCTGTCAGCTCCAATGATTACGCAATTAATCTGCGACTCCTTCATCAGGTTTGCCGCCATTGAGTCGATTATCAAATCATATTCAATTTCGTATTTTTCAAGCTCGTATGTAGTCAACCTTGCTCCCTGCAGCAAGGGGCGCGTTTCATCAACGTAGACAAAAACATCCTTGCCCTGTTTTTTTGCGGTGTAAATAATTCCAAGTGCCGTTCCTATTCCCCCTGCCGCAAGCTCACCAGTGTTGCAGTGAGTAAGGATCTTCATTTTTTCTCCAATCAGCTCCGCCCCGTTTAACCCGATTCGGCTGCACATTTCAACATCTTCATCGTAGATTGCATCGGCTTCGCGCAGAAGCAGGTCTTCTACCTGAGCGATTTCCTTATCCTTGTTTTCTTCAAACACATTTTTCATCCTTTCAAGCGAGTAAAACAAATTCCTTGCAGTAGGTCTTGAGTTTCTGAACGATTCGAGAACTTTATAAAAGTGAATCTCAAAATTTTTTCTGTTATCGCCCTTAAAATTATGAACTCCTGTAACGGCTCCGTAAGCCGCCGCAATTCCAATTAGCGGCGCGCCCCGCACCCTAAGGCTTATTATCGCTTCAACAACTTCCTTATAGTCTTTAAGCTTTAAATACTTTTCTTTTAAAGGCAGAAGAGTCTGGTCTAAAATGACAAGCTCGTGTTTATTTGTGTATTCAAGCTTATCAATCATAAATACGGATTAAAAGTGTATAAGCCGAAAAATACTTTGCTATAAAATACTTTGCTATAAAATACTTTGCTATAAATCAACAGGCTCAAATGCGGAAAATCTTTTAAACTCATTGAACCGGTCCTTAATTTCAAGATGCGAAAGGTCGCGCGTTCCTTCGAGCGAAAACTTTTCTACGCAGAACGATGCAATGGTGCTTCCGAAAATCACCGCGCGCTTCATATTCTCGTATGAGGTGTCGTCGCTCTTTGCAAGATAGCCTATAAATCCTCCGGCGAAGCTGTCACCTGCTCCAGTCGGGTCGTAAATGGATTCAAGCGGATAAGCAGGCGCGCTGAATATTTCGTCTTCGTAAAACAAGAGGGCTCCGTGCTCTCCTTTTTTAATAATTACAATTTTCGGACCGAAGCCCTGAACCTTCTTTGCGGCTTTAAACAAATTAAACTCCTTCGAAAGCTCTCTTGCCTCTGAGTCATTTATTATCAGCACGTTTATATACTGCAAAACGTCAATGAGCTCATCATAATTCCCCTGAATCCAGAAGTTCATTGTGTCTGCAACAACAAGCTTGGGACTCGACATCTGCTGGTAGACTTTCTTCTGAAGCTGGGGGTGGATATTTCCCAGACAAACGTACCGGCTTTTTTTGAAGCTCTCCGGAATGAGGGGGTCAAAATCAGCAAACACGTTTAATTCGGTTTTAAGCGTATCACGGGAGTTTAAGTCGTAATTATACCTACCGTGCCAGTGAAAAGTTTTTCCGTCTTCGATAATCTGCAGCCCTTCGAGGTCAATTTCCCTTTCCTGAAGAAACTCAATCTCGGATTTGGGAAAATCGCCGCCCACAACACCAACAAGTCTGACAGGCTGGATGAAATAAGATGCGGCAACTGAAATAAAGGTTGCTGAGCCCCCGGGAGCGCGCTCGGCTTTGCCGAAAGGCGTTTCTATTGTATCAAGCGCAAGTGAGCCGACTACCAGTAACGACATCAATATCTCCTCATTCCCATTCAAACGGGAATCCATTTAATTAAATATTAGCAAAATTAGCGATTACACTTTACAAATAAAATGATATTTAGCGTTTATATTTAAACAATACTGTATGGGAAGAAAATAATGAACCCGGAATAAGATATAATTCCTCAGGCAGTAATCCGGATATCGGAAGGTCTATATGTATTAATAACAATTACGCTTTTGTCACCGGATTTTCTGGTTACGGAGGTTCTAATGCTGATATAACTACAATTCAATATGATATTTCCACTGGAGATATTATTTGCGTAGCTACTTATAACGGTTCTTCAAATATATCGGACCAAGGTTTTTCAATTGGTATTGACGGCAGTTCTATATATGTAACAGGTGTTACTAATGAGATTGATAATTTCGGGAATGCAAGCGACGTTATTACATTGAAATATACCGAGAATGATGAGCCTTGTGACGACGGCGATATGAAGCCAGTGATACTCAACAGCAAGTCGCCATCAATTCCCAAAGAATTCAGTTTAGCTCAAAATTATCCTAACCCATTTAATCCTGTAACAAACATTAAATTCGGGTTGCCTAAGTCTTCACTGGTATCCTTAATAATTTACGATGTGCTTGGCAGGGAAATTACTAGACTTGTAAACAGCCAGACTCTTGAAGCAGGAAACTATTCGTATGATTTTGACGCATCAAATTTACCTAGCGGAATTTATTATTATAAATTATCAGCAGGGGAATTTTCGGATGTTAAGAAAATGGCTGTATTAAAGTAACTCTGTTTATATTCTCTTTTTAAAAAGGCGTTCATTGTGAATGCCTTTTTCCATACAATACAGTAATACTACCAAAATCCCTTACCTAAATGACACATTTATTAATTGATTTTGGGAAGTAAAAACCATATTATTACAAATTCCTAAAATTAATTTAACAATATAATGAGATTCAAGAGCCAATTTTTACTAATTTCAGCTGTTTTTATAACAGCACTTAACCTGTTTTCGCAGGACCATAACCAGCTCCGGTCGGATATGAAATATCCACTGAAGCTGATTACTCCCTATACTTATGTAGCTCCAACCGAGCCGTACGGTATTGATGAAATAACAATCTCCGTAGGTCCGTTTGATAATTACAGAGTTTCAAACACCAATGGTTTCGCTGAAACCGATATCACAGTTAATCCCAGGAATCACTTAAACTTTGTGGGAAGTGATAACAGAGTTACGGGCTTCGTAGGGACACCGCTGGTTTACTATACAACAAATGGGGGTGTAACGTGGGGAAACACGACAATAAATGCCAGCCAGGGCGACCCCGCTTTTTGTTCTGACAGTCTTGGGAACTTCTATCTTGCAGTGCTTTCAAATGGAGTAAGGCTGTATAAATCTACAGACGGCGGCGCAAACTGGACAAATCTCGGAAACATTGTCAATAACTCGCAGGCGGATAAGGAATGGATTTGGGCTGACCAGACCGCAGGACCTTACCAGAACCACGTTTATATGGCTTACGTTAATTTTGCAACAGGTGCCAGCGTCGATTTCTGGAGAAGCACAAATAATGCCGCTACATGGTCATTCGTCGGCAATATGGGTTCCGGCTCACCCAACCCCGGTCCCGATATAGCAACAGGTCCCAACGGACAGGTTTATCTTGCCTGGTATAACGGCGGAACTTTAACCAAAGTATCTACTGACGGAGGGGCTACTTTCGGCTCGGATATCAGGGCTTCATTTCACAATACACCGGGTATTTTAGGAGCAGGCCAAAGATATGTTTTAAAAGGCGACATCCGCGTTAACGGAATGCCGCATATTTGCGTTGATTTATCAAATGGTTCCAGAAGGGGTTACATTTACAATATTTATGCGCATCACCCGTTTGGTCCCGACAAAGCTGATATTAACTGCACCCGTTCAACTGACGGCGGAGCTACATGGAGCAGCAGCGACCCTGTAAGAGTTAACGATGACGCTACTATCAGAGACCAGTGGATGGCCGATGCTTCGGTCGACGCACAGGGCAGGCTTTGGGTTTTCTGGTGGGATTCAAGAAATGATTCTACGACAATTGTACCGCCTGATACAGGTAATGTATTAACTGAAACATGGGGAGCAGTATCGACCGACGGCGGATTAACGTTCACGAACTTTAAAATCGGCAGTCAGAATTTTAATCCCAATTCAATCAGAATCAGCCAGGGAAATCATTACTACCTGGGTGATTACCAGGGCATTTCCGGCAGAACCATTACATTTCCATTTTATACGGGTCAGGCAAATACTTTGCATGACTATACAGCATACCTGCCCGATTTCGGAATTTCATTCAGTAAATCGTCCGATACTATTATGCCCGGCGGCAATTCAACTGTTAGAGTAATTAGTCCCCTGCTTGGAAATTACAGCGGACAGGTAAGCTATTCATCAGTTATAACTCCGCCTCCGGCTACGGGGACCATAAACGTAACTTTCAGTCCGGGCAATACAATTACATTTAACGGCAATCCTGATTCGCTCACGCTGAACATCTCAGTTTCAAGCGATGTCCCTGAAGGCAGCTATATCGATTCAATCAGAGGCACTGAATCATCCGGTCCAAGGTCTCACGTGCGGACCTTCCAAATCGTCGTTGGCAACCCTCAGGGAATACATATTACAAGTACCGAAATTCCTAAGGTTTACAGCCTGTCGCAGAACTATCCGAATCCGTTTAATCCTGTAACCAACATTAAATTCGGTTTACCAAAGTCTTCCGTTGTATCGCTCAAAGTCTACGATATTTTAGGAAGGGAAATCGCAAACCTTGTAAATAATGAAAGCCTGCAGGCAGGAAACTATTTATTTGACTTCGATGCATCGAACCTGCCGAGCGGAATATATTACTACAAGCTTTCTGCGGGTGATTTCTCCGGTGTAAAGAAAATGGTTCTCGTAAAATAAATTTATTTAACAAGCCAGTTTAAAAACAGTCATCAGTCGGCCGGCGGATGGCTGTTTTTATTTTATAATCCACGGACAGCTTGAACCTATATGCAGCGGGCTATGCAAGGTTACAGTACCTCGTTCAAAAAATGAAACTAAAATCGGTAAGTGAAGCTATTTGCACATTATACTTTTTCCATTATATTAGTATAATCTTTATCCGAAAACAGAACCTGTTTAAATGAAAGCCAAATCTGCAATTTTGGTTTTAATCGCCACCTTCTTTTTTCTGCAAACTGCAAATTCGCAGGATTTTAACCTATTTAACCCAAGCAATGAGCTTTATTTATTTTCAGCTTATGATGAAGGAGCAAACGCATTTCGCTATAATCCCGCAGTGCTTGGCTTGGGACACAGACTTAATGTAACAATAAATGCTTTTTTGCAGAATTACAGGGGAAAAGTCAATCTAAATGAAGGAGAAATTCTTGTTAATTCCGGAATTCTAGGAATTGGCATGAGAACAACTTATATTTCGGAGCCGCCGTATATATTTAATTACTTCACTAATACTTATTCTTTAGCACTGGGTATAGGAAACAAAAAGCTCTCTGTTGGTGCTTTATTCGAGCATATCAGCTCATCAAAAACCTCAACTCCCGATTATTTTGAAGATTATAAATTCCGAAACCGTTTTGCACTGGGTTTTTTATTCAGACCGAAAGGTTATTTGTCAACATCGTTTGTTGCGAGAAATAACCGGTCAATAACAGAATATACATTATTAGGCATTAATTTTGTAACCGGACTTGCGATAAGACCCCTGGGTAGCCAAAGGCTTACGTTTATGCTAGATTTTAGTTTTACTCCATACATTAATCATGGATTTTTTGACAATAATTCCTTTAAAATAGGAGCAGATGTTAATGTAACGAAGGGGCTTTATTTAAATGCAAACTTTACTCAGATTTCAACAGGTAAATTTAAAAATGAGTATTTGAATTTCGGACTTAAATTTGATTTCCCCAATTTTACTGTTCGTTATAATAACCCTGTATTTAAAGCTAATTATATTAACGGCGGATTTTCACCCATTTATAATGCATACGTTCTTTATGAAAATCCAAATCCACTTTATAAATCGCAGGGCAATCACATCTCGCTTTCCTACTCGCTTGAAAGAAAAAAAAGCATAGTCCCCGAGCGAAAAAAAATAATTGAAATCACACTCTCCGGCTCATTGCAGGATTATAATACCGAAGATGTTTTCTTCGGAATACTCGGCAAAGGCAAAAGAAGCATTCACGAGGTAATTGCCGATATTGACTATGCAGCGGCTGACCCGTCGGTCAGAGGAATGCTGTTAAAGATTTACCCGCTTTCTACAGGCAGGTTTGAAATCACCGCATCGCTTGAAGAGCTTGCAAAATCAATCCAGCGCTTCAAGGCAAAAGGCAAATCCGTTACCGCTTATCTGCCTGATTTTACGGGACCGGCTGAGTATTACATTGCAACTTACGCAGATGATATTGTCCTTCCATCTGAATCTATTTTATTCTATGGCTTGAGCATTGAGGTTACAAATTACAAACAGTTTTTGCAAAAATACGGAATCGGACTGGAGACCTTCCACGCGGGAAAATACAAGCTTACTTTTCAGGGGCTTCTTGACTCAACCACCGAAGAAGGAAAAGAAGTAATTAACAGAATGCTTGATATTATCTACGAAAAGATGATGAGCCGTGTTATTGTTGCAAGAAACATAACTCTGGACGACTACATGCGTGATAAACTCTCACAGCCTATAAGCGGTGTTGAAGCGTTCCGCCTCGGCTTGGTCGATAAAAACGGCTGGTATTCAGAAGCAAAGGACATTGCAGAGAAGAATTCCAAAGCGCGGAGCATAGTAAAATCTTTCAACCGCTCCGAGTGGGATACCGAGTGGGGCGAGCCGGACGAAATAGCGGTAATCGGGGTTTACGGAAGTATTACGACGGGCGAAAGCGAGGCGCCGCCGCCCGTAAAGCTGCCCCTTCCCTTCGTCGGTGGACGCTCAACCGGCTCCGAAACGGTCGTCAAACAGCTTGAGGATGCTTTTTCCAATCCAAAAATTAAAGCCGTTATATTAAGAGTTGATTCAGGCGGCGGCTCGGCACTTGCGTCGGCTGAAATTAACTCCGCAATTATAAGATTAAAGAAAAAGTACAAAAAGCCCTTTGTCGTCTCAATGGGAAGTGTTGCTGCATCAGGCGGATACTACGTTTCAACCAGCGCGGATAAAATTTTTGCCGATGATTTAACTATAACAGGAAGTATCGGGGTTTTCTTTGCCAAACCCAATTTAGACAGCCTGATGAATGACCAGAGGGTTAAAGTCGAAATCTTCAAGCGCGGCGAATCATCGGATATAGTCTCACTTTTTAAAAAAATGAATAAGAATGAAATTGAAATCATTCAGGGATTAATCGATTTTTATTACGAGCGCTTCGTAAGCTCAATTTCCGAAAGCAGGAATATGACTCAAGAGGAAGTTGAAGAGGTTGCCCAGGGCAGAGTCTGGATGGGAAGCGATGCGTTCAACAAAAAGCTGGTTGATGAAATCGGCGGCTTGTATGAAGCAATTAAATACGCCAAGAAAAAATCCAGGCTCGGCTCAAGATATAAGCTTGTTTATTATGCTGTCCCCGGAGGTAATACCATAAATGAAATAATTACTTCATCGGTAATAAAATATCTTCAGCATAATTTAACGGAATTGCTCGGCTTCGGTGAAGATGAAAACTCACTTGAAATTAAGTATTAAAAATTTTGTATTATAGCGATAACCAGCAAAATGAAATATTTACAATTATTTGCAGTATCTATACTGATTTTAACCGGGTCAATAAGTCATGCCCAGTCCCCTTACCAAAATGTTAGAATCAGCTCCGAGGACGCGCCCAATGAAGTCACCATAGCAATTAACCCTCTTGATGTAAATAATATAGTAGCGGCAGCTAATATCGATGCGTATTATTACTCATTCGACGGCGGCTTAACGTGGGCGGTGAGAAAGCTGACTTCAACGCTTGGTGTCTGGGGCGACCCGTGTGTGGTTCCTGACACAAAAGGCAATTTTTATTATTTTCATCTTGCAAATTCAATTGACAGCAAAATCTGGCTTGATAGAATCGTTTGCCAGAAATCGACCGACGGCGGAATTTCATGGAGCCAGCCGGGAACGTATATGGGAATCAACGCGCCGCACCTGCAGGATAAGGAATGGGCGGCAGTGGACTTAACTTACAGTTACTATCGCAGCAACATATACGTTGCATGGACACAATGCCCGCATACGGAGTTTTTCGATGAGCCCGCTTCGACTTACCCGCCAAACGACAGCGGTTCAAACATCATATTTTCTTATTCCACCGATGAAGGCCAAACTTGGAGCAAAAGAATACGGCTGAACAAGACTCCCGGCAGTATGTGCTACAACGCGGAAAATACGGTTCTCGGGGCTATTCCGTGTGTCGGAGCAAACGGTGAAGTCTACGTTGCATGGGTAAGTCCAAAAGGAATATTTATAGATAAATCTACAAACGGAGGTGTCAGCTGGCTTGATAATGATATTAAAGCCGTCGAGCTGCCGGGAAGCTTTAAGTTTCAGGTGCCGGGCATTTACAGGGTCTTTGGTTTTCCTTCAATGGCATCTGATTACAGCTTCGGTCCTTATGACGGAACCGTTTACATCAGCTGGGCTGACCAGAGAAACGGCCAAGATAACACCGATATCTGGATTATTAAATCTGTTGACGCCGGTGTTAGCTGGTCAAAACCGGTTAAAGTTAATGATGATACGGGAAAAAGGCACCAGTTCTTCAACTGGATGACAATTGACCAGTCAACAGGATACATTTACATTGTATTTTATGACAGACGTAACTATGTTGATAACCGAACCGACGTTTACCTTGCCCGCTCGACAGACGGCGGAAATACATTCACCAACGAAAGAATAAGCAAATCACCTTTCAGTCCCTCGGAGATAACTTTTATGGGCGATTATACGGGAATTGCCGCCTATAATGGAGTAATCCGCCCGATATGGACAAGACTCGACGAAAACGAGCTCAGCGTCTGGACTGCAATAATAAACGAGCAAAAGTAATCCCCCGCAGATTTTAGCTTCCACCTCCTTCGCAGATTAAAAACTGAATTGCCGAAATTCCGCCATTTTCATCAAATTTTTCACCCAAAAAAATTTTGCGTGTTTCAAATCCCATATTATGTAAAGTTAGATGAAATTTTTGGTTAAATTTTAATGCATTGAGCTTTTTTTGCAAATCAGGGTGATATTTATGGTGAAATTTTGTCATTTTGTTTAAAAGTCCCCCTTACAAAGGGGGACCTTGAGGGGGATTAGAAATTTACGGGTGTACATATTTTTAAATCCCTCTTTAATTCCCCTCCCGCATCCCGTTTACACTTGTGCGGGACAAGCTTAAAAGGGGGACTAATAATACTGTGGTAAATTTAATACATTAAATTTTATTTGTCAAGCTCTTTGTTTAACTTTCACCTCATATATGGTATATAGAGTAAAATCTGGTTTTCAGTTAGCTCAAACAATTACTAATTAGTAATTATTAATTAATAATTGTATATCATAAATTGCTGAGATTATATAAATTTGGTACTTAATTTGTCATTTGGAGTGTAACGAAGAATCCAAATGTTACGACATGAAGAAAAAGCACGAAAATATGCTGCTGTATGATAAAACATAATTTTTAATATTAATATGGATAAAAGGGGACTCAGAAAAAACTATTTTAGCTTTAAAGAGGACGAGAAATTACTTGAAGCGATTAAAAATGATAGATTAATAATTTTTTTAGGGGCGGGAGTTTCAATGTTGGCGGGTTGTGAAAGTTGGGATGGTTTGGCGATCAATATTATCAAAAAGTTTCCAACAGACATATATTCATTTCAGGAAAAAGAAATTTTAAAAAAAATTGCTTATAATGACCCCAAAGAATGCATTACTATTTGCTATTCCAAAGTGAAAAATGAGAAGAGTTTATTGCAGAAATATTTTTATAATCCAATTATAGATTCTATTACCCCACAAAATCGAGATAAATTCTCTGAAATTCATGATAGAATATTTAATCTGAATGCCAGAGCGTATGTTACAACTAATATTGATGAAGGTTTGAAGAAATTACAGATAAAATTAGTTTAAAAGGAATTCATAGGTATGACTTAACAGATGAAGTACAACCCCTAGAACCCATAATTGATATTAAGAATTCAAATTTCTTTTATTTACATGGAAAAAAAAGTCGAATTGAAAATACAATATTTTCACAAGATAGTTATTTCAAATTTTATAATGATAATAAAATTAATGAATTTTTAAGAGAAATTTTTTCATATTGTGTTCTGTTCATAGGTTATAGTTTGAGAGATTACGAAATTTTAAAAAACCTTTTTGCAACCTCTTTAAATTCTGAAACTAGTTCAAATTTGAATCACTATCTATTGGTTCCTATTTTTTCCAAGGATTATTCAGAATTTTTAATTCGTAGTGAATATTTTAAAGTATTTTCCGTTAAATCCATTCCTTATTTTTTAGATGATGAAAGTTATGATGAATTATTCAATGTGATTAAGCAATTACAAAAGTTAATTGATGCTAGAAGGATACCTAAGGACAAAGTTCTTAAAGAAATAGACAGGAGATCGAAGAAATGAACCAAAGTGAAATTTTAGAAAAATATCTTAACAAGAAGGATAAAGTTTTCTTAGAAAACATATTGAGCAGAAAAGAATATGAAGATTATTTTTTTAGTAAAAATGATGAATTAAAATGGTTTAAACCATTATTAGAAATCGGTTACTTTAGTGCCACCAGACACCCTAAACCAATAGAAATAAAAAAAGGCAGTTTCGAATTTCCTGTTTGGAATGTATTACTGTATATAGAAAATATTACAAAAAATCCTTCTTTTGTGGATGATTTTGAAATACAAAATGAAATAATAAAAATTATTGAGTCTGTTACTGATTATTCTAAGAATGAACCTGGTGAATTACAAAATTTTAGAACTTGGTGGTTTTTCATTAAAATTCTAATAAATTTACCAAATGAACAAATTGATACGAATTTAATAAATAATATTGATACATGGTTAGATACAAAATTTGATACTCTTTTGATTACTTCAGAAATTACACAAAAATTAATTACAAAATTTGTTAATGAAAACTCTACCAAAGATGATATTAATAAGGCAGAAACTATTTTCAATATTTTATTTAAAATTACAAGATATGAAAACCCCAAAGAATATTCAAAGTTTTTTGGAAAAGTGAATTACCGGCTTAAGGCAGATTACTTTTGGGTTAATGAATTATTTTCAGAAGGTAATTTTATTAAAATATTTGCTGAAAAAAATACTCAAAAGTTTTTTGAAGAACTTGAAGCTAAAATACTAGTTATATTAAAGGTTGAAGAAGATATCCTGAAACTTAAAATGAATAATGATACGATTAGCATTGGTGTGAAAGCCGACAAAATTAATTATGCATATAATTTTAAAGTATATTTATTAAGTAATATTTCTCCTCTGGAAACTAGGTATGATAGTATTACGGATACTGAAAGAGATTACAAATTATTAAAAGAATTTGCAGTTAATGTAAAAAACTTCAATGAATTTTCAAATAGTTTGAAAAAAGAATTTAGGAGTATAAAAGAGATTAGATATAATCAAAAAGAACTTGATGGTGTCGCACGAGATGTTTTTTTAAGTTTTTACAGTAGTCAAACTTTGGAATCGTTATATGATGATTCAAGAAAGCCTTATTCGGAACCAATTGAATTATTGTGTGAAGTTTTAAAAAGCACATTACTTGCAAAGTCGAGTTCTAAAAGTTTAGTGAATATTAACCTTACAAAAAGTATTTTGGAAAAATATTTATGTCACCAATTTTTATTTTTTAAAAAAGTTGCTTTATATGTAATGGCTGAGAGTGAAAATGATTATATAAGCGTTTTTTTTAAAAACTTGAAAAAGCCTGAGGTTAATCAAGTTATATTTGAACCACATTACTATGGGGATGAATTAAATCATTTTTTGAGTAGACTTGTAAATTTAAAACAAATAGAAATTGATGAGTTAAAAAAATATATAGAAAGAGGTTCGTTGTTATTTGATTTAGAAGAAGTAATACCAGGGTATAAAATATTATGGAAGCAAAAATTATATAAAGCACTTACACATATAGAGGTATTTAATAAAAAATATAAAGAGTTAAAAAGTATAACCAGCAAAGACCCGGAACTTGGTCCAGCGATCGGAATGGGAGATTCGGGCTATGTTTTTGAAGTTTCAGGTAAATCACCATTAAGTATTGAAGAGCTTTTAAAAAAGACAAACCAAGAAATTGTTGAACTTATTACAACATTAAATAGTAATAGAGACAATGACCCAGAAAATAAATTAGGAGGTCTTTATAATCAATTAAAAGAAGTTATTAAAATAAGACCTCAAAAATTTGTTGAGAATTTAGACCCCTTTTTAAGTACACCTATTAACTTTATAAACATAATATTCGAATCTCTAAGAGAAGCGATTAAAGACAAGAAAATAATAGATTGGTCTAAATTATTTACATTTTTCTCAGAGTATTTAAACTCCGTAAATTGGCATAGCGAGTTAAAAAAAGAATATTCACCGTTTCAGATTACCCATAAATGGAACTTGAACTATATTGCGAGTTTAATTTGTGAAGGTGCTAGGGATGAAGTAGAATGTAAAATTGAAGATCATAATTTACAAATTGCAACAGGAATACTTTCTAAAGCTTTAGATTATTTTAGTTTATTGAAAAATGATTATCAAAAATTTGAGAATGAGGATTATTTAACAATTTCAATTAATACAACAATCGGTAAACTTGTAGAAGCTTTTATATATGTTTCCCGTAGAATTAGCTTAACAGATACCATGAGAAATGCGCGAGTAAAACTCCCCGTTAATGTATTAAAAATTTATGAAAGTCTGCTTAAAGAAAGGATTATGGAAATTCATTCATTGATTGGTTGCTATATTTCCATTTTCGTCTATATTAATAAAAATTGGTTAATGCGAATACTGGGTAAAATTGAGAAATTATATAAGGACGAAACAATATTATGGAATGCATTTATGGATGGTTATTTTTGGAGTGGAAAAGTTTATATTGACATATATAAGCTTCAAAGAAAGAACTATGAGCTTGCCTTGAATTTTAAATTTAAAAATGAACACTCTCAAGATAAGTTAATCGAGCATTTAACTATAGGTTATCTGGCGGGTGTAGATAATTTAGATAAAGAATCGTTATTTGGAAAAATGTTAAATAAAAATGATTCGGAAGTTTTCAGTAAAATTATTAACACATTTTGGGGTTTTCGACACACAATAGTTTTTGAAAGTTATGATGAAAACGAGAAAATATTAACTCAAGCTTTAGAACAGCGTAAAAGAATTATTGAATTTTGGAAATGGATTTATAATTACTTTGAGAAAAAAAGTACAATAGATGAAATTGATAGAAAAGCAATAGCTAGCCTCGGCAAACTAGTGGTTTTTTTGTTTGAAATCAATAGTGAAAATAAAAAGTGGTTAATGCAAGTTGCCACTTATGTAGGAGAGTATTTTAATTCTACTTTTTTCATAGAATATTTAGATAAATTAAAGGATAAGGGTAAAAAGAAATTTTCAGCCAAGTCTGTCGGTGAAATTTATTTGGAAATGATGAATAACTATCTTCCAGATTATAAAAAAGAAAATATTAAATCTATTGTAACCTATTTAAAGAGTTATCCTGAAGATGAAATAAAAATTTTAGGGCAAAGAATTTACGATAAATATTTGAGAAATAATTACTATTTTTTAAGAGAGAATTAATTATCCCAAAATTTGCTTCGCCGTTCCGGCAGAGTCTCTCTTTAAGAGGATTCTGGCGATTTACTTTTACGCAGAGTCCCTGTGCAGGAGACTCTGCTGAGACATTGGCACAGAGCAAGCAGGGCGTTCAGTTGAACGCCCCTACAGATACAAAGTTGTCTGCCCGGCAAGCAGACACTGCTTATTTATAACCCCCACCCCCTTTTATCTTGAAACTAACAACAAATTTGAGGATTTTCGTATGCCTGTCTGCTGAAGGCAGGTAAACAAAAATACTGATATGAAAACTTTATTTACTTTAGTTATAGCTCTTTTAAGTGGTATAACTATGGCACAATCGCCTTACACCAACATCCAAATCAGCAACCAGAACGGACCAAACGAAGTTTCCATCTGCATCAATCCCAAAAACATTAACCAGCTTGTAGGCGGCGCAAACATAAACAGCTACTATTATTCAACAAACGGCGGGAGTAATTGGACAAGAGGCAGTCTCACGTCTTCATCCTACGGAGTATGGGGCGACCCATGCGTTATTGTTGACACAAACCAGCATTTCTATTATTTCCACCTTTCAAACCCGCCTTCGGGAGGAAGCTGGATTGACAGAATTGTATGCCAGAAATCTACCAATGCCGGAGTGAACTGGAATAATCCCGGTACGTATATGGGTTTAAATCCACCGAAAGACCAGGATAAGGAATGGGGCATAGTTGACTGGACAGGCGGACCCAGAGGAAACTGGATTTATGTAACGTGGACGGAGTTTGATGTTTACGGAAGCTCAAGCGGCGCCGACAGCTCGCGGATTTTATTTTCACGCTCAACCGATGGGGGTGCAACTTGGCTCGCGCCTGTAAGATTAAGCCAGCGAGGCGGAAACTGTGTTGACGAAGATTACACAACCGAAGGCGCCGTCCCGGCAGTCGGACCAAACGGCGAAGTTTATGTTGCATGGTCGGGTCCTTTGGGTGTTAATGACTTCAGGATTTTCTTCGATAAATCAACCGACGGAGGAAACACTTGGCTTGCAAACGATGTCATAGCGGCACCCCAGCCCGGAGGATGGGATTACAATATATCGGGGATTCAGCGCTGCAACGGACTGCCGATAACGCTTTGCGACATAAGCAATGGTCCATACAGAGGGACGATTTATATAAACTGGACTGATGAAGCAGGTGCGGGCGACCATGACGTTAAAGTATGCAAATCCACAAACGGCGGATTGAACTGGAGCGCTCCAATTAGAGTCAACAACGACGCTCCCGGCAAAGAACAGTTTTTTACATGGATGACAATCGATAAGGCAACGGGATTTTTATACTGCGTTTTCTATGACAGGAGGAATTACACCGATAACCAGACTGATGTTTTTCTCGCCCGTTCAACTGACGGAGGCAATACCTGGCTTAACGAGAGAATCAGCACAACCCCGTTTACTCCGACATCAAGCGTATTTTTCGGCGATTACAACGGAATAACCGCTCATAACGGGAGAGTCAGACCGATTTGGACCAGACTGCAGAGCGGAAGCTTAAGCGTGTGGACTGCACTAATTGATTTCCCGATTGGCATTAATCCGGTTTCAAACGAAATCCCAAGCAGTTACAGTTTGGAGCAGAACTATCCAAACCCGTTTAATCCAACAACAAATGTCAAGTTCCAACTTCCAAACCATACGTTTGTAAAATTAACTGTCTTCGATGCTCTTGGCAGAGTGGCTGCTGTTTTGGTAAACGAACAATTGAATCCCGGCAGTTATAATTACCAGTGGGATGCAACTGATTTACCGAGCGGAGTATATTTTTATACCCTTGAAGCCGGTGAATTCAGCGGGACAAAAAAAATGATATTAATTAAATAATACTGAATGCTTAAATTACTCGCCGCCTTCATTTTGCTGTTTCCGGCTCTCATATTTGCGCAGTATAAAAATATTAAGATTAACACTATTGAAAACAGGCCCAACGAAGTCACAATAGTAATCAATCCAAAACATCCGAACAACATTGTCGCTGCGGCAAACCTAAACAACTATTACTACTCCTTTGACGAGGGACAGACGTGGATAAACAAAACAATTGTCTCGGATTCATTTGGTGTATGGGGCGACCCGGTCGTTATTTTCGATTTAAACGGAAGCGTATATTTTTTTCACTTATCAAGACCATCAAAAGAGCAGTGGATTGACAGAATCGTCTGCCAGAAATCAACCGACGGCGGCATGAGCTGGGAAAATCCCGGCACATATACGGGGCTTAATCCCCCGAAAAAACAGGATAAGGAATGGGCAATTGCAGACTGGACTAACAGCAAATGGAAAAATAACATTTACGTTACTTGGACACAGTTCGATAAATACGGCAGCCGTGACCCTGACGATAAATCAAATATAATGTTTTCTTTCTCAAGCGATGCCGGCACAACGTGGAGCGAAGCAAAGTTGATTAACGAAGTATCGGGTGATTGCATCGATTCAGCCAACACAACCGAGGGCGCTGTTCCCTGCGTCGGTCCGAACGGCGAGATTTACGTCTCGTGGTCGGGTCCCGCGGGAATTGTATTCGACCTCTCGCTTGACGGCGGGCTCAGCTGGCTTGAAAACGATATACCCGTCTCGCCACAAATCGGCGGGTGGGAATATGAAATAGAAGACATTTTTAGGTGCAACGGCATGCCCGTTACCTGCTGTGATATAAGCTCAAGTCCGTATAACGGAACAATATATATAAACTTCTCTGACGCAAGAAACGACGATGATGACATCGATATTTTCCTTGTGAAGTCCACCGATAAAGGTAATACTTGGAGCGCACCCAAAAGAATAAACGATGACCCCTTTGGAAACAAGCGCCAGCAGTTTATGAACTGGATGCATGTTGACCCGCTCACCGGTGTGATAAACATTATATTTTATGATAGAAGAAATTATGATGACTTCCATACCGATGTTTACCTTGCACGCTCAACCAATGGAGGCGAAACTTTTACTAACATTAAAATCTCAGAGGAACCGTTTAAACCCATTAAAAATATCTTTTTTGGTGATTATATTGGTGTAAATTCTTTTAATGATTTTGTTGCCTGCTCCTGGCAGCGGCTTGAGGGCGGATTTTTAAGCATTCTGTACTGCGGCATAGATTTTAAAAAATAAATGGCGGAACTATTCAACGAAAACTCAAGCTACAAAGTAACAGCGCGTAAATGGCGTCCACAAAGGTTTGAGGATGTAACATCGCAGGAGTTTATAACCAAAACCATACGCAATGCTGTAAAGAATAACCGCATTTCGCACGCGTATTTGTTTTCGGGTCCGCGCGGTGTAGGCAAAACTACCGTGGCAAGACTCCTTGCCAAAACGCTCAACTGCACAAACCGCCAAGCTGACGGAGAGCCCTGCAACCAGTGCCCGAGCTGCAATGAAATCAACAATGATAACCGCAACCACCCCGACGTGTTTGAAATCGACGGCGCATCGAACAGGAATATTGATGATGTTAGAGAGCTAAAAGAGAAAGTCAAATATGGTCCTGTCCGCTCAAAGTACAAGATATTTATTATTGATGAAGTCCACATGCTCACAGGCGCCTCATTCAACGCACTTTTGAAAACACTTGAGGAACCGCCGCCCTACATTGTGTTTATATTTGCAACCACAGCACCTGAAAAAGTGCCGCTCACAATTTTAGGCCGCTGCCAGAAATTCGATTTTAAGCGCCTTACAATAGAAGAAATTAAATCACGCCTTAGGCATATTGCAAATGAGGAGAAAGTCAAAATTGACGACGAATCGCTTTTCTTTCTATCCAAGAAGGGCGACGGCTCAATGCGGGATGCACAGGGTTTATTCGATATGGCGGCGGCATATTCGGATAACAACATTACATTCGATAAGCTGAAATCGTTTTTCAATCTTGCAGAAAGCGATGTGTATTTCCAAATAACGGATTTAGTAAAAAACAAGAACGCAAACGGTATACTGAACTATTTTGAAGACCTGATGAACAAGGGTTACGATATGCAGACATTCCTCGATGGGCTTACCGAGCATTACAGGAATTTGCTCGTGGCAATATCCACAAAATCCGGCGAGCTGATTATGGAATCGGATTCCGTTAAGCAAAAGTATGCGGAATATTCGGGAAAATTCACCGAGCTTGAAATTATTAACTCGCTTAAGCTGATTCTTCAAACTGAGTTTAACTTTAAGTATTCCTCAAACCAGAGAACGCTCATTGAAGCTTTGCTTGTTGAGCTGATTAAATTCACCGATACAAAAGACATATCGCAAATAATTGAGGATATTAAGGAGCTTCGTTCGGCTTCGGGCAGTGCGGGGAAACTAAACCAAGAAACTTCCCAATCTGACGATGAGCTGAAACATGGCGAAAGCCAGTCGAAAACCGAGATTAAGAAAGCAAATCCGCCGGATGAAATCCAGCCGCAAATCAGGGATAACCCCCAGCCGGCTGAGATTGAGCAAAGTGCTGTCAGTTTAACCGAAGCAGCTAATGACATAAATTCTCACTGGAGCTCGATTAAAGACCAAATCCGCTCCGAGCGCAAGTGGGTTTACAGCATAATTAAAGACTCCACCTGCCTTTCGGCTCCGGGAGCAAAAGACGAAAAAGGGAACCTTGTAATTCAGGTGGATGACAGCACATATGAGCTTGTTGACGGCTACAAGGATTACCTCTCGGGCAAGGTTTCAAAATACTTCGGGCAGACCATATCGATTAACCTTGTAAAAAACTCAGAATTTGTTTCATCTTCTACGCATGATGAAAAACCACCCGATAAAAATAATCCTCAAGCCGCTGAGGAAAATTACGAAAAAATCCGCTCAATACTGATTAAGGAATTAAACGCCAAGGAAATTAATTAACTCCTAATAACCAATGCCTAAAAAGTTCTCAGTTCTTTCGCCCAAAAAGAATTTTTTAGCAATCACAAGGCAGTATTCCTCATTTGAAAGCTCCAAAATTGCAATTCTCTCCTGTCCTTACGAAAAAACCACTTCATACGGCAAGGGCGCGGCTAAAGGTCCGGATGCAATACTAAAGGCATCTCACTACGTTGAGTTTTTTGACGAGGAGACCCAAAAAGAAGTCTGTTTTTCGCACGGAATTGCTTCGCTTAAACCTCTTGCTTTCGGTAAGCTCCACGGGAAAAAAGCGCTTGATTTAATTTATAAAAATGTTAAGTCATTAATTGACGAGGGTAAATTCGTAGTAACGCTCGGAGGCGAGCACTCGATATCAACAGCGCCCATTAAAGCGCATTTTGATTCATACGAAAACCTATCAATCCTGCATTTCGATGCGCACTCGGATTTGCGCGACCATTACGAGGAAAGCAAATACTCACACGCAAGCTTTGCGGCACGAGTTGCGGAGTTCACAACGAAAATTACGCAAGTCGGTATTAGAGCGCAGTGCCTGGAGGAATTTAATTTCATCAAGGAAAAAAAAATTAACACATTTTACGCGCATCAAATCAGAAATGAAGGCTTCGATTCGGTTTTCACAGAAAAAATAATCGACACGCTGGATAAGAATGTATACATTACATTCGATGTAGATTATTTCGACCCCTCTATTATGCCTTCTACCGGAACACCGGAGCCGAACGGCTTTTACTGGCATGAAACAATGAAGCTGCTTAAGAAAGTATGCGAGCGGAGAAATCTGCTTGGTTTTGACGTGGTTGAGCTTGCACCAAGGAAAAATTTCCCGTTTCCCGATTTTCTCACCGCAAAGCTTGTTTATAAAATTTTAAATTATAAGTTTTAAAAATTTTTACAAAATGTTTACACTTGAGAGAATTGACCATATTGCAATCACCGTCACGGATATAGAACGTTCCGTGAAATGGTATAAAGAAGTCCTTGGGCTAGAGCATTATTACGCAGGCGAGTGGGGCGGTGTTCCAACAATGGTGGGCAAAGGCGGCACCTGTATTGCTTTATTTAAGGTCAAAGGCACGAGTCCCTCGCCTACTCCTGACTGGAACACGCTTGCTATGATGCACCTTGCATTCAGGGCGGACAGGAAAAACTTTGAGGGTGCAATGAAAACATTAACGGAAAAGGGATTTGAGTTTGAATTTCGGGACCACAATATATCACACTCAATTTACTTTAAAGACCCTGACGGGCACGAGCTTGAAATAACAACGTATGAGGTGTAAAACAATTACCAGCTGTAGCCGTTTGATTTAAGCCACTCCTGAGTATCTGTATCGCCGAGTCTGGCTGCCTGCTGGAAGCTTTCGACCGCTTTTTCCTTATTGCCAATATTGTAGTAGGCAACACCCATATTATAGTAGCCGAATGCAGAGTTAGGGTTGATTTCTACTCCCCTTTTAAAATCCTTGATTGCTTTTTCGTAATCCTTCGTTTCGTTATAGATATATCCCCTGTTAATGTGTGCCTTTTCGTGCCCGGGGTCAAGCTCAATTGTTTTTGAGTATTCTCTTATCGCAGATGGAAAATCATTTAATTCCGTATAAGCCCTGCCACGGTGATAATATGACTCGGCAAGCGATGGCTTAAGCTCAACTGCCCTGTTATACTTCTCAAGCGCGCTTAGAAAATCTTTTCCCTCGTAAAAAGCCAGACCCTTCATTATGTAATCTTCCGCAGTCGGACCTGATTCAACAACATCGGTTTTAATTTCTTCCTTCGGCTCCTCTTTGACAACTACTTCCTCTTTCCTTAGATTTTCCTTTACTTCTTCTTTTGGCTCTTCTTTCACTGCGATTTCCTTAGTCTCTTCTTTTGTTTCAGTCTTCTCATTTGAGGCAATATCGATATTATGCTCGCTCTTTATTTTATTAAGCTTATCGCTCGCATCGGAGTAATTGGGATTGAGCTCTAAAACTTTAGAGTAATCGCCAGCGGCTTTGCTGAAATCCTTTAAAACGGAGTATGAATTAGCCCTGATGTAATAAGCATCAGCATTGTTTGAATTAAGCTCGATTAACTTAGTTAAGCTTGATACCGCGCCCTCATAATCCTTAAGCTCGTAATTAATCTGCCCGAGGTTCATTAAAACCGCTTCATTCTTCGGGTTTAAGGAGACTACTTTGTTATAATCGCTTTTAGCACTGCCGTAATTTTTCATTCTTTTGTATATATCGCCTCGCCTCAAATACGGGTCGGCGTAGTCCCTGTCCATATCGGCAGCCATAGTGTAGTAAAAAATCGCCTCATTGTAGTTGCCTGTTCTTTCTGCTTCAACGCCTGAGTTGAAAAATTTCACGGCGTCTTTATTCTGCGCAAATAAAAATGTCTGGGATGAGAAAAAAACAATTGTAAGTATTAGCTTTTTCATATCACTGTGATAAGTTTGATTAAACTTAATTTAATAAATTTTTTCAAGAAAAATATGGCTAAAATGTGGTAAAAAGGTAGGGCTAAAGGTTAGTCGGCTTTGACTGGTTTTCTACTTATTCAATATCCTTCCTTTCCTCTCTATGTCTGGACGTAAGTCCCGACAATATAAGTCCAATAACTTACTTTATTAAAAGCATTAATATTCGTAAATTTGTGCTTTCAGTCATAAATGGAGAGGTGGATTAGCCCGCCTTAGGCGGGTGCAGTGGCTGAAATCAATCCGCCGGTTGGCGGACTAAACCGTCATAGGTTTATCAATTGTTCTGTTAATAAGTGATTACCATATTTTTCATCATTTTTTTACATCTAGGAGAGGTGGATGAGTGGCTGAAATCAACGGTTTGCTAAACCGTCATAGGGGCTTAAACCTCTATCGAGGGTTCGAATCCCTCCCTCTCCGCTGGTTTAAAATTCAGATTACATTCCAAATTTAATTTAATAAATAAAGGGAGTATTTAACTCCCTTAAAAATTTCTACCGAACCAATCCGTTCTAATTTAAAAATCAGTCCAGCGTTGCTCATGTTCATAAAGCTCCGGTTTGTATTTATAGCATTGTCTCAAAATGCTCCTGTAGCCGTCCTCATCAATAAGCACGGATTCGCCGTTTTCAAAAATCCACTCAAAAATGTTTTCGCTCCCTTTGTGATGTTCTTTTAATTCAGCAGTAAAAATTGCGCTTATCATTTAATACCTCTTTTTAATTCTCTTTTTTTTTAATTTTCTCTTGTTTAAAAAACAAAAAATTCCGGGGTCATAACTCCAAACTTTTTAAGCTCATAAGGGTTGTTATTATTTATTTCAATTAGGGACATAATCAATTAAGTAATATTGAATCTCGCTTGATAATTAATCCCCCGGAAAATAATTTTATACTTTGTTCCCTCAACGGACAGGTTTTCTATTGTTCCTTCAAGCTGTTTTACAAGCGTATCGACAAGGTTTAACCCGAATGAATCCGTGCGGCTGCCTGCAGGAGGAACCCCTATCCCGTTATCGAAATAAATTAATTCGAATAAGCCCTCGTCAGCCCTTGAAATCGTAATGCGGATTTCGCCGGTCCTTTCCCTCGGAAAAGCGTGCTTAAGCGAGTTTGTAATCAGCTCGTTAAGCAATAGCCCGAAGGGAACGGCTGTTTCTATCGGGAAAAAAACATCGGATGAGTAAAGCTTAACCTTTATTCTGCTTCCGGTTTCGCCGTAGCTTGCAAGAAGCTGGCTCGAAAGGCTGTAAAGGTATTCTTCGGCTTCTATTGCGCCGAGATTTTTTGTCCTGTACAAAAGCTGGTGTATTAAAGCCATCGCCTTCACCCTGTTCTGGCTTACAAGCAAATGGCTCTTAAGCTTGGGGTCGCCGGTTGATGACGCCTGAAGGCTCAAAAGGCTTGATACTATCTGAAGATTGTTTTTTACTCGGTGGTGAATCTCGCGGAGCATTGCTTCCTTTTCAGCAAGGGCTTTGTTAAGCTGCTCGTCTTTTTCACGCCTTGAGGTAATGTCTCTTGAATTTACAACAATGCCTCCGATTGATTCAAGCTCCGCAAAATTGGTTCCAACAGATTCAATGTATACGTAAGAACCGTTTTTTTTCATGAAGCGGTATTCGGCTTTTACGGGTTTTTGAGGATTTTCTAAACCCTCTGAAAAAACCTGACGGACTTTTCTTAAGTCATCTTTGTGAACAAAATCAAAAGCATTTTTGCCGGTTAGCTCGCCTTCTTCGTAACCAAGGATTGTTCCTGCCGATGGGCTTTCGTACAGAATGTTTCCCCGCTCATCAATGACGGTTATTATATCGGTGCTGTGGCGTATCATTGAGCTGAATAAATCCTCGTTCAGCTCAAGCTTTTTGACTCTTGATGAATTCGTAAAGCTTCCTGTATTTGTTTTCTCCGGCTGTATTGTTTTCTCCGGCTGTATTGTTTTCTCCAGCTGTATTGTTTTCTCCGGTCCCGTTACGGCTGTTACCTGCCACAAGGGGTAAGGTGCTGCTCTTTTGATTCACTGTGTCTTCCCTACTAATTTTTCGAAACTCTTTCGCTTAGGATGTCATACACTTTTTCAAATTCCATTGCCTTATCGAAAAAGTGATCGGCTCCAAGCTTAAGGCATTTATCTTTGTAAAATTCATAATTAAGGTTTGTTAATACTATCACGTACGGTTTGTTTTTCATGTTCTCGATTTTCTCAAGAACTCTTAGCCCGTGGCCGTATTTCAAAGATATATCGAGTATAACGTAATCGGGATTGAGCTCATCAATCATTTTTACGGCAGTGTATTCGTCCGAAGCCCTGCCCTGGATTTTTACCCCGCTCAGCGGCTCAAGAAGCTTTTCGAGCTTGGTTACAACCAGGTCTGAGTCTTCAACTATGAACATTTTATTTTGCATGTATTTTTTAAACTGTACAAAAATAACCCATAGGTGATTTTAGGGTTAGAGCGTAAACTATGAAAGTTATGTAGTTAAAATTATTACAATCAAGGGTTAAAGCGAAGCTTTAATTAACTGTAAATCAATCAATTAAATTATTGTGCATTGCATACTGTGTAAGCTCAACGTTAGAGCTCATGTTAAGCTTTTCCAATATCCTTGCGCGGTAGGTATTAACTGTGTGAATGCTTATTGAAAGCTCCTCGGCAATCTCGGACGCCTTTTTGCCTGATGCAATCTTAATAAACACCTCAAATTCCCTGTCTGAAAGCTCCTCGTGCGGCAGTTTTCCGCTTTCTTCGGCAGTTATAATATCAAGGAGCTTATCTGAAAGCTGTTTGGAAACGTATTTCCTTCCTGTTAAAATCGTTCTTATTGCCTTAACAAGCTCATCGGGCGCGCTTTCCTTTGTAAGGTAGCCCATCGCACCGGCTTTTAATGCGCGTATTGCAAAACGCTCTTCGGGGTGCATGCTTAAGATCAGCACCTTCAGATTTTTCCTCATCGCCTTCAAATCCTTTAAAACGTCAAGCCCGCTTTTGCCGGGCATCGAAATATCAAGTATAACCACGTTTGCTTCCTTTTGCTTGACTTCTCTAAGTAAATCCGCCGCATTGGAAGCCTCGCCAATGATACTCATATCGATTTCATCCCTGATTGTTTTTTTTATGCCCTCTCTTAAAAAAGCGTGGTCGTCTGCTATAATTATGTTAATAGTATTTTCCGGCATGTTCGTTTAATGGAATGATTATTTTTAATTTCGTTCCTTTGTTCTTTTCACCTTCAATTTTAAGCTCGCCCCCCGCCGAATACGCCCTTTCCCTTATTCCAACCAGACCCAATGACTTTGTGTTGTTGATTTCATCCTCGGAAATACCCTTCCCGTTATCAGCTATCCGGAGATGAAGATAGGAGTCATCGCTTTGGATTGTTATTCTAACTTCAGTTGCAGCGGAGTGCCTTGCTACGTTTGTTAAGCATTCCTGAACGATACGGTATATGGTAGTGCTTAGATTCTCGTCAAACTTTATTTTTCCGTTTTGCAAATTCAAAATGCATTTAATACCTGTCCTTTTTTCAAATTCCTCCGCATGCCATCCGATAGCTTCGATTAAGCCGAGCTTGTCCAGTATATCAGGCCTGAGCTCGCGTGCAATTCTCCTCACGGAATTAACAGTCATGTCAATCACTTCAGTCATCGATTTCAGGTTCTCCAGAATATTATTCCATTCGGGATTATCTCTTGTCGATTCAATGCGCTTCTTTAAGAAGCTTATATCCATCTTCAAAGCAGTAAGCTCCTGCCCAAGCTGGTCGTGGATTTCCCTTGCAACGGAAGTTCTTTCGTCTTCCCTTACCGTCTGCAGGTGCGCCGCAAGCGAGTGCAAGCGTTCGTTTGATTCATTCAATGCACGCTCATTTTGCATCCTTACAGATATATCCCTTACTATCGCAGTATAATATTTTTCACCGTCAATTTCAATTTGTGAAATAGAGGCTTCGATTGGGAACTCTTCTCCGTTTTGTCTAATTCCTCTTAACGGGTTTAAATGACCATGCTTCTGCTTGTAGCACCTGACCCGCCAAATCTATCTATATGTGAATCATGAACTTCATGAAATCTCTGAGGGATAAGAATATTCAATTTTTTTAAAAATACATCCTCTGATTTATAGCCGAACATTATTTCGGCAGATTCGTTGAATACCACAATTTTCTTATTTGAATCTATTGTAATTATTGCATCCATTGCAGAATCAACAATGCCTTTAAGGCGCGCTTGGCTTATTTTTAAATCCTCAATCATCTTCCGCCTCTCGGTAATGTCTCGAACAAGAACCTGGACTCCGATGATGCTTTCATTTAAGTAATATGGAATTGCCGAAACCGAAAGATAAACGTTTGAGCCGTCCATCCTGCTCCATATTTGTTCAATTTCAGGATTGCTTAGCCCTTTTAAAATCCTTTTTCTTCTTTCGCCTACAGCATCGTGGAATTCGGGATGTATGAACTTTATAACTTCTTTTCCAAGCAGTTCTTCAGGACTTTTAGCCCTCATTATTTTAACGAACTCGGGATTAGCGTATGCAAGCTTTCCCTCAACGCTTAGAATTATGCCAATTGGAGCCGTTTCCACAATATTTCTGTACCGCCCCTCAATCAGCCGTCTTTCCTGCTCCACTTCAATGTATTCTAAAGCAAAGGAAATATCATTGGCAAGCTCAAGCAGCAGGTCTGTTTCCTGCTTTTCAAATACATTAATATTTTCAGAATACACATTATATACGGCAACAACCTTGTTTTTCACCTTAATCGGAAAAGCTGCAAATGACTTAAATCCCTGCTTTATAAATTCATCCTTCCGGCTTTTCAGCTGAACATTGGTTTCAATGTCATTGCAAACATAATGAGTACCCTCCTTAATCACTTTAACGAATGGTTCGCTTTCTCCGCTTTCGTCGGCTGAAATACCCTCTGAAAAACCGTCCAGCTCGCCGTAGAAATATTTCG
>JAKEEM010000023.1 GCA_022616535.1 Chlorobiota bacterium | reverse complement strand
CATACCCGAATGCTGAATTAAGGTAGCCCTCGGTGTTGGTGTAGAGCGCTTGAATACCGAACGCTGAATTTTCGTAGCCCGTGGTGTTAGAGTAGAGCGAATTATTCCCGAATGCTGAATTAAAGTAACCCGTGCTGTTGCTGTAAAGCGATTGAAACCCGAACGCTGAATTATGGTAGCCCGTGGTGTTAGAGTAGAGCGAAACAATCCCGACCGCAGAATTAAGGTAGCCCCGTGCTGTTGGAGTAGAGCGAATTAACCCCGAATGCTGAATTAAGGTTACCATCGGTGTTGCTGTAGAGCGCTTGAAAACCGAATGCTGAATTAAAGTAACCCGTGGTGTTGACGCGAAGCGAACTAGACCCCACCGCTGTATTGGAATAACCGCTCATAGTGAAATTCCCTGAAGTTACTCCTAAGAACGTATTATAAGTTCCGTAGTTATGCAAAAATCTATCTGTGCCTTTAAATATTATACCTGTTGTTGAGTTTGATGTATTTTCTAGCCGGAGTGTTTTGAGTATGTTTAACTGGCCTGTTGACTGGCTTAATGTCATGTAATCCGTTGAACCATCTTTGATTTTAAATAGACCAGATGTGCCCAATGTATTTGTAATGTTTTGTGAGAATATGCTAGCGCAAACAAGAATGAACAAAATAAAAAATATAATAGCTTTCATTTTAAATTTCCCTGAGATTATTTGTTATTTGTTGTTATCTGTTTCATATAAACTCTAATTGCCCTGCTGATGACCATTCCTGGCTTCCGTTTATCATTCCCTGCAGCTCCTTAATTTTTTTATGAGTGGAAACTTTAAGCCGGTATCCTTTGGGGATTTTGGGGTTCTTATTTCCGTTTCCGTTTTTAGCTGAATTCATTTTATTTTCAAGTTTATTTTGGCCTGCCTGCTGCAGGTCTACCTGTTGTAGACAGGCAGGTGCACTTCTTGTGCACTTTAATATGTGATACAAACATACAAAACCAGTAGAAGGCAACGCAAAGAGATTTTTTGATAAAACTAATGACTTTTTCGCTTTAGACTTAGAATAATTTGTTGATTTTTGCATAATTTTTTAGGATTTTAGGGCTAGTTAACTAACAGCCAATTGAAGCACTCGAAACTTATAAATATTCTGAAGACATTTTCCAAAGAGGAAATGAAGCATTTCGAGAAGTTCGTCTCTTCTCCTTTTCACAACAGCATAAAAAACAACGTGCAATTATTAACGGAGCTAAAGAGATTTTACCCCGGCTTTAATAACGAAAAGCTCAGCTATGAATCTCTTTTTGAGAAGATATACCCGAGGAAGAAATATAACAGGCAGATGATGTGGAACCTTACATCGGGTTTTGAAAAGCTTGCGGAGGAGTTTTTAGTGCAGACTTCTCTTAAAAAAAATAAATTCGAGCATCTGGAATTTTTATTTTGGGAATTCAGAGATAGAAAGCTTTCAAATTACTATCATCGCATAATAAACGGAATAGAAAAACTGCTTGAAACTGAGGGGATTGATTATCTTTATTGGGAGAAGAAAGGCCATCTGGAGGTGTATAAGCAGTTCTATCATCATTTAATGGACAGAGTTCAGTTTATGAGCGATTCCAAGCTTAAAGCTTCCGAATACCAGATTCTGCAGTTTTTAAGAATGGCAGTCGGTACCATGAACGATATGGGCGTCCTGGCCAGAAGCTATAATTTAAAGTTTGATGTAAACATCCTCCTTGAATTTATAAAACATACATATTTAAAAAAAATAGTACTATACGCATACATTAAAAATTACGAATATGCATTCTTAATGGATATTTACTACCATTCTCTTATGTTATTTCTTGAGCCCAAAGAAACCCAACATCTTTACAAAGCCAGAGAGTTATACGAAAAACATTTTGCTAGGTTTTCGATGAGCGAAAAAAGGACAATAATGCACTGGATATTAAATTATTGTAATTGGCGTGCGGATGAATCCGGGCACAGTGAATACAGAAAAATTATTTTTGAATTAAATGAATTCCGACTGAATGAAGGGCTTGCGTTTTTTCCTGAAGGCAGGATTCCGAAAGCAAATTATAATCAAATCCTTAACGGGGCATTATCCGTAAACAAAATTAAATGGGCTGAAGATTTTATAAAAAAATATTCTCCGATGCTTCAGCCTGAAATAAGGCAAGGTGCTGAATCCATGGCGCTTGCGACTTTATATATTAAAAAAAAGCAATACTCAAAGGCGCTCAAAACTCTTTCTACAATAGAATTTGTAGATATAATTGATAAGCTCACTGCCCGCGGTATACAGGCAATTTCATATTATGAGATGAAAGAGTTTGAAACGCTTTTAAATCATATCGATTCGTCGAAACATTTTCTAAATAAAAACAAATTCATCGGTGAATTTTATCATACAGCCCATGGCAACTTTTATAATTACCTGCAAAAACTGCTTGCTGTCAGAGAAGAAAATGAAGACACCCGACTTTTATGCAAAAAAATTAAAAATGAGACAATTTTAAGCAATAAAAGCTGGCTTATTGAAAAAACGGCTGAACTTGAAAAAATTTAATAAAAAAAGGCGGCATTTAAGCCGCCTTTACCTCCACTACAACAAAATGAACTTACTTATTTTTTCCTTGCGTTATAGTTATCATACTTGCCTGATTTCTGCATTTCCTTTTTTTCTTCTTCGGATTTTGTTTCAGCAGACTCCAAGTCAGTGCCGTAGCGGTCAATATTATCGGACTGGCGCTTCATTTCAGGCGATGGCGCAACTTCACCCATTTGCTTATCCATATAGCCGCGCGCGTCTTTAAGCAGATTCCTTGCCTGCTCATAGTTTCCGTTATCGGCTTCTTTCAGAGCATTTTCCATCATATCGTTTGCTTCGAATACCGAAATGTTCTGCACAACCGATTCGTTTCTGTTTTTATCGTATTCATATTTATTTCCTGCCGGCTCAATTGAGTTTTCGCTTTTTTGGCTTACCTGCCTGAAATCAGTAGTAACATCTTCATATGTAAGCTCTGATTCAAACTTCAAGCGGGAATCGATTTTCCGCTTAACGTCAAATTTGAGCAGTACGCCTTTTGACTGCTCTGAAAAAACATCTTTGAAGTCAATAACAATTTCATCGCCGGTAATTTCATACGGGTAGCCGAAAACCTTGTTAAGCGAAATATACCTTGAAGGAAACTTAATTTTCAATTTTGTGCCTTGACCTACGAGATTACGAACGCCTTTTAACTCCGATGCAAAAATCTCGGGAATGTCATATGAATTTCTTATATAATAATAGTTGCCCTTGCCGTAATCTGCTATATCAGCCATCAGGTTTTCGTTGAAGTCGTTTCCCACGCCGAATGTGGAAATTGTAATTCCGTCACTGCGGTTTTTATTTCGGACTATATCGGAAAGCTCGAACCTGTCTGTTACCCCCCGGTTAGCAAGCCCGTCTGAAAGCAGAAGCACTCTGTTGACGTATCCTCTCATATAAGAACCGTTAACCTGGTCATATCCTTCGAACATACCGCCGCTTAAGTTGGTGAATCCGCCTGCACGAAGCTTTGAAACCTTGTCTCGCAAATCATATTTATCCCTGATTACTGCTGAACGCTGCAGAACATCGACGTAGTCGTCATAAGTAACGATTGAAATGTAATCATCTGCTTCAAGCTGATCGATAACATAATCAACGGCTTTTTTAACATAGTCAAGCTTGTTTTTATCAGCCATTGAGCCGCTTTTATCAATAACAACACCAATGTTTAGCGGAGCCCTTTCTTTGTCTTCACCAACTTTATCTGCTTTTAGGTCAATGTAAAGATAAAGGTTATCATTATCGTAGTAGTAGCTGTTATCAAGACTTGTTGCCAGCTTTATCGGGCCGCCCCCGTCTAGTGGTTTAATTGTAGAAATTGTTTGATTAACTTTTGTCGGCTCTTTTTTAAATCCTCCGTAATAAGCGGAAATTGAGAGTGCAGCAATTATAATGAATACTGGTAAAAAGAGAGAAAATTGGGTTTTATTTAGCTTTTTCATGAGTTTTGCAATTTAGTTGGCGGATTTTAATCATTTTACTTGTTTCTGATGGAATTTGTTCCAATAACCTCTGAGGTTAAGCTAAGATTTGTAATTTTAAAAATAAGTTTGATATGAAGTTTTTATACTCAGTAAGTGCCTAAATTTTGAAAACTTACATCTTTTGCAATCCCTAATCTCATGTTTATCTAATGTTTCTGCCAGAACTTTTGGTAAATTACTAAATGTTTTATAGATATATAACAAGCAGAATTAAAGGAGGTTAAAATGAGCATTTTTGTTAACAAAAAAATAATTTTTTCTGCAATTCTTTCTTTTTTGATTGTTTTTATCTTGGTATTTGCTTCACCGGGCTGCAAATCTGAAAACATCAGCACACCTTCGAGCGATAATGTTTCGGTTGGTTTCTATTCGGAAAATCCCGGGGGTGATAATACACTTGTATTAACAGAAGTAAAGTTTCTCGTGAGAAAACTGATGCTTGAAGCCGAAGACGGAGAAGAGGAGTTTGATGTTAATTTGGGGCCCCTTTGTGGTTTACCTTGACTTGACGCAAAAAGTAGTAATAGCGGCTATCGCCAAAGTTCCGCTTGGCAACTACGATGAAATAATGCTTCAGGTTCATAAGCCGAGCCCCAATGAAAATATACCGGACCCTGAATTTAACGAAGGCCCCAGCAATCACCAAAGATTTTCTGTTATTGTAAGAGGGTTATATAACAATATTCCATTTGTCTACAGGTCTTCAATCACTGCGGCAAGAGGAATTGAATTTGAAAATCCCCCTGTTACAGCAGTAGCTGATGCCGTTGTTAACATTACTATAAGTCTGAATCCGTATTCGTGGTTCATAACCAACAGTGAAATTCTTGACCCAACTAATCCTGATAACGAGAACATAATTGACCATAGAATTAAGGATTCATTTAAGAGGGCTTTTAAGGACATGGATTTAAACGGCGAGCCTGATTAGAGACAACTTGAAAACATTCTGTAGGGGTGTTCAACAGAACACCTATTTGATTAATTAGGTTTATTATTTAGGACGATGTATAAAAAAAGGACGTTCTCTCCTGCCTGCTGCCGGCAGGCGAACGTCCCTGCGTTTTATGAATTTCTTTATTGGAACAATCTTTTGAAAATCCCGAAAAATACTACTTAACAAGCATCATCTTTTTAGTTTCGGTAAATCCGTCTGCTTCAAGCTTATAAAAATAAGTACCGCTTGGAAGTATTGAAGCGTCCCATACAACTTGGTAAGTTCCGGCATTTAACTGCTGGTTAACCAATGTTTCCACCTCTCTGCCAAGCATATCATAAACAATCATCTTTACAAATGAATTTTTCTGCACAGCAAATTCTATTTTTGTAGTCGGATTAAACGGGTTCGGATAATTCTGATATAATTTATATTCATCGGGTATGCTGTTCCCTATTTCATTAATGGCAACCAGGCCTCCCCAGCGGGCAATATTATTTACAATAGTCCCCGTCGCACTTGTAAAGCTTCCTCCTGCAAATAGCCCTCCTGTATATACCGTCAAAGCGCTGACTAAATTCCCGGAGCCGGATAAACCTGAACCGTAAGGATTAGACCAGGAACTGCCGTTCCAGTTTGCAATTCTGTTTGCTGCTATGCCGCCCGCTGTCGTGAACACACCGCCGGAAACTAAATTTCCACCAAATAGAACCATGGCTGAAATATAGTTGTTAGTCCCAAGCCCTAAATTTGACCAGCTTCCGTTCCACCTTGCAATTCTGTTTACACCAATACCTCCAACCTGTGTGAAAGGACCGCTTGCATAAAGGTCACCCGCAACACTCAATGCATAGACTTCGTTATTCATACCAAGGCCCAAAGTTGACCAGACTGAGCCGTTCCATTTTGCAATCCTGTTGGCAGGCACACCGCCTGCGATGGTGAATGCTCCGCCTGCCACAAGTTCGTTAGCATATACTCTTAAAGCATGAACATGTTCATTTACTCCGGTGCCAAGCGATACCCATGTTGTTCCATTCCATCTAGCAACATAGTTCATAGAATTAGTTCCTGAGGTTGTAAATCTGCCTGCAGCATAAATTTCATTGTTATAAGCCCATATTGTAAGCACTTCGTTGTTAAACCCGCTGCCCATATTCAGCCAATTTGTGCCGTTCCACCTTGCAATCCTGTTAACGCCTACACCTCCGACAGCGGTAAAAGTTCCCCCTACATAAAGAGTGCTGCCGAATACAAAAAGACAAGAAACAGGGCCGTTTGTTCCGAGACCCAATGCCCCCCAAGTTGTATTATTCCATCTTGCAATCCGGTTAGCAGTCACACCGCCAGCCGTCGTAAACTCACCCGCAACAATCAGCTCGTTGTTATACACGGTCAGAGCCCTAACCGGTGCATTGGTGCCTGAAGTTAACTCAGTCCAGTTTTGTGCATCTAAATTTCCCGGTGTAACCAGAAAAAGAAGCAATAATGCAAAACACGTCTTTAAAAAAAGTACTGCTTGATTCATTTTATCCCCCTTGTTATAGATTTTGTGGATTAACTCTTATTTAATATCTTAAATTCAGCAAGTTGCATTATAAACTAAATAAATTAGATAAACTAAAAACGAGCCTCACTTGCTTTTGTGTTTTTACTTTTGTCATTCTATTTTATCACTTCATCAAAATCATTTTCTTAGTTTCCGTAAAATCTCCCGAAGTAAGTTTATAAAAGTAAACACCGCTTGGGTAAACTGAAGCATTCCAACCGGTTTTGAAAATTCCTGCATTCAGCTTTTCATTCACTAATATTTCAATTCCCTTACCAAGCATATCATACACTGCGAGCTGTACAATGGATGCTCTTGGTATTGCAAACTCAATATTAGTCTGTGGATTAAACGGGTTCGGATAGTTTTGGGAAAGAGAAAATTCTTTTGGGATTTCACTGCTGATTTGTATAACTGATGTTGCACCGCCCGTTGTTGTTTTAAGTATCGTTCCATTGCTTCCCGAAGCCCAGCCGGTGGATGAATTAACAAAGAATACTCTTGTTAGGTCATCGTTCGTTCCGCTTGTCTGCTGGAGCCAGTTAAAGCCTCCGTTGGTAGTCTTT
>JAKEEM010000022.1 GCA_022616535.1 Chlorobiota bacterium | reverse complement strand
TTGTTGTATCAAATATCGTCAAAGAACAATTTGAAAGCAAATCACAACATGTTGGGGTAAACCCTGTTAATTTTACGTGATGTAGTGAACACTGATTTATCATTGGTAAATTGAAAACTGAAATCAACCCTCTCCCCAAAAGTAACCGTGGTATATAGGAAAATTGTCTCATGCATAGGAAACTCATTTCATTCACTGAACTTGTATAAAAATTTGTAAAAAAGTGCAAATTTTGCAAAATGGATTTAACATTAAAATGAATCAATAATTTCGTTTTTATCATTTTTTCGTAATCAATCTCAATTATCGTGGTTTCTCTTTCTCAAATAGCGCACCTTTTCAAAATACCCCCCTACCTTTTTACCTACTCACCAGCTTTTTTGATTTGCATTAATAAAGCAATTGAAATCATAATGTAAAATCTGTAAATTTGCAATGAGAAAATCAAATCGGTTAGTAAGAAATTAGTTACCTTTTTAGGTATATCGTTCTAAAAAAATGACGTAATCAGAGTCATTGATGAACCTGAAGTGTTGAAAAATAGCCCGATTTTTGAGGTTTTTCCTATTCCGCAGTAGCTCAGTTGGTTAGAGCATCTGACTGTTAATCAGAGGGTCGTAGGTTCAAGTCCTACCTGCGGAGCTAAAGAAGGAATGGACAGATATTTAATCGAATCAACTCACACTGATGAAGTTTGCATTCATATTCTTGACCTGATTCTTGCACAGGGTTATTTAACGCATTATGACTGGGGCTGCAAAGACGGTGTGCATATGGGCTGGGCAATTGTTGAAGCTGACAGCAAAGAAGAAGCAATACTTACAGTTCCCTCATTAATCAGAAACAAAGCCCGCGTAATAAAACTAAATAAGTTCACACCGGAAGACGTCAAGTGTCTTCATAACTCTTAATAAATCACTTAAACCCGAAGATTACTTTTGAAGGAGCATCTCCGGTATATACTTCAAAAATATTACTTCATCAAAACCATCTTCCTGATTTCAGTAAACTCCTCCGATTCCAGCTTATAAAAGTAAATTCCGCTTGCATAACCCTCCGCATTCCAAGTAACCGAGTGGCTTCCCGGTTTAAGCTTACCGTTTACAAGTACGGTGACTTCCCTGCCTAATGCATCGTAAATTATCAGCTTAACCGAAGTTTCTATTGGAACATCGAACTTAATTGACGTTACCGGATTGAACGGATTTGGATAATTGCTGTAAAGCATAAACTTGTCTGCATTTTCCACGTTTGCTATTTGGTCTCCAACGCACGGTCCCAAATAATCACCTTCGTGCTGAGTGAGGTGCGCGGGTACGGCATTTTCGCTTATGCAAATTGTATGCCCGTTATGGCAGACAAGAACTTTATTGTTATTGTTTCCGCAGGAAACGTTTATAACATTTACAATAACCGTATCTGTTGACATGCACCCTTTTGAATCCGTTATTCTAACCCAGTATGATGTCGTCTGCTGGGGACTTACAACAATGGTTTGAGTTGTTGCATTGTTTGACCACAGGTAGGTGACCGAACCCGCCGCGCCCTGAACATTTGCAGTTAAAACAGCCGTTCCGCTCCCGTAACCAATGTAAATCGTCGTATCATCGCCTGCATCAGCAGCAAGTGAGCACTGGAAATATTTTATTGTCGCTGCATCATAAATCAAGCTTGTCCCGCGGCTGTAGCCGGTTACGTAAACACTGTTGTCTGCACCCAATAGACTTTTGTCGGCAGGTCAAAATTACTGCCCGGACCGTTATACCTCTGAGCCCATAATAATGCACCGTTTGGGCTGTATTTAACTGTTCCGTAGTCAAATCCCGTGCCGGCTATGCCCTGGCTTTGCCCCGCCACGTAAACATTGCCCGATTCGTCAACGCAAAGCGAGCGCCCGAAATCCGACGAGTTTGCAGCCAAGCCGTGATATTTCTGCAGCCATTGCTGAACTCCCGCTGAGTTGTATTTAATCGTTGTAAAATCCATCGTTCCGTTTACGCTCGGACTGTGGCCGCAACAAAAACGTTTCCGGTTGGGTCAAATCCCACAGCGTATGAATCGTCTTCACTGTTTACAGGAGCGTTATATGTCTGCGCCCATTGAAGAACACCGGAGGTATTATAATATACTGTTAAAAAATCAACCCCCGTTACAGCATTAAAGCTTGCACCTGTAACGCAGATATTGCCAGAGTTATCACAGGCAATATCTCTTGCTATATCATGACCTGTTCCTGCACCTGAATACGTTTGAACCCATTGAAGCGCACCAGAGGAATTATACTTTACCGTAGCAAAGTTGTAAAATGTTGCGGGATTAAAGCTGTATCCAGTCACAATTACGTTGTTAGAATTATCCAAAACAAGCGATGTTGCAACATCTGCATTTCCTCCGTTGAACCTTGAAACCCACAGCAGAACTCCCGCTGAGTTGTATTTAAGTGTTACGTAATCGAAGCTTGTGTTTAAACCAACGCTTTCGCCTGTTATGTAAATGTTGTTTGAGTTATCTATAGTTATATCGTGAGCAATATCATGCGAGCTGACCGGTCCGTTATAAAACTGCACCCACTGCTGAGCGCCGCTTGCATCGTATTTAATTGTAACAATGTCATAAAGCCCTCCGTTTTGGGTGCTGCCTGTGACGTATATATTATCTGCATCATCGGTTACCAAGCCGATTCCGATGTCTTCCTGGTTTGTGGCACCGTTGAAAAAAGAGGTCCACTGCTGAATGCCGTCAGGGTTGTATTTTATGGTCACCATATTGTTGCCCTGACCCGGTGAAAATGTCTGTCCCGTTACAATGGCATTTCCAACGTTGTCAACAGCGACTGAATTCCCCCTGTCCTCATTGCCCGAAGCGCCGTCGAACCTTTTAACCCAGTCCTGTATGACCTGCTGTGAATTTATTTGTGCTGAAAACAATAGTGTTAAGGTAAAAAATGATAAAAGTAATTTAGCTGTCCTCATTATTCCCTGCCTCTCTATAATAAGAAGCAAGTTATAAATAAATTAACGAACTAATCTACATAAAAAAAATTAACCGTAGATTTGGTTAGCGTCTTAATGTAGAATGTCTTTACAAAAATCATAATTTACCCTTATTTATATACAGGGAAGCAGTGGTTTAAACAGGTGGGAGTATTACGGAGTTTAAGTAACTTTGTGCTTCATTCATTTCGCCAATTGTCATTCTGAGGAAGAAAGAATTAAAAAAAAATGCTGTAAAGGAAATTCTAAACAAAAGCCATACCCCTTTTTCCTTGATATTTTAACTGTAAAAACATAAGTTTGTCAGTACAAGGGTAATGCAGATGAACCAGTTCTAACCCTTCAAATCTAGATAAAAAATATTGGATGTGTAATCGAATCATCGGCTTGAAAGATGTTTATAAATAATTAACTAATTATGACCGAGGAAACAAATAAAATAAAACTACTCCCGGATGAAGTAACTCAAAAAGACGAATTGGGTGGCCACGAGTTAATTGCAAATGTGATTTATGACACAATTCACGAAGAAAAAATTGGTAAATCAATTGCATTAATTGGTGGTTGGGGTACAGGTAAATCATCAATTGTTGAGATGGTTAAAGCAAAGCTTGACAATATTTGTCATGTGTTTATTTTTAATGCTTGGGAACATGAAGGAGATCCGTTAAAAAGAACTTTTCTAGAATCACTGATAGAATTTGGAAGTGAAAAAAAATTACTGACTGATAAAGAAAAATGGGAGAAAGAAAAAAATAGGCTCGCAAAAAGAATTGAAGAAGTAGAATCAACAAATTACACTAGAATAAATAAATTAGGTTATCTGTTGTTATTTTCAACATTACTGGTACCGATTGGTGCTGTGTTGCTTTCTAAGTGGCCTGCGTTAATTCCATGCTGGCATGTTTTTGGTGTAATTTGTATTTTGACACCTGTAATAACAAGTGCAATAATATTTATTTACTCCAGATTCGAGAAGGATAAGCAAAAAAGGGATAAAATATTATCGGTGTTAATCGACAAAAGCGAAAAGACAACTAATACAACAACGTATAAGACAGCCGATCCAACTTCTATTGAATTTCAGAACGTATTCATATCCATTTTTAAAGAAATTCATACGAACAGCAATAAAGAATTCTTAATAGTGATTGATAATTTGGATAGAATACAATCTGGAGAATCTTTAAAAATTTGGGCAACAATGAAAACTTTTTTCGAAATTGATTTTAGAAAGAAAGGTGAATGGACTAATAAAATATGGTTATTGGTGCCTTTTGATTTAGAAGGAGTAAAGCATTTTTGGGCAAATGGTGCTAAATTAGCAGAATCTTTTATAGATAAAACTTTTCAAATTAAATTCAATGTTCCACCTTTAGTCCTAACCAACTGGGAAGAATATTTTAAAGATAAAATGAAAATTGCTTTTCAAAAGTTTTTAAATGACACTGAAATACATAATGTTTTTAGAATATACCGCCTTGCATGCGCACACGATAAACCGCCTACTCCAAGAGCAATTAAGTTGTTCATTAATAATCTAATAGTATATTACAGAACTTGGGGGAAAAACATTGATTTACGGATTCAAGTACTCTACGTTATATTAAGAAATCAAATTTGGAATGATGAAAAAGTTATTATAGAAAATTTATTAGATAGCGAAAATAAATTTCTAAAAGATATACATCTTCGCGTAGAAATGTTTCCATCTGATTTTAAAGAATATTTAGCAGCTTTGTATTTTAATGTAGATAAAGATACTGCTATCCAACTATTATTAGGCCCTAAATTAGAAAAAGCATTAACAAACGTTGATGAAAAAGTTCTCGAAGATTTAAATCAATTCAAATGGGTCGTTAACGTTGCTGAAGAAATAATCGAATCTAATTTTAAAATCTGGGCATCAGAAAATCCAAATCTTGTCGCTAAAGTTTGTTTGGCACTCGCAAAATTAAATATTAGAGATTGTATAAATTTGGACAATTGTTGGACCTACTTAAGGAAAAGTTTAGAGAATATTGAAAAATGGAATAGCGTTGAAGATAATTCTATCGAGGGGATTACTGAACTATTTAATAAATACAAACAAGAAAAAAGCGTTTATGAAGCACTTATAGACACATTAAACAAATCGAATACATTATATGAAAAAGGAAGCGATAGTAAGTACACGAGCAAAGAAGTTACTGAAATTAAAGGCGAGTTATCAAAACTTGCACAATTACTAAATTTAATAATTAGCAATGGATTTGAAGAGGTTATTAAGCAGAAATTCAAAATTAAAACTTTACCTATAACTTATTGTACTATAATTTATTGTCTTGTTCAAATACAGGATTATGATAAAGTACTCAAGTTTTTTATACCAGACATCGATCATAAAAAAATCATAAATGAATTAGTGGGAATACTTGGTCGCGGCCAATTTAATGATACCAATTGGGTTACTGTGATTAATGCTTTAATAATCTTAGAATTAGAATGGAATTTTAAAGCTTTCGCTGATGCGATTGGTATGCGATTGAAGGACACTCTAGATTTAAAACCAGCTGAAACTGTTAATTTAGTTAAAATTATCTTAGATATCAATCAGTATGAAAATAAAAGAATTAGTTAGTAGTATATCGACCGACCCCTCGATATTCAATCACTTTTTTAATGCTTTTAATGATAAGGACAACGATTCATCAGCTCACATCTTTTATTTAATCCTATTAAATAACCCAGAGCTGAATGTTGCTACAAATGTTAGTAACTCTGCAAATGGACTATCAAAGTATAATGAAATTTTAGCGAACCCGGAAAAATTTAATGATATTACTAGCAAAGTTGCAGAATTGTTCATTAAATATAATAATTGTGAATTAATATTCGAGATCAATAATCGCAAAAATACAAAAGAATTTATTAAATTAATTTTTTTAATTTTAGTTGAAAACACAAACATATTCAAGTTCATTAGTGAAGAATGTATTATTGAAAATGAGTTATTTATCTATGATTCATTAACTACTTCTATAAATGATGATGAAAGATATAATACTTTTATAAAAATTTATGTTTCCAGTACCGAAATAGTTGAAAAATTAATGCTGAGAGAATTCGATTGTAAATTTTCTTCATTGTATTTGGCAGTATATAAAGTCATGAACTTACCCGATAGTGAGTTTTCAAAATTTATAATTTCTAAACTAAAAGAATTAAAAAAAGAAGATTGGGTAAAAGAAATCGAATCACTGGATAAATACAGGAATACATTCTATTTAATTATAGAGATGGTAAATAAAAAAAGTATTTTGGGGTTGGATAGAGAGTTTTATGAAGTTTTAATAGAACATTATCAAAAGCTGAAGACCGGTGGAGCGGTAAATATTTACATTTCAGAGAACTGGGTAATATTACTTAATGCATTGGATAAAAACAATAGAGCAACTTTTATTAGTAATGTAATTGATGATATTATTGGAATAGATGGAAATGCTGATAAGATTATCGATTTATTTGGTGAGGCATTGTTTGAATGTGATTTGATAAAAGACAACTCTGATAGATTAATGAGAATTTCATTCGAAAGATTTTTAGATAATAAAAATGAGAGAGAAATAAAATGGATGAATGATATTTTAAGCAAGTGTCCTCAGATAATTTCTAATTGTAAATCGTATACAATCAAAACTTTCGAAGGCAAGATTAAAAGTGAATTAAGCGATGAAGGAACACCAGATAATATAAAGCCTTTAATCGCGCATACTGCTAGTTTAATGGGTATTGAATTTAAAGAAAGTGAAACTAAGAAGGATGGTGAATAGAGTGTCAGCCTTTATAAATTCATTTTCCCAAATCCTTGTCTTTTTTCTTCTACGAAAATCTACATTAGAACATTTAAGTTGAATAAGACATCTGACAAACGTCAAGAAATATACTAATTCCTATTAAAAATCCTCAAAACCCATCCCATTTTCCCCTGATAAAAATCATAATTTTACTTGATACGTATCATAGTTGAACCCCCGCAAAAACCCTATTTTAGTAGTGTTAAAGCACAAAAACACTCAAAATTTGCTATGGAAAACATGCAATGGAAAACATGAAGGATTCTGGCAAAATAACCAAAGTTTTCCCATTCCCAGGAATATTAACCACCTGTGACGGCAGCGATGCTATCGTGTGGGTGGATACAAACATAACACAGGGCGGATGCGCCTACCCTATTACTCCGACTACCAATATGGGTGCGCTATACCAGCTTGCAATTGCAAACGGACATAAAAATCTGTGGGGCGAATCCCTCCAGTTCATAGAGCCCGAATCCGAACACTCCTCAGCGTCCGCCTGTGAGGGCTTTGCTCTCGCCGGGGGCAGGGTAACAAATTTTACATCGGGGCAGGGACTGGTTTTAATGAAGGAAGTTTTATTCACAATCTCCGGCAAACGACTGCCCGCTGTTTTTCATATCGGCGCAAGGGCGTTAACCTCCCACAGCTTAAACGTTCACGCGGGGCACGATGACGTAATGGCGGTAAGCGACTCGGGCTGGGGAATGCTCTTTGCAAAAAATGTGCAGGATGCAGCCGACTTAGCTTTGATTTCACGCCGCGCAGCCGAGGATTCATACACGCCCTTTATGAATATACAGGACGGGTTTTTAACCACTCACACAATTGAAACCGTACGCCTGCCCGAAAAAGAGCTGATGGAAAAATTTACGGGTAAGCCGGAAAAAAAATTATTGAACCTGTTTAATCCCCACAGCCCTGTTATGACGGGCGTGGTGCAGAACCAGGACAGCTACATGAAGGGCAAAATCGCACAGCGTGATTATTACGATAAGGTTGCCGAAATTTTACAAAATGCATTCGATGAGTATTACCAATTAACCGGACGCCGCTACGGCTTTGTTGAAAAATACCGCTTAGATGATGCAGACTACGCTATCGTTGCAATGGGCACAGCCTCTGAAACTGCAATGGCTTCGGTAGACTGGATACGGGAAAACCAAAACATAAAAGCCGGCGTGTTAAACGTTACGTCGTTCAGACCCTTCCCCAAAAAAGAAATTGTCTATGCGCTTAAGAACACGAAGGCATTATCTGTAATCGAGCGGCTTGACATTCCCCTTGCTGCTGATAATCCCTTAACTGCCGAAATCAAAAGCTCATTTGCCGATGCGCTGATTAATGAACTGAAAGACGGCGATAGCCAAAAAATTTCTCGCATTCCGCAGATTTACTCCGGCGTTTACGGGCTCGGAAGCAGGGATATACGCCCCGGTCATTTCATTTCAATCGTAAAAAACATGCTCGAAAAAAATAAAAAATTCTTCGTTGCGGGTGTTCAGCACCGGCTTTCAATCGATGAACCTTTCGACCCGGATATAAGAGCAGAAGGAACCTTCTGCATGCGGGGGCATTCAGTCGGCGGATACGGCTCCGTTACAACCAACAAAGTCATTGCATCGCTGGTTGAGGAAATTTTCAACTTAAATGTTCAGGCATATCCCAAGTACGGCTCCGAAAAGAAAGGTTTGCCTACGACTTATTATCTCACCGTATCGAAAGACCCGATTAGAACGCACTCCGAGCTTGAGCACGTCGAATTTGTCCCGATTAACGATGTAAACGCATTCCTCAGCGGCAGCCCGCTGTGGGGTATCTCCGAAGGCGGTATGGTTTTTATCCAGAGCAGTAAAGAGTCGCCAGAAGAAGTGTGGAACGACATCCCCGAACACGCACGCAAAACAATCATAAAGAAAAACATTAAGGTTTACTATCTTGATACGGTAAAGATAGCACGCGAAATATCAACCCGCTCCGATTTACAGCAGCGGATGCAGGGTATTGTGCTGCTTGGCATCTTCCTCAAAGTTACGCCGCTTAAAGATGAGGCGCACTTCACCGATGATGCGCTCTTCGAGGGCGTAAAACACTCGCTTATGAAATACTTCGGCAAAAAGGGCGAGAAAGTCGTCGATGAAAACCTCCAGGCGGTTAAGCGCGGCTACTATGAGGTGATGGAAGTCCCCTCAAGCGTTAAAACGGAATTCAAACAGCATTCCATAGAACTAACGATTCTATAAATAAAGAAAATGGAAACTACTATCATAAATAAATTGAATAATGAGCTCATCGACTCCGGTGAGTTCGATGATATTGTAATCGAATCATACAACAAGGGTATCGCGGATAAATGCCTCGCGGCTGACCACTTCTTCGCGCGGAGTGAAATCCCCCCGGGCACTGCGGCTAAACGTGATTTCAGCTACATTGCCCCCGATATACCCGAATACCTTGCATCAAAATGCACAGGGTGATGGATTACGTCACACAATGCCCCGATACGGCAATACTCGCCAAGGTTGTAAGTGAATCCGAGCTTGAGGGGTTTGTGAATCACTTCACGCAGGATGAGGAGACAAAGGAATCGCTTCGCAAACAGTTTGCCAGCACGAAAAAATATTACGACGTCCCGAAGAAAAAAACCGGCTCCGGCGGAAAGCTCATTATTGCAATCGACCCGACAAAATGCAAAGGGTGCGCTGAATGCGTCCAGGTCTACAACGATGACGCGCTCCAAATGCTGAAGAAGGACGACGACAATATGCGCGTGATAAAGGATATCCACAATTTTTACGAGAAGCTGCCCGAGACACCGAAGGAATATGTGCAGGAGAAAGTTCTTGCCGATATGATGCTTTCGCACAAGTCATTACTCTATACCGGGGGCGCGGGCTCATGCATGGGCTGCGGCGAAGCTACGGCGGTGAGAATGATGCTTGCGGCAACCGGCTACGTGCACGGAAGGGAAAACGTTGCAATCATCAACTCAACAGGATGCAGCACTGTTTTCGCATCCACTTACCCGTATAACCCGTATCTGATACCGTGGACGAACTCGCTTTTTGAGAACTCGCCAGCTGTGGCGCTTGGCACGCGTGCAAGATGGAACCAGCTCGGATGGGCGGATAAAAAGCTTTGGGTGCTCGGCGGCGACGGCGCGATGATTGATATCGGGTTTCAGGCGCTATCAAGAATGATGATGAGCGGTATGGATATTAAAGTTATGGTGCTGGATACGCAGGTTTACTCAAACACGGGGGGACAGACTTCCACGAGCTCGTTTTTATCGCAGGATACAAAGATGAGCGCGGTTGGAAGCTTTTTGCCCGGCAAATCGGAGCGGCGCAAGGAGCTGGGGCAGATTTGCATCATGCACCCCGACGTGTTTGTTGCGCAGATTACTACGGCGCACATAAATTATTTTTACCGCGCAATTATGGCGGCTAATGAATACCCGGGACCTGCAGTAATAAACGTTTACACAACCTGCCAGCCGGAGCACGGCGTTGCGGACAACATGAGCCAGCACCAGGCACGGCTTGCGGTTGATTCGCGCGCTTTCCCGATGTTTATTTATGACCCGCGCAAGGGTGAAACGCTAAAGGAACGGCTCTCATTGCAGGGCAACCCCGCGGTGAACGAGGACTGGTACAAAGACCCGAAGACAGGCGAGGTAATTGATTTTGTGCATTTCGCGCGGACGGAAGGACGGTTTGCAAAACTGTTTAACAAAGACGGCACGCCGAAGGAATCATTATTGAAATCACAGCAGGACCGGCTGAAGAACTGGCGCCAATTGCAGGAGCTTGCCGGGATAAAACGCAAAGAAGTCTAAATTACGACCCCCACTGCTTCGCGTCTCCCCCTTACTAAGGGGGAGATTAAGAGGGGGTCTTGCGCTTGAGCCCTCAAATTTTATTTTACTCTTTACTAATTTACTCTTTACAAATTGCATTACGCAAAGACCATCCTCCGACCGATGGTCTTTTTTTTCACACTGCCCAGTGTTTGTTTGTTGACTAGTTTATTTGACACGCACTTGTTTAAATACCTTATCTTTATTATTGGGTATGAATACAAAATTAGTTTGTGCCAAATACCTATGGACTCGATTCTCAGCCAATTTTACATACTTTTTGTCAACTTCATAGCCAACAAAATAACGATGAGACTTCAAAGTACTGATTGCGGTTGTGCCACTTCCCATAAATGGGTCTAAAATAATATCATCTTTAAAAGAATAAAGTTGTATTAATCGAAATGGCAACTCCTCTGGAAATGGCGCTGGGTGTCCAATTTTTCTTGCACTTTCTGCATTCATAGTCCAAATAGACTTTGTCCATTCAATGAATTGTGTTTTGGTTATCGTATTTTCTTTTGATGAGTGTTTTATCCTATTATAATTACCCTTTGAAAATATCAGTATATATTCGTGAACATCACGTAATGTTGGATTTGCAGCGCTTTTCCAGCTACCCCATGCAGTTGAAGGGCTGGCACTTGCCGCTTTATTCCAAATAATCTCGCCTCTCATATTATAACCAATTTTAATCATCATCTGAGAAATATAGTCCGATAATGGGATATATGGCTTCCGTCCCAAATTAGCAACATTTACACATGCTCGCCCACCATTGACTAAAACACGATAAGTTTCCTCAAAGCACTTTTTTAAAAATAACAGATATTCATTCAAAGTTAGGTCTTTATCATATTCTTTTGACACATTATATGGCGGAGAAGTTATCATCAAGTGAACAGAATTATCAGGTATTTCTTTCATATTCTCTGAAGTACCTAAAATAATTTTGTTTAAAAATTGAGGTGGGAATTCGTTTTCAGAAGTATCTGAAATTTCTGTTATAGAAAGTGTATTATATAATTTGGAATTATAAAACTTTGTAGAATCGTGATTAATTCTACCGTTTGTTCCAAATGAACTTGTTGCCGTTCCTTTTTTCATGTTCTTTAATTTATTTCCATATAGAGATTTCTCAGATGATTTATATCATCTGTATAATATAATTTGGCTTCAGGTATACCTTTAAATTGACCATGTGAATATCTACATTCAACTCTAAATTCAACATCATTTATTCCATTTATATTGGAGATTTTAAATGTAAAGTATACATTTAATTGAGAACTAGGGACTTTAACTTCAATATTAGTTAATTCTACTTTACATTCAATATTTTTAGGAACTTTATATATTTTTGCCTCACCAAAACTTTTGCCATAATAATAATTTTCATCATATATTTGCATCAACTCTAAAATTTCTCTAGAATTTAAATTTAAATTTTCATAAATATAATTCTTTAAATTTTCTCCTGCTTTTAATGAGCACGTTTTTTTAAGTTCATTATATCTATTATCGTTCTTTTCTAAATTATCTTTAATCCATTTACTAAAAGTATGTTCAAAAATAAAACCGCCGAGTCGTTTATTTAGTTCAATTTCGTTTATCTGTCCCTCCATTGAAATAGATATTTCGTTATCTGCATCACCAAATATAAGTTTATCTTTCAATCTCTTAATAAAAGTACCACGTTTGGAATAAATAAAAATTTTTTCATTATCTTTACACTTTGTTGCAATTTCTTTTAATTTCATAAAAGTATAATCAAACCATAGTTTAAATTCTTTTTCAGCGAAGCTTCTAAAAACATGAACTTTAACAAAAGGAATACTTGGTTGAGTTAAGGCATTTAAATAATTAGAGAAAGATGGGTTTTTTAAGATAAAGCTAGCTTCTTTTAACGAAATACCTGTGTTTCCTATTTTAATATCAAATGGATATTTTGATTTTACTTGGGCACCACTCCAAACAATATCACCGTCTAACTTTAATTTTTCATATAAAATTTGTCCTAGATTTAATCCATTTCCAATTATACTTTTATGAACCATTAAATTCTCTTCTTGCTCTATTTTCTGAATTTCTGAATTGCATTCATTTATATTCTTACAATATTTTCTTATAAATTCTAAATATTTTTTTACATTTAAAATTTCTGTTGTAAACTCTAAGTCATATTTAGAAAGTATATACCCAAGTATTACACTCAACTCTCTTAAAATAGTCTTAATATCAGCCATTATTTAAGATGGAACAAATTATCTATTAATTTCCCAAATTTACACATTATCATAAACTTATTAAAGTCTGTTTTGAAATTCATACCATTTCTTTAATGTTGTGCCAGTTGTCCTCTCTGACGCGTCAGGTTCAACCACATTCCTCCAATTTTTCATTATTTCTTTTCCCGCCTCTGCTTTTCATTACCCGCAAACCCTCATTTTGAAAATCAGCTTTTTCTTATTATTTTTACCCTTTACCAACTTAAAATGGACCCGAAAAAATTTAAGCTATCGCGCGGGCTTAAGGCAAAAAAGGAAGCTTTGAAAAATGAATTCTCCAAAAAGCTCCTTGGAAGAATTGAAGAGATTATCCAAAAAGATAAAAGAGCCGTAAAAAAGTTTTTTAAAGCTAGAGGCGCCGGAGTTGAAGAAGATACCAGCGGACGGCATTTAAAGTGCGCCACCGGAAAAAAATCCGCAGAATTTGATTTTTCAAAATTTCCGCACGTGTTTTTCGGCGCAAATTTCATTTATATGGTTTCAATCCGCTCAGGCAAAAAAACCGCTTATTACTATATAGTCGTAATCTTCGACCGCTCCAGAACCGCACTCAAGGGCGGAAAAGATGCAATTGAGCTTAAGCCGCCTAATGGGAGCATCAAACAGGAAAAAACAGGGCAGAAAAAAAAAGGACAGAAAAAAGCCGCAGATATAGACATAAAAATCCAAAGCATTAAAAAAGCCGTTGCGGAGCTTGAAGAGAAAATCACGAAGTTCGACCGGATTTTTGATAAAACTTCCTATTCCCTAAGGGAGACCGCCGATTTCGGAAAAACCGAAATCCATAAATCCAAAAACTTAAAAGAACTCCTTCCGCATATATTTAAATAGCTTTTAGGCGAGGATACCTCGCCCCTACATATGTTTGAATTTGTTGGTGACAACACCAACAAAGTGGAACTTATCCAGTCCTCTCCTTAGTAAGGAGGGGACTTAGGGGAGGTCTAAATTATTTTGTTTTTTGGTCAAGGAAACCCCGCCCCTACAAATTTCCTTTAACTCAATTTCTCATTCTACTCTATATGTGCCTAATGAGGTGAAATAACTTGCCGTGCAGGTTTTGTTGTGTTAAATATACGTGTGCCTTATTGTAGGGGCGACCCGGCGGGTCGCACCTTACATTGCGGATTAAAATGGAAAATTGTTAAAATTTCAGCATAAATCTCACCCTGAATTGCAAAAAATGCGTAATGCATTGAAATTTAACCAAAAATTTCACCTAACTTTACATAATACCGGATTTGGAACACGCAAAATTTTTTCCGGTGAGAAATTTGCCGAAAACGGGCGAAAAATGCGGGGAGGGGTTCTAGAAACGAGACCCTTCCCGCCAGTGGGCGGGCAAGCTGACTACGCTCAGGGTTTGGGTTATTCCAAAACAAAGATGTTCTTCTTCTCGCAGATATCTTTTAGCTCCTTAGGCCAGACGGTAACGCTTACCTCGCCCAAGTGCGCTTTGCGTAAAATGAGCATCTGCGTTCTGGACTGCCCGATGCCGCCGCCGACAGAAAGCGGAAGCTCGTCGCGTATAATTGCGCTGTGGTACGGAGTGGAAAGCTGGTCCAATTGGTTTGACATATCAAGCTGTATGCGCAGTGTTTCGGCGTTCACTCTTATGCCCATAGATGAAAGCTCATGCCGGCGTTTTGTAACGTGGTTCCATACAAGTATATCGCCGTTGATGCCGTGGTAGATTTTGCCGTTCTTTCTCACAGTCTCCGTAACCCAGTCGTCGTAATCGGCGGCGCGCATTTCATGGGGATAGCCGTCTTCAAGCGGCCAGCCGATGCCGATGATAAACACGGCTGGGTATTCCTGCAGAATCTGAGTCTCTCTCTGCTTGCGCGGCAAATCGGGATACTTACCCAGTATCTCCTCCGCGTGTAGAAATACAAGCTCATCCGGCAGGTTGGGGTATTTGGGATTCTTAAGCGCTGGGAAAAGCTCCTGCGCGTGAAGTTCAGCTCCTTTAATCACCTTCCAGATTTTCTTAACAATCATCTTAAGGAAATCAAGGTTGCGGTCTTCGGCGGTGATTACGCGTTCCCAGTCCCACTGGTCAACGTAGGAGCTGTGGTCGTGGTCGAGGAAGTAGTCCTTGCGCACGGCGCGCATATCGGTGTTGATTCCCTCTCCGGGCTTCATGCCGAACTGCTTCAGCGCGATGCGTTTCCATTTGGTTGCTGCCTGCACAACCTGCGCGTTGAGCCGCTTATCGAGTCCCAGCCCGCACGGAAACTCAACGGGCGTTCTGGAGCCGTCGCGGTCAAGGTTATCGTTCACGCCGGATTCCTTTGTAACAATCAGCGGCACCTGAACCATCATCAGGTTAAGCTCTTTGTTAAGGTTCGTCTCGATGTAGTTTTTGACTTCGTAAATCGCTCTTTGTGTATCTCTTTTGTTAAGCAGCGAGGTGTAATCCGCGGGAAGGATTTTCTCAACCTCGGCGTATGTACTTATTCCCGGACCCGCAAGGTCAGCTTTTTTGTCAAGCATAATTTAGTCTCCTGTAATTTAAACTGTTATAAATGTATTAATGAATCTTATTGGATAATCACTTACTGGTTAATCAGTTCTCTCTACTGGTTGATCATTTCCCTCAAGCGGAAAACTTCACCGGCAATCATTTTGATTACGTCCTCATACGGCAGGTGGTCTGTATTGATGACCATGTCGTACAGGTGGCAGTCTGTAATGTTAACGCCGAAGAGCTTCTTCACGTATTCAGCGCGCTCTTTGTCCTCGCGTTCAACAAAATCCTCCGCAGATTTCCGCTTCAAGCCGTATGCGTCCATCATGTGCTTAATGCGTTTTTCCTTTGAGCCAACGAAACGTACGTGGAAGCCGTTGATGAAGTTCCGCGTGATGATTGCGCCTCCCCTTCCTACGATGACGGCGTTGCCCATCGTTGCAAGCTTGCGTATGGATTTGCGTATGTTGTGCACCAGCTCCCGCTTCGAAGGGTGCAGCCCGAACAGCTCTTCGAACACCGCCTGTATTTCGGAGAACTTGCCTTCGGGCAGTATGCTTTCGATGCCGGAAAGCTCGAAATCCTTGACGACTTTCTGTATCAGGTTCTTATCGAAGAGCGTCCACGGGCAGCCGCTTGTTTGGTCGGTGTTAGTGAGGTAGTCAACAAGTCCCTGCGAGATGGTTGTGCCGCCGGCGCCTGCTTCGCGGGAGATTGTCACAAACGGCAGCATGTAATCACGGTGGCCGAGGATCTTCTTGTCATCCTTATCCTTTTGTATCTGTGCATAAAGGTAGGCTTTGCTAATATCGACATACTTGTTGTATTCCATTGTCGAAGACCTCCTTTCTATGCAGACTAAATCAGTAATTTCTGATTTAAGCTCTTTACAAAAATACAAGGATTCGTCCCATTATTGAATGATACAGGTCATATTTATTAGTGATAGATATCATATTGGTTGAAAAAAAGCAGAGTTGTAGATATTTAAGACCATACCACTAATTTGGTATGACATCACAATTACAGTTAATTTATGAATATTGTTAAAGATTTTAAAAATAGCTATGTTAGCGGTTTACCTAACAATCAAAATCACAATATATGAAAAAAACTATCATCTTAATTTGTTTAATGGCCCTCAACGGATTCACCCTTTCTCAGGAAAGATGGTCAAATACTAAAAAACCGGTTATAGGAATTTATTCAAAGCTTCCGAATGAATCAAACATTTGGCAAAACTCAAACAAAACGATAAAAGTTTACCAAACGGATAATTTGGTTATAACGGTGGGGCCGAGTATAAGGGTTCTGCCTTCAGCTAATGCACAGCAGGATGAAATCATTCTTGTAAGGCATCCTTCGAACCAGAACATAATGTTTGGTGGCGCCAATACTACTGTAAGCGGGATATTTGCACAGGGAGGTTACATAACAACCGACGGGGGCGCAACATGGTCAGGAAATAATATGCTTCCCCCCTTCACTCAAAGCTCAAGTGACCCGGGACCTACAATCGATAAAAACGGTGTAATAATATTTACTGTACTAGATGTTCCGGGAATCGTTGCTGCATACTCAACCAATAACGGCTCATCATGGTCAAGCAGAATAACAATAAACAGCGGAAGTGAAGACAAAAATTTTGCTGGTACAGATGATGCCCCGTCGAGTCCTTACTACGGAAGGTCATATTGTGTATGGAGCCACTTTGTTAGCATACCACCCATTGTAGTTTCATATACAACCAACGGTGGTATCAACTGGTCACCAATGAGCCAGATAAACTCTCCTCCCGGCGGACATTACTCACAAGGCTGTGATATAGCATGCGGTCCAAACGGTGAGGTTTATGTTTGCTGGGCGGCGCCCATATCCTCAAGTCCGTTTACCGAGGATTTTGCGGGGTTTGCAAAATCAACCAACGGAGGAGTAAGCTGGACTGTTACGGAAAACATTTATGATATGAACGGTATAAGGGCCTCGACTTTCAACGGCTGGAATTTCAGAGTAAACGGTTTTCCGAGAATCGGAGTTGACAGAAGCGGCGGTTCACGAAACGGGTGGATTTATATAGTTACCGCAGAACGAAACCTCTCACCCGCGGGCAGCGACGCAGATGTGGTAATGCATTACTCATCAAACGGGGGAACTTCATGGTCAACCGGTATTAGGGTGAACCAAGACCCGCTTAATAACGGCAAGGTTCAGTTCTTTCCAGCAATACGAGTTGACGAAGCAGGAGGAATTAATATTTGTTACTACGATAACAGGAATTACCCTTCCGTTGGTGATTCAGCTGAAACTTATATGTCACGTTCAACAGACGGTGGGGCTACGTGGATTGATATTAAAGTGAGCGACCATGCCTGGAAAGTCAAAGGTGAAGCCGGACTAGGAAGCTACGGAGGAGACTATATAGGAATAAGCTCAGGAAACGGAAAAGTGTGGCCTTTCTGGTATGATGACAAAACAGGAACTATGCAGGCATGGACAGCCGAAGTTAATCTAGAACTCGTTGGTGTTTCAAACGGCAATAATGGAATTACGAAACAATATGAACTGAAGCAGAACTTCCCGAATCCATTTAACCCGAATACGATGATTAGATTCTCCGTTCCGAAATCCGGGCATGTATCACTTGAAGTCTTTGACATATCGGGGAAAAGAGTCTCTTCGCTTTTGGATGGAGAACTTAAAACAGGGAGTTACAAGTTTGATTTTAATGCATCCGTGCTTTCAAGCGGTGTGTATTTTTATAAGCTGATTGCTGCTGGCTTTACAGACACAAAAAAAATGGTTTTGATTAAGTAAAGAAAATCTTCTTTGCATTGGTGATTTGGTTCATTGTTCTTTCAAACATAAAAGGTGAGCTATCAACAGTATAGACTTTCAGCGCTTCGTTAAAAAAGTCTATCCCCTTTTGGTAGTTTTCTGACCTATCCTCAATTTCTGCAAGCTTAATAAATGCTTTGCCGAGATTATAACATGTTTCTGCATACTGAAAGGGATAGTTTTCTAAAGTTCTTATTTTCATTGATTCTTCGAAAAACAATATAGCTTTGTCGATATTTTCCAAGGTATTTTCTTCCTCGCTTAGCACAAAATAAGCATCTCCGAGATTAAACATTGTATTTCCGAATTGTACAGGAGTTTTATCAACGGTTCTAATCTCAAGAGCTTTTTCAAAAGCTTCAATCGCCTTCTTAGAATTTTGTTTTTTGCCTTTAACGCCTGCAAGCATCGAATACGCATTGCCAATATTATTTAGAACTAAGGCGTAGTGCAGTGGATACTTCTCCTTAGTGCTGATTTTAATAACATCCTCATACGATTGGATTGCCATTTCCAGATTTCCCTCTACATCTTCAAACTCCGAAAGCCTTGAATATGCATTAGCCAGATTATTCTTTGTTACGGCATATAATTTGGGATTATCTATAATTGTTCTGATTTTTAACGATTCTTTAAATGACTCACCCGCTTTTTTATAATTCAATAGAGGTTCACTGACTTCTGCTAGAATCAAGTAAGCCCCTCCTAAATTGTTATGTACCCGGGCATACTCCTGAGGCTCTTTTTCCAAAGTGAAAAACTCTAGTGCTTGCAGATAAGCATCTATGGCTTTTATGCAGTTTTCCGCTTTATTCTCAATCTCAGCAAATGAAGTAAAAGTATTACCGATTCTGTTCATAATTTTTGCATATTCAAGTGGATTTTCATCGGCACTTAACGCCTTCAAAATTTCGTTATAAATCGTTATCGATTTCTTACTGTTTTCAAGGGTGTTCTCAATTTTTGATAAACTCCAGTGAGCTTGGCCTTGATAACTCTGTGCCTTGATATAGCTGTGTTTATCCGCATCCCTATTAATACAAGAAATTGCTTCCCCAAACGCCGAAATTGAAATTCTCATATAATCTGCAATATCAACTTCTACAGTGCCAACATCATATGCCCTTTCTCCAAGCATTAATAAAACCGCAGACTCGCCTTTGAATACCTCAACTAACTCCTCGAAAACATCCTTGTTTGACATTTCGTCTTCGGGTTTAACAATGTATTCTAAATACGCATCTTCAGCCCATATTTTATGGCGGCGGGCTATTTTGATAAATTCCTTATCTTCCAAATTCTTCAGCCAGCCTGTCCATTCAAAATCCTTGCCTTCAAGCTCGTATCTTCCCGAAACCTTCTTAATCCATTCTATTTTAAAAACATTATTATCATCATAGATACCGCATACGTAAAGATTCCTTATAGAACTCAAAATGGTCTTTTCGATGTTATCACACTGGTCGTATCTTTTTTCCATTTCGCTTAAACGCATAAAAATTGAGCCAATCGTTCCGTTAAACTTAACCTTGTCCCATTTCATCCCGAGTTTTTGTGCAATGGATTTGCCCTCATTTGCTGAAATCCTTTCGAGCTCAATAATATCATCGCCGAATATCGTATCCAAATCCATATTCTGCTCAATCAATTTGTTCTTTACTTTTTTAAATTCCTTTCCCGAATGAACGGTTGCAATAACGGGTATATTTTTTTCCTTAGCTTTTCTGAAAAGCATATAATAGTTATCCTGCTTCTCAATAAAATACTGCATGTCGTCTATAAAGATTAGCTTATCTTTCCAGAACCCATAATCAACCGGAAGCTGAAACACCGGCATTTCAACACACCTGGGAACAAGAATGTTTATTCCTTTTTTCATTTTTTTCAAAGAGTTAAAAACAGCTCTGGTTTTACCGCTTAAGGGGGGGCCGACTACAAGGGCATTTCTTCTGCGTTCAACAGCTCTTGCTAAGAAGTTATCGATATTTCGCTCATAATAATATTCTTCATAAGGTCTTTCACCAAGAAACTCCCTTGCGTTAATCTTTCCCGAACTTTTCCATACTATGGAATAATAATTCTTATAATCTTTACGTGTCTTATAAATATAGCCGGCAAGAGGGACCAACGCTGTTAAAAAAACACCGATGATAGTAAAGATTAAAGTTAAATCCAATTGTTATTTTTTAACTTTTCTTACTTTTTTGTAATTCACGTTTCTTTTTTCGGCAAAAGAATTAATCCCTTCTTTAACTTCAGAAGAAAGATTATGAATTGAAAGCCACTCCCTTGCATGACCGATAGTTGTATGCCAGGATAAATCTCTCCAGAAATTTAACTGCTGCTTAGTATATCTCAAACACTCCGGTAATTTATTAAAAAGCTTTTCTGCCATAACATCAACGGCTTCATCAATCTTACTATAAGGAACAACTTCGTTAACTAGCCCCCATTCAAGAGCTTTATGGGCGGGAATTTCTTCGCAAAGGAACAGTATTTCTCTCGCTCTTCTATCCCCTACTAGTAATGGCAGGAACTGAGTTGCTCCAGCAGCCGCAACACTTCCTCTTGCAGCACCGACCTGCCTTATATAAATGTGGTCGGCAGCAATTGCCAAATCACAGCTCATGTTTAATTCATTGCCGCCACCGACAACTATGCCGTTAAGTCTCGCAATAGTTGGCTTTCCAACATTACGCATAACTTCATGCAATTGGATAAACTCATACATCCATTTATAATAATCGTTCGGATTGCCTAGAAAATGCTCTCCCTGTTCGTCCAAATCAGCACCGGTTGAAAATGCTTTTTTGCCCGCTCCTGTCAGAATGATAACAGCAATATTGTCATCCCAGCTAGCATCCTTAAATGCCGTTGATAATTCAATTATAGTAGTAAGGTTTAGACAATTTAACACTTTCTCACGGTTTATTGTAATCCTAGCTTTGTAAGAGTTTTTTTCATAAATTATGTGTTTAAACTTAAAGCTTTTGGGCGGTTTACCCGTATAAACATTTTTATTTCTAGTCATCAATTTGCAGTAAAGTTTTCTACAAATTATTTAATATTCCCAATACTTACAATGAATAAGTTATGATAGCTAAGGCATTGTCTTTTCCTCTTATAGCTTGCATTGTATTTATTAAAACATAAAATTAAGTTAGTAAGATATGACCGATGTTTCCGTAATTATTGTTAGCTGGAACAGTGAAGATGAAATTAAACCATGCATTGATTCCATTATCGACAATGTGAAAAACATCACGTTTGAACTAATCATAATCGATAATAATTCAAAGGATAAAACATTCGAATTAATAAACAAAACCAATTTTTCTAACCTGCATACATACAAAAACAACGAAAATCTAGGATTTACAAAAGCCGTTAATCAGGGCATAAAATATTCAAAGGGAGAAAATATACTCCTTTTGAATCCCGATACAATAGTTAGTGAATGTGCTGTCGAACTTATGAATAAATTCCTTAATGATAATACAGATTACGGAGCATGTGCTCCATTGATGTTTAATGAAAACGGAACTATTCAAAATTCGGTAAGAAATTTTCCAACTTACTGGTCTATGTTTTGTGAATTCAGCCTGCTCGCATACCTATTTCCGAAATCAAAGTTATTCGGCATATGGAAAATGAAATTTTATGATTATACGAAAGACTCAGATGTTCAGCAGCCAATGGCTTCGGCTGTTATGATTAAAAAAACCGTTTTGGAAAAAGTTGGCATTATGGATGAACAATTTATAATGTTTTTTAATGATGTTGATTTATCGAAAAAAATTTTAGATGCCGGTTATAAAATAAGATTGCTTACTGCTGCGAAGGTATTCCATAAGCGTGGAGCAAGCATTTATAAAGACCGGATTAAAATGATTAAAACCTGGAATAAAGATTGTTTAAAATACTTCGAAAAGCATCACAATAATTCATTACTTCTTCTATGGCTTAAAATCAGTTTAAAAATTTCTGAAATATTAAGGATATCATACTATAAATTATTCAAATCATGACCAAATTTAAAATAGCACTTGCGCAGATAAACCCCGCTTTAGGAAATTTAGAAAAAAATATTAAAAAACATATTTTGTTTATTGATAAGGCAATCAAAAAGAAAGCGGATTTGATTGTTTTTCCGGAGCTTTCATTATCCGGGTATTCTGTTAAAGACATAAACTTCGAGCTTGCAATTAATCCATACACAAATGAGCTTCTTAAACTGCTCAGAGAAAAGTCAAAAAAAATAACAATTATATGCGGAGGAATTGAGGAAGATGAAAATTACGGAGTATTCAATGCGGCATTCTATATCGAGGGCGGAGCGGTTAAATTTACCCACAGGAAAATATATCCTCCCGACTACGGAATGTTTGAAGAAATAAGATATTTTTCCAGGGGGAGGAGCGCAGAAGTGCATGAAACTAAATTCGGAAAAATCGGTATATTAATATGCGAAGACATTTGGCACATCTCACTGCCGCTGCTGCAGGCTTTGAAAGGGGCTAAGCTTATAATTGCAATTGCTTGCTCACCTACCCGGCTTGCAATAAATTCTAAATTAAAAACATTAAAAAATTATGAAATAAACTCCGAGCACCATAAAGCTTACTCAAGGCTTCTTTCATTATATATGGTTTTCTGCAACCGAGTGGGTTTTGAAGACGGCGTTAATTTTTGGGGCGGGTCGGAAATTATAGACCCTTTTGGAAATGTCAACAAGGTTGCAAAGTTTTTTTTAGAAGATATAATATTTTCTGAAATCAATCTGAATTCCGTTCGCAGGGCAAGACACCTTGCAAGACACTTTTTAGATGAAGATACAAACTTCCTGAAAAATGAAGTCAGGATTTTAAACGACGAATTAAATAAAATCTAATCCACCTTATTTCGGACTGCAGATTACCGGGTGCGGTTTGAACAGCAAAATCTGAGCCCTGATTCGCCTGATTAAAAGATTACTCTATTTAGATTTATCAGATTAATCAAATTTGGCAGATTTATAAGTTTGATATTTTTGCTTTTTGCTTTTAATTACTCATTACTAAGTTATTCATTACTCATTAATAAAATACCACCCAGGTGGATTTAATTCGTCCGAAGACGATTTGAAAGTGGGATTGTGACTCCTGCCTGCCTTGTGGGCGTACCTTGTGAGTTGGCAGCTATACTTGACTGTTGGAGACTCGCCCCGATTGCTCGGGGGAC
>JAKEEM010000021.1 GCA_022616535.1 Chlorobiota bacterium | reverse complement strand
GGGGGAGGATTTCGGTGCACCGCATGAAGAAGCGGTTGTTGAAAATTATGATAAGCCGATTATGGTTTACAACTGGCCAAGCGAGGCAAAAGCTTTTTATATGAAACTTGACCCTGAAAACCCGAAAGTCGTGCGGGCTGTTGACGTTCTTGCCCCGGAGGGTTACGGTGAAATTATAGGCGGTTCCGAAAGAGAAGATAATCTTGAAGCATTGACCAAAAGGATTAAGGAACATAATCTGCCTTTGGATGCGTTTCAGTGGTATCTGGATTTAAGACGCTACGGAAGCGTTCCCCATTCGGGATTCGGCATGGGTATTGAAAGAGTAGTCTCATGGATTTGCAAGCTTGACCATCTGAGAGAAGCAATTCCGTTTCCTAGATTAATGTACAGAAACACACCGTAATGGAAATAATCATTATAGACGCATACAATTTGATACACAAGGTAAGCGAGTTGAGGATTTTACTTCAGCAGTCGCAGGATATTTGCGTCGATACAATGGTTTCAAAACTGCACAGCCATTATTTCGGCAGGGGAGTTAAATGTATTCTTGTGTTTGACGGCTACGGCAAAAATAAGCATGAAAGTAACATCGAAGTTAAATTTTCCAAAACAGACGTTGGTCCTGATTATGGCCACGCGGACGCATTAATTAAGCATTTAATTGAGAAATCGAAAAATCCAAAGCTTCTTAAAGTGATTTCTTCTGACAGAGACATAACATTTTTTGCAAAAGAGTGCGGTGCAAAGATTCAGACTGCAGAAGGTTTCTGGGGGGAGGTCAAAGACAGGAGAATCGAGCGTATCGAAGCCGAGCATGAGGCAAAAGAAAAACCTGATGTTGTTACTAAAACTGAGTTTGATTTTTTACTTAAGGAATTTAAAAAGAAATAATGCCCGTAATAGAAACCCAAAACTTATCGAAAGAATATTCCTCCGGATTTTCAAAACAGAAAGTAAATGCGCTAAATGATTTTTCCTTCAGCGTTAACGAAGGGGAAATATTCGGCTTGCTCGGCCCCAACGGCGCAGGCAAAACAACACTGATTAAGATTCTCCTTGCAATTACTTTCCCGACAAGAGGAAACGCTAAGATATTTGGAACTGACGTTAGAAATCATAAAGCCAAAGCCAAAGTCGGCTACTTGCCGGAAAATCACCGCTTTCCCAACTACTTAACCGGTGAGCAGGTTTTAAGTTTTTACGGCCGGCTTTCCGGAATGAAGCCGAATGATGCATTTAAGAAGCGAATCGACGAATTGCTCGAATTAATGAAGCTGACACAGTGGAAACAAACAAAGATTAAAAAATATTCAAAGGGAATGATGCAAAAGCTTGGGCTTGCGCAGAGCATATTAAGCGAGCCGGATTTAATTTTCCTTGATGAGCCGACTGACGGAGTTGACCCGATTGGGAGAAAAGAAATTCGTGATATTTTAATTGAGCTTAAATCAAAAGGCAAGACGATATTTTTGAATTCCCACCTTCTTTCCGAGGTTGAAATGATTTGCGACCGTGTTGCAATATTGAATAAGGGTGATTTGGTTAAAGAAGGAAATGTAGATGACCTCACCAAAGCGGAAAACATTTTTGCAATACATACGGTTGAACCGCTTAATATAGAGCTGAAACAGAAAATTCTTGCAATAGATTCTAATGCCGGAGCAGGCGAAAATGAAATTAATACCGAAGCAGGGGTGGATAATCTAAATAAAATAATTGACTTGCTGCGTAAAAATAAAATCAGAATCCAGTCGGTATCACAAAAAACAAGTACACTTGAAGAACTGTTCATAAATGTAATCAAGAAGGATAACATAAGCTGATGCTCACGATAATAAAAAACACTTTCCGCGAGGCTCTTGCGAAGAAAATTTTCATCGGGTATTACATATTTTATGCCATTGTTGTTTTGTTTATGGTTTTTCTGGTAAATATGGATGCTGTCGAAGGAGTTATGAGTCTTGCAGACGAAAAAGCAATCGTTCATCAGGTCGAAACGGGGTTTTTCCTCTTATCGTGGAATTTAATTATATTTTTTTCACTGATTTCGACCGCCTCTTTTATTCCTTCTATGCTTGAAAAAGGAACTATTGACCTGCTAATTTCAAAACCGATTTCAAGGCCTATGATATTGTTGTCCAAATATCTCGGAGCGGTTCTGTTCGTTTTTCTTAGTATGGTTTTTCTTCTTGGTTCAATCTGGCTGATTTTATCTCTCAAATCCGCTTACTGGGATTTTACTTTTCTGCTTTCAATACTCTGGCTAACTTTTGCTTTTGCTGTTATGTACAGTATTGTTGTAGTTACAGGGTTAACAACCCAAAGCACTGTAATCACAATATTAGTGAATTTCTTTTTAATTTTTGTTCTGTGCCCTATTTTATCAATCCGCGAAGCGGTGGTATTCAGTTTAGTTACCAATGAAACTGTCAAATTTATATTTGATTTTCTGTATTATATACTTCCAAAACCCGGTGAAATAAGAGATATAACAAACGCAATGATACTCAATGAGCCAATTAATGTTTGGAAAAGCTCATTAAACACCGAGACACAAACTTTTACCGTATCGTGGATGTCTGCAATATCTTCGTTTATATTCTGCTCTGCTATGATGGCATATTCTATTTATTATTTTTCAAAAAAAGACTACTGAAACAATTAGTAATTAATAATTATTAATGAATAATAATTATAAACTGAAAAAATGCTTATTTACATTCTTAATTATTATTTGTTCATTATTAATTGTTAATTGCTCGAAAAAGTTTGACCCTGACCCCCTAACTCTGACTGTAAAACAAAATCTTGCCCTTCTTCAAAACGACCCGCAGTTTGTGATGTATTTTAATTTCAAAAAGATGCGGGAAACCAAGTTCTGGGAGCAGTTTATATCTGACTCGTTATTTAATTCGGAAAGAAACTTCGGCTCTTTTTTGAATCTGCTGAAAGAAGCTACCGGTGTAAGCATCACAAAAGGAATCGATGAGCTTTATTTTTCCAATTCTTGGATAGGCGACAACGCACTCGTTCTTAAAGGCACCTTCGATAAAAAAAGGGTGGATGATTATGTAACAGGGGATACACTTTATACAAAAATAAATTACCCAAACGGTGTTACTGTTTATAAACAAACAGAGGCGAATTTTAATTTCTATTTTAAAAATGATTTTACCGTATGCGCGAGCAACTATTTAAAACAGATTGAAAATACTTTCACAGTAATAGATACTTCTCAAACCGGACTTTTATCTAATACAGATTTGATGAAAGAAATAGAGCTTATCAAATACAAAGAAAACTTATGGATGATATCCAACCAAAAGCTGTTTATCAGAGGGATATTTGAAAACTTTTCTGATATGGGTTCACCGGACGGGAGTTTCCAGGAAAAAGGAAAAGACACTTTAGCAATACCTGATACATCGCAGACCAATGAAGGCGGGAAACTGTATGATATTTATAAGAAAATTAATGCTGTGTCTTTTTCATTGAAAATGAGTGATGAGCTTGCAGTTGTTATGCAAAATGAATGCGAAGACAACCAATCCGCTGTTGAGCTTAAAAACCGCTTCGAGGCTGTGATTGCCCTTGCAAAGCTTTCATCAACATTTTCGCAACAGAAGGCTGGACCCGTAATTAAACTGCTTGATAAGGTTGAAATTGAGGTTTTTGACAAAACTATAGTGCTTGAGGCAAGACTTGATGAAAAAGAAATTACAGATATTAGACTACAGAAATTATTTTAATAGATAAAATATTGTATATTATATTTATAAAATCCCTTATAAATTGAGTTCTTATGATATCCCCTGTTTTAACAGCTGCTACTGTTGGAGTTAATGCTTTCATTGTGAAAGCTGAAACATTTTTTTCTACTCAAGTGCCAACCAAGTTTATTATTGTCGGGCTCCCGGATAAAGCGGTTTCCGAAGCATCAGAGCGTGTTGTTGCAGCTATAAAAAACTCAAGCTACCATATACCAGTAAGAAGAATAACCATTAACCTTGCCCCTGCAGATGTAAGAAAAGAAGGAAGCGGCTTCGATTTACCGATTGCTCTCGGTGTAATTTGCGAAACAGGGCAGCTTAAGCCTGATATGCTTAATGATTATGTTTTTGTGGGGGAGCTGTCATTAGACGGTAAAATTCGCCCGGTAAGGGGAGTATTACCGATAGCCCTTGAGGTCAAACGGCAGGGTTTAAAAGGTCTCATTGTACCTGAAGAAAATGCTAAAGAAGCAGCGATGATTGAAGGCATCGATGTCCACCCGCTCGGCTCGCTTGTAGAGGTTGTTGATTTTTTAAATAACGGGGGCGGACTCGAACCGTTTAGAGTTGACCTCAAAGAAGTTTTCAGTGTCGATTCCAAGAGCATTGTAGATTTTGCTGATGTGAAAGGGCAGCATGAGGTAAAACGCGCACTTGAAGTCGCTGCTGCAGGCGGGCACAATATTATTATGATTGGACCCCCCGGCTCAGGTAAGACTATGCTTGCCAAGCGTATTTCAACCATACTTCCGCCAATGACTTTCGACGAGGCGCTTGAAACAACAAAAATTCATTCTGTTGCCGGACTGCTTCCCTCCAACACAGCGCTTGTTTCCATTCGTCCCTACCGTTCGCCGCACCATACTATTTCCGATGTCGCGCTTGTTGGCGGCGGTCCTTCGGCAAAGCCGGGAGAAATCTCCTTTGCACACCACGGAGTATTGTTTTTGGATGAGCTGCCGGAGTTCAAGAAGAACGTTCTTGAAGTAATGCGCCAGCCGATGGAGGACGGCAGGGTTACAATTTCACGCTCAAAAATTTCGGTTGACTACCCCTGCAATTTTATGCTTGCCTCTGCAATGAATCCCTGCCCCTGCGGCAATTTCGGCAACCCGAACCAGGACTGCACATGCGCACCGCAGCAAATCCAGAGGTACATATCAAAAATTTCGGGTCCTCTGCTCGATAGAATCGATATACACATACAGGTGCAGTCAGTTAAATATAAGGAGCTGTCATCGAACGTTTCCGGCGAGCCGTCAAATAGAATACGTGAGCGGGTTGTTAAGGCAAGGGAAGCTCAGATTAAGCGTTTTGAAAATAAAAAGAATATTTTCTCCAATGCAGATATGCAGTCAAAAGATATCCGCGAGTATTGTAAAATAGACTTCACCTCCGAGGAGCTTATGAAAATGGCTATTACAAAGCTGGGACTCTCCGCACGTGCTTATGACAGAATATTAAAAGTCTCACGCACCATAGCGGATTTAGCCGGTGATGAAAATATTAATTCATCCCACATCAGCGAGGCGATTCAATACCGCTCACTGGATAGAACAATGTGGATGGCGTAAAGGAAAATTAGTTCTTAAAGAATCTTTGTAGTAAATCATACCTTCTTTTCGAGTACCTACCATTTTTATTCATCCTGTATAAAAGTCTCTCAATAAGCGGTTTTGCGTATTCAATCTCCCTTTTGGTTGCGCGGTGATTTATTTCCGAAAGCGCAAGTAATGTGTAATAAAACGGAAATCTGCCCCACTTGCCTTTGCCGTCGCGGAATGATTTAAGCACCTCGAGACCCTTTGGCAGGTTTTTTGAGTAACTGCCGAATCCTCCGACTGACATATGGCGCCAGAGCCCGACTGTGCAGGGTCCGCAGCAGTAAGTGCCAATGTGCTTGCCCTCGGATTCGGCTTTTTTTATCCCCTCAAGAAGGTTTTTATTTGATTTCTCCAGCTCCGGAATTTTTCGTTTTGCAATTTTTGAGAGCTGAATTAAAACTCTGCTTGTTTCCTCAGCCATTATGTGCCTCATTGAAGCAAGTGATGAAAGTCGTTCACCCGTAAAAGTATAGATTTTGGAGTTTAAGTCTCTGTTAGTGATTCCAAAGCTGCCGTTGTAAGAGTATTCAGTTCCGAAGCGTGTTCTTATCCAATTAATAAGCTCATTTGCTTTTGCTTTGGATATTTTATTTCCGTAGAAGAATGCTTCGTTAAGATTATCTACTGTTTCAGCAAGGCTATTTTTATTGAGCAATGACATTTTTTATAAATTCATAAATAATTCATTCCTCGGTGCAATCATGCATTCCTCGCTGCATGAGCGTGACCACTTTTCCTCGCAGTCTTCGCATTCAAAATGCTGCTTATGGCAGTCTAAATTAGCACAGTTAACATACCTGTCGGTAGGTTTTCCGCAATGGTGGCATTTTCCGGTCACATTGTATTCATCAGCAAAGTTGACCGGGATTGAAATACGCTCGTCAAATACGTAGCATTTTCCTTCGAATAATTTGCCTTTCAGCTCGGGGTCTTTTGAGTAATTTATAATTCCCCCTTGTAGCTGATAAACTTCATTAAACCCTTCCTTAAGCAAAAATCCCGAAAGCTTTTCGCACCTTACTCCGCCCGTACAGTATGTTAATATTTTCTTATTTTTAAATTTGCTGAATTCATTTTTCACCCAAGCCGGAAATTCCCTGAATGACTTAACAGGGGGGCGGATTGCTTTTCTGAAATGCCCCAAATCAAATTCATAATCAGTTCTTCCGTCAAGTATAATTACGTCATCCTCCTGCATTTTTTGGTACCATTCTGCCGGTGAAAGACGTTTGCCGCTTAAGATATTAGGGTTGATGTCCTCAGGAAGCCGGAATGTAACGAGCTCTTTTTTGAATCTTACATTCATTTTCTTAAACACGTGCCCTGAAACTTCGTCGATTTTAAATTCCATATCGCTGAATCTTTCATCATTTTTCATATCACTCATATATTTCTCTGTCTGTTCATAAGTCCCGGAGCATGTTCCATTTATCCCTTCCGGAGCGACTATAATACGTCCCCTAAGCCCTAGGTTTTGACAGTATATAAGGAGATTTTCTGCAAATTCCTCAGAATTTCCAATATTTACGTATTTGTAGTATAGTAAGACTCTGTACATAATTGCAAAGATATTAATTACACATCAATTCTAAAATGAATAAAATTCACTTAAAATCTGTATTTTTATTAAAATAATCAGGTTTATTTTATGACATCCGTCATTGTAAGAACTGATGAAGTTATGCTATTTTTGTTTTAAATGGCAGAGAGTTCTGTCATTTTAAAATGAACATTTGCCCGATGAAAAGCATACTTGATGCACACTCAAATGAAGTTTCCTTAAACGGTAAAAACACGTTTGAAAACCATTATGACACTTTTAGGAATAACATTATTGGCTATCACACTGAGTTTGAAACACCTTATGGTATTCAGCCGTTAATATATGCAGACTGGACTGCAAGCGGCCGTCTATACAGACCCATCGAAGAAAAGATAACAAATTTGTTCGGACAGTTTGTTGGCAACACTCATACCGAAACCAATGTTACCGGAACTTCAATGACTCTGGCTTACATGAAGGCAAAAAGGATAATTAAACAGCATGTGAATGCAAATGATTCTGATGCAATGTTATGCACCGGTTCGGGAATGACAGGTGCTTTGCTTAAGCTGGAGAGGATGCTCGGTTTCAAGGTTCCTTCAAGATTGAAAAATGCGGTAAAGATTCCCGATGAGCTTAGACCGGTTGTATTTGTAACTCATATGGAACATCATTCCAACCAAACGACATGGCTTGAGACAATTGCAAAGGTAGAAATAATAAAACCTGATATAAACGGGCTTGTTGACCTTAATGACCTGAAACATCTGCTTAAGAAATATAAAGATTCCAGGTTTAAAATCGCTTCGATTACTTCCTGCTCCAATGTAACTGGTATATTTACTCTTTACTACGAAATTGCGGAGATGATGCATGAAAACGGCGGATGGTGTTTTGTGGATTTTGCATGCTCCGCACCGTACATAAAAGTTAATATGCATCCCGAAAATCCTATGCAATCACTTGATGCGATTTTCTTTTCTCCGCATAAGTTTCTCGGAGGTCCCGGCGCGGCTGGAGTATTGATATTCAATAAAAGTCTTTACGATTATCATTTTGCTCCTGACCAGCCAGGCGGTGGAACGGTTAAATGGACAAATCCCTGGGGAGAGCACAGCTTCTATGAGGATATTGAACTAAGGGAAGACGGCGGTACGCCTCCTTTTCTGCAGACAATAAAAGCAGCTTTAGCTGTTAAACTTAAAGATGAAATGAATTCTGATATCATTATGAAGCGTGAGAAAATAATTAAGGAATATGTTTTTGAGCGGCTGAAAAAGGTTCCAAATATCAATATCCTTGCTGAAAACATCAAAGAAAGGCTGGCGATAGTTTCGTTTTACATAGATAAAATGCATTACAACCTTGGTGTTAGGCTGCTTAATGACAGGTTCGGAATACAGGTCCGCGGCGGCTGCTCCTGCGCGGGCACATACGGGCATTATTTGCTGCATGTTTCAAAAAGCAGTTCAAAGAAAATTACTGATATGATTGAACATGATGACCTTTCCGCAAAACCCGGATGGATTAGGCTCTCGCTTCACCCCGTTATGTCAGACGCAGAGATTGAATATATAGTTGATTCAGTTGAAAAGCTTGCCCGGCACCACAATGAATGGGGGAAAGACTATGCATACAATTGCCATAGCAATTATTATGTTCATAAGTCAAAAACAAATTCCGAAGAAGCAGCCGTTAATAGCTGGTTTGACGAATAATAATTTTTAAACCTTACTTCACCAACACCATTTTCTTACTATCAACAAATTTCTTCCCATCTGCACCTTCGACTTCAATGCGGTAGAAGTACACGCCACTGGCGTAATTCGAACCGTTGAACTCAACAACATGAGTGCCTGCGGACTTGAATTCCTTATTAACGAGCCTTATTACCTCTCTGCCAAGTATATCATAAATTACGAGATTCACCTTACTATCCTTAGGAAGTCCAAATTTAATCTTAGTTAAAGGATTAAACGGATTCGGGTAGTTTTGAGAGAGACTGAAAACAGTCGGTATCGAAACAGTTTTTTCTGTAGGCTTAATATTATACAGTTTCTCCAGAAGCCTATTGTGCCCATCTCTTGAATTCTGCGGTTTAAGGTGTGCTAAACGCCCTGTAAATGCTGGAGCATCTCCTTGCTGGCTCATTATAATATATGTTTCAATTATATTTAATTCAGAGCAGAATACTTCATGCGGGTCGTTGCTGCTTGTTACCACATTTTCATACTCAGTTATTGCCCCCTCTAAATCACCCTTTCTAACCAGTGTTTTTGTAGCGAGCTCTTTCGCAACCTTTACGAAAGCAGTATCCGAGGAATTAGACTGAGCAAGCGAGAGGTAATAACTCCTTAAATTTGAATATGCACCAGTATCAGAGTTCATCTTCTGATGGCAATGAAGGATTTTTTTCATAGCATTAATTGATATTGCGCTATCCTGATAGCTTTCGATCACGCCTTCAAATTTGGAGATTGCTGTTTGATAATTTCCAAGCAATTCTTCCTTTGCAGCCTGACTGTAGAGTTTCTGGTCAGCGGTTGATTCAAAAGTACCAGAGGTGACTTTAATAGTATCATAAACTCCATGTCCGTAATTAATGATTATGGGTTGTGGCGGGTTGTCACCTTCCTCAGGGTCTGGATCTGGGATTTCTGACCGTAACTCGAATATCTCAGGTTTTGGATTTAGGTTTTCGATTTTGCTGCTCATACCACTTCCGCCTGGAGGTGTGCATCCATATGGAGTGTACTCAATTGAGCCGGGGTTAGACAAATTGAACTTCGAAGAATTTGGCGGGTCATCAACCCAATCGTTGCACCTTACATAATAAGTAGTGATATCGGGTCCATCTCCAAAAAGATAATTATCATAACCATAAATGTAATTATAACCATAATCCAAATCAGGAACACTGCTTATCCACATAAAAATTCCGTTGCCTTTTGCTGTATTTTTAAAATTATTTTTCCCTCCATCCCATATAATTTCTATTCCTGAATCATCCGGCTTTATACGAGGGTTAGAATTATAAACCGCGTGAACACCATTTACTGAGTCCCCCGATGTGTTCGTATTATATGATGAATCCTGATACATTAGCGGAGAGCTTGAATACATTTTATAACCAATCTGAAATCCTATAACAGCGTTTTGTTTAAGTGTCGCCGAATAGGAATTATCGAGTCCAATACCAACAACTGCGCTTGAAGATGTGTTATTTGTTATCCTGTTTTGCCATATAAACGGGCTTGAGTTCGATATTGAAATACCAACAGACATATTGTTAATGTTATTCTTCTGGACAACAACATTTGAACCATAAACAACACTTATGCCTACGCTGGTGATTGAAGAGTTTGAAATTATACTATTATTTGTTATCAATACATCATTGGAGCCAGAGCACATTACTCCTAGAACTGAAGGTACTGTGCCTGAAATGTATGAAAAGTTGCAATATGAAACGGTAACATTATGTCGATTAGTTATTTGAACAGGAGCATTGAATGTACATCCATCTATAACGATATCGGGAGGGTCTGCGGAGCCGGACTGGTCTTCAATCACTATCGGCGTTGAAGTATTTTGGAAAGTACAATTTTTCAAAGTCCCTGCTCCTTCATCTTCGAATTCGATTCCACCCCATTCTCCCGATTGTGAAGCAAATGTAATCGCATTGCCAGTTGAGGCATCTATTTGACCACCTGATTGAACAATAATTTTTTTCCCTGCTGGCATTTTGATTATTGCGGAATTAGGTATTTTTAATGTTGCGTTTGGTCCCACAATTATATCGTCTCCAACATTCAGTCCATCTCCGTCACCGAATAAAACCAATTCTCTACTTACGTAAATTGGGCCCTGAAGATTCACTTCGTAAACTCCCCTACCAAAGGTTGCCACTCTTAATTTCATTGTTGCTTCATTATAGTGCATTCCCAAGGCAACTGCATTGGGTAGTAATCCAGCGAGGGGCTGCCATCTGTGATAAATTCCCCACCCTCCCTCTACAACGTTATATACTCCCGCATCAGTTGAAATTATAAGTTGCTTTTGTGTGGCTGAAATACGTCTTACAATCATATAATTCACCGGCAAGTCTGGCATTGAATAGGGTGACATTGGCCATGAACTTATATCAATCCAAGTATTACCTCCATCATTAGATTGAAAAACATGACCTATGTTGCTAGGGGTATTAGCGGCAAAACCCGAGAAAGTTATATAGACCATATTTTCATAGCCAGGCTGAGGGTCGGTGGCTACACATGTAATTACCCTATTGGGGACGTAGTTATGAATTGGTAATTTAGTCCAATTTTCTCCCCCATTTGTACTTTTGTATAAATCACTTGCATAGGTTCCAGGATGAAAGAAGTCAACACTTTTGACCGAAACGTAGATAATCTGAGGGTTTGACTCTACAAATGTAAGCATTTGTGGCGAAGTCCATTCAAAACCCGAATTAATTGCAGCAATATTATTGGGGTTTTGATTCCATGAATTTCCATTATCAAAACTGACATTAATGTCTATCAGCTTGTTATCGCTACCTCTACGTCGTGGATGGTAAAATGTACCAGGATTGTTTTGATCCGGTAATTGAGTAATTGGTGCAATCCAGTCCTGATAATCCCAAAAGCCCCAGTTGATTGCTCGGTCCTGCCAAGTGGAACCAGCATTTGTTGTAAAGGACATATGTGCTGGATTATTACAAATACAACCCTTGTTACCAAGAAAAACATTTGAATTGTATTTAGATGCAACCATTTGAGTCCCGTCACGTCCAAAGTGAGTTTCAATCCATGTTGTACCACTTTGTTTCTTGAAATATCCTGCATCAGTGACACTTATGAATAAATTCTGATCATTTGGACTTGCGGCAACCCTGTAACACTCTGTTAACGAAAGAGAATTATTCAAATACGTCCACGTGCTTCCTAAATTCGTTGATTTATACAATCCTTGATCATCGCCAAGAATCACATCATTTTCATATCCTGAATAGGGGTTAAAATCTAGATTGTTTTGGTCAGCACCTGGGGGGTATATTGCTTGATAATTAGCTCCGCCATTTGTGGTTCTATAAAGTCCCCCGCCCAGAAAGTAAGTTCCGAATCCAACAATAGCTGTTTGTGAATTGTGAGGACTTGAATTGACAAACATAAAATCGGTGGCTGCGAACAGGTCTATAGTTGCAGTTGTACAGGCGCAGGGTGGATTGCAAGCCTCAGTTAATATACGTGTAAAAGTAAAATTAAAACCTCCGTTATTTGATACAAATCCATAAACACCCCGTCTATTGTTATCTGGAGAATAACAACCAAAAGCAGAAACCGCATAAATCTTGTTACTTGTCATACTTGGAATAGCCAGATGGGTCCTTCCCCCTTGCTTAAAAACCCCATCATTATGCAAGACAAAATTTGCTCCGCCATTAATAGATATACGGTATCCAAAATTCCCCTCACCATCCCTTCCCACAGCGTAAATTCTATTTGTCTGCGATTCAAAGTCATAATAAATTACAACATCGTTACAGGCTTTATGGGGTGGCGTGCCCGGCGCAATTGCCCAAGTAATTCCCCCGTCAGTGCTTTTGTATAATCCACCTCCACCGTCTCCGTTCGGGGGGTAATAAAATGGATCTGTCCCACAAGCTAAATATACATGGTTGGAATTAGCGGGATTAACTGCAATCTTATAAGTTTGAATATGATTGCGCAGAAAACCTGTTCTGTAGGGTCCATTCCATGTCTGTCCAGCATCAGTTGATTTATAAACTCCAATACCATAATAGTTAAACTGAAAATTTGAGACATTACCTCCTGTACCGTAGTATAAAATATTGGGGTTATTGGGATCAAAAGCCAAAGAGCCTGAAGTTTGGGATTCTAAAGCATCTGTAATTGGGTTAAAATTAGCCCCCCCGTCAGTGGATTTCCAAACACCACCACCATGACCGGCAATATAAACCCAATCCGGGTGCTGAGTAAAACCAGGTACGTTTGGATAATATCGAACACAAGCTACTCTACCTGCAAGCGGATTTCCTCCGTAAAAGTATGGTCTGGGACCGATGCTTGTCCATTGCAATGGTGCAGGCAATGCATAGCCATATTCATCAGTAATTTCTTTTGCATATTCAAGTGCATTGACCATTGAGGTTACAGGGATAGTATCATATGGATATGCTCTATCTCGAAAGAACCAGCTGCCATCATTCTCTCCTTCCTGCGCAAAAACCTCGCTTTGTAATAAAACTACAAAAAAAAGGATGAAAGAAACAGATTTCACTGGAATTAAATGATGTTTTTCCTTTTTCATAATTTACTCCTTTTTGGATTAATTTTTGTTTTTTAAATTATTAATTTTAAAAGGGCAGAAAAATAGGCGTAACTCTTTATTAGAGTTAAATTATAACGTTTCGCACCGTTTTAATTAATACCTGTGGATTCTGCCCTTATATTTTTTCTATGTCACTTTAAAAATATAAATTTTTTACTATCTATAATTGAATTATTTGCATACAAAGTGTAAAAATACAATCCCGACGATAAGCCATTTAAGTCAACGGCAATACTATAGTATCCCGCAATTTGCTCAGTTCCTACGAGTTCTTTTACTAACTGACCAATTGAATTGTAAATATTTATCTTAACAAATGTTCGTACAGGTAATGTATAAGTGATTATTGTGGTTGAATTGAATGGATTGGGGTAATTTTGGTACAATTTGTAATCAATGGGCAGCTCATTGTTTTGGCTTATAATACCAATAAGCTGACTGTATTTTAATGTGAGCGCATCAGAGCCGTTGTTTGAGGCATTTCTACTTCTACCAGTTACAAACAAATTAAATGTAGTATCAATTACTAAATCACTTGCGTAGTCACCTCCATTAGAAATTATACCATTATAAGTGGCTACCCATTGCTGTATTCCGCTCGGTGAATATTTAATAGTTGCAAAATCATCTCCTGATGTCTGATGATATGCCGTTCCAGTAACATAAACATCATTATTAACATCTAATTTAAGTGAGGAGGGGAAATTTGCTACAGCATTTACACCGCCGTTATATGTTTTTACCCAAACAGAGTCGCCAGCTGATGTATATTTCAGAGTTACTATATCGGTTAGAGTTCCGTAACCGTAGCATGAGGTAGTGTAATATATAGAATTTCCGTCGGATGATACTGCGAGCCCTTTCGGCTGTGATTCACACTGACCGTTTCCGCTCCTTATTCCAGTGAATACTCGACCCCATTGAATGACACCATTAGAGTTAATTCTTACCAAATTATTATTTAGACTCGCTCCAAATACATAACTTGATCCAACAACATATACATTATTGCCAGAATCGAGAGCCAAAATATATCCTATATCACTGTAATCCTGCGGGCTATTATAAAGCGTGTACCAAATGAGGTTTCCGTTGGTACCGTATTTTAAAGTTAAATAATCAGATAAAGTGGTTAAATAATAACCAGCAATATAAATGTTATTTGAGTTATCTATAAGTACATGTTCGTTTCGACTATAATTAGGTAATTGTGTAAATTTTTTAACCCACAATGTATCACCGTTGTAATCGTATTTAATTGTCAGAGCATAGGCAATATTATTATTAATTGCTGTAGCACCCACAATAATAATGTTACCAGAATTGTCAATAATTATATCTCCGGGACTATCGCCAATGCCGCCACCATTATATACTTTTGCCCACTGTAATTCTCCATTTGTATTGAAACTCACAGTAGTAATGTGTTCTTCAAAATTTATAACACTATAACCTGTAATATAGACATCACCCTGTTCACTAACATCAAAGCCAACAGGGTTATCCCCTAAATTACCAGGGCTATTATAATATGTATTCCAAATTAGGTTTCCAGATGAACTATACTTCGCTAGCCCATAGTCATTTAATGTAGAATCTGTATATAATTTCATAAGCACATAAACGGCTCCTAAAGAATCTAATTTAATCGAAATTCCACTGGCTGAATTTGCCCAGGTAAATCTACTAACCCATTCCTGAGTCGGCTGCTGAGAAAAAACAAAGAATTGAAAATTAAGAATTACAAATAAGGCGAATGCACTTGTTCGAGAGAGATTTAATGCGTGCGAAATTTTAAGCAATAAGTAATTCATTTTACAAGTTCTTTAATAAAGTATCATTTACTCAATATCATTTTCCTTGTTTCAATTATTTCATTATCCACTGCTATTAACTGATAAAAATAAACACCCGATGGTAAATTCTGAAAATTAAGCGCAATGCTGTAATAACCTGCTTGTTGTTTCCCATTTACAACGGTTTTTATGTTCTGTCCAATAGCATTAAAAACGTCAAGGTTTACTTCACTTTCCCTAGGAAGCTGATAATTAATAATTGTTGTTCCATTAAAAGGATTTGGATAATTTTGCTCAAGTTTAAACTCATTTGGAAGCTGACCATTACCTGATATTATCCCTATAGGCTGGCTATATTTTATGGTTACTGCATCAAAATTTGTATTAATTGTTTTTCTACTGAATCCTGTTACAATGAGATTAAGATTTGTATCTATAAACAAATCAACTGCTTGATCATGTCCATTTGTAACTAAACCAGTATATCTCGCAACCCATTGTAAAGTTCCCGAAGGTAAATATTTAAGTGTTATAAAATCATTTGTCGTTGTTTCATAATATCCTGTTCCACAAACATAGATATTATTATATCTATCCAATTTAATTTTGAGTGGGAGATTCAAACCTTCACTACTTTGAGGCCACCCGCTGTAAATTTTATCCCATAGTAAAACACCAGTAGAGTCATACTTTAATGTGGCAATATCATAACGCAATCCCCCTCCGCGAACCGATTCTGTATAGTAAATTTCATTGTTATTTGAGCTTACAATGGGCCCCCATAGAGAATTATTGCCCGAACCGAAATTGGGATATGAACGACTCCATAAAGTATCCCCGTTACTATTTAGTTTTAAAATATATGTATCAGTTTGAGACTGTGGGCGTATTTGGGTCCCTATAACATATACATTTCCATTCCCATCAAGGGTTATCCCGCGTCCGAGATTAGAACGAACGACATCCAATGTAAATGTCTGAAACCAAATTAAATTTCCCGTAGGGCTATATTTCATTATAAGAGTTTTACCTGGAAGAGGATCTAGAAAGCCTACAGTATATACACTGTTTGTGCCATCTATTACTATTCTATCATTACCAGCAGAGGGCTGACCATTATTGAAATATCTTGTCCATAGGGTATCGCCGTTGGGATTATACTTTATAGTTAAAGCAAAGCCAGCGTTTCCTCTCGAGGCACGGCCTATAACGACAACATTTCCTGAGTTATCAATTAAGATACCGTTAGGGTCGTCACGAGTATCATAATTGTATAATTTCCCCCATTGGAAAACACCATTTGTATTAAACTTAACAATATATATCCAGTAGTCGAGGTCAATATTAACATTTCCTAATATATAAACATCCCCACTGGGAGTAATGTCAAAGAAGGAACCCCCCCCAGCTGTCCAAGAACCCGCCGGCCAGTGGGAGGCATAAAATAATAAATCACCGTTTTGGTTGTATTTAAGAAAACCAAAACTAAGCCCAGTATCTGCCAGAACATAAATATACCCTGAGTTATCAAGTTTGATTGAGTTACCCCCAGAATTTGCCGGAGAAGAAGGAGGCCATCTGACTAACCATTCCTGGGTCGGCTGCTGAGAAAAAACAAATAATTGAATATTAAGAATTATAAATAAGGCGAGTCCGAATGTTTGGGACAAATTGAAAGCGTGCGAAATTTTAAGTAATAAGTAATTCATATTACTAATTTTTAATTTAGTAATTCCTATCACCTAGCAAATATACCTTTTAATCTAATGACTCCCCCAAAAGTCATAAGAAAGGTATGCACGCACCAATCTTAATATAGCACATCTGTTTTCATTTGTCAAGCTACAAAGCTCACTTAAAAGGTAATTTTTCTAACTAACCAAGTCGGTGATTAGGATTATTTTATAGATTGTTTTAATTTCTTAATAATTTTCATAAAACAGCCCTTAAATTACATAAATCACAAAGTATCTCTACATATCAATTTGATTATGGTTGAATCTGCGATGAATGAGCTGATTATGCGCCTTTGCACTTTAAACGGATTTGAGTATCCACCAAAATTTAAATTTATTGAAAACTAAATGTACAGCGATAAAAACTATTTCTTAACCAAAATAAAGTTAGAAGAGCTTAACAACCTTACTGAAACGAGTGATTCGAATTTGAACGACGCAATTGCAGCGGCAGATAGTCTCATAGACGGCTACCTTAAAAAAGTCGTTAAGACACTGCCTTTAAACCCTGTGCCGGAAATCATTAAACAGACAAGCTACCAGATTGCACTGTATTTTTTACATGACAGGATTCAATACAGCGATATTCCCGAAAGAGTAGCACTGAATTACGATAACGCAATTTCATTTCTAATTGACGTTGCATCCGGCAAGGCAAACATTCACGTTGTTGATGATGCAAATCTTAATCCGCAGATTGAATTTGAAACGGACGAGAATGTGTTTAACAGAGAATCATTTTAGTAGAATTACAAATTAATCAGACTCGCTCGTTCTTTTATAAAGTCGCGGTATTTTTCAACCGTTTCTTTACGTAGAAAACCGTGGGACATACATCCGAGTGATTCCCATATTTTTTCCGAAAAGCCCTCAAATACGTTCTCAGCGGCTTTGAGGTTTATTCTGATATTTGAGGAGAGCTGTAAAAAATCGTTCTTTGTAATATTTGTTTTTTTTCCGTTAATGGACAAGCTGAATGTTTCCTTTTGTTCGGAATTAATCCTTTCGGCTCCGCTCCCGCCTGACGGACGGGCAGGCAAGGCGAGCAACGCAGATGGAAATAAACTGTAAGCGGCGGTGAGTCTTGTGCCTGTTACATTGTTTGTATGAATTGCAAAGTTAACATCAGTAACTCCGGCGATAAATGCGAAAACGAGGCGTTCAAGGAAACGGACTGCGTCCAGCCCGGGCGCATCGGATAGCTCGGTAATCAGCCTGCCTGCTTCTTCCAATGAAGATATCTGCGGAATTTCGGTGCAAGCAGAACCTATTTCAAATCGCTTTGCAATAAAAACAAGCTCACCCGATGAAAGTCTTGCAAATCCGTGCCTTGAAGTGTAAACGCCGATAGTATGCGCTGTGTCAAGCGTTGTGTTTTCAAGCTCTGCTGATTCAACTGCCGATGGTTGCGGCAAGCGGAGAAAAAAATTGCCCCCGTGTGAATAACTAAGCCGCTTTTCGGACCCGAACTTTTGAACTTCGGCAAATAGCGTGCCTTCGGGACCTGCAACCCGTCGGGTTTCTTCCAGCGTGTATTTCAATACAGGCGGCTTGTATGAGTCAAACAACAGCTTGCTGCACCTTGGGTGGTATTCGCCGGTTTCGATGCTGTAGATTTCCTTATAGCAGGCAAGGCACTTCATACCGAATCCTTTTTCAGCTTAGCCGGCTGAAGCTCGTGACCGAAGAGGTAAAGGACGTCGTTGACCTTATCTATGCGGAGAGTTCTTTTGCCCGCTTCCAGCTCTTTTACAAAACGCAGTCCCGTGCCGGATTTTTTGGATAAATCAACCTGTGTTAAGCCGTTTTGCTTGCGTTGAAGCTTTACAAATTTTGAAATCGAGTTATTTGAGTTCATTGAGTTAGCTGAGTTCATTGCCTGCCTGCTGCAGGCAGGAGTTTATTGAGTGTGTCGTGTAAAAGAGTGTTTTATTAATTTATTGTTTTATTGTTTTATTGAAAAACAGCCCCCTTTAGGGTAAGATTTTATGAAAAGTTGATGCAATTTTATGCTTTTTGAACAGATTTTAGCAAATAGCACCTTAAAGGTGCCTGATACCGTTAAGATGGTAAAATATAACCCTTTAGGGTATTAAAAATACTTATAAATTATTGAAAAAACAAGACAAGGCATTTATCAAATTTGCGGGGTAAGCAAAGATGTAATAATGAGTTGGCTGGGGAATCTTATTTTAAAACACTGAAGCAAATCCTTCAAAATTATAATCCGGTTCCAAACGCTGAAGATTTTCACAACGCTCACCAGTCACACAGGGGATTAAAAGGAGGCGTTGGTGCGGGAAAGACCTATACTCTTGCCGCAGACGATATCCTTGTATCATATCTCAACGCTCCTCACTGCCATTTATCAACATCGCCAAGTTTTGATAATGCGCATGTTACGGTTTTACCGGCTCTTATTGAGCTATGCGAGAAAAACGGGCTTGAATACAAGTGGTTAATCAGTAAAAATCTTTTCAGAATAATACACAACAACGGCAGAAAAAACAAAATCGCCAATATATTAATATTAGGCACTGATAAACCTCATTTTATGAAAGGAATTAACGCCGCGTCTGGCTCAATGAATGAGCCTTTCAGCCAGAAGAAGGAGGCCTTTAAAATATGGTGGGAGAGAATAAGGGTAAAATCTGTGAGATTATCACGTGCCTGGGCAGGGACTGCCGAGCCCGATAAAATGCAGTGGGGATGGGAATTTTTTGATGAAGTCCAGAAATTAAGTGATGACTTGTATACGGACACGATTTCCACTTATGATAACGATAATTTGCCCAAAGAATATGTAAAAGGACTAGAAGAAATTTATGACGATAAGATGCGGGAAGTCTATATGCTTGGCAAATGTATCAATTTAACCACCGGCAAAGCGTATTACGCGTTTGATAAATCTATTAACGTGATAAATAAGCAGCCTGATACAATCGTGAAGAACGGGCTCCAAGTCATTATTTCATTTGACTTTAATGTAAACCCGATGTGTGCCGTGGAAATAATATTTGACAGAATAGATAATTTTGGAGCATCACCGGTCTATTTTCAAATCAGGGATTATAAAATATCTTCAAGCAGAACCGATGAGCTTTGCGATTTGATAATAGATAATATTAAAACAAAATACAATTTTAAAACAACATCATTTATTATTACAGGAGATGCTACGGGGAGCAAAAGCTCAACACGGAATGAATATAACGATTATGATATTATTATGGAAAAATTCGGGGGCATTTTCATTTGAACTGGAGAAATCAGGAGCGAGGCTTAATGTGGGAAAAATAATTCCGGACACAAATCCGCAGGTAAGAGACAGGGTAAACTATGTTAATAATTTATTTGAAAAAAAGAAGCTGATTATCTTAGAAGGATGTAAGGAAACTATTAGGGATTTTAATCTTGTAAGCTGGAAAAAAGGAGCAGAAAAGTTTTCACTCGATAAAAGCCAAAGAGACCTTACACATTTAAGCGATGCGGCGGGATATGCAGTTTGGAACACCAAACCTTTTATTTATAAAAATTACCTAAATAGTGACCTAATGACCATATTTAGAAGCAGATGGAGCAGATGAAGCACGCTATCTAACGTCTCTGATAATGCGTACCAGCTTATAAATTTTTACAACCTCATCATACTTCTGAACAGTAGGAGGAAATTTGGAATTGACGGAATATAAAACACAATGGTCTTTTTTCTTTAGAATCAGCTTGGCATTGGCTTCATATGTATCGGGTATGGATTTAAAGCTTACCACAACAGCCGTACCGTTTTTGATTCTATCAGGCTCATCGCTGCATAAAAGTTTATCCAAAGGATTAATATATGGTCTCATCGAGTCCCCGTGCGCAATCAGAATAAAAGGATTGTTGAATTGTCCGGTATCGGAAAGCTCAATAAATCTTTCAGCATTATCCTCCCACGTTGTTGCAGGTTTGCCGCATTCCGCCAGCCCCAGGACAGGGATTTTCTTCAGCTTCGCTGAGGCAAGAATAATTTCCGCCTTCTGGAAATCCTTATTGCTAGCAACCATATCCCCCTTACCCGTTAAAAGCCAGTTTATGTTAATGCCAAGCTTTTCGGAAAGGTTAATATAGAAATCAGAAGTGGGTCTAACAGTATTTCTTTCATACTTCGATAAATTCGATTTTTCAAACTTTACATCACCGGAACTGATTAGATTTCCAAAGGATTCCAGGGAACGATCTCCCCTAATTAATTTTAGCCGTTCGCCTAACGTCATTAGTGATTTTCTCCTTGTGGCTTATTTACCTCTTGGCATCAAGGTTTATTACCACTATATTTGAATTAATGAAATTATTATGTTACAAATATAACACATTTTAATTTAAAAGTCAATGTTTAATATAAAATTATAATTACCTAAAATATGTCAAATTTAAATGAAATAGAGACCTTAACAAAGGAATTTTCCGAGGCAAGCGATAGCCTGACGCTTTTGAAAAAAGAGCTTGGAAGCGAAATTGAGACTGCGAAAAGCAAATATTTTAAAAAGATTAAAGACTTGGCTGAAGTTGTTGTTTTAAAAAAATCCGAACTTGAGCAGGCAATTATCTCAGGCAGGCATTTATTTATCAAACCCAAAACGCTTGTAATCTCCGGAGTCAAAGTCGGTTTCCAGAAAACCAAGGATAAAATTGTCTGGGATGACGAAGAGCATGTAGCTTATCTTATTGAAAAAGTAATGGGCAAAGGGACTGCTGAAATGCTTGTGAAAACTGAGAAAAAACCAATAAAGGAATCTTTGATGAAGCTCGGTGAAGATGAACTCAGCAAAATCGCCTGCAGAATTGAAAAGGGCGAAGATAAAGTTGTAATAAAAACTGTGGATTCTGAAATTGATAAATTTGTGAATTCGCTTATGAAGGAACCTGAATTAATTTAAATAAACTCAGTAACTCATTACTAAAATATATATAAATGCGCTGCCCTAAATGCAAATCAGATAAAATTGTTGTAATTTACACTGAAAGTTTCTACGATACTGTTACATATCGTTATAGAAAGTGCAAGCTATGTATGACATTATGGAAGACAACGGAAACAGTGGATGAGGAAACAGTTAAGATACTTGACTCTGAAAAGGAACACCAAAACAAAAACAGTTTGAAATTGCGAAATCTCATTAAGAGTGTTTGGTAGAATTAGAACCGAAGAAAAAATACATAAGCAGGGCTTACACTGTTTGTTTAGTGGATTTAGAAATAAGGCCCTTCCCCTTTTTAACTATGAGTTTTTCTTTTTCAAGTTTTGCCAAAATTGCGTCAAGAACTCCGTTAACAAATTTTCCCGAATTTTTTGTGCTGAAGTCTTTGGCTATGTCAATAGACTCATTAATTGAAACTTTTGGAGGGATGTCTTCGAAAAAGAAAAATTCCGAAAGACACATTTTAATTATTATTGAATCAATAAGAGCAATCCGTTCCATGTCCCAGTTATCGACAGTCTCCTTGATTATTCCCTCATATTTTTCATTGTTTTCAATGGTAAGCTTAATCAGGTTCTTGCAGAACCTTTTGTCATCGGATTTTTCTATTTCATCAAGCTGAAAATGCTTAATCTGCTCAATAGGGTCTTTCGTGAGTTCATATGAATATAGGATTTGAAGAACCTTTTCTCTTAAAAATCTTCGGGTAACAGCCATAATATTTGGTGACATATTCAGGCTTTTTGCCTGAATTACAAAGATAAACTATCCAATTCCAAATAACCAGAACAAAATTACGGCAAAGCTTTCCTTGACGCAGAAATTAAAATTTGACTCAGTTGAAAGCGGAGTATCAGATGATACAGTATAGGCATTTACCCCGAAAAACTTGCAAATCTGCTTCGTTCTCAAAAGATGAAAGTTATCACTTATGATGACAATCTCTTTCCAGTAATTTTTTTTGTATTGATTGCTGTTTAAATAGTGAATCTGCTCTAATGTTGAGTTTGACTTATTTTCGACAAAGATATTTTTTTCCTCAACTCCTTTTTTCAATAGCTCCTTTTTTGATACATCGGCTTCGGTCATTTCACCCGGCGAGCCACCGCCTGTTAAAATAATATACTTAATTATTCCATATGAATATAATTCATACCCTTTATTGATTCTTTCACGTAAAACCGGTGAAGGACGGTTGCCTCCCCACACGGCGGCTCCGAGTACCGTTCCCGCTTCAAATCTCTTTTTATTTTGCATTAGAATCTTATAATCGTCTTTGTAATTGTATGCAAAAAGAAAAACCACAGAGTATCCGATTATAATCAGCAAAATTGTAATCCAAATGCTTCTGAATATATACAGCTTCATAAGAGCTGAAAATGAAACAACACAAAGTGAAACCATCAGAAAGATATAGAAAAGTCCGAATAAACACAAAGAAATCGATTTAAATCCCTTTGGCAAAACAGAAATATTAGAACCATTTGAAGAACTGCCATGCGGGATTAATACAGTTATAATCATCAAAATAACAGTAATAATTGAAAAGAGTAAAAGCACTTTAATGGAAGATTCGCTTACTTTTCTTACGTGCAGTAAAATATTCATAATTGCTACTGCGGAAATTAAAAATACTGTCAGCCAAAAAAGATTTCCCGTGTACAGAATTTCAAAATTCTTTGCCATTATGGTTAGAAACGTTCTATAAGATAAGCCTGGTGAATAAAAATTTTCGTAATATTTATATGATTCTGTAAAGGCAAGAATTATAAGTTCAAATACGAAAAGCCAAATCAGAATGTATATGAGGCCTCTTTTGGAGGGACTTTGTGTCAATCGATATAATTAATTTATATATATATTCACTATAAATATACTAACTTGCAAAATAAGTTTCCTGAAAAATTTAATATATAAGACTGAATAAGTCCTATATAAAATATTTTCATAATCAAGTCTTTAAAAATGGGCTTGTGAAAATTTACTTTAGTATTAATATTGGACTAAGTTAGTCGTATATTATTTTAGTCTTAATAATTTTTTAATTTTAAAAGTATATTATTGTAATTAACAAAAAAATCGAATATATGCACAAATTTTACTTTTTATTGTTTTTTGTTTTTGTTAATGCTCAAATTATTTCTCAGGATTTTAAAGATAGTATTAAATCAAAGTTTGAGCTGCCACAGATAGACATCATAGGCAGACGGCAGGGACTTATTAACAGGATTCCGGGCTCAATATATAGAATTGGCAATGAGCAGCTCAAATTAATCAGCCCAATTAGCGGCAATGAAGTCTTTAAAAGAGCAGCCGGAATTAACGTAGTTGACGAGGAAGGTATGGGGTTAAGGCTTAATTTGGGTATACGAGGTCTCGACCCTGACAGAAGCCGAACGATTCTAGTGCTTGAAGACGGTATACCAGTTTCGATTGCACCTTACGGTGAACCCGAAATGTACTATACACCACCAATTGATAAAATGAGTGGTATTGAAGTATTAAAAGGCAGCGGGTCGATACTTTTCGGACCTCAGACAATTGCGGGAGTTATTAATTATTTGACGACCGATCCTCCTCAAAGTTCGACAGCCAGCCTGACACTAAAGGGCGGGCAGGACGGAATATTTTTCGGTAAGCTCGGATATGGGACAACACATGGCAATGTTGGCTTTCTGTTAAATGCATTCAGAAAACAGGGGGATAATGTGGGGGTCTTAAGGTATAGAATTTCTGATGCAAATGCAAAATTTAAAATAGCGTTTAGTAAAAAATCAACGCTTGGGGTTAAAGTGGCAGCTTATGATGAAGTTTCTAATGCCACCTACGTTGGTATTACTCAGGTTATGTATGAGAGGGGCGAGTACTACCCTATTTTGCCTGAAAATGATAACCTTGATGTAAGAAGATATACTGCCAGCATTACACACGATTATAAAATATCGGAGAATTCTTCATTAGTTACAACTATATACGGCTATAATACCGATAGGATTTGGAGAAGACAAGATTTCAGCAGAACTTTCATAAGTAATGCGACAAGGATTTGGGGAGACACAACAATCTCAGGCGGTTCAATTTATATGAGAAGCACCACAGGCATTAGAGACAGGCGCTTTCAGGTTGCAGGAATTGAACCGAGGTTTTTTATATCTTATGAGATAGGTAAAATCAAGAATGAGTTGGATATGGGAATCAGATATCATTATGAAAGAGCTTTCGAAAAAAGGATAAACGGAAGTAAGCCGGATGCAGAATCGGGAGCTTTAGTATCCGACGAAATCAGAACTGGAAATGCCTTTTCAGGCTTCGTTCAAAACAGGTTTTACTTTACAAAAAATCTCACAGTTACACCGGGAATAAGATATGAGTCTTTTTTCTTTGATAGAAACATTTTAAGAAATAACAGCAGAGATACCAATGTTTTAGCCAGCAGTGATAATTTTCAATTAATTCCCGGTTTGGGCATCTCATATTATGTAAATAAGAAAATTAATTTATTCACCGGCATACACCGTGGGCACGCACCGCCGAGGATTAAAGACGCAATAAATACAAATGGCGAAGTTACCGAACTTGATGCAGAACTTAGCTGGAATACAGAACTTGGCGTGAGGGCAAATCTAATAAACCCGCTTTATTTTGAGCTGACTGGCTACTATCTTGATTTTTCAAATCAAGTTATTCCTGTTTCAGTCTCTTCCGGCGGAACAGGTTCTGGGCTTGTAAATGGAGGTAAAACGAAACATTTTGGAGTTGAAGCCGGGTTTTCAATAGACTTCGGTAAATTCTTTAGTACTAATTATAATATAATTCTCAGTTCAAATGCTACATTTAGCCGGTCGAAATATAATTCCGATAGATTCATAACAAGAATCAACGGAAGCGATACAAATATAACAAATGTCAGAGATAATGATTTGCCATATGCACCTAACATCAATTTAACAGCTTCGCTGGAGTTTCTTTCACCCGTTGGATTTGATTTCTTGGTTACAGGGAATTATGTGGGGAAACAATTTACAGATGAGCTTAATATGGTTCTGCCTTCAAATGACGGCTTAACGGGTGAATTATCCTCGAGGTTTATAATTGATTTAACTGCAAGGTATACGCTAAAGAAATTTAATTCAAGCCTATACATATCAATCAAAAATTTAAGTGATGAAAGGTATATTGCAAGCAGAAGACCTCAAGGCATTAAAGTCGGATTGCCCAGAGTGATAACTGCCGGGATTGATTTGAAATTCTAAGAAGTTCTCGCTTTTAAGTAAGCTGAAAGAACAATAATTTAAATATTTGTCTTTGTCCAACTACAACTTACCAGCCCAGAATCCATGCGAATATTAACGGAGCGATAATTGTAGCGTCGCTTTCAATTATAAACTTGGGAGTGTTAACATCAAGCTTGCCCCACGTAATTTTCTCATTAGGCACTGCTCCTGAATATGAGCCGTAGCTTGTTGTCGAATCCGATATCTGGCAAAAGTAACTCCAAAAGGGCGTGTCTCGTAGCTGTAAATCCTGGTACATCATAGGAACAACGCAAATGGGGAAATCACCGGCGATCCCTCCGCCGATTTGGAAGAAGCCAACTCCGTTTCCATTCGAATTGTTCTTATACCATTCTGTTAGGTAAACCATATACTCGATGCCCGTTTTTATAGTGCAAGACTTCAACTCGCCCTTTATGCAAAACGCTGCAAAAATGTTTCCCAAAGTAGAATCTTCCCAGCCGGGGACAACGATTGGAAGATTTTTTTCTGCAGCTGCTACCATCCAGGAGTTTTTTGGGTCTATTTCATAATAGGGCTCAAGTTCCCCGCTAAGAATCATTTTATACATAAACTCATGCGGCAAATATCTCTCTCCTTTACTATCGGCGTCTTTCCATAACTCAAAAACATGATTCTGAAGTCTCCTGAATGCCTGTTCCTCCGGGATGCAGGTATCTGTGACCCTGTTTAATCCTTTTCCAAGTAAAGCCCACTCATCGTTTGGGGTCAAGTCTCTGTAGTGTGGAACTCTTACATAATGCGAGCGTGCCACAAGATTCATCAAATCCTCCTCAAGGTTTGCTCCGGTGCATGAAATTATCTGCACTTTATCCTGCCTTATCATTTCAGCTAGGGAAATTCCAAGTTCTCCCGTACTCATAGCTCCGGCGAGGGTGATCATCATTTTACCGCCCTTGTTAATCAGATTCTCATACGCTTTTGCCGCATCAATCATTGCCGCAGCGTTAAAGTGAAGGTAATGCTTTTCCATAAATTGTGAAATTGGACCTCTTGCCATAATTTTTTCCCCCGTTTTAAAAATTAAAAAATTACAGTTTTAGTTTCTTAAAAATAGTTTCGGGAATTGATTTAACAATTTTCATAATCCACCACCAGTAAAAAGGCGTGTAAATAACATTTTTCCCTTTAATCATTGCCTTGTAAATATCTTTTCCAACTTTCTTAGGTGAAGCAACAAGAAGCTTTGGCAAAGGCATTCCATACGTCATCGGTGTATCAACGAAACCCGGTTTTATCGTTAAAACATTTACTCCCGATTTAAACAGCCGGTTTCTGAGTCCCTGTGAATAAGCCGATAACCCTGCCTTGGCTGAACCGTACATATAGTTACTCTGTCTGCCCCTGTCCCCAGCTACAGACGAAATAATTGCAATACTTCCTTTTTTTCTTGATTCGAATTCTGCCGCAATTAATTCGCAGGCTGAAACAACACCTGTGTAATTGGAATTGATAATTTTGTGCGCCTCCGTAAAATCGCTCTGTGCTTTTTCCTGAGTTCCTAAATATCCGAAAACTATAAGAGCATAATTTAGTTCAGGAGAGATAGTAAAAACTGTTTCAACAAACTTCCTGTGGTTTGCATAATCCAAAGCATCGAAATACTCAGTGAGACAGTTTACTTTATATCGGATATTAAAATCACCGGCAATTTTTGAAAGCTCTTCTTTGTTTCTGCCTGCAAAAATTATTTCGTGCCCCGCTTCAGCAAAATTTGCTGAAGCTGCCTGTGCAATAAGCGAATTTGCTCCAAGCACTAAGAGGGGCATAAACCGATTCTCCTCCCAAGATTAGAACTGAATTTGTAATATGGGTCATATTTAATTTTTATTTCGAGCCATTTTTGCCATAAACCATCGTACATTTTTTTAAAGGTAGTTTCATCAAGTATCGAATCCTTCGTAAGATAAGTTCTTCCGTCGTAATCAAGAACTATTGCATCGAGTTGTTTGCACATCTGGATAACTCCCTTGCGAACGGGAAAATCCATTGAAAGCGTATAGCCCTTAAACGGGAATGACAGTATGCCGTTTTGGTCTCCCATTTTCTTTAATACTGCTAAAAACGAACCGCCCCCGTATGCTACGACTTTCTTTAGAATTTTATCAATCGCTTCCTTACCTTCTTCTTCGGGAACATTCAGCTGGTACTGAATCAGTCCGTTTTTGCTGTAAATGTGATTCCAGTTCAATATGAAATCAAGCGGATAAAAGTATTTATCGTAATGCAAGTAATCTTCCACGTTTTTCTCTTTCATATATATAGCAGCATTGAACATAGTAACACTTAATTTGTTGAGAGTTGCAAAGGGTATTTCAAACGGAACAGCAATCTTTTTCTCTATGAACCTTTCTCTTGATTTATTTTTAAACTTTTCGGGGAGTTTGTTATAGCTTGAATGGTTTCCTAAGTACAAAATATTTCTTCCGTACTTTGAACCAGAAGCAACGGTATCTAGCCATGCAACCGAATAAAGGTAATCTTCATTGAATTCTTCAAATTTCTCAAACAATTCATCGATATTATGAAGTTTTAAGGTTTTATTATTAATATACTGCGAATCAACTTTCTTCAATTGGATTTCCGCTTCGGTTATAAACCCAGTTAAGCCCATTCCTCCGACAGTTGCCCAGAACAAGTCGGAATTTTGAGTTCTGGAACACTTAAGTATTTCGCCGGAAGCCGAAAGGATTTTAAAGCTTTTGACAAAGTTCGAAATTGAACCGTCTATGTGATGGTTTTTTCCGTGAACATCACTTGCGATTGCACCGCCTATTGTAACGTATTTTGTTCCGGGTGTAACGGGAGGAAACCAGCCCTTTAAAACAAAAGTATCAAGCAAATCTTTATATGTTACACCAGCTTCGCACTTAACAATTCCTCTTGACTCATCGAAGCTGAGAAACCTGTTCATTAAAACGGATTCCGTAACAATTCCTTTTTCGTTTAATGCGGCGTCACCGTAGCTTCTTCCAAGACCTCTTGGCGTAACCGAGCTTTCGTTAAGGTATCCTCTAATTTCATCAATATTCAAAGGCCTGGAAACCTGGCACACTGCTTTAGGAAATTTCCCGAAACCGGATAGTTCTACTTCAGCAAGTTTTTTCAAATTCTGATTTTTGAAAACTAATCCTCCTGAAAATATGCTGCAAATATGGCAATTTATATAATCATAAGAAATTTATAAATTTAGAACTCCTTCAGCACGCTGATAAAAATTTAGGTAGAGAGGTATTTTTCATTCCTCCACTAATGTCATTCCGTACTTGATACGGAATCTTTTAAAAATCGAGGCAAGATTCCTGCTTTCGCCTGCCTGCTGCAGGCAGGCAGGAATGACAGATAGAACCAGCGAAAATACTCCATTACCAAAATTTAGCTACACCAGCTACTATTTGGTTTCTAATTCGAAGATTGTTATTTTTGTAATTCAAGCTCTTTGAAATAAAAGTATTTTCGGTTCGCTTTATTTAACAGCGATTAATAGGGAATCAGGTGAGAACCATATTGGGACAATATAGGGACAATGCCTGAGCTGTCCCCGCAACTGTAATAGAGAAGACCATTCATAATCGTCACTGTGATGCTGCTAAAGCCACGGGAAGACAAATGGAAACTGCTCTAGAGTCAGGAGACCTGCCGAAAGTAAAATAATCGATAATCTTCGAGGGCAAAGATTTAAAATTACAAAGGGACTCCCTGTGCCTCAGTAATCTTGCTCTTTCAAGATTATGGAGATTCAGGGAGTTTTTATTTTTAATAAACAATTTTAAAAATTTTTCATCGGGAGATTTATGAAAAAGTTAATTTCAGCTTCATTGGCTTCAATTCTGCTTTTCGTATTAATTATTTTCAATGGCTGTGAAAAGGATGAAATTATAAACAATCCTGTTGTTTCGACTAAAGGAATCTTTATTCTGTATGAAGGGGTATTTCAGCAGCCGGCTTCATATGATTATGCTTTTATAGATGTTGCCAATAATACAGTTCAAAGCAATGTTTACCAGAATTCCAATAACGGTGCATTCTTAAATTCCTACCCTGACGGCATGGCATTGTATTTTAATCAGGACTTGTTTATTACAGCTCAGGGGACATACGGACAACCGGGGACAATTTATAAAATTAATTCAGACGATAATAGACTGGATACTTTTAGGAATTTTGGAAATAACCCGTATAACTTTATAATTGTTAACAGTAAAATATATGTTACTAATATTGGTGGCGATTACGTTTCAATTATGGATTTGAATTTTAATTCTTTAATTGACTCCCTTGCGGTAGGTCCTAACCCGTCAGATTTAATTTCTGCTCTCGGAAATATATACATAGCAAAAGCGAGCTATACATATGAAAACTCCGTTGCAGTTATAAACATTAGCTCTAATAATGTTACGAAAATATTTTTCTCTAAACCGCCTATTTCAGTTGCAAATAATACCGGTGGAATATATGTTTCAACTTATACTAGCAAAAAATTATACATTCTCGATTCAATTACCAGCCAAATATCCGATTCTATTTCGATTCAAATTCCCGAACCTGCAATTGGAACAATAGTTGCGGGCAATCCAACGACTTTATACGTGCTTGGAGTACAGGATACATCTTTTTCATCAAACATTGGCAAAAAAGTTTACAGGTATGATTTGTCGACAAATAATTTAGATCCGAATTTTTCTATTGAATTTTCAGGGACCGACGATGTTTATGGAATTGAATATGACCCCTTTGAAAGCAAAATTTACATAGCAAACAGCAGGGGAGGGACTGTAAATGGTGAGGTAAGAGTTTACGACAAAAACGGTAATCTCCTTAACACTTATTCGGATATTGGAGGAAAACTGCCCAAAAGATTTGCTTTTAAAAGATAATGTTAAAATTATTTTCAATATCCATTTTTTTCTTCATTTCAAATATCTTTGCCCAGGAGAATATTTCTTCGGGCAAGGATTCTGTTTTAATTGATGAAATTCTCGTTGAGTCAAACAGGTTGAAAATGACCCGAATGCTTGCCCCCAACAAAATTGAGATTATTGATGAAAAAACCATATCGAATATCAACGGAAGCAAGTTATCCGACGCCTTGGAGATTACCAGTTCTTTATTTGTTAAGGATTACGGTTTTAATTCAGGGCTTAAAACCATTGCACTTAATTTAACACAAAGCGAGCAAACATTAGTTCTGCTTGACGGCGTGAAACTGAATAATAAGCAGCATGAACAGGTGGATTTAGCGATGTTTAATCTTGATGAAATAGATAGAATAGAAATATCTGAGGGAGGTTCATCCTCCCTCTACGGGAGCGAGGCAATCGGCGGAGTAATAAATATTTTTACAAAAAGAAATAGTTTTAACCGCCCGTTTTCTTTTCAGCTCAAATCAGGTTTAGGTTCCTACGATTTTAAAAAGTTTTTCGCGAAATTTTCTCATAACCTTATGAAAAATGGAAATAATTTTATCAACTACCGGCTATCTTTTTCTGACGAGAGAGCAGAAAATAACTATGAATATCATTTCTTCAACGGTTTCAATGAAGTTTTAAAGCAAAGAGAAAAGTCGGATTATAATACTCAATCACTTAACTTTGATTTTAATATTTTTTTAAACAGAGAAACGGATTTACGGGTAATTACTTATTACGGCCATTTTAACAGGGGACTCCCGGGTATTGAGCTTGGTTATACACCTTCGTCTGCGAGGCAGATTGATTATAATCTCATGAGTTCTGCATCTATAAGCAGGGTTTTAAATAATAACTGGTATTTAAATGTATCATTTGATTACCAATATTCTCTTATGAAATATTTTGACCCGGCGACTTACAGTCTTTCAATTCCGATTAATAGTTTTTATAAATTGTTTTCACATATTAACAGAAGCAATTTTTCCTACTTGCCTTTAAAAAAATTCGGGTTTGATTTCGGGTACGAAGCAGGGTATTATACAATAAAAAGCAATGATACCGAAGAGGGTGATTTATTCCAAGCTGGCATTTACACTGCGGGTAAGTATGAAGTCAGAGATGCAGTATTTTCTAAAGTTACTGTATACCCGGCTGTAAGGTATGACTATTATTCGAACATTGAAAGCAAAAATGTTTTTACCGGAAAGCTGGGAATAAATATAAAACCTGCCTGCAAAGTTGATTTGACTTTTAAATCAACCTTAGGAAATAATTTCAGGTCACCGACATTTAATATGCTTTACTGGAAAGAGCTTGGAATCAAAAATTTAAAACCCGAACGCTCGGTAAATTTTGATGCCGGTCTATATTTCAGGTTTAATTTAATAGCTGCAAATACTGTCGAAGTGTCATATCACAATATAACAACAACTCAAAGACTATTGTGGAAGCCCGGCATTGATGGGATTTGGCGTCCTGCAAATATTGGAAAAGTTCTGTCGGAAGGAATTGACGCGGGGATTAAATCCAGCATCAGTTTATTCGGGAAAGTAAGTCTGACTCTTGGGTTCAGCTATAACTACGGAACCGCGAAAAAGAAAAATGAAGACTTTCCTGACGACCCTTCATACAACAAACAGCTGATATACATACCTAAAGAGATGTTTAAATCCCAATTTATGTTTAATTATTTGACTTCAAGTAATGTAATTAAATATGTATCTTTTAACGTATTCTATAATTTCACGGGAAAAAGGTACGTAAATTTTGAAAATACAATATTTACGCCTTATTACGAACGGATAGACGTAAATATAGCTACGGGTTTTATTGTTTTTGATGGCGAGTTATCGCTTAAGTTTTTAATGAACAATTTATTTAATGAAGATTACCAGGTAGTATCTGGATATCCGATGCCACTTAGAAATTACAAGTTAGAATTAAGTTATAAATATTAATAAGGAGAATCATTAATGGCAAACTTTATTATAGCAGTTATATTGATATTATTTGCGGTTTTTTCAAGACTTATACCTCACCCGATGAATTTTGCACCGATAACCGCAATTGCTCTTTTTTCAGGCGCTTACCTTAATAAAAAATATGCATTTATAATTCCGTTAATAGCTCTTGTTATAAGCGATACATTTATAGGGTTCTATTCCTATATATATTGGGTATACGGAACATTTCTATTAATTGCATTAATTGGTTTGTGGCTTAAATCAAGAGTTGAAAACTCTAACGGATTTAAAAAAGCAGGATACATATTTGGTACTGCATTTGTTTCTTCGGTTATATTTTTCCTAGTCACCAACTTTGGAGTGTGGACAAGCGGCATGTTCTATGAAATGAATTTTAGCGGACTTATACAATCATACACGATGGCAATTCCCTTTTTCAGGAATTCGCTTGCAGGTGATTTATTCTATGTTACCGCAATGTTCGGGATATATGAAATTGTAAAAAAATATACTGAAGCAATCACCTTAGAAAAAAGTAAAGCTAGAAAGTAAACCTGCGTTTATGATATCACGGCTAATTGATGAGCTAAAAAAGAGAATTGTTATCCTTGACGGACCACGCGGAACGATGATTCAAAAGCTGCGGCTTAGCGAGGAAGGGTTCAGGGGGGAAAAGCTTAAAAATCACAAGCAGGACCTTAAAGGCAATAATGATATTTTAAATATCACCCAGCCTCAGATAGTTTCAAAAATTTATGAGCAATATCTTGATGCCGGCTCTGATATAATCGGAACAAACACTTTTAATGCAAATCCCGTTTCGCAGTCCGATTACGGAGCCGAGAAATATGTTTACGAAATGAATCTTGAAGCTGCAAAGCTCGCAAGAGCTGCTGCAGTTAAGTTTAGCTCTTTGACGCCCGATAAGCCCAGATATGTCGCGGGAGCTATCGGACCCATGAATAAAACCCTATCAATCTCGTCCGATGTTAACGACCCCGGCTTTCGCTCAGTCACTTTTGATTTTATAAAGAATTCGTATCAAGAACAGATTCGAGGCTTAATTGAGGGCGGAGTTGACATACTTCTTGTTGAAACCGTTTTTGATACCCTTAACTGCAAAGCAGCATTATTTGCTATTAATGAATATTTCGAAGAAATCGGGAAGAACCTTCCCATAATGGTTTCAGGAACTATTGTTGATTTAAGCGGAAGAACCCTGTCAGGGCAAACTGTTGAGGCATTCTGGAATTCCGTTTCCCACGCGGGTCTTTTAAGCGTTGGATTGAATTGCTCGCTCGGAGCAAAAGAGATGCGTCCTTACATTGAAGAACTCTCAGAAAAAGCTAGCGTCTATCTTAGCTGCTATCCAAATGCGGGCCTGCCAAATGAGTTTGGCGAATATGATGAACTTCCCGAAGAAACTGCTTCATATCTTTTTGATTTCGCTAAAAGCGGATTTCTTAACTTTATCGGCGGATGCTGCGGTACAACTCCAGACCACATAAGACAAATAGCAAAGGTTGTTGAGGGATTGGCGCCGAGGAAAATTCCAGAAGTAAAACCCTATCTTAGATTAAGCGGTTTAGAATCGTTGAATATTACACCTCAGACAAATTTTGTTAACATAGGAGAAAGAACCAATATTACTGGTTCGGCAAAATTTGCAAAGCTGATTAAAGAAGAAAATTACGAAGAAGCATTGAGCGTTGCCCGCCAGCAGGTGGAAAGCGGTGCGCAGGTTATAGATGTTAATATGGATGAAGGCATGCTCGATGGAGAAGCTGCAATGGTTAAGTTTTTGAATCTCGCAGCTGTTGAGCCTGATATTGCCCGTGTTCCGGTTATGATTGATTCATCCAAATGGTCAATTATAGAAGCAGGGTTAAAATGTATTCAGGGAAAAGGCATTGTTAATTCGATTAGTTTAAAAGAAGGCGAAGAAAAATTCATTGAACACGCTAAAAAAGTAAGAATGTACGGCGCAGCGGTTATTGTTATGGCTTTTGATGAAAAAGGGCAGGCAGACTCATTTGAAAGAAAAATTCAGGTCTGCAGAAGGTCCTATGAAATACTTACACAAAAAGTAGGATTTCCTCCTCAGGATATAATTTTTGACCCCAATATTCTGACCGTTGCAACAGGTATAGAAGAACATAACAACTATGCCGTTGATTATATTAATACGATCAAATGGATAAAAGAAAATTTACCAGCTGCAAAAGTAAGCGGAGGAGTAAGCAACATTTCGTTTTCATTCAGAGGCAATAATTTTGTTCGTGAGGCAATGCACTCGGCGTTCCTCTATCATGCAATTAAAGCAGGTATGGATATGGGAATTGTTAATGCCGGCATGATTGAAGTTTATGATGAAATTCCCAAAGACCTGCTTGAACGGGTTGAAGATGTACTTTTGAACAGAAGACCTGATGCTACAGAACGGCTGGTTGAATTTGCTGAGAGTGTTAAATCCAAAGGGAAAGTTATCGAGCAGGATAATGCCTGGAGAGATACATCTGTTGAAGAACGTTTAAAACATGCATTAATTAAGGGAATTGTTGATAATATCGAAGAGGATACTGAGGAAGCCCGAAAAAAATACTCGAAACCGCTTGACGTTATCGAAGGTCCGTTAATGGACGGGATGAACGTTGTGGGTGATTTATTCGGTTCGGGCAAAATGTTTTTACCACAGGTTGTTAAAAGCGCCCGTGTAATGAAAAAAGCGGTGGCATACCTTACTCCTTTTATAGAAAAGGATAAGTCCAAAGGAGCTTCGAATATTGCTGGGCGAATCCTTCTTGCAACTGTAAAGGGTGATGTCCATGATATCGGAAAAAACATTGTGGGTGTTGTTCTTGGATGCAATAACTATGAGATAATAGATTTGGGTGTAATGGTTTCTTCGGAGAAAATACTGCAGGTGGCAAGGGAAAAAGATGTTGATATAATCGGCTTAAGCGGGTTAATTACTCCATCCCTTGATGAAATGGTTCACGTTGCAAAGGAAATGGAAAGGCAGGGGTTTAAAGTTCCGCTTCTTATAGGCGGTGCGACAACTTCAAAAATTCATGCTGCCGTAAAGATTGCACCTAATTATTCCAGTCCGACTATACATGTTTTGGATGCATCAAGAAGCGTATCTGTAGCTGGTAATTTGATGAACAAAGATAACAGGGATAAGTTTATCGGCTTGGTTAAGCAGGAATACGACAGAATGAGGATCTCTCATAAAGGCAAGAAGGAACTGAAAAAGTTTTTAAAAATCGAAGAGGCGCGTGGCAAAAAGTTAATCATCGACTGGGCAAAAACCATTGTTGCCAAACCTTCATTTACCGGCAATAAAGTGTTTGATAATTTCCCGCTTGAGAAAATTAAAGAAAGAATCGACTGGACCCCTTTCTTTTTAACGTGGGAACTTAAGGGGAAATATCCGAGAATTTTTGATGACCTGACCTATGGCAGGGAAGCCAAAAAATTATATGATGATGCAAACAAGCTTCTGCAGGAGTTAATAAAAAATAAATGGCTTACAGCCAAAGCCGTTATCGGATTGTACCCCGCAAATTCAGTTGGGGATGACGTTGAGTTATATACTAATGACAAACGCAATGAAGTCTTAACTACATTCCATATGCTGCGCCAGCAGGCGCAAAAGACTATTGAACAGCCGTACTTAAGTCTTGCTGATTTTATTGCACCCAAAGAATCTGGAGTTATCGATTATTTCGGAGGGTTCGCTGTAACCTCTGGTGTAGGCATCGAAACGGTTCTTGAAAGATTTAAAAAAGAGCATGATGACTATAATAGTATCCTTCTCAAAGCCCTTGCAGACCGGCTTGCAGAAGCATTTGCAGAGCTTATGCATGAGCTTGTTAGAAAAGAGTTCTGGGGTTATGCAAAAGGTGAAAAGCTCTCTAATGAGGAGCTTATTAAAGAAGAATATACCGGAATAAGACCTGCTCCCGGTTATCCCTCTCAGCCCGACCATACTGAAAAACGCATATTATTCGATTTACTTGATGCGGAAAATAAAGCCGGCATTATTTTGACTGAAAGTTTTGCAATGTATCCGGCATCATCGGTTTGCGGTTTGTATATTTCCCATCCTGAATCCAAATACTTTAATGTCGGAAAAATTGCTCAGGACCAAATTGAAGATTACGCGGGAAGAAAAAATATTTCAGTCGAAAATGCAGAAAAATGGCTCGCCCCTGTTTTAGCGTATGAGCCCGTTGAAGAAGTGGAAGTGTAAGCTCAAAAAACGATGGTTGACCGGTGTGTTTGTTATAACCGATTATTTTCTGATATACAGCAGCTTATGGTTCACAGTAACATTAAAACATTTGAAGAGCTTAAAAAATATATTACATTCGGCGAAAACTGTAAACTGTGCATACCCTACGTTGAGCTTATGATTCAGACAGGCAAAACGGAATTTGAACCAATTCAGATTGGGGGAGACGTTGGTTGAATAAAATAATTGCAGTCACTGGAATGTGTGGTTCAGGTAAATCGGAAGCAGTAAAATTTTTTGTTGAAAAGGGCTTTAAACAGGTGTATTTCGGAGAGGTGGTATTGAATGAAATGAAAAGGCTTGGGCTTGAAATAAATGAAAAAAACGAAAAAGAAACGAGGGAAAATCTCCGCAAAGAGTTGGGCATGGGTGCTATGGCTGTAAAAAGTATGACTGTAATAGAAGAGTTTGTAAAACACAATAGTGTAGTAGTTGAAAGTCTTTATTCGTGGGATGAGTTTAAAATTTTGAAAGAAAAGTTCGGCGATGCGTTTAAACTGCTTACCATTTACACAACAAAAGCATTGAGATACGAGCGGCTCGCAAAACGCTCCGCCAGACCGCTTAGCTATGAGGAATCGATAAGCCGTGATGTAAGTGAAATTGAGAATCTCGATAAAGGGGGACCTATTGCATTTACGGATTACTTGGTTATTAATGACGGGACCCTGGAAGAATTAAAAAAGAGTTTGGATAAATATTTGTAAAAATATGGATTCCCACTTCCACGGGAATGACAATAAAATGAAAAGAAAAGATTACATTTCATGGGACGAATATTTTATGGGTATTGCCCTTCTTTCTGCAAAAAGGAGCAAAGACCCCAATACTCAAGTCGGAGCCTGTATCGTAAACCAGTATAACAAAATTGTCGGAATCGGTTATAACGGTTTCCCAATCGGCTGCAGCGACGACGAGCTTCCCTGGGAGAAATCTTCTGACAAGCCGAATGAGACCAAATATCCTTATGTAGTTCATGCGGAAGCCAATTCAATTTTAAACTCGACCAAAGACCTTCACGGCTCCAGAATTTACGTTGCACTTTTCCCCTGCAATGAATGTACGAAGCTGATAATACAGTCAGGCATTAAAGAAATAATTTTTCTTTCCGATAAGTACAAAGATACCGACTCAGTTAAAGCATCAAAGAAAATGCTTGATATGGCTGGTGTAAAATACAAACAGCTTAATTTCGGGGATAAACGATTAGAAATAGATTTTACTGATTTAGAATGACGCTGAAGAAGAAAAAAATATCGTTAAAAGAGGCACGCGAAGCCGGCGGTAAAAAGTATAAGGAAAAGATAAAAAAAATTATTGAAGATTACAAAAAACTCCCTGATGAAAAAAAGCACCAGATCCACCTTTATTACGGCTACGGCAAGGGGAAAACAACGGCGGCAATTGGACTTGCAATCAGGGCTTTGGGTGCAGGCAAAAAGATAGCAATTGTCGAGTTCGATAAAGGGTATGATGAGCAAACGGAACATTACAGTGAGCATATTACACTCAGAAAACTTAAAAAACAAAACCTGCCCCTTGAAGTTTACAGAACTGGCTGCGAAAGAATGAATAAGGATGGAACATTCAGGTTTAAGAATGCAGATGAGGATTTTAAAGAAGCACAAAGAGCACTTAGTATTACAAAAAAATTAATAAGAGGCGGAAAACAAGATTTATTAATCCTAGATGAAATAATTGCTGCCGTAGTTTATCATTTAATTGAAAAAGAAGATGTGTTCAAAATAATAGATTTATATAATAAAAAAAGAAGATTTGAGCTCGTAATGACCGGACATAAGCTAATTGAGGGACTCGAGGAAAAAGTCGATTTGATAACAGAAATGAGGAAAATCAAGCATTATTTTGATAAGGGGATTCAGGCACGGCAGGGAATTGAGTATTAATCAATCAGGTTTCCCTTATATACTAACTTACCAAGTAATATCGTAATCACACAAACAATTAAACCCCCCGGTATGTCAACTACGTAGTGATATCTTAAATATATTGTTGCTGCTGCCATACATAAAAAATAAGGAAGATAAAAATAAAATGATTTTGAGTTGAATTTCCACGAAAGATACATAATCAAAAATGCAGTTATGATATGAAGGCTCGGCATAACGTCCCGCTGAACATAATCCTGCGGATTGGGTACACTGCTCGGGATTGACTCTCCGAAATTAAGAAATTCCCGAATATATTCTGTTAGGAACAGCCCCGGCAGCTCGGATGATATGGCACTGAAATCATGCAGGTGAAATCGAGGGCCGTTTGCGGGGAAAATCATATACAGTAGATAACTGAAATAAAAGCTGAAAAAAATAATAAATATGGTATACTTATATTCTTTAAACCTTTTCCATAAGTATAATTCCAGCCCGAAAACAACAATCATCGGATAATAATAAGCGTAAATGATTTGAAGGAATTCGGTTAATATTGGATTTTCAAATCTGTAAACCCATTGGGTAGGATTTACGCCGAATATAATAAAATCCATTTTTATAAAAAGTAAATCCCAGTCAGATGGCTTAAGAGAATACACTATAAAATAAACCTGCTTAAAAATAATAAGTATTGCTGCAACTCCGTACCAGTAGCGAAGTATTTTTAAGAAAGATTTTTCAGTGCTCTCATTAATTTTATTCAATTGAACTTTTTCTTCATACTTTGTGACAATTTTCCAAATTGTAAATATTAGAATTAAGTTTAGAGTAATGAAAAAATACCAGAATTCAATACCTGAATTAAAAAAGATATAGATAAGGATAAGGGTAGAAAACATCCCAAGTGTGACTGTGTCTGCGGGAGCAAGATATTTTAAAAATCTTTTTTCTATACTCGTTTTAATTTTATAATAACCATTTTAGTGAAAATGTAGCAAGAGTTAAAAATACCGTAATACCCACTACATCCTGAAAAGCTGTTTCAAACGGTCCCACTGTAATTGCGGGGTCAAAGCCAATTCTTTTGGATAATAACGGTGTTGTAGTACCTACAAAGGCAGAAATGTTAATTGAGATACACATTGAAATACCAACGACAAGACCAAAGATCAGCTTGCCGTACCATAATCCCCCGATTAATCCAATAATTATACCGCATATTGAGCCGATTATCAGACTAATTTTAAGGGAACGCTTAACAGGTTCAGCCCACTTTCCCAGTGTTACTGTTCCGGTTGCAAGTGCCCGAACAGTCATAGCCGAAGCCTGCAGCCCGGTATTTCCGGAGATTGCAGAAATAATCGGCATAAACGAGGCAAGAAGTATAACTTTTGTCAATGTCTGGTCATAATAATTAATTACAACTCCCGCAAAAAATTGTATTCCCAGAGTGATTAAAACCCAGGGAAGTCTTAACCATGCTATCTGAAAAGGCGACTTGCTTTCAAGCTCCATGGCATCTGAACCTACAATTTTAGCAACATCCTCGGAAAATTCTTCCTCCATAATATCGGCTACGTCGTCAAAAGATATTTTTCCAACAACCCGCTCACTTGAATCAACCACAGGTAAAGTAACAAGGTCATATTTTCTCATAATATTTGCAACTTCCTCTTGGTCAGTATTAACATCAACGGAAATTACTTCTATTGACATGATATCTGCCATAATCATTGCAGGAGTATCAAGAGCCACAATTATTTTTTTTAGGGATACAATGCCGGCTAGCTTTCCTTCCTCATCTGTAACCCACACATGATAAAGATGTTCGTTATCAGGTGCCTTTTCGCGGATTATATCAACCGCCTTGTTCACGGAGTCCGTTGCATTAACTGTTACAAACTCCTTTTGCATTATACCGCCGGCTGTGCTTTCATCGTATACAAGAAGCTCCTTGACTTCACTTGAATCCTCGGCGGTCATTCTTTCAAGAACTTCAAGTGCTTTTTCGTTGTCAAGCATGCCTACAACATCTGTTGCATCATCGGAATCCATTTTACTGACAATCCCTGTTATTTCGTCCGGCAAAAGGCTGTTTAAAATATTTTCTTTCTGAAAATCCCCCAGCTCTAAAATCGCTTCCGCTTGTGTCTCATAATCAAGCAGCTTGAATAACTCAATTCCTTCTTCCTGTGTCAGGTCATCGATTATTAATGCAATATCGGCAGGATAAATATCTGCAAGTATGTTTTTAAGAAGTGTATCTGATTTGCTTTTTATTAAATCAGAAATATCACCAAGTAATTGCTCGTCGACTTCAATTACCGCTCTGTTTTGCTTTTTATCAGGCATTATTTCTAATTTTTAAATCTTGCAAATGCTTGTTCAAATAATTCCTTCTGCCAATCTTTTTCCAGAGAATACTTATATTTTAAATAAGCATAATACCCAATCATGGCAGCATTATCGGTAGAATAAATCTTCTCCGGGAAGTGGATTTTATAGCTATCGTTTTCAAATTTTAAAAATCCGCTCCTTAATTTTGAATTTGCTGAAACTCCGCCTGATATGGCAATGCTTTTTATTCCGAAATTCTTTGCAGCAAGCATTGTTTTTTCTACAAGAGAGGTCACAACAGCCTTTTGAAATGAAGCGCAAATATCATTCAAAGGTAATTTAGATTTATCGTTAAATCTTTTTTTCAAAAAATAGAGAACAGACGTTTTTATCCCGCTGAACGAAAAATCATAAATTTGAGCCTTTAAATTTGCCGAAGGAAAGCTGTGATAATTTTCGTCGCCATCTTTTGCAAGATTATCAATTGCAGGCCCGCCGGGATATTCCAGCCCGAGCATTTTAGCAACTTTATCGAATGCCTCGCCTGCTGCATCGTCCTGGGTCTCACCAAAAACATTGTAATTTGTATAATCTTTTACTAAAAACAAAATTGTATGTCCGCCTGATACTACCAAAGCTATAAAAGGGAATTCAATCTCGTCTTGGCCTATGAAGCAAGAAAATAGGTGTGATTCTATATGGTTAATTCCAATAAATGGAATATTTAGGGCTATTGAAAAAGCTTTAGCATAATTATAACCGACTAAAAGTGAGCCTATTAGGCCTGGTCCTCTTGTTGCCGCAACTAAATTTATATTGTTTTTTTTAATTCCAGATTTTTCTAGGGCAGAACCTGCGATTTTATCTATTGTCTTAATATGCGCCCTTGACGCAAGTTCAGGAACTATGCCCCCGAACTCACTATGAAAATATTGAGAAGATATTACGTTGGATAAAACTGTATTATCGCTCAAAATAGCGGCTGAGGTCTCATCGCAGGAAGTCTCAACAGCAAATGTGAAAATTGCCATTTACAAAAATATAAAAATATGAAATTTTTAGCAATTCTTTCAAAAAACACACGATTTTAGGTAACTAATTTATTGATGTATAACGTAAATTTGGTATTGAGTTCAATACCCCAAAAAACTAATTTGGGTCTAACGAAAAAATTTAGATTTGATTTTAAATAAAAAATTATTATTATTATAGAGGGGGTTTGCGCAAATTTATAAGTTCTTATCAGGTAACTTAAAAAAGTTATTTTATTTCATTTTCTGAAAACAATTATATAAATTCTTTAGAAACTTATGTTTAAATTTGTACTCCCTGTAGTAATTCTAATAATTTCGCTACGAGTCACCTTCTCTCAATCATATGCAGATTCCGGATATTATTACTTAAATCAGGGAAACAGAACCACTGCTTCATATTTCTTTGAACTCCATCTAAAGGATAACCCCAGAGACACAAAAACCCGTCTTCAGCTCGGTTATATATATTATGACCAGAGAAAGTATGATAGGTCTCTAAGGCAGTTTGACTATGTCGGAAGACACTCGTCAAATTCAAAGGATGTTGAGATTTCAAAGTCAGCAGCACTTGTTATCAGGGAGGAACGCTCATTTACTGCACCCAGGTCAATCGACCTTTATTTTTATAATTACTTTGACTCGTATCAGGAAAACTATATTGCCAATTTAGTTGCCCATATTAATTTTAAAATCGGCAAAAACTTTTACGCCGGTCCTTATTTGGATGTTTACACAGATACAAAAACAACGAAAGCATTTATTTATAATGACCGGTTTTTTGAAATCGGGGGATTCTTCCGCTATTACATTTTAAAAAACCTTTTCTTTGAGTTTAGAATCGGCTATACAAGACAGATAGACTTAGATTCAAGCAAGATTAATCTAAAGCCAATGCTCATTTATTACAACCGCTTCGGAGAAGGAAAAGTATATGTTTCAAGCCGTTCGTCAACAAAAACAAGCCTGTACATGGATATGTATTATGCGGCAATGTATGACTATAAATACCGTAATGCCTTCCTGCAAGTTGTTCTCCAGCAGGTGTTAAGATTTCATACCGGAGGCTACAGCTATATTGAAAACTATTTGGTCGAAAATATCCAGTTCGATAGCCGCAAGCTTGATTACAATAATTATCTTGAAGTAGGCACAGGGGTTAGATTTAAGCCAAATGTAATGTATTTCCCTTTATTGTTCGTTGAGCCAACTTTTAAGACATATTTCTACGGAAGCAGAAAAAATTCATTTCAGATAAAAGCCGGATTTTTGTTTAACTTCAGATCAAAAATATAAAAATATATGCAGGAAGTTTTTACGGTATTATTATGGATATGTTCAGTTCTGCTTGTAATAAGCGGCATCGATGATGTATTGGTAGACTTATTATACTGGTTTAACCGATGGAAGTACCGAAGAAGTCTTCCGGATATGGATGATGTCCTGGCTGTTGACGAGAACTCAATTGCACTTATAATATGCGCGTGGAGGGAGTATAAGGTAATAGGCAGAACCCTGACCTATGCGTTAAGCAAAATGAGGTACAGCAACTTTACGATTTTTGTAGGGGTTTATCCCAACGATACAAAAACACTTGAGGTAGTAAAAAGAATAGCTCAGAAAAACAATAAAGTTGTAATTTGCGTTACCTCAAAGGACGGACCAACCACAAAAGCAGATAATCTCAACAACGTTTACGCTTCCTTGAGCAGGTTTGAGCAGGATACAAACCATAGGTTTGATGTTGTTTTAATTCACGACTCGGAGGATTTCATACACCCGCTTTCGCTGAAGCTGTTTAATTACATAATTGGTTATCAGGGAGTTGATGCCGTACAGATACCAGTTGTACCTATAAAAGACGACAGAGGGAAATTCATTCACAGAACATACTGCGACGCATTTGCCGAAGTTCATTCAAAAGACCTGATTGTCCGCCAGGCACTTAAAGTTTTTATACCGTTTGCCGGAACCGGAATGGCGTTCAAACGAGATATATTTTCAACTCTTGAAAAGAACTATTCACACGTATTTAATGACGCAAATCTAACCGAAGATTATGAGCTTGGCTTAAGATTATTTAAAATAGGATATAAAACTGCATATGTTAATTTATTATTAGACAGCAGTAACCCAAATTCGAGAGTTGCCACAGGCGAATATTTCCCCAATACTTTCTGGGCGGCTGTTAAACAGCGCTCCAGGTGGACAGCAGGAATATGCTTCCAGAACTGGAAAATGCATAAGTGGACCGGGAATTTTAAAACTAAATATTTTCTAATGAGAGACAGGAAAACTATATTCAGCAATTTTATGGTCCTGCTTTCCAATATTGTGTTTGCTGTGTTTTTGTTATACTTGCTCGGATTTGGTCTTGGGGTAAGGGTGTTTGAATCGGCAGTTGAGCAAAACAGCGCTCTCTGGTTTTTCCTGTGGGCATGTTTCGTCTTTATGGTGTGGAGGCTTTTACACAGGTTTATTTTTACCTACAGCTGGTACGGATTTAAATATGCCTTATTCAGTCTTATAAGGCTGAACTTTGACAACCTGATTAACTTCTTCGCTACTTTCCGTGCACTGAGAGTTTTTATGAGCATGCGCCACAAAGTTGTTTGGGAATCTACCGAACATTACTAAAATTAGCAAATGATGCGGTTAATTGAATGGCAATCTTTCATCTCGGGTTGCCTTTTTTATTTTTTTTTGCAAAAGTTTCTTTAATGCTGTTTTACAATTTAGCGAAGCCTTTGTTCATTTTATCTTATAAATCAATTGGCTAACTTGCATATCTGTAAATCATAATGATCCCCGAAAACATAAATGTTGGATTAGACCCGCAGGATTTTAAAGGCAAAAAGGTAATTGTATTTTTTTTCGGAACACGCCCCGAAATCATAAAACTCTTTGTTTTATACAGGATTCTTAAAAAATCCGAGGAGTTTTATCCAATATTATATAACACTCTCCAACAAAGAATTTCAAGTGACATTCTCTTTAACATTGGCATCGTTCCCGATATTGAATCCATGGAGAAAAGGAATCGTTCATCAGACCTAAACGAGCTTATTGCGCTCCTTCTTAATGATTTCAATGAAAAATTCAGCGAAAGGTCCCAGATAAAAAAAGATCACCTAAACGGAATAATAGTTCAGGGTGATACGGCATCAGCTTTTGCCGGAGCCCTATGGGGATTTTTAAACCATATACCTGTTTTTCATGTAGAAGCCGGACTGAGAACGCTTGATAAAATGAATCCTTTCCCCGAGGAATTTATGCGCGAGTCAATTGCAAGAATGGCAACTATGCATTTCTGCCCGAAGGGAATTAACAGAGATAACTTAATCAACGAGGGCATTAAGCACGATAAAATTTTTGTAATTGGCAACACTATAAACGATGCAATATTTACACTGATTAAAGAAAGAAAAATTAAAGAGCCAAACCAGAAAAATTATATATTAAGTACACTACACCGAAGGGAAAACTGGAATAATGTAAAGCAGTATGCACAGATATTAAACTCACTTACAGACGAATTAAAAGGATATACAAAAATCCTCCATTTAATGCACCCGAATCCGTTAATCCAAAAAAGCTTTGAGTCAGTAATGAACGGGCGTTCGCATAAGAGACTCGTTATTATGGACCCGATTCATGACTATTTCGAAATGCTCGGATATGTGAAGAATTCCGGCTCCATACTTACTGACTCAGGCGGCTTGCAGGAAGAGTCTCTTTTCTTTAACGTTCCCTGCGGCGTTCTCCGCAAAACAACGGAAAGACCCGAAGTTTTAAAGAAAAATGCTAAACTGCTGCCTTTTGATACTACCGAAATATCCACCTTCTTAACCGACGCGCTTCATTACAGGCAGGTCCACCAGTCAAAATACAACTACACTTACGGGTTCGGCGATTCCAGCTATCTGATTTTTGAGCTTTTAAAGAAATTCTACGGTATCGAAACAGAGTTCTCCTTTATTTAAGGTCTCTCAAAAAAGTAACTCAGCCCTATTGCAATAATCAAAAAAAATAACCATTTTATAGGGTTACTCTATCTGCTTAAAAAAAATAATTGATAACCATGAAGGACCTGGTTATAAAATATTTTCTTCCTGTAATTTCTCTTCTCAGCTTTTCTTTTGCTCAGGATATATCTATAAAAGATGAGGATAATTTAAATCAGGTTGAAAAACCTTCTCTTGTAGATGAGAGTAGAATTTCCATAATTAAAAATGAGAATGAAATCAATCAATCTAAAATTGCAGGAATGTTCTTAAGCTACCAGTTGAGTGCAAAGAAAACAAATACCGAATCATTTAATATTGTTTCTTCATTCAGGAGCAATGTACGTTTCGGGGGTTTTTGGGAAAAATATGCAATTATCAACTTTACGCCTCAAATGCAGTTAAAACCCTGGGGCTTTATTAGTATTCATGCACATCATAATATCAGCTGTTTTGTTCCAATAAAAGGTGTAAAGCAGCATTTTAAGCCTCTGGCTATTCAGGGGGCTGCGGTTATGGCAGTAGAAACGTCATTAAAATTTTTAGTCCCCGGAAACAGCATTATAAAGTCGATAATTGGTTTTGTTGCAAAGAATCTAATTATAAGCTATATGATGGGGTCCGCTATTAAAAAGAGTGAGGGTGAAAACCGGATGCTTGAGTATGATTACTATCACTATTCAGTAAGTATTAGATTTTGATTCATTTATTTAACCAAAATCATTTTCTTGACTTTTGAATAATTACCGCTTACAATTCTATAAAAATAAACACCTGAAGCAAAATTCGAACCATCGAAATCAGTTTCGTAAACTCCTGTATTAAGATTTTCATCGACAAGTGTTGTCAACTCCTTCCCAGCAACATCGTAGACCTTGATTTGAACATAGTTATTTTTTCCCGTTGGAGGGACTTCAAATCTTATCTTAGTAATGGGATTAAACGGATTTGGATAATTTTGGTGAAGCTTAAAACCGTTGGGAATTTCGGACGAAATTTGATGAATGCCTATTACAAAATTCAGCATGGGTAGCTCAATGTATGATTTTGAACTTCCGGATACGTATATTCGGTTATTCGCTCTTTTAAGCACTGGAAGAACGAATGGATTAGTTCTCAGGAAAAAATCTTTATATGGCGGCTGGCTGTCTATATTTGTAATCTTTATTCTGAGTCTGTTTCCCGCTTTGAACAAATGCCCGATTGCCTGTCCGTTTACATATTTTTGTCTTACTACGTTTGGTATATTATATCTATCCGTCCAGTTGATTCTGGTTACAAGCTTTTCGTTTCCGTTCGGCTCAACCTCAAACAATTGCATATTAATCTGGCATAAGTCAGCATCGGAATAGTAATAAAGATATACGTAAGGAGTTCCCATAAGTCTTGCGTTTTGGAGAAGTGCGGGGGTTTCAAAAATTACTTCACGTTTATCAAATAAATTCCTGTTTCTCAATGAATCTATATTAAACTCATAATTTGCAAGCGTTTCCATAGAAACATTAGGATTGAGGACATCATTTAAAAACGTAAAATAGGAAGTTGAACCGGAATAACTTAACATATGCAAAAGTCCGCCAGGATGAAAGTATAGTTTAATGTTCTGGACTCCGTTAGGAGGCCAGGTAGGCGAGTAAAACCTCTGCCATGACCAGTAACTGCTGTCTCCCTGAGTTGGAAAGCTGCTGAGGCAATATGTGAATTTCTCATTCACGTTCATTACGTTGTTTTGGATATTGAGCTGGTGATAATCCAGCCAGTCGCCGTAAATCTGCTCCTTAAAGATTTCCTCATTGATATTGTAATCAGAGCCGTGCCCGTCCATTGGTCCGAAATACATTCTATAATTATTGTATGGCAAAATATATGCAGAGCGAATCATTCCAAGTGTGTTGAAAAACCTGTCCTGCCATGTGTTTTGGATTAATATCGGTATCTGGCAGTTTCCGACCTGTGATAAGAACTCCCTGTTTTGAGGAAGAAAGTATATTAAGCTGTCCCACTTATCCCTGGCACTTGAAAGCACCCATGTTCTGAATCTTGATACAAGAGAATTATATCTGACGATATTCTGGGGATAGCTCAAAGACCACAGCAAAGTCATTTTAATGTTACCGTTTTCAATCCAGTTTGAGCCCGCTTCAGGCGATGCAAGGTCGGTTATAAGTGTCCTCACCTGCATTCCGGTGGCCACAGCCATAAAAGGCAATATTCCGCCTTGTGAACCTCCGTGAATTGCTATACGGTTATCATTTGTGTTATTATCGTTTTTTACGTACTGAACAACCTGTTTTAAATCGTTTGCTTCAATAATGCTGATAAAGTTAGACTGCCCTTCGGAGAAACCCTGTCCCTCATGCTGTAAACAAGAGTGTAATACCCTTCCAAGGCAAGGTCTTCCGCTTCGGGCATTTCTGAAAATTTGGAAAGCCCGAAACCGTGAGCCACTATTGCACATTTCCAACCGCCGCTGGGTGGCGAGCCGTTAGGGATAAGCTTTGTGCAGTCAAGTTTTATACCGTCAGGCATTGTGAGCCAGAAATCGACCCTTTGAAAACTGCCGGAGCCCCGTTTAGCATACAACGAAAAATTTATTGTAAAAATAAAAAATAATGCAAATAATAACAGTTTTTTCATACAGGTGTATAAACTTTGAAAGTAAACCTAATGTTTTTTAATTGTTTATACAATGCAAATGGATAGTTTATAGCTTTATGTAAATTGCTTGAACATTGAATATCATGGAAAAAATCTCTTGCCAAATCTTAATTTCTTAACGAAAACGAAGAATTGGATTATTTTTAAAGGAGGAATATTCAAATTCTACCAAACTTATCCCTTTTTTAAAAGTAATTAAATTTTTATAATTGCGTTTACCCAAATTTTAAATTATGTCAATAAAAGTAAGTAATTTAACGAAATACTACGGCAATTTTTTGGCTGTAGATGATATTTCTTTTGAAACGAAAAAAGGGGAAATCCTCGGTTTTTTGGGTCCAAACGGAGCCGGAAAGACAACCACGATGAAAATAATCACAACATACCTTCCTCCTACTTCAGGTACGGTTCAGGTTGAGGGAATGGATGTTGAGGAAAAATCGCTTGAGGTCAGAAGAAAAATAGGGTATCTGCCTGAGATTAACCCGTTGTATTTTGATATGAGTCCTGCCGAGTACCTGGATTATGTTGCAGCACTGGATGGGGTCCCTAAAGAAAATATCAAAAAAAGAAGAGACGAGATGATTAGAGTGTGCGGACTGGAAAGCGTTAAGGGGCAGGATATCGGGACGCTTTCAAAAGGATTCAAGCAGCGCGTGGGACTTGCACAAGCAATGATTAACAATCCCGAAGTTTTAATTCTTGACGAACCTACATCCGGTCTTGACCCGAACCAGATTATCGAGATAAGAAATTTAATTAAAAAGCTTGGCAGGGAAAAAACCGTGGTTCTTTCCACACACATTCTCCCTGAGGTTCAGGCAACATGCAACAGGGTAATCATTATTAATAAAGGAAAAATTGTTGCTGACGGAACACCGGAGGAGCTTCAGGCAAAATCAAAAGGCGAGAGTATTGTTACGCTTGAAGTTAAAAATAACTGCGATAAAAATTCACTTTCGGGTTCCCTGAAGGAAATAAGAAACGTTAACAAAGTGGAATTTGTTAAGGATACAGGTGATTCCTTTATTTTTAATATTTACGGTGACAAAGGGGCTGACTTGCGCGAAGTTATTTCAACCAGAGTAATGCAGCAAAAAACAACCCTTCTTTCGATGCAAACTAAACAGTCGTCTCTTGAAGATATTTTTAGGGAGTTAACAAGATAGAGCCATGAATACACAAAACATTAAAACGATTTATTTAAAGGAGCTGAAATCCTATTTCAATTCGCCAATTGCTTATATTGTTATGATTGTATTTATGATTATATCGGGCTTTTTGTTTACGATGAGCTTCTTCCAGATTAACATTGCATCACTGCGCGACTTCTTCGGCAGTTTTTTTATTCAGATGATGCTTTTTGTTGTTTTTATTCCCGCGATAACTATGCGCAGCTTTTCCGAGGAAAAAAAACAGGGTACTCTTGAGCTTCTGCTCACAAAACCTGTTGATGACCTTGAACTTATACTTGGCAAGTATCTTTCCGCATTAACACTTATCTGCATTACACTAACACCTACAATATTATATTTTGTTATTATTTTATTTATAGGTCCAATAGCGTTCTGGCCTTTTGTTACAAGCCTTTTGGGTTTTATTCTGATGAGCGGTTTTTTTATAGGAATTGGTGTTTTTGTTTCGTCATTGACCGAAAACCAGATTATTGCTTTCATAGTAAGTGTCCTGATTTGCTTGTTCTTTTTCCTATTAGGAAAACTGTTAATGATATTTCCTCCTTCGATTGTTTCATTTTTTGAGTATATAACAACCGATTATCACTTAAGCAATATATCGAGAGGAGTTATCGATTCAAGAGTTTTGATATACTATTTCTCTATGATTTTCTTTACAATTTTTTTAACCAAGGTATCACTTGAAAGCCGAAAGTGGTAAACGTTATTTAATAATTAAAATTTAATTTTTACAGTTATATATGGCAGAAGAATTAGAAAATCAGGATGAATCGCAGGAAGAGTCTGCGGACGAATCGTCTGACGAGCAGGAAGTTCTGGAAGACGAGCGGTTAACCAAAAGAAAAAAGAAAATCGAATCCCGCAGGCAGCAGGCAATTATCAGAGTTCTGCTTATTGCAGGTATTTTGGTTGTTGTTAATATCATTGCCCTGAGGATATTCTTCAGGTGGGATTTGACCCCTAATAAGATTTATACACTTTCTGATGCAAGCAAAAACATTGTTGGAAACCTGGATGATAAGCTTGTTGTAAAAGCTTACTTTACGGATAATCTTCCCGCTCCATACAACAACAACAGAAGGTATTTGCAGGAACTGCTTGACGATTACAGAAATGCGTCCAATGGAAAAATAACATATGAAATAATCAGCCCGAGCGACGAAACAGAACTAGAAAATGAAGCGCAAAAGTACGGAATTCAGCCCGTTCAGGTTCAAACATACAGAGACGACAGGGCTGAAGCGATGAAAGCTTATATGGGTATGGTATTTTTATTTGAGGGAAAACAGGAAACAATCCCGTTTATAGGAAACACTCAAAACCTCGAATATGAAATTACAGGTGTTGTTAACAGACTTACTCAGAAAGAGCTCAAGAAAGTCGGTGTGCTTTCGGGAGAGGACTTGCCGGGAATCGATAAAATCGGAAAAGTAAATCAGTATTTGAGCAAATTCTACAACGTTACAAATGTCGATGCTTCAAAGAATAATCCAATACCCCCGGATATTAAGACTTTAATTGTTTTTTCTCCGAAACAGTCTCAAAACCAGATGATGGGTATGCGTCAGCAGGCTCCGCCAATGATGCCGGAAAACCTGAAATTTGCTATTGACCAGTATTTGATGAGCGGGGGCAGGGTTATATTTCTTCTTGGCAAAGTCAGTGTATCCTCGCAGCAGCAGTTTCAGTTTGCACAGTCTGCTCCTACAGGGCTTGAGGATATGCTCGATAGCTATGGAATCAAAATAAATAATAATATTTTAATTGATAAAGAATGCGCTTTTGTCAGCATTCCTATTCAGCAGGGCCCGATACAAATGTATACCCAGGTTCCATTTCCGTATTACCCGAAGATTGTCAATATTAACAGAGATATTCCTTCCTTTGCCGGAATCGGTCAGGTTTTTTTAGGCTTTTCAAACGATATCGATTTAACAGTAGCAGGAAATAAGGGTCTTAAAGTCATTCCGCTTCTAACAACTTCTCCGAAAACAGGAACGTTTCCTGAGTTTACCGTAATTCAGGCATCAGGGAGAATGCTGCCGGACAGCATGTTTAAGTTTAAAGATTTAACTGTCGGGGCGGTGTTCGACGGTAAATTTCAGAGCTTTTATAAAGGCAAACAGATTCCCGTCGATACGGCTCAAGGGTCAACCGCACCTCCGGCATCAGTGAAGGAAGAAAGCCCTGAGACAAAGGTAATTTTAGTTGGAAATGCTGATTTTCCGTTGGATGAATTCAGGGGACCCGATGAGAATCTGCTTTTCTTCGCAAGCTTGATTGACTATATGACCGATGATGCTGGTTTATCTGCAATTAGAACTAAAGATGCTAACCCTAAGCCCATTGATTCAATTGAAGACAGCACAAGAACAATCGTTAAATATACCATGCTTGCCGGTCCACCGCTTATAGTTCTTGCATATGGACTTTTCAGGTGGCGGAAAAAGAAAGCAGCAAAGGGATAAGTTTAAAATCTTAGTGAAAGTTATTGATATTTAGTAACTATTTTTTAAAATAAAGCAGTTTATGAACAAATCAATCAGAACTTTATTAATAGTATTTGTAGTTTTAGTAGCCGTTTATTTTCTTTTTTTCAGGAGCGGAGAAAGAGTATCAACAGACAAAATTGATGCTAAGCTTTTTGTTGCAGATTCAAGCAAGATTGATAAAATCGAAATAGTGAAGAATAGCGAAACCGTGATTTTGGAAAAATCAGGCAATGACTGGAAGCTCACTTCGCCGGTCACTTATCCGGCAGATACGGTTTCCGTTTACCCGATGATAAAGGATTTAAAAAATTTCAGAATTGAAAGCGTCGCTTCCGAAAACCCGGACAAGTTTATAAATTACCTTGATACTGTAAATAACGCTAAAATCACAGTTTATCAGGAGGGGAAGCTTTTAGGAACTTTTATTTTAGGTAAGTCTCAGGGTTTTTCAAACAGCTATTTAAAAAAACCTGATGAAAATATAATTCTGCTTGCATCCGATATCGTTTCGGGCAATTTTACTAAATCTTCAAAAGATATCAGGCTAAAGAAAATCATTTCAATACCATCAATTGGATTGAATAAAATCGAATTTAAATCCACCGATTCGAACCAGGTTAACTTTACAGCTTTAAGAGATTCACTAAATGTGTGGAGAATAGACGGTGATTCGGTTACTTCGGCGGCAATGACTGGATTTTTAAATTTATTCGAAAATTTGAATGCTGAGGATTTTATCGATTCGACAGTAACAGAGTTTCCAACACCAACATACACTTTAACTTTCACATCAGCCCAGCAAACCGTTATGAATCTGTACAAAATTCCAAATTCAGAGCCGGAGGCATTTATGTTTCAGGTTGTTGGAAACCCGCAGCTGTTCAAGTTCTTTACAGGAATGGCTTCGCAGATTATGAAAAAGAAAACGGATTTTGTGCCTGAACCACTCAAAAAGTAATTTGCTTTCAGCTTCAAAAAAGTCTGCCCGTTTTTTAACGGGGCTTTTTATTTTTGGAATCCTCCCCCCTTTTTTTAGCAATTACTATAAACGAGCCTACCGCAATTAAATAACAGCCGGCTCCCGTCCAGTAAGATGTTGATATACCGTAGTTCATAGCAATTATAATTGATAAAACTGTGGCTAAAACCGACATAACCCCGTTCATTCCCCAAAGCCACGGTGTAATCGGGCTTAAGTCTGTAGAAGCATGCTTCATTCCAATTGGGAATGCCATTCCCATAAAAAATCCGATCGGGAATAGAATCAAAACCGAAACCACTATCCTAATGAAAGTTGAATACTCTCTGAAAGAAATTATAACAAGTGGGGTAAGGAGTCCGAATAATATTATAATAATAACTAATGCCGAAAACCTTATGTATGAACCTTTAATTTGATTTTTATTAGTGCCGCTAAAATGACTGCCCGTTCCGCTTGAAACTAACAAAGTAAACAGTGCCACTGCGAGGCTGTATGTCGGGTGACCCAGAAATATATTCAAACGCTGAATTTGGGATATTTCAACGAACATAAAGCCTAGTCCTATTGAGGCAAAAAAAAGAAAATAATAGAATGACCCATTTAAAGATGCATTAGCCCTTTTGGAAGTAATTTTAAGAGGAACTATTATGCATAGAGAAGACAGTGCGATCATCGTGACTGCCAAAACAGAAAGAATAAATATTGCCTTTGCATTAAATCCCATATCCCAGCTTTTCCACAACTGTGTATTAACCAAATCCTGAAACTTCATATAATGGAAGAAAAACGGCTTATTGTCAGTGGGTGTTTTTATATTTACCGGGAAATCTCTGTTGAACTCATTTCGAATGTATGCTTTTGATGTCAAAATTACAAAGATGCTGTCTGAACATGAATGAGGCGAAAGCACTTCCTCAAAGTCGAATATTGTGCATAAACTGTCAACAATTTTTATATCTTTTTCATTGAAAGGCGCTTTACTCAGCAGAATCGTTCCTGTACCGCTCCTATCCTGTTTGCGCTCCAACTGTTCGCATTTTATCAGCATTAAATGTTTTCTAACGTCTGTAATTCCGGCATTGTTTAATGCATCCGAGCAAATGTTAACGAGGCGGTAATGCTCAATCGGCTTTGAGCGGTAGAATCTTGTTACGGTCAATATTCCGTCCGGTTTTAAACGGCTGAGAAGTAAACGCCATGTTTCTATGGTGTACAGCGCGTTTTCAGTCAAAACGAATGCTCCGGACGAAGAAGCGGACCAGTTATCGATTACAGAAACCTGTATAATATCGAAGGTTCTGTCAAGTCTTTGAATATAGCTTCTTGCCTCATCTCCCACAAATTCTACGTTCGGATACTGGTCAAGATGTCCTGTAAAATTTCCGAATTCATTATTGATAGCCGAAATCATATCTTTATTAATTTCGATTCCAAGGACAGATTTTTGCCCGAATGCTAAGGAGGATAAAATATCCCTGCCCGCGCCGCTTCCAATCACAAGAACATCGGAATTTCGCCTTAGATAATGAGCTAAATTTGCAACATCGTATTTTAAGTGAATAAGCTCAGATGTATCCCCATTAAAATGGGAAAGGACCGTTGTTGAATGAGCATCGATATTTAGCATAAGCTGGCGTATTTTCCTAGAGCGGTCATACCTGTTGCTTAACCCCCAGCCAAAGGGGATTTCGTATTTTGTTGAGTCGCCTTCAATGCTTACGCGCGAAAATGAGTTCCATTTTTCATAAAGCGGTTTTTCGTCCCACTCGCCCCTTACCCAGTATAACCTGAGAAGTGGTGAGTTATTGTTTACCATAAAAGTGAGAATAGCGGAAAAGAGCGCTAATAAAATTGTATAGTAGATTATTAATTTGACTAACCTCGGCTTCTTCTCAGTGTTTCTTAAAAAGAAAATTCCTCCAAGAGCGGAAAATACTGCTGTTACAAAGACCCCTGTTGGTCCGCCGCAGTAATTTAAAGCAATTATAACCAAAATACATCCAAGTGATGCACCGACTAAGTCTGATGCGTAAAGCCTGTTCACAGATAATGGAAACCTGGTTAGCAAAAGACTAATGCATACTCCGCTAAATATAAAAGGAACGGAAATTTCTGCGTATGTAAATGATGTTACCAGAAATCCAATCACGGACGTTCTGTGAATGAAAGGAATAAATAAATGAATAAGAAAGCTCGCAATAGTTGTGAAACTGAAATAAAAGGCATTTTTAGCAAGTGATTCATATATTTTTTCCTGAGGAAATTTATTTGGGGCGGCGTAAACTATAATTGCCCCAACTGTCATCCCAAACATAGCAAGCGATACAGCCATAAATGCAAAGTGATAACCCATTGTGACACTGAAGATTCTGGTTAGAAGTATTTCATACATTAAAGTCGATAAGGCTGTAAAGAAGATACCTAGATAAGTATTTCTATTTACAGTAACTTGCGCGGAGGAGTTTGTCATATTCGAAATACAAATTAAAATCCGTGTAATTAAGATTAAATGTAAATTTTATTGGCTTACTTTTCGAACACCATCCCTCACAAATCCAAAATAATTCAGCCAGAGGGTTATTTTGATGAATGCCAGAATTACGATAATTGCATTTACAATGTTTTTATATGCATACATCTGAATAAAAACAATTGCTATTCCGTATAGTATCGGATAAATTATCCCGGTCATTCTCTGCAAAGAGTTGAGCATGGTGTTTTCTTTTGTAAAAGGCAGTCCTTTGCTAAGCAGACTGTATATGGAAACGTATAAATTAGCCGAAATAAAAATAAATAGTGTGTGTATTGTTGCAATAGGCAGCGGAATTTTTAATATGAAAATAATTTCTAATAAAATACATATGGGGACGAGCATGTTAGTTACAAAAAATTTTCTGAATCCGTTTTTAAAATGTTTAAATGGTTCAACGGGGTATGAATCATAAATCCAACAGACGCCCTTATAGTTAGTTACCTTTATCGACATCATTGCAGTGTTAATTGAAATCAGAACCGCAATTAAAATCGAGATGTGGAAAACGGGCTTTTCCGTAACTCCGAACTGGGACTGCAACGGTACAGGCAGTTGATTAGTAACTAGCGCGAAAAATGCAAGTGCAATGGGGATTAGAATCATAGGTAAAATTGCCAGCCTTACAGATTTTTCCTTTTTGTATAAAGAACTCACCAGTCCGTAAGATGAACGCTCTATATTGTTCTTTAAGTAAACATTTTGTATAAAATCACTTACGATTTGAAAAATTAAGGAGCGCTGCCTGCCACCAGAAAGCACTCCAAATGTTCTTGAGTCCTGGAATTTTTCTCTTATAAACCTGTAATTTTCTGCCAGGTACATCTTTAGACTGAAATAGCTCAGGTAACATATTAAAATCGGAAGAAAAACCTTAAACATTAACTCAAATCCGGGAACGTAATTATTTCTTGACGGAAGCAATGCATACCAAGCCTGGGGAAAGTAATCAATGAAGCCCGTCTTCTTAAGCAGGCTCAAATATTCTGTGATACCGGTTGATTGGCTGCCTGTCATAACTAATGCTATAAACTGATAACCAAATATTAATGACAAAATCATAAACAGCTGAAAAGCCAGTGCATATGAACTGAGACGCTTTGATTTGAAAATTCTAAGTGCTGCACTGTATAACAGAATAAGAATATTAATTAAAAAAAAGATTAGTAAAAATCCCGATGCAAAATACAAGAAGGCACGCGGTAACGATTTCATCATAAAATAAAAATAAACAGACCCGGGGACTAACAGAGGCGAAGTTAGAAAAAATGAATACCTCAAAAACATATACATTTTAGCGTTCACAAGTAAAGGGTCATCTATTGGCATGGAGGAAAAAATTTCACTTTCCGAGCCCGAAATTATGAGATTATCGAGCTCTGTGATAATTGTAAACAATATTATTAAAGTGAAAAAAAAGTAAGATACAAATATAAATTCAAAACCCGAAGGGTCGGTATTTTGTTTTGTTAAAATCCACGGCAGAAGAATTCCGGGGATTAAATAAGAAATATTAAGCAGCAAAAGCTTCCTGTTCGTGCCGCTTTTGCTTCGTGTTTCAAGCTTTAATAGCAAGCTTCCAAGTGTTCTTACTTTTCGAATGTCAATCACTTCTCAATTTCCTGATTTTGTATGAATTGTTTATACAATTCTATGTTCTTCTTGTGCTCATCATATGTTTCAGCAAATCTGTGTGAGCCGTCGCCTTTTGCAACAAAATATAAATAATTGTGTTCTTCTGGGTCTAATGCAGCCAGAATTGAGCTTAAGCCGGGATTATTAATCGGCCCCGGAGGCAGTCCTTTATTTAAATATGTGTTATAGGGCGAGGGATATTTTAAATCGCTGAACTTCAGCCTTTTCTTGGGACCGTCAGGAAGAGAATATTGAACTGTGGGGTCTGCTTCAAGCTTAATACCGCGTTTCAGCCGGTTGTAATAGACGCCGGCTATGGTTTTCTTTTCTTCATCATATCTTGTTTCTCCCTCGATTATTGAGGCAATTGTTATAAGTTCATTAAGTGATAAATTTTGTTTCTCCATTTCCTCTTTTATTTCCATATTGATTTTCTTTCTGAATTCATTTGCCAATATCGATACAATTTCTCTTTCAATGTTAATATTCCCGCCAATCGAAATCCTGTAAGTATCGGGAAACAGGAAACCTTCAAGATTATCGGCTTCTATATCAAGCATTTTTATCAAGCTGTCATTTTTACCTTCTTCCACAAATCTGGCTGAATCGACTCCGATTTGCCTATGGAGCAGTCTCGCTATTTGCTTTATGTTTAACCCCTCCGGGATTGTGATGGTAACACTCCTCATAACACTCGGGTCGGTCAGTGTTTTTAAAATAACCAGGTAAGTCAGTCCGTTTTCCAGTTTGTATTCTCCCGGAATAAGATTGACCTGATATCCAAATACCCTTCCCAAAGCAATAAGTATGTATTTATTAAATATTACCTCGCTTTCTTCAAGCTTGGTTGCCACTGACCTTAAATTATCACCCTTTATGATTTTAATAACCGCATCATCACCGATGTTTCTATAATTTCTATTTAACAAGCCAACCTGCAGCAGAAAAAATACTGCAAAGGTTATTACAAAAGCCGGCGGATAAAAATATCTTTCTGTCATTTATTTACTTTTGATGTATCTGAATCGCTGTTAGAAAGCTCCGTAAGCATTTTTGAAACAGATGTGTCCGAGGGATTTAACTGAAGGTAATTGCTAAGAACGTTCTTTGCATCAGGGATTTTATTCTGAGATTTATATAGGTTGCTTAATATTGCAGCTGCTTCCTTATACCCCGGGTATACTCCAATTGCTCTTTTAAGGTATTTCTCTGTGTTCACCGGGTCACCAAGAATTCCGTAGGCATACGCCAGCATGTAATACGTTAATGATGAATTTGTATCTGCTCTCGCCGCACCGTTTAAAACGTTCAGTGCCTGCTGGAACTGTTTCTTTGCCAAAAGCTCCCCTGCATACATTAAAGTATTGTTTACTTCAACACTTAAGATGTGAGTTTTACCCGGAAAATATTCATAAACCTCCATGATTTCAAATCCGTTTTCCCCTGCTTTAAATAAAACCGGCTGGTTAACCACCTGAAACCATTCCTTAAGAAATGCAACGTGCGTAACATTTTGCTTCTTAAGCTCTTCTTTGACAAAGGAGGCAAATTCTTTGGTGTTGAGCTTTGGAATAAACTGGGGGTTAATTAAGCCGACGATATCAACTATTTTTCTCTCAGAATAAAATGCAATAGCTCCTACGTCATGGGTTGCAATAACTGAATTTTCAGGGGTATTGTTTTTCAGCCATTGTGCAGTAAGCACTTGTCTTATGTAAATATGCCTGCATTGCTCCTGATACAGCTCCTTGTTTTTGTAGTATGATGAGCCGAAATAAATAGTTACAGCGGCAAGGAACATTACGTTTAATCCGTTAATTAAATTCTTATCGGCTAAATATTTCGAAAACCATTTGAAAAATTCACGAGACCCGTATGTGAAAAGCAAAATGTAAAAGGGTATTACCGGCATTAGGTATCTTCCGAAACGATGGGCGTAGGGGAGCTTATACCAGTAAATAAAAATTAATGTAAAAATAAATATTACTGCCAGAAAATTACGGTTGTATTTTAAATGGAAAATATCCGTTAAGGTTTTTATAACTGCTAACGCAAAGGGAAAGATTAAAAGCATATATGCAGATTCGGTAAAATAGTCCCAGACTTCAATCTTCAGAAAATCAGCGCGGCTCCTAAATTCAGCCGAGTAATACGAAACCTTCGCTCCGTAAGTATTGGGTAGAATCGTGCCCGATATAATAAGATTCATTGCAAAATAAGCAGATAATATAGTTCCTGTGATGATTCCTATTTTCATTAAATCCTGTTTTGAAAACAATATTGTTTCTACATTTTCTTTGGGAGCGTTTTTCTTTAAATAAAAAAGTAAAAAGTAATCTAATAGGATTGCAAAAAAAAGTGCAATTGCATCGGGTCTTGTCCAAATTGTAAGTCCGAGTGTCAAAGCAAACGCTGCAGCATTCTTGCGATGATAATAAAAAAAGCATGCTATAATAAGGAATATGTGCAATGTTGTTTCCATTCCTGTTACAGAAATGAAATTCAGCCATTTATCCAGCACAAAAATAAGAGATGCCGCAATTGCCAGCCAGTTTTCTTTGATGAATGTATCATTTGAGAGCTTATAAAAATAAACCGCTGATAATAAAAAAAATAGAATGCCCATAATGTAGCTGAGCGGCATTTCGCTTTTCGTAATTAAAAATCCCGAAGTTAGAATAAAAGTATATACTGGCGAAGTTGAACCGGCGGTAACAAGCTCATTTTTATAGTACGAGTAGCTTCCGAACTCAGCGAAGTTTTTTGCGAACTGCATGTGAATCCACGGGTCATCGAGCGGGAAACTGTAATATTTATTTGCTGAAAAGGCATAGTTTAAATAATAATATGGAAGGGCTACAGATAAAATTATAAGTAGACAGAGTATGATGTTTTTAGCATAAGATGGCAAATTTATTGAATAACTTACATCAATGTCCCGTAAAACGTTTTTTTGCTTTTTCTCCCGTTTTTTCTTAAGTTTTGTCAAAGTTAGGTCTTAAAAATATTGCAATAAAGCTCAAAAATAGCAATTTTTAGCATCGCATTCAATTAACTCGGAAATCCTTTGGCTCATATTTTGTTGTGGATTTCATAAGTATTAAATTGGGTTTAAATTTGTAAAACCGAGTGGGTGGTGACCCACAAGTGCTGTCAATGTAGAGTCATTAACCTAAATAAGTAAATCTAAACAATAAAAACATGCTCAAAAATCATTTGATTATGATGGTAAATGCCATCATATTGATTGTCCTCGGTGTTTACGGCTACATAATCTCATCAAGTCCTACCGCTCTGATTGCTCCCGGAATTGGCTTAATACTCTTAGTGCTTGCAATACCCACTAAAAACGAAAAACACGTTGCTGCGCATATTGCAGTTGCATTAACCCTTATAACTTCAGTTACTTTTTTGATTGTTGGTATAAGAAGAGGCAATGCGCTGGTAATTGCAATGGGAGTTATTACATTTATTTGTTTTGATTTATACGTCTTAAACTTTATCCTTCGAAAGAAGCGGAGGGAAGAAGCCAAACAGACTGTTTAAGGTTAAGTTTAATATCCGATATTACCGATCCGGCCTATTGGCTCTTTGATTTAATCTTTTGCATGTACTTCTGAATAAGGATTTCATAATCTTCCGTGAAACTTTCTTTCTGAATCTCAAGCGCATCCTGATTAATGCCGTCGATTATGTTCGGCTTAGAGATAACTATTTCCGGTGGCGAGCTTCTCTCAAAATTTTTCCCGGGACGCGACTCGCGCCTTTGCTCAAAATCCTTCTCTCTTTGTGACAGCTGAAAGTCCAGCATCCTTGAAAGAATTCTTTCCTGCCTTTTTTTTGTTTCTGGCGTTATATTATTCTCCTGCAAATCTTTTATGACCTCCATCATATCCTTTTGCACTTCATCAAGATTTCCGAGTAGCTTTTTCCCTTCGGTTTCCTGTTGTTTTTTAAAGTCCTCGTTTAATTGTTTTAGATTATCTTTCAGAGTTTGCTGCTCAAGTGCAAGTTTCTGCATTTGTGCCATTTGCTCCTGTGTCAGCGGTCCCTGGTTCATGCTTTGCTCCATTCCCTGCATCTGCATATTAAGCCCCTGCTGGCGCTGAATCATCTGCTGCAGCTGCTGCAATAGCTGGCTTAAGCTCATCGAAGGTTTATTGCCCTTTCCCTGCATCCCGCTTTGGCACATTTGCTGCATTCTTTCGATTGCCTTATCAAGATGTTCCTTAGCTTTGCCTTGTGATATATTTGCATTTGGTCCCTCTTTCAAGCCAAGCTGGTCTACTGCCTTATCCATTTCGTTATAAGCATCACCAAGATTCTTACTCATCATAGGATTCATTCCCATTTGCTGTGCCATGCTCATCATTTCCTCAATCAGGTTAGAAAGCTGGTTCTGCAGCTTCTCCTGCTGGCTCTGGTTTTCCTTAAACTCTTTTGAATCGCTGTCTTTATCAAGATCTTTCGATTGTTCTTTTAGCTCACTCTGCTTTTTTGACATTTCCTGAAGTTTGTTCAAAAATTCCAACATCTTTGCCATTAGCTTCTGATTTTCTTCTTCAAGCATTTGTGCAAGCATATCCTGCATATTCTTGTTAAGCTGGTTTAAATCCTGTGAAATTTCATTTTGTTGCTGCTGGGACTGATTCTTGTTTCCGTTTTGAAGATTCTGCGACGCTTCCTGCATTTTCTTTTCAAGCTGTTTTTTCATCATTTCCTCTAGCATCTTCTGCATTTCTTTTGAAATCTGCTGGCTGCCGAGCTTTTTCATGCTATCCTGAAGCTCTTTCAGCTGTTTGTGAAAGTCTTCATATTCTTTCTTAAGCTGCTCCTGTGATTTTGACAGTTCATTTAGCTTATTGTTATCATTTTGGGGGGTATTTTTGGTCTCATCCTTCATTTTATCCTGCTGCTTAGTAATTTCATCAAGCTTCTGCGTAAGTTCTCCGAATTTCTGCTCCGCTAAGATTTTGTTCAAAAGCTCCATGGTTTTTTCAAGCGATTTCCTGAAATTCTCCTCATCGAACTTAAAATTACGCATGGCTTCTTTGAGCTGGTCTTTATTGAAATTCTTCATTGCTTCCTGGAGCTTTTTTAAAGCGTCACGAAGCTCTTTAGAATCGATTTTTTGAAACAGTTTTTGCAGCTCCATGTACTTTTCAAGAGTCTCTTTTGAAATCTGGCTGTGCTGCTGAAGCTCTTTCATCAAATCGTCAAGCTTTTGCTGTGTATTTGCGAGGTTATTCTGAATATTTTCAAGTTTTTGCTGAAGCAGCTGGTTTTTCAGCGGGTCATTTAAACCAAGTTCTTCGGGATTTTTATCAAGCTTGTCTTTTATTTCGTCAAGCTCTTTCTGCAGCTCTAATGCATCCTGGTATGCTGACTGAAGTTCATTTTCAATTTCGTCCTTTGTCTTTTTTGTTTTATTCAGCAGGGTTTCTAAAGAAGGATAGATAAGTTTGCGAACTTCCGAGCGTGTCATTTTGGGACCGCTTATAATATCGTTATCATAGACTTCAACAAAATATTCAACCTCATCCTCAGTGCCTAAATTCAGGCTTGATAAATTCCACATATAAGGGACTTCAACTCCGGTTGCATCTGTATTTTTTATAGAAATATCAGCAAAGCTGTAGTCTTTATCAACAGGTCCGTATTTCGATTTAGAAATTTTATATCCTAGCCGTATTTTACTGAATCCAAAGTCATCGGTAACCCTTGACCGGACTAAAATTTCTTTTTCTCCCTGAACCAGCGACTCTGAGCTCTCGGGCTCGAGTATTTTAATTTCCGGGTATTCGTCAGGATAAACCCTTAACTGGAATTCTTTCGGATTAATGTTGGAAAGCTCTTTACCGTTTAATTCTTTAATTACGTTGAGTCTGAATACACCGTTTGATGACGATGTAAACGAAGCCAGCGCATTTTTACCGTTTACTTCCATTACAACGGAAGTGGATGAGCCCGAGAACTGAATGAACGATTTGGATAAATCATCCGATGCTTCAAGTTCAATGTAAATTGTGCTTCCGGTAATTGTTGAAATTTCATTACCGTCAATTATTCTTGAGGGCAGTTTTGTATAAGCAGGAGGATAGACTGTAATTTTTACCGATTTGATTATTGGCCTGTTTGTGATTGTAATATTGTAAGAGCTGCTTTTAATTCCTTTATATTCAAACCAGTATATAGTGTTTGAGCTAACATCAGCAAGAGTTGTTTTAAACTCATTTACTCTCTCGGTGCTGATTTTTTCGGAGTTGGAAGAAATCTCAATCCCGTCATTAGTAACCGTTTTTGTATTGAACGTAATTTCATCAGTTCTGTAATTCGGGTCGTTGAACATTATTTTCGCAGTGATATCGACGCTTTCGCCTTTTGTTATTTCAATATTACCGGGGGAAATCTCATAAGCTATTCCCAGAGTGTTTTCAACAAACATAAAATTGTAATTTATAATCCTGTTAACAGCAGCCTGAAAAATATTGGGGAAGCCGAGAAATAAAGCTGAGAAAACAAACAGTTCAATAATTATGATCAAAACACCTCGGTTAAGCTTTTTGAATGAGATTATATTTTCAAAATCAACCGTTTTAGATTTTTCATTGAATTGGGCGATTGTTTCAGCTGCAAGGTCATTAGAAAATATGCTCTTTTTAGCTTTTACGTAACTGTAAATCTGAATCGTGTTAAGAAGATTATCTTTTATTTCCGGAAAGAAGCTTCCGATTCGCTTCGCGTATTTGTTAATCTTTGATTGCTTGTTAAGATTTTTGTAATTGGAATAAAGATTAATTATTAACGTTAATACTGCTGCCGAAAAAGATGAAATATAACCAAAGTAAAATACTTTACGAACAGATGAATTGAATTCAAATATCGCTTCAAATGAAATTAAAACCAATGCTGATATTATGAATGTGCTTAATATAACAAGGGTAAATCGTGAAAGTTTAAAGAGAATATCTTTCTTTTCGGTTTCGGATATTCTTCTTATAAACCCCTGATATGTGAGTGCTAAATTACTCATTTTTCAGCAATATTGGGAGGGCTTCTTAATTAGTTAAAGCGTAAACTATGATATTTGTTCCCATTTTGAAGGCTTCTTCGCGTTTTTCCTGAGGGTCGTCGTGTTCACGAGGGTCAGCCCACCCGTCGGAAATATTTGTTTCATAAGTATAATATACGCAAAGCCTGCTGTTTAAGAAATAGCCAAATCCCTGAGGCGGTTTTGCATCGTGCTCGTGAATCTTCGGCAGTCCGTTCGGGAAATTGAAATGCGAGTTATATATCTTATGCGTGAACTGCAGCTCCTGCATCTCAAGCTCCGGCAGCACTTTTTTCATCTCCCTGCGGAATGCCTTATCCATTCCGTAATCATCATCTGCGTATAAAAATCCGCCCCGCTCTAAATATGTTCTTAAGCGCTTCGCTTCGCTCTCTGTGAACTCGATATTTCCGTGACCGGTTATTAATATGAACGGATAGTTGAATATATCATCTGTAGAAATATCAACCGAATAAAACTTGGGTTCATCCACATCAATGACAGTATTTTTTTTCAGGTAATCCATCATATTAACCTCTGCCGAAGGGTCGTTATACCAGTCGCCTCCTCCTGAGTATTTTAAGCGGACAATCTTGAATGGAGACGAAAATTTATTAATACCGTCATTTTGAGAGTTTATTAATGAACTATTTATTAAAATTAAAAAAAATATTATTGGTTTCTTCATCTTCATTCTATTTTTGAGATTCCGGGATTTATTAAAAGTAACTATCTTAAAATGAGCTTGGTTTCAATAGAAGAAAGAAAATCATTCGTGATATAAAAATTAAGATTTCTCATCCAGAATGATTTTCCCAATCTGACTTCAAAATTGCGTAAAGTTTCAGGTCATGATATTCTCCCTTAGCGAAAAGTCGCTGCTTTAAAATTCCCTCGTATTTAAGCCCGCATTTTTGCATTACTTTTTCCGAGGCTGTATTAGAAAGCTTGCATGTTGCTTCAACTCTGTTAAGCTTCATGTGGTCAAATCCGAATTTGATAACTTCCCTAAATGCTTCGGTCATAAACCCCTGCTTCCAGAAATCTTTTGATAATGCGTACCCCACCTCGCCATATCTGTTTTGAGGCGATAAGGCGTGGTAACCAATTGTCCCGATTAATTTACCAAATCCCTTATGAACAATTCCCCATGAGCTCGGCACCCCGTCCTCATATTGCTGTAAAGTTACTCTTAGATAATGAATGGAATCCGAAATATTCCTGTGGTGCTCCCAGGTTACGTGTTCGGCAACCTCAGGAAGCGATGCGTATTCAAAAACGTCTCCGGCATCACGCAAAGAAAGTTTTCTCAGTTTTAAGCGCTCAGTTTCAAGTATTGGAAGGTTTCTGAATATTTCCGAATATCCGTTTCTCATTTTTATGCCAAAATTCTTGAGACAATAATATTTAATTTTATGTAAATAGAATAGGTAAAATAATTGTTGAGAATTTCATATTTATAAATCCAAGGCGGTTTGGATTGTAATTTGTATGCTTATTGAGTAATTTTAGGTTAACAATTCCCATAAAAAATGGCTGGAAAATACGAAAAAACCGAACAAATTTACGAGGGTAAAGCAAAGAAGCTTTATACAATCAGGGAATATAAGAACCTGCTTTTACAGGAATTTAAAGATGATGCAACCGCATTTAATGCACAAAAAAAGGGGACAATTTTAAATAAAGGAATCATCAATTGCGAGCTTACCAATTACATATTTACATATTTAAACAAAAAGGGTGTTAAAACTCATTTGGTCAAGCAGATTTCCCCTACTGAAATGGTGATCAAGCGTCTTAAAATTATTCCTATTGAAGTTGTTACAAGAAACATAGCTGCGGGCAGTCTGTTAAAAAAAACCAACTTGAAAGAGGGACAGGAGTTATCCAAACCAATTGTTGAATTCTACTATAAAGACGATTCACTTGGTGATCCCCTTATTAATGATTCTCATGCTCTGGCTATGAAGCTTGCTTCTGAGAAAGAAATCGAGACCCTGAAGAAAGCAGCGAGAAAAATAAATAAAATTTTAAAGCCCTTCTTTTTAAAACGCGGTTTAAAGCTTGTGGATTTTAAGCTTGAGTTCGGCAAAGATAAAAACGGCAAAATAATTCTGGGTGATGAAATCACCCCGGATACCTGCCGGCTGTGGGACGCCGAAACAAACGAAAAGCTTGATAAAGACCGCTTCCGTTTTGAACTTGGCAATGTTAACGAAGCGTATGCAGAGGTGAGAAAACGTATCACGGGAAATTGAAAATTGAGGCTTACTGTTTACGGCAGAGATGTTGTTATTAAAGCTCTTGTAATTACTCTTCTGATTGATATAATTGCTCTCATAATTCCGAATGAGGTTTTAAAACTAATTTTGCTTGTTCTTTCCGTTTTACTTATTTCTTTTACCTTATTTTTTTTTCGCGACCCGAAAAGGCATCTTCCCGAAAACATTAAGGAAAACGAAATTATTTCTCCTGCTGACGGAAAAGTTATAATAATTGAAGAAATTCAAGAAAATGAGTTTCTTAAATCAAACTCGAAATTAATTGGAATTTTTCTCTCACCCCTTAACGTTCACGTAAACAGGATACCTGTTTCAGGTAAAGTTGCCTTTTATCAATACATAAAAGGTGATTATATTGCAGCTTTCAACCATAAATCTTCCGAAACCAATGAAAGAACTGTAATCGGAATCGAGGGAAATAAATTTAAAGTTCTGTTTAAACAGGTTGCGGGATTTGTTGCAAGAAGAATCGTATGCGCGCTAAGAACAGGTGATAATGTTAGAATCGGGGAAAAATTCGGAATGATAAAATTCGGTTCAAGAGTAGATGTAATTTTTCCCTCCAATTCAAATATCAGGGTTTCGGTAAATCAAAAAGTCATAGGCGGCGAAACAATCTTAGCGGAGGTGCTTTCTTAAGTGAAAAACCGTATGAGATTCATACCAAGCTTGTTTACGGTTTTAAACCTGTTCTGCGGTTTTTTGTCGATTATTAATGCAGAGGCGGGTAATATTTCACAGGCTTGTCTATTTATTATATATGCCGCAATGCTTGATGCTTTCGACGGAGTTGCTGCAAGATTTACCGGTACCTCTTCCCGCTTTGGAGTTGAGCTTGACTCGCTTGCCGATGTGGTTTCCTTCGGTGCAGCGCCATCGTTCATACTGTACAAGGCGTATTTTTTCGCTCATGACGGTTTCGGCATTACACTGGCATCACTGATAATGATTTTCGGCGCATTAAGGCTTGCAAGGTTCAACTCGCAGCTTGTTGGCTATGATAAAAATTATTTCTCAGGCGTTCCCGTACCGATACCAGCAGTAACAATTTCCGCTTTTTTCCTATATTACTTCAATAAGAACTTTTCACCCTATACAAGCGAAATATTTGCTTACTCAATCGCAATTGTTATGCCTCTTTTAATGGTGAGCAAATTTAAGTATGATACGGCTCCTAAATTTTCCAAACGTGATATTAAAGAACATCCCGTCAAGTTCATACTTGTTTTGCTGATTATAGCTTTGATTATTGTAACCAGGGGTGAGGGATTATTTGCCTTCTGCCTGTTTTATATAAGCACCGGAATATTCAGAAGCATAAAAAGCCAGACCCGCAAATTTTTTTTCAGGAAAAAAATAAGTGAACAAGAAGCGGAAGAAAGCTTGAAATTGAAATCTTCAAATTAGTTATACTCTTAATTATTATAATTAAGTCAGATTAATATTATGCTCGGCATTTATTGAAACTTTATTGTTTTAATAAACATTACATTGGGTGTAGAAATTTTACATTTATGGCGTTCGGGAATAACAATATCATTGAGAAAATTAAGGCAGGTGATAACAAAACCTTATCACTTATTTACGATTTACATTACCCTCCGGTTGAAAAGATGATATTGAATAATAACGGCAATTCAGATGATGCAAAAGATGTATTTCAGGAAACATTAATTGTGTTATTGCATAAGATTAATTCGGATGATTTTGTGCTTACATCTTCTTTAAAAACTTATATATACTCAATTTCAAAAAATATATGGCTAAAAAACCTTCGGGATTCGAAATCTTACCTTGTTTTGAGCGGAAACCTTGATGAATCATTGGCTGAAAATGAAGTAAATTCAGAGGAACAGTCGGATAAGTATATTATAAAGAAATGGCTTTTAATGATTTCTGAACATTGCCGTAATTTGATAAGGAAGATGTTTTTTGAGAATTCATCATTGGAAAAGATAATGATTTTTTTCGGTTATAAAAACATGCATGTAACAGCAAACCAAAAGTATAAATGCCTGGAGCAGGTACGAAAAGCCGCAAATTTTAGCAATTAATTCCTCAAAATCTAACCTTAAGATTTTTTCTCAAATAATCAGGGGTGATAATTTGCCTGTCATCGGTATTAAGGTATAAGTAGGTTAAAAAACCTATTAAAGCAGGTACGGCTGATTTTCAATTTCAGAGCTTTACCGTTACTAAAGCTCCTAAACTTAAATCATAATTTAGTATGAAAACATTAAAATTTTTAATAATCGCCCTCTTTTTTACCGGTGCTGTAGTGTATTCCCAGCATGCAAAAGTGATAGCAGTAGTTAACGAAGCAAGCTGGTGTGCCGTATGCAAAGCGCATGGAGAAAGATTAATGATGCTTATGCCTGAGTATAAAGATAAGGAAATAGTATTTGTGATGAATAACTTGTCGAATGATAATACGGCAAAAGAATCCCAAAAAGAGCTGCAGAAATTTGGAGTTTCAGAAGTGGTTAAAGATGTGGCAAAAACCGGAGTTGTAACGTTAATTGATTCCAGGAGTCTTAAAATTATTGAGACCGTCAGTGTCAGCAAATCCAACGACGAACTTCGTCAGGCGTTTGATAATGCCCTCTCATTAGAGTAAAATTTTTTGGTGTCAGCGTAATGCTGACACCATTTGAGTTTTATTGTATAATTGATTTCATTGCATCAATTAAATAATCTAAATCGCTTTCACTGTTTAACCTGCCAAATGAAATTCTAAGCGAGGACTTAGCGGTAGCGTCATCATAGCCGATTGACTTTAAAACATGCGAGGGCTGAATGGAACCCGATGTGCAGGCTGAGCCTGACGATATTGCTATTCCCTTTAAATCAAGCTTGATTAACAGTGTGTCAGGGTCAATTTTTACTTTGCTGCGGTCAAAAGAAATGTTCACTATATTATGCAATGAGTTTTCCTTCTCAAGCGAATTTATGATTACTTTCTCCCCGAAGTTCTCTTTGAGCAGGTAAATCAATTTTCTTTTTAAAAGCTTATACTTATCTATATCGGAATTCATTTCTTTTTTCAAAAGTTCGACGGCTTTTTTAAATCCTGCTATAGCGGCTATATTTTCCGTTCCTCCGCGCCTATCGCGCTCCTGCTTTCCTCCGTGAATAAATTTATCTAGGGGTGTGTATTTTCTTATGTATAATGCCCCGATTCCTTTGGGGCCGTAAATCTTGTGAGCTGAAAGTGTTGCAGTGTCACAGAATAATTCATTTACGTTAAAATGAACTTTCCCAATGCTTTGTACGGAGTCGGTATGAAGAAGAACATCCTTTTGTTTTGCAATTTGTGATATCTGCGCTATATTGTTAATCACCCCAAGTTCATTATTTGAGTGCATCGCACAAATAAGGAAAGTATCCTCCGTAACCGAATCATTAAGCATATCCAAATCAATCTCGCCAAACTTATTTGTGTTCAAATATGTAATTTCAAATCCAAACCTGTTTTTCAGATATTCAAGGGTGTCGATTACGGCGGAATGTTCTATTTCGGTTGAAACAATGTGATATTTTCTTTTCTCTTCTCCGTCAGGTGTAAATTCAAGCTGGTGAAATGCCATTCCCTTAATTGCAAAATTATTTGCTTCTGTTCCACCCGAAGTAAAATACAGTTCAGAAGGTCTTGCACCTATAAATGCGGCAATTATATCCCTCGCTTCCTCTAAAAGAACTTTTGCATCCCTCCCTGCCTTATGAACTGAGGATGGGTTGCCGTAATACTCTTTGAAGTGGAGCATCATTTCTGCAAGTACTCGCTCGTCAAGCTGGGTGGTTGCAGCGTTATCAAGATAAATGTCTTTCACTTCTTCAAAGTTATCTTAAAAAGTTTGTGCATTCAATTCATATTATGCGGGATCTTATTCCTAACTATCCACTTATAATTTTTTAAATTATCTTTGTATCAATGCTTTACGAAAAAATCATTCGTCCGGTACTTTTCCAGTTTGACGCAGAAAAAATCCATAATTTCACAATAAATCTCCTTACAAATAATCTACTTCCGGGTATACTTAATACGCTCTTTAAATTTGGAAGTGAAAAGCTTAAAGTAAAAGCCGGCAGGCTCACTTTTAAAAATCGCATAGGACTAGCCGCCGGAATGGATAAAAACTGCACTGCCCTGAAAAGCTGGAACGCTCTTGGCTTCGGCTTTGCAGAAGTTGGGACTGTTACTCCATTGCCTCAGGAAGGTAACGAAAAGCCCAGAATGTTCCGCCTGCCTGAATTTGGTGGAATTATTAACCGGCTTGGATTTAACAACTGCGGAGCAGATGAGTTTGAGGAAAATCTCGCAAGATTAAAAGACGAGCTTCCTGAAGATTTTATTGTTGGCGTCAACATCGGCAAAAATAAACGCACAGAGCTTGATAATGCATACCAGGATTACAAATTTTCATTTGAAAAATGCTTTGAACATGCGGATTATTTTACAATTAATGTGAGTTCACCAAATACCGAAGGACTAAGGCAGCTCCAGCAAAGGAAATACCTTAACGAGATTTTAAAATCATTGCAGGCGCTGAATAAGGAGCTTGATGAAAAATATTCATCTTCTGCGAAAGATATATATTTAAAAATTGCACCCGATTTAACGGAAGCTGAGCTTGACGATGTTCTGGGGGTTTCAATCGATAATAATATTACGGGAATTATAGCGACAAACACAACGATATCGCGAGTAACCCTGCCTGAAGGGAAATATGAAGAGGGGGGACTTAGCGGAAAACCGCTCGAACCCATTGCTAACTCTGTAATTAAGTATATCAAGCAGAAGGCAGGTGATAAGCTTGTCATAATTGCCTGCGGCGGGGTTTCATCTGCCGGCGATGTAAAGGAGAAGCTCGATTTGGGCGCATCGCTGGTGCAGATTTACACCGGGCTTATTTACGAAGGACCGGGACTTATTAAAAGAATTAAAAAGGGCTTGGTCAAACAAAAATCAGATGCAGATTAGCTTTACTGAATTTAAACCTGAAGATAAAGACAAGCTGGTTAGATTTTTAACATCAGAACGCTGGGAATTTCACAGCACGCCCCAAATTCTTGCTGAAAAGATTGACGAGCAAATTAAAAAAGGACACTATTCAAGTTCCGATATAAAGACTTTCTGGATTTGTGCTGATGGTAGTAAAATCGGCATTATAAGGTTGTTCGATTTAGGTGATGAGCTGGGGAGCACTGAAACACCTCTATTTGATGTCAGAATAACAAATCAAATGAGAGGAAAAGGTATCGGCAAGCAGGCGGTTAAATGGATTACTGAATATGTGTTTACAAACTATCCCAGTAAGAACCGATTTGAAGCAAACACAAGAGCTGATAACATTACAATGCGGAGAGTTCTGGAACATTGCGGTTTTGTGAAAGAAGCACATTACCGCCGGGCGTGGCCCGATGAAAACGGGAATCATTACGACTGCGCAGGGTATTGCATACTGCGAAGCGATTGGGTGAATAAAACAAAAACTCCGGTGGATTTTAATAAGTAATAATTGCTTCTTAACTTCCTTATTTATTTCTTTGCATGTATCCAGCCTATCAAAGCGCCTGCTACAACAAATTGTATTAGGTGAAACAAAAGCTGTATCAAAAACCAAGTCGGCATCGGTGCAACGTTGATTTTAGCTGCGTTTGCAATTGTTGAGACGCTGTAGAGAAACAGTCCAACAATAAGGCCGAACTTTATACCCTGCATTACAGTATTATTTTCACGGGAGTAAAAAGGATACAGGTAAGAAATAATGATTCCCTGAATAAGCATCGATGTCATGCCAAGGGGAACTATAGGATCCATTCGGTTATATATGCCAAAGCTCTCGTACAATTCCTTAAAGAAAATAAAATGCCAAACCATTCCCAATATCATTGTTGGAATTAAGTATGCCAGAACAGAAAGTGCGAATTTTACAGATGGTTTCATATTTTTATTTTAAATTTTGTTTATAGAATATTACTTGCATTTTGAAAGCAATATAAATCATTTACTTGTAATTTGCAAGTTAATTATATAAATTTGCCTATAAAGAAGATAAAATGAAGAAGATAAAAAGACGTTCTGATTGCCCAATCAGCTATGCTTTAGATATTTTTGGGGATAAGTGGACACTGCTTATAATCAGAGATTTGATGTTTGAGGGCAAAAGAACTTATGGCGAATTTCTTAATTCTGATGAAAAAATTGCAACAAATATACTAGCAGACAGGCTTGAAACGCTCCAGTGCGCAGGATTGATAAAAAGCGAAACCGATAAGCAGAAAAAATCCAGAATAATATATTCACTTACTCATAAGGGGATTGATTTAGTACCTGTTTTACTTGAAATTGTAAAATGGAGCGCAAAATACGACTTAAAAACCGGTGCCCCGAAGCAATTCGTGGAAAAAATTAAAAATGATAAAGAAAATTTAATGAACGAAATTACTGCCGGACTCAAAGGTGAAAATAAATTTTATGTCCGTTCACAAAAAACTAATAAATGAGAATCGAGTACATTTCAATCGGATATTAAGCATATCACCAGTGAAAGGTGTACAAAACATTTGTTTGCGAAAATTTCGCCCTGCAAGCTTCCGACAAGCGACAATAATGAATTTATAAAATTACTGAATGAATAAAATAAGTTATCAAAATTTGCTTCAAAATGTAACACCAGAAATGCTTAATGGTGGATTTTTCTACGGATGGGCTAACCGCCGACTCCCCAAAAGCACATGCAGATACTTTTAAACAGTGCTTATGTTGTCTTAGCAGTTGAAAACCTCTGTTTTCTATATTCAATACAAGGATAATGAACTGTTTGTGAATTATTTCGTCCGCGCACCATTTTTGTGAGGCTTGGTTTTTTCAGAATTATAAAAAGTATAATTACCTTTGAGAAACTCTTCTTTTTCTTTTCTTAACTCTTCTGCAATATTAGGATTGTCATTTAAAATTTCCAGCGTTTCTATCAGTTCCTCATAGTCTTCCAGCGGAAGCACTACAAACGGCTTTTCGCTCTCTATTTTAATTGTAGTTTTCATAAATTTAATGTTAATTATATTTGATTCAATTATAGCTATTAATATTTATTCATTCAATTGAATTTGTATGATTTCTGAGATATCATGAAAGCAATGATATTAACTACTCCCGGCAAGCCGCTTGAATTAAGGGACATTGCTGTGCCAAAGCCAAGCGTTGAGCAAATCCTAATCAAAATCCATGCCTGCGGGGTTTGCAGGACAGATTTGCATATATATGACGGCGAACTTAGCGAACCAAAGCTACCGCTCGTAATGGGACACGAAATTGTCGGTGAAGTCTCTGAACTTGGCGCAAATGTTAAGAATTTTAAAATTGGTGATAGAGTTGGCGTTCCCTGGCTCGGGTGGACGTGTGGCGAGTGTAAGTACTGTAAATCAGGCAGGGAGAACCTTTGCGATAACGCAAAGTTTACCGGCTATACTCTTGACGGCGGTTATGCTGAATACACAGTGGCTTGCCAAAGGTACTGTTTTAAAATCCCACGTAGCTATAATGAATATGAAGCATCGCCTTTGCTATGTGCCGGATTAATCGGTTACCGCTCGTACAAAATGTGCGGGAGTAATATCAAAAGACTTGGAATCTACGGCTTTGGTGCTGCCGCGCATATAATTTCGCAAATTGCAGTTCATAACGGAATTGAAGTGTACGCATTTACTCGTAAAGGTGATACTGAATCACAGAACTTTGCAAAGAAGCTCGGTGCCGTATGGACGGGCAGCTCCGAAGAATTTCCTTCAGTGAAGCTTGATGCGTCAATCATTTTCGCTCCTGTCGGCTCATTAATTCCGATTGCTTTAAAGTCAACCGAAAAAGGAGGGGTTGTTGTATGCGGAGGAATTCATATGAGCAATATTCCCGAATTTTCATACAAATTACTTTGGGAGGAAAGGCGAATTAAATCCGTTGCCAACTTAACACGCCAGGACGGAGAGGAACTGCTCGAAGTTTCCCCAAGGGTTCCTGTTAAAACAGAAATTCAATTATACTCGCTTGAAGATGCTAACAAAGCCCTTAATGATTTAAGAAACGGAAAAGTCAAAGGCGCTGCAGTTTTAAAAATAATCTAAATAATATCTAAATAAAATTAAAGGAGAGAAATAAATGTTTCTTTGTCAGTGGTCGCTTGATATTGTTTTCGGCAGGCAAAAGCAGGCGCTTGATATAATCAAGCAGTGGGGAGCGGAGAAAATGAGAAACTCAAATTTTATGCTCTCAACCAACAATAGGGTCTACGTTGGATATATTGGGGACTCTGCCGCTCATATTGTTGACGAATACGTTTTTGAAAAGCTGGATGATTTCGAAAAAGCACTTCAAGATATGGGTAAACAGGAATTTAAGCGGTTTTCTGAAGAAATTGCCCCCGTTCATTGTTCCCGGAACTCAAAAATGGAAGATATACAGAATCGTGGCATAATGTAGTATATTTCAATGAGTAGCTGAAAATCACTATTAAGGTTATGGACTTATATGCAAAAATTAGTGAATTTTGGGTAACGAAAAATACGAGGGGGTTTTATGAAGTTTTTAAGTTTTTTGCTCATCCTTGCGTTAATTCTGATTTTCGGATGCGAGACTCCGCAGGATTTAAACCGTTCCGGCGATAAATTATCCGGAATGATTACTCATGTAGATACAAACCTTTATTTGGTCGGCGGATATTATTCAGTATCGATTTATAATGCAGACAGCGCCAGTCCCTTCAACAGGGTTCCGGTCAGAACCGATTCTTTGAAGCTTACCAAAAGGCAGGACCTGATTGTTTACGAAACTTCTTATGATATGGTTGGAATTCCTGCCGGAAGATATTACATTGCTGCAACATGGTCAAGCTATCCGAAGATTTCCAATGAGATTCCGATTGTTCTAGGAACTTACGGCTGTGACACATCAAGAAGCTGCACAAACCACATAGTTTTAGTTTACCCGAATTTTGAAGGCAACTTCAGAAATATCTTAAGCTGGACTGATTTAGCAAAGAGATTAAATTAATTATTTCAGATGTGGGGAAGTAAAATAAGGGGGTAAGGCAGTTGCCTTAGCCCCTTTTATTTATTACAGCAGTGAGAGGAGCATTCATGAATTTAACTCTTATTTGGATTTTCATCTCCAATACAGTTAACCTGCACTCAGCACCACTCTATATATTTTCCGTTTTGAAAAGATATATAAACTATCATGCAGGTTTGATGTTTTGATTCACTATGAATAAGTTATCAGGATCGTATTTCTTTTTTATTTGAGAAAGCCGTTTATAATTTTCTCCATAAGAAGTTTTTACTCTGTCATCGCCTTCTTCCATCAGGAAGTTAACGTATGCTCCGCCCGCTGAATATGGGTGCAGCGCATCAAAATAATCTTTTGTCCATTTAGTAATCTTTTCTGCATTTGCCGGGTCAGGATCGATTCCGACAATTACCTGTGCCCACTTAGATTTGCGGTATGCCCAGGGTGTATCGCTATTGCTAACTTTACTTGCTGCTCCGTCAATTGGGTACAGGTGCATTGTTGAAAGATCTGTAGGTGGTTCAGCAAACTTTATATGCTGGTCAATAGCTTCATCGCTTAACTCGTTAACAAAATCAGCGCGCCAATACCATTGCAAACCGGCGGGTAAAAGTGCATCAAAAGCACTCTGCAATGCAGTATGCGGCATTTGCTGAATGCCGTAGAGGAGAGGCTGGTTAAAGTTTTTTACGGGAGCGAATACTTCACCTGCTTTTTCAGGTGAGCCGCAGTAACTCCAAACTATTGCGCATACGGGTTTCAGGTGCAATTCTTCGGGAAATATCGGCACAGGTGGAACTTTTAAAAAAGCAAAGAAACCATTTAATTCAGTAGGCGCCGAAGTTATAAAGTCCCTGTAGAAGCGCATAACCTCTTTTGATTTGTCGAGCGGCCAAAAAGTTGGTCCACCTGTTATATTTTTTACCGGATGAAGCCTGAAAACAAAGGACGTCACTATGCCAAAGTTACCCCCGCCTCCGCGAATAGCCCAGTAAAGGTCTGAATTTTCTTTTGCATTCGCGGTAACTGAAGAGCCATCAGCGAGGACAATATCGGCTTCAAGAAGATTATCGATTGCCAGGCCCCATTGTCGGGTTAAATATCCTATACCACCTCCTAATGTTAAACCACCAACGCCGGTTGTAGAAATAATTCCGCAAGGTACGGCTAAACCAAATGCGTGAGTAGCATGGTCAACATCACCCCATGTAGAACCTCCACCCACTCTTACAGTTTTTTCTTTTAAATCAATTCTTGTATATTTTATTAATGACAGGTCAATAACAAGCCCGTCGTCACAGATACCAAGACCGCCGCCATTATGACCGCCGCCACGAACAGCAATTAATATCTTATTATTGCGCCCAAAATTTACAGAAGTGATAACATCACCTACGTCAGAACAATATGCTATCATTAACGGATGCTTGTCTATCATGCCATTATATACTTTGCGGGCATCATTGTATTTTTCGTCGCCTGGCTGTATCAGCTGCCCTCGCAGACTGGATTTAAAATCATCTATTTTTGCCTGGTCGATTTTCTGAGACTGACTTGTATTCATTATGCTAATCCTCCTTTAAATATTAATGTTTAACTTAACTCTTCGTGGAATTCCTGAATTTCCTCAGTGTAAATGAGAGAATTTTACAGCTGTGTGCCTTACTTCGCAATCCTCGGGTTTGCCCCAAATATAATAATAACAAATGAATTATCGGCATTCGGCTGTCATTCTATTTTCAGCGGTTTTTAAAAACCAGCATCGGGAAGCAGCTCCTGAATTTGAGCAGCTCCCTTTGAAATAATCCCAGGTTTGGTTTGTCTTAATCAATTATAAATATCAATTATAAATATCAATTATAAATAACCAGGCTGAAAATCAATCAGCGGCGGTAGTTAAATCAATCATGTTTTTACTTCTGAGATTCTGTCAGCGGGGAATTCTCCCACCTTGGCATGCTTGCGGATTAAATCTTCGTCACGCGATAAATAAACACAGTATATTTGTTATCGGTTACATAGCTTTCCTTCCATTGTATATCAATCCCGAGTCCGTTTAAAACACTGCATGACCTTTGCGAAAGTGCTTTCAGCTCTGCTGGCAAAAGATTCCCTGCTCCGGGAACTTCTCTTTCTATTAAGTACTTATGGAATTTTGACATGATAGTTTATTTTTAAATTTTTTAAATAATGAAAAAAATCTATAGTCTCTGATTACTACTTGTGATTTGCTCTGGATATTACATATCGAAATTTATTTTTAAATTTATAGCTTCCGTCGGGTTGTTTGTAAGGGGAAATAGCTTCATCTATAGCAGCTCGAACTTTTTCTTCTCCCGAATGTCTTATACAAGTGTTGTCAAACCAGCAGAGAGCACTCCTCGCAATACGCTTTCTTTATCCGTAATCCTCCAGATACAATCCATCTCTTCAGCACTTTCCAGAGCTAAACCTGCCTCTTTTACCAATGCTTCAATAACTCCTTCCTGAAAGAGTGGCGGCTGTGCAGATTCCTCGCTTTCGGCTTCTATAATTGCCCATCCGGTGCAGACTCCGCTTTCACAGCCCCATTCAAAGTGTGTTATATGTCCGTGAACTACGAACTGGTCCAGTACATGCAGGCAGTCTTCTCTGCTGTGTGAAGTTTCAACTAAATAGCGGTTCATTTCCCCTCCTTTGATTTTTTATCCCTTTTTTACCGGTCAATATAAGGATGTTCTTTTAGTTCTACAAGAAGAAATTTTGCCGTCTTAGTGCCGGTGTTTTCAGTCTGATGCGGCTTCTCTGGGCTGCCATAGCCGGCATCGCCCGCTTTTAAATCAAAAGTTTCTGTTTGTCCATCTGTATAGTAAACTTTTAATTTACAATCTGTGAGTGCATAAAAGAAAGAAGCCGGGTGAGTGTGTATTTCGCTTTTAGCTCCTGGCTCAATTGTCGCTATGGTTGCCCGCAGCAGTGTCGTATCTGCAATAATGTTGTTCATCTCGGGATTGACTTTAACCCAATCCTGAGCAAATAGTCCCGCTGAGCTTAACGCTGAACATAAAATGAATACTGATAGAATCAGCTTTAAATTTTTTTGCATTTTCTCCTCCCTTTGGATTTTTTAAAATTATTGAAGCTAAATTTTTTTTGTAACTTTTTTCAGTTTACTTTTTGATTTGGCTTCGTCTTTCATCATAATTTTAATCAGCTTCCTGATTTCAGCTGTATCTTTATGCCCGTGTTCTTCAACTGCATGTCTTAAGGCAATGTTAAATACCTCTTTGGAACTTCCTGAAATGAGCAAAGTGCACCCGATTTCGTTGGGAAAATCCCTGCAGTCAATAACTTTCCTGGAATTATTCATTAATCTGCCCTCTGAATTAATAAACGCATAGACTTGTGTATCAATACTTGCTAGCAAAAATATCAGTCAATTATCCTTACCGCAAAGAAACTTTTTTTAAATTGTTATACTGAAATGAGTCAGATATTTTTGGGGAAGTGACCGAATTTATGCTAAAAGTTGGGATTAATTAGGATTTTTGAATAAAAATACGGGCTCAATTGTTATAGTAATATTAACGGAGTATTATTTGAACTGCTTTTCCGGAATGATTTGGCTTTAGGTTTTTTTGGTTTTTTAAATTGTAAAAAATCACATAATTTGATAAGTAATTGGTAAAAAGCAAGTTTATAGAAATTATTAAAACGTTTTCCCCTGCTGAATTAAAAGAGTTCAGGGATTTTATCCGCTCGCCGTTTTTTAATTCAAACAAAAAAGTAATAAAACTGTTCGAGATTGTCAGAAAATACGCCCCCCAGTACATTTCACCTCAGTTACTTAAAGAAAATTTGTTCAAAAAACTGTATCCTGGAAAAAACTATAATGATGTTGTAATGAGGATTCTGATTTCGGATTCGATGCGTCTCGGAGAAGAGTTTTTGGCGTATTCAAGATTTATTTCAGAACCGATGGAGGAAAAAGTCCTGCTTCTTAAGCAGTTCAGCGAAAGAAATCTGAATTCGCTATTCGATTCTGCATTAAAGCGTACGGAGCTTAAGCTAAGAAGCAGCAATATTTCAAGCGAGCTGTATTTTCTTGACCGGATGTTTATAGAACGCCAAAAAACCGAGCACAATATTAAGCTTGACAGGCAGAAGCTAAACGGCGAAAGCTTGCGGAAAAACGGTGAATACCTTGTTTCGTTTTTCCTCATCAGCCTTATTAATATAGCGCACGATTTGCATGTCCATAAAGACCTTTACAACCTGCAGTCAGATACAAACGTTGTCGATAAATTCATGAGCAGTTTTGATATGCAGAGCTTTATGAGCTTTCTTGATAAAAGCAGCTTTAAATATAAAAATACCCTCGGGATCTATTATAATATGCTGATGGCTGATTTGAATATCGAAAACGATGATTATTACGACGGCTTCAAAAAAATTTTTACTGAAAATGTTAATGAGTTTTCCTTTGATGAAAAATACGACCTCTATTTGAAGCTGGAAAGCATAATTATCCAGAAAATCGAAAGGGGGAACAAAGACTATTATAATGATCTTTTTGGAATTTACGTGGAACTGATTAAAAATAAAATTTATAAGACTTCGGGTGATTCGTATATGAGACTGGAAATGTTCCGCAATATTTTTTTTACGGCAATGACTGTCGGCAAAATAAACTGGGCTGAGAAATTTATTTCCGAATATATTAACGAACTTGCACCTGAATTCAGAACAAATATGCTGAATCAGTCGCTTGCTTACGTTAATTTTGTAAAAAAGAATTTTGAAAAATCACTTGAATATATTTCAAGAGTTAATTTTAACCTGTTTGTGCAAAAGGCGGACGTGAAAATAATGATGCTTGAAATTTACTATGAGCTTAAAATGTACGAAGCGGCCTATTCGCTGATGGACAGCTTCCAGAAATTTGTTGTAAAGAATAAAAATCTTTCCGGGCTTTTTAAAAAAAGATATATCGAATTTGTTAGTGTTTACAGGCTTCTTTTAAATAAAAAGTCTGATACAGTTCCTGTTTCTGTTGATGAAATAGAGCTGAAGGTGCTCAATTCAAGGAGGGCATTAAGCAAAGGCTGGCTCCTTGAAAAAATGAAAGAGTTTTATAAATAAAATGTTAATGATTGGAAGATACAGATACGGTGAATTTTGCGCCTTTCCCTTCTTCGCTTTGCATATCGACTTCAGCTCCTATCAGCTCAGATAATCTCTTTACGATTGAAAGCCCTAGTCCGGTCGAGTGTTCTTCTCCCGTAGGCTTTGCGCTTAACCTCGCAAACTTTGTAAATATTTTTTCCCTGTCTTTTTCCGTAAATCCGGGACCTTCATCTGAAATTTCAAAATTTACTATATCATTTAAACTGGATGTTTTAAAAAAAATTTTTTTGCCTTTGGGTGAAAATTTCACGGCGTTTGAAAGCAGATTTTCAAGTATTTCATAAAGTATTTCCCTGTCAGTATAAAGTTCCCTGTTTAAGGGGTTCTCCTCGTAAACGAGCTCCAGCTCTTTTTTGTCTGCTTCTGATTTAAAGTTATTAACAAGCTCGCCGGTTAAATCCCCGGCATCAAAAGAGGTTTTTTTTATTTTAATTTTCCGTTCCTCAATTGCATTATGGTCAAGAAGTTTTTTAATAAGCCCGAACATTCGTGAGGTTTGGCTTAGGATATTTGTTACAAGCTCTTCTTTTCCTTCCTCATGCAATTCACCGGTTTTTTTTAAAATCCTTACTGACGATAAAATGCTTTGAAGCGGGTTTTTTAAGTCATGCACTGCAATTGCCATAAATTCGTTTTTTTCATCATTAAGCTCCTTTAAGCTGATGTTAAGTTTTTTTACTTCATCCAGAGCTTTTGCTAGCTCAATGTTCCTTAGTCGCTGAATCTCGGCTTCCTGCTGTACCTGCTCGATTTCAAGCTGCGCCTCTATGTTTTTGGCAAGGGCTTCGGACTCCTCTGTAATAAATTCAAGCTCTTTTTCGTGTGATAGCTTATAATGTTCAAGAGCTTTTTCTGTACTTTTTTCCTTCTCGTAGATTTTTGAAAGCAGGCGGTGCAGCTGGTAAATAGGCTTCTTATGCTTCAGCTCTTCAAAAATAAGTAATGACTTATTTAGCTTTTCTTTTGCATCGTCAAGCCTGTTTTCCCTGATGTCTAATTCGCCGAGAATATACAAAGCTGCGGCAATGCCTTTTGAGTCGTTCAGCTCACTTTTAATCTTCAAGCTTTCATTATAGCTGTTTCTTGCACCCGTTAAATCGTTTAATGCTGCATTTACATCTGCTATTAAATCAAGCGCAATGGATTTTCTTCTCAAGTCATTTTTCCGGACTGCGATTTCGATTGCATCATTGAGAAATCTTTGTGAATCCCGGTAATTTCCAAGCAGCTTATGGGTGTGTCCCAAATTTATATTTGTAATTAAAAGCGATTCCTCATCTCCAAGTTCTTCTGCTATATCAAGTGCTTGCGAGTAATATTTAAGTGCGTTTTTGTAGTCATTAATATTTGAGTAAATTAGTCCGATGTTTGATAAAATTATTCCTGCATTCTTATTAAGATTCAAATCTTCGTAAATTTTTAAAGCTCTAAGATATGTTTTTAGTGACTTAGAGTAGTTGTTAAGATTATCATGTATTATTCCCGCGCAGTTCAAGGAGTCCGCAACAATTTTTTTCTCGCCGATTTCACTTGCTAACTTTATTGCCTCAGACAGGTTCTTCATCGCTTCTGGATAATTTGAAAGAAGCTCATTACATAACCCAATGAAAAAAAGGCTTTTTGCCTCAAGTCTTTGGTTCTTTGCCTTTAGTGACCGAACATACACAAAATTTGCGTTATCAAGAGCTTTTTGGGGATTGCTGAACTTGATATGGTTGGAATCATCAAGAAGCTTGTTGAGTCTTTCAATATACCCTTCTGAGACGTTCAAAATATTCAAAATTTTGCCAATATTGTAAAGTTTCTGTTAAATTAAAATATAATAAATATAATATAAAACATTCGAAATTTAATCAAAAATCCATATTTGGATACCCCATAACGTGTATTGGTTTAATACACCATAATAATTAACTTGTAATCTGATATATTTTTGTTTTTTATTAATTTATAATAATATCTAAAAATTGGGGTATTTCTATGCATCGTATGCAAGTACGCAGTTTGTTTTTTGTTTTCATTTCATCTATCTTTTTTATTTCAAGTATATACAGCCAGCAATGGATTAAAGAATCAGGCGGTCCTTTTGAGGACAGGGTTACTGCTGTTACGACCGATAAATCAGGTAATATTTACATTACAGGGTTTCAGACAAGCGGAACAGGGAATGTTGATTATTATACTGCCAAGTATAACCCCGGGGGTCAGCAGATGTGGGCGCAAACATACAACGGTCCCGGCAGCGGAGAAGACAAAGCCTTCGGAATTGCTGTAGATAATGTTGGGAATGTTATAGTAACCGGATACAGCACGGGCGTCGGCAGTCAAGCGGATTTTACTACCATAAAATACAGGGCTAGTGACGGGAATCAGTTGTGGGTATCACGCTATAATGAACCGGGAAACGGCGATGACAAAGCATTCGGAATTGCGGTCGACAGAATCGGGAACATTTACGTTACGGGATACATTACACGAATCGGAACGGATATTTATACAATAAAATATAATTCAAATGGTGTTTATATATGGGGACAGCTGATAAATGGCACTGCTAACGATGATGATAAAGCGTTTGGAATTGCAGTTGACAGCTTAGGAGACAACATTTACATATGCGGTTACACAACCAATGACACTACCGGTGTGGATTTTACAACTGCAAGGTATGACTCAACCGGCGTTCTTTTGTGGGAGGATAAATATAACGGATTCGAAAGCGGTGAGGACAGGGCGTTTGGTATTGTTGTTGATACCGATGAAAATATATTCGTTACCGGCTACAGTACCGGAGCAAACAGCAGGGAAGACTGCCTGACAATAAGATACCTTAAAGCGGGTGATACTTCATGGGTAGCAAGGTACAACGGAGGCGGAAATCATAATGACAGGGCTTTCGGTATTGTTGTTGATACCGATGGTAATTCATATATAACAGGCTATACAGTTACTGAGGACACTGTTACTACTGATTATCTCACTGTCAAATATAACTTTGAAGGTGTTCAGCAATGGGCTAAGACTTATGACGGCTCTGCAAATTATCAGGATACTGCATTTGCAATCTGCTTTACGCATAAGAATCCCGACTACGTCTTTATAACCGGCGGAAGCTCAAGTGATACAATTCCGGGTAAAATGGATATTGTAACTATCAGGTACAATGTCGATAATGGCGTGCAGGACCAGATTAATAGATACAATGGCGAAGATAATTTAAGCGATGCGGGAACGGCAATTACAGCCGATACAAGCGGTAACGTTTACGTGGCGGGCTATACCGAAAGCAATGCGAACGGCTATCAAATGTTTCTGGCTAAATTTCTTGGGGGGGAGCTGATTGGAATAAATGTTATTTCTACAGAGGTACCGCAAAGCTTTAAGCTTTACCAGAATTATCCCAATCCCTTTAACCCGGTTACGACAATTAAATTTGATATTCAAAAAGCATCATTCGTAAAGCTGAAGATTTACGATATTTTGGGCAGGGAAGTTGCCGTTTTAGTAAACGAAAATCTTAAAATCGGAACATATGAAGCGGTTTTCGTAACTATGACGCTTGCCTCGGGATTGTATTTTTATGAGTTAACTGCTAATGACTTTAAAGAAGTTAAAAAAATGATTTTGGTGAAATAACATATTTTAAAAAAAAAATCGTTGAGTCCCCCGAAAGTATCGGGGGATTTTTTTTACCCATCTGCTTTATCCTGTATATAATGATTATAAACGATTAATTTGACTCATAATGAAATTTAGCATTGAAAAATCAGTCGAAATTCTGGAGCGAACACCACGAGTGCTTGAAGAATTATTAAATGATTTGAGCGATGAATGGATAACATCAAACGAGGGGGCTGACTCTTGGAGTCCCTATGATATTATGGGACATCTTATACACGGCGAAAAAACCGATTGGATTACTAGAATGCAAATAATTTTAAGCGGCCGTGAAGATAAATCCTTTGAGCCGTTTGACCGTTTTGCTCAATTTAAGAATAGCAAGGGGAAGTCTATAAAATTACTTTTAGATGAGTTTAAACAATTACGTAAAAAAAATATTGAGACTCTAAATTCAGCAAATATTACTTCCGATCAGCTTAATCTAACAGGAATACACCCTGAGTTTGGTGAGGTTACTCTTGAGCAATTGATTGCGACTTGGGTAGTTCACGATTTGAGCCATATTGTGCAAATATCTAGAGTGATGGCTATGCAGTATAAAGACGAAGTGGGACCTTGGATAGAATATTTGCCGATACTTACACGGAAGTAATTGCGGAGAAGGTGGGATTCGAACCCACGATACCGTTGCCGGTATACCACCTTTCCAGGGTGGCCAGTTCAACCGCTCCTGCACCTCTCCAAAAGCTAAATAGAACAAGGGGTTAAACCCCTTGATAAACTTGCGGAGAGCGAGGGACTCGAACCCCCACAGGCTTGCGCCCGGCGGTTTTCAAGACCGCTGCAATACCATTATGCGAGCTCTCCTGAGGTGCAAATATAGCTTAATCGTTTACTTTATTCAATGAAAGAACTACACATGGGTCAGTTGTTTAGTGAAACGTGAACAATTTTCATACCTCACCATATCTGTAACAGCTGATAAGATGGTCGTTCACCATTCCCGTTGCCTGCATGTGCGCATAGCAAATAGTTGAACCGACGAATTTAAACCCGTCCTTAAGCAGTGTTTTGCTCATTAAGTCAGATTCCTTTGTCGTCGCGGGCAATTGTTTAAGCGACTTCCATTTGTTTTTAATAACTCTGCCGTCTGTAAACTGCCATAAATACTCGTCAAATGAATTATATCTATCCAAAATATTTAAATATGCGCGGGCGTTTGTCACCGTTGCTTCAATCTTAAGTCTGTTGCGGATAATACCCGCATCATTTAGAAGTGATTGTATTTTCCGTTTGTTATATCTAGCAATTTTATCTGCATCAAAGTTATCAAATGCATTGCAGAAATTTTCGCGTTTGTATAAAATTGTTCTCCAGCTAAGCCCCGCCTGAAATCCCTCGAGAACCAGAAACTCAAACAGCTTTTTATCATTGTGAACCGGTACGCCCCATTCTTTATCGTGGTATCTTACATAAAGCGGGTCACTGCCGCACCAGGGACAGCGGTTAAGCAATTGCGAGCTGCGTGAAGCAATCTTTTTATTCATTTATTTATAGGATTTTAACTATTAAGTATAATCTCAAATTATTAAATTTGCAATGCAATGGAACTCTTCAAAATCGGATTTATCACAGTAAATTTAATCGATATAATTGATATAATTATTGTCACTTATATCTTTTACAAGCTTTATCTTGTTATGAGAGGAACTATTGCAGCGCAGATTTTTATAGGTCTTACTCTTATCATAATAGCTTCGCTAATTGCGCAGACCTTTAATATGAAATCACTGGGGTGGATTTTCAGCCGTCTGACCGATATTTGGGTGATTGCATTTATAATTTTATTCCAGCCTGAAATAAGGCGGTTACTTCTTGTGATAGGGAGGACAAGAATTGCCCGCTACTTCCTCAAATTTAATGTCAGCGAAACAATTAATGAAATAATTGATGCGCTTAAAGAGCTTAAGGAAAGGAAGCAGGGTGCATTAATTGTGGTTTCAAAAGGTGACAGACTTGCCTCATTTATCGAAACAGGCGAACCGCTTCAGGCAAAGGTAAGCAAAGAGCTTTTAATATCGATTTTTAATTATAAATCACCGCTTCACGATGGCGCTGTAATCATTAACAATAACATTATCGAAGCTGCAAGATGCATTTTGCCACTATCATCCACTGAGCGAATCGATAACCGCAAACTTGGAACAAGGCACAGAGCGGGACTCGGCGCATCGGAGGATGTTAACGATGTAGTGATAATACTTTCGGAAGAAACAGGTGTAATTTCACTTGCCGAAGACGGAAAGCTGAAGTTTATAACAGATTTTAATGAGCTTAGAAAAGAGCTCGAGAAAGAGCTTGAGACTACAGATGTTAAGGAAGAGGTCAAGGAAATATTTGAGGAAATGGAAGAAGAGTAAATGATACTGCTTGAAGAGGAAAAAAAGAACCTTGTTGAACATTTATGGTCAAAAGGAATAAAGGATGAAGTGCTTTTAAAGGCAATTTATAACGTGCCCCGCGAGAAATTCGTAGCCCCTGCTTTAAGAAAATTTGCCTACGATGACAGTGCCCTGCCGATTGAATGTGCGCAGACCATATCACAGCCGTTTACCGTTGCATATATGACTCAGGCACTCGGTGTTAAGCAGGAAGATAAAGTTCTCGAGATCGGAACAGGCTCAGGCTATCAGGCGGCGATTCTAAGCGAGCTGGCAGCTGAAGTTTTTACCATCGAAAGAATTGAAAAGCTTTATGAAAATGCAAAAAAACTGTTAACGGAGCTTGCTTATAATATTCACCTGAAATTAGACGACGGCTCTTTAGGATGGGAAGAATTTGCTCCCTATGACAAAATAATCGTAACTGCTGGTGCTCCCGATATTCCGCATCATTTAACCCAACAGATGAAAAGCGGGGGGAGGCTTGTAATTCCCGTAGGCACGCAGGAGTCACAGCGGCTTTTCGTTGTCGCAAAAACCGACGAAGGGCTTGATAAGAAAATTTACGAGTATTTTAAATTCGTTCCCTTAATCGGAGAAGAAGGCTGGCATACCTGAACAGGATTGAGCATTTGCAATGACTAAGCCAAAAGTTTTAACCATAGTCGGACCCACAGCCTCGGGTAAAACAGAAATTTCAATCAGAGCTGCTGAAGAGATTAAATTAAAATCCTGCAAAGATGTTGAAATTATTTCCGCTGATTCACGCCAAGTCTACAAATATATTCCAATTGCGAGTGCACAGCCCTCAAAAGAACAATTAAAAAAATTTAAACATCATTTTATTGCCTCTCTTGAGCTTGACGAGGAATTTAACGCAGGCGAATTCGGTAAAAAAGGGAGAGCGCTCGTTGCCAGGATTTTTGAGAATGGGAAAATTCCAATAATAGTGGGCGGCAGCGGACTTTACATAAGCTCATTGATTTACGGATTGTTTGATTACGATGAACCTTACTCAGAACACGAACTTAAACAAAAGCAAAAAATAATCAGAAAAAAATTATATGACGAACTGGAAAACAAAGGACTGGCGAAACTTTTTTCCGAACTTAAGAAGGCAGATCCCCAAACGGCGGATAATATGACTCATATTACCGAACGCAGAGTCATGAGGGCACTGGAAGTTTATTATGCAACAGGGTTACCTGTTTCATTTCACAGAAGAAAGAAAGTTGATATCGGCTTCGAAGCTGTTCAAATAGGGATTGATTTGAACAGGGGTGAATTATACAAAAGGATTAACAACCGTGTAGATTCAATGATTGAAAAAGGATTAATTGGTGAGGTTAAGAAATTGAAAACAAAAGGATTCCATTATACAAAATATAATTCCTTAAATACAGTTGGCATAAAGGAGGTGTTTGATTATCTGGACGGCTTAATAAGTTACGAGCGAATGGCTGAGCTTATTAAGCAAAACACACGGCGTTTTGCAAAAAGACAGTTAACGTGGTTCAGAAGATATAAAGATATTAAATGGGTAAGTTATGACTCGATTGATTTGGATACTAACACAATTATCGAAGGTGTAATGAAGTAAATCAATACTTTATCCCAGGCTTGTTTTCCTAGTAAAATTTCTTTTTAGACTTTGCCATTTCTTTGATAGACGGATGAGGGGTGTACCTGCTTTCTCCTGTTTCATTTTCAAGAGCGGCGAGTATATTATAAATTAAATCTATCCCAATCCGGTCAGCCCATTCCAATGGACCGTAGGGATAGTTTGTTCCGAGCTTCATAGCAGTATCAATATCTTCTTTCGATGCAATCTGCTCCGAATACACCTGTGCCGCCTCGTTTATGAGCATAGAAAGTACTCGGGGGAATACTAATCCTGCTCTAGGCGGAACAATTGAATGATTCAACCCGGTATTATTTAGGAAACTTTCTGCATTTTTAAGTGTCCCTTCATCTGTTATTTTAGCGGGCGCTATTTCAATCATTGCAGCGTTTGAGAATGAGTCATAAAGCCCGATTCCGATTAGTCTGCCCGGAGATTTGCTGTGCTTGCAAAGTTCAGTAACCGGAACGCAAAGAGATGACGTAAAAACAGGCACGGGGCGGGAATTACGCTCATCAATGAACTTAATATTTTCAATCTTTTTTTCCTTTGGAAAGTTTTCGGTATCAATTATTATATCTGCTTCATTGTTAAGTGTATTTACAAATTCCGCTTTATCTTTTAGCAGTTTTTGAAGCTCGTTATTGATAGAGTTTTTGCCTAATACAAAGATTTTAGTCATATAAATTTTTATTTATGCATTATAATCAGTTAAAAAAGTTACTCGAAGAACTTTATTTAAGCTACAAGCACAAGTATTCATCTAAGGACCCTGTATGGGTACTGCATGGGTTTCAGGATAAAAATGATGCCGAAATCTTCGGATTAATTTCTGCGGCTTTTTCATACGGCTCGGTTGACCAGATTAACAGCTTTATAAGTAAGCTGCTTGTAAAAATAAACAATAAGCCCTACGAATTTACAATTAATTTTCAGAAACGAAAAGATATAAAATACCTTATGGATTTATACTACCGCTTCAATACTTATAATGATTTAGCGGCGCTTTTTGATTCTTTAAGAAAGGTTCTTATAAAATATTCATCGCTCGAAAATCTTTTTCTTTCTTACTATAATTCTTCTGACAAAAATATAATACCTGCACTCATTGGATTTGCAAATGAAATTAACCGGAATGTAAACAAAGCAAATGCGGGATTTTATAATTACCTTATTTCAAATCCCGTTAATGGCAGCACCTGCAAGCGGATGAACCTGTTTTTACGCTGGATGGTCAGGAAGGATGAGATTGATTTAGGGCTGTGGAACAAAGTCACTCCCGCAAAGCTTATAATGCCTGTCGATGTTCATGTTGCAAGAATGTCTAAAAAATTAAAGCTTGCTAAACGTAAAAGCATTGATTTAAAATTCGCTGTTGAGCTGACCGAAACCCTGAAGAAGTTTGACCCTCTTGACCCCGTGAGGTTTGACTTTGCTTTGTGTCATAGTGGGATAGACAGCAACGAAATTTTTAAAAACAGAATTGCTATCTAGTGGGTGTTTTTTTGAACAAGGGGTTGCAACCCTTGCCTGCCTGCTGCAGGCAGGTTCAGCATGTGTCCCTTTTAGTCCGTAATTCAATTGATAGTAACTGAGCCGAACTTTTCTTATTTTAGTATTATTCAAAAATCAAATTACAATAATTTCCCCGATATATGAAAATTGGAATTTTGTGTTACCCCACTTACGGAGGAAGCGGCGTTGTTGCTACCGAGCTTGGGCTTGAGCTTGCTAACCGCGGGCACGTTGTTCATTTTATTTCATACAGCAAGCCGATGAGGTTAAACGTCGGCTTTTCCGATAATCTCTTCTTTCACAAAGTTGAAATGGCTTCATATCCGCTTTTCGATTTTCCCCTTTACAGCATCGCGTTGGCAAGCAGAATTGTCGAGGTAGCAAAGTTCAACGGACTTGATTTAGTCCACGCTCACTATGCAATTCCCCACGCCACAAGTGCCTACCTTGCGAGGGAAATAATAAATGATGAAGTCCTTAAAAAAAAGAAAAACGGAAACAACATTAAAATCATCACAACTCTTCACGGAACCGATATTACATTAACTGGACTTGAAATAAGCTTTCTGCCGACCTTAAAGTTTTCGATTCAAAAATCAGACGGGGTGACCGCTGTTTCTGAGTTTTTAAAAATTAAGACACAGTCCCAATTCGAAATACAAAAAGATATCAGGGTAATTCCGAATTTTATTAACTTAAATATTTATAAAAAACTCGATAACAAGGAAACGCAGTGCTTTAAAGACCGCATCTGCAGAAAAAACGAAAAAATTATCGTTCACACCTCAAACTTCCGCCCCCTTAAAAGAGTGGAAGATGTAATCAGAGTATTCAAGCTTGTAAGAGATAAAGTTCCGTCAAAGTTGTTATTAATCGGCGACGGCCCCGACAGAAGCAACTGCGAATACCTTGCCAAAGACCTTGGCGTTGATAGCGATGTAATATTTTACGGCGAGCAGGAGTCATTTATCGAGCTTCTTTCAATTGCAGATTTATTCATTCTTCCATCCCAGTCAGAAAGCTTCGGGCTTTCAGCCCTTGAGGCGATGGCTTGCGGCGTGCCGGTCATTTCCTCAAACGCAGGAGGGCTGCCTGAGCTTAACCTGCACGGCGAAACCGGTTATATTGCAGAAATCGGCGATGTAAACAAAATGGCTGATTATGCCGTAAAACTCCTAACAGACCCAAACATTTACAGAATTTTCTCCGAAAATGCACTTGAGCGGGCCACAAACCTTTTTTCATCTGAGAAAATTATCCCGCAGTATGAAAAATATTATGAAGAGGTTTTAAGTAAGTAAAATTTGTTGGATTTTTACGGCGAGAGGGGAACTTTATTTGAAGTTACCCTCTTTTTTATTTATATTACGTTTATTAGTATTATGTAAGGGGTCCGGTTAATTTCTCTCAAACTTTAAAGGAGGTGTAAAAATGCCTTTAAAAAATACGGAACTAGTTTCAATCCTAAAAAACTTAATGGAAGTGTGCAAAGACGGCGAGCAGGGATACAAGGATGCAGCCGATGACGTTAGAGACGAGGAAATACAAAAGGTATTGCTGAAATACTCCCACCAGCGCTCAATTTTTTTTGCCGAGCTTGAAATTACAGTCAGGAAGCTGGGCGGGGATATGGAATTTGCCGGAAGTGTTCTTGGAATTCTGCATAGAAGATGGATGGACGTTAAGTTTGCCGTAGCGGGGAGCGATTCATACTCAATACTAAAGGAATGTGTCAGAGGCGAAAAAGCCGCAATTACCGCTTACGAAAAAGCTTTGGGCAGAGAACTGTCTGCAGATATACTGAATTTAGTAAATCGCCAGTATAACGAAATTAAAGATGCACTTGAGCACCTTATAAACATTCAGCATACCCTTGGTTTTGCAGCCGACAGCTGATTATCAAAAATAAAAAAGCCCGCATGGAGAACGGGCAATTTTTGTTTCTTTAAGAGTTACTTGGGTTATTTTAAAAGAATCATTTTCTTTGTCTGAGTAAAACCTTCGGTTTGGATTCTGTAAAAATACACTCCGCTTGAGTAATTATCCCCGTTCCAGATTACATCATAGCTTCCGGCATTTTGCTTTTCGTTAACAATCACTTCAATTTCCTTTCCGAGCGCATTGTAAACAGATAACTTAACGTAAGCTTCCTTTGGAATCGAATAGCTAATCTGGGTCGTCGGGTTAAACGGGTTCGGGTAATTCTGGCTGAGCGAATAGCTTGTTGGAATCTGGCTATTATTCAAACCTGTTAAAACTTCAAGCGTATCCACAAGCCTTATTACATCACCGTTGGAAGAAACTGCATAGCCGTAAACAACCATTCCCTGAACATAGAAATCAAAGTGCGTTATGTTGGTAACACCCGCAGGAACCGGCGTTGTTACCCAATTAACTCCGTTATCAACGCTTCTCTTTATGCCTCCGTTTGAGCCGAGGATGTAAATTACGGGTGTGTAGGGCACCCAGTATAAATAGCACGTTCCGCTTACTCCGCTTCCTATATTAACGGTATTCCACGTCACGCCTCCGTCTGTTGTTCTTGCCACAACTGGAGGTGATGTTGAGGTTGCGCCCAGTCCGTAGAGCTTGTTTACATGATATGCTATTGCCGAAGTATAGTTTCCGACTATCGGAAGCGCATATGTTGCCCAGCTTACGGAGTTATCCGTGGTTACCCTTATTCTTGCTGCGCCGTTATTAAGTCCGAAGCCGTAAAAATTGTTATCTGTGATAAAAAGAGAATTGTGCGCGTTTGAAACTCCGTTAACACCTGGGTTGAGCACAATCCAGTTCAGCCCGCTGTTTGACGAGCGGTAAATTCTTTCTGCCAGGGCAAGACCGAATATATGTCCGTTTGCCTTTGTAAATGCAAGACCTGTAAAATGCCCGCCGTTATTTGATGAATTTAAAATATTGGTCCAGTTCAAACCTGCATTGGTTGTTATAAGCATTTGCGCGTTGCCGCTGACTTCGCCTTCGCCGACAAATACATAGTCGTCGCTCATGGCCCACACGCAGTATATTTCGCGGTTTATACCTGCAGTAGAAACAGTAGACCAGGTTTCACCCCGGTTTATTGTTCTGAAAATCTTCGGTGTGCTTGGGTATCCGTCAGCTATCCAGGCAGAGTTAGGACCAGATACGCTTATGCTCGGTCTTACTCCCGGGTCGGTTACAAACCCTGCAGGAACCCAGTCCTGTGCGAAAAAGGTAAAAGTGGTGAATATTGATAGAACTGCTAAAGTTATTCTCATAGCGGTACTCCTTAGTTAATTTTGCTATAAAAATAACTATTAATGGGGATAAAATGTATCACCTTAAAACAGTAGCAACTTACGGTAAATTTAAGGATTATTGCTGCAAATTATAAATAAATTGTTGTTTTAGTGAAAGTTATATAGTTCTAAGGCTGGAATTGTTTTTTGATAAAAAAAATAGCAGCAGGTCCTTTCGAAATACTGGGAGCATCCCTACTAAGAACGATACGCACCCTTACCTACGTATCTCCTGCTGCTGTTGCGATTATAATAACTTTATTTAAATTTGTCAAGTATATTTTGCGGAAATGGGAAAAACTGATGAGCACAAATTTCAATTAGCCGCTATGAATCAAATTCTACATTAGTAAAAAAATTATCATATGGAACGCTCAAATCCCCCAAATTGTTACAAATTTTAACATTTTATCCATTGATTTAAAAACCATAAATGGTTATTCTGCATTAATTAAAATAGAAAAGAAATGAAACTTACGTCTTTAACAATACTTATAATGCCCGTTTTTGTCGTTAACTTTTTTATCTTTTCGGGAAACGCTGCATACTCGCAGTTTAAAGAAATTCCAAGTGAGACAAAAACCAAGTTAAAGAGCGGGGGACTGATACTCGGATTTATTAACCCGAAGAACTTTTCTGTTAGTCATTCCATTAATGTGTCATACCAGAGTTTCGGCAATTCTTCCGTAAGCTTAACTTCATACACCGCTACGCTTTCATACAAAGTCCTTGAGAATATGAAGCTCAGCGCCGATGTTACTATGCAGTATTCGCCCTATGCTTCAATAGGTTCTAATCCGGTGCTTAATAAGGAGTTTCAGAATTCATTCAACGGAATTAACCTAAGCCGCGTTTCACTTGATTACAGGCCGTTTAAGAACATGTTTATAAGCATCGATTACGTAAATTACAAAAACAATCTTTACTGGTACGATAATTACTATTACTTAAACAACCGCTACCGGGATTACACTTATTAATGTCTAAAGTTAATGTCTGAAGCAAATTCATCCGAATTTGTAAGCAAGCTCAAGCATTATTCGATTAACCTGTTGATTGTAATTACGGCAGTTACAACCGTATATCTGTTTTATAATCTTTTCAAGCGGCTTACGACTCCCCAAACGGAAATAAGAACAGAGCAGGTCAATGATTCAACAACTCTTCTTACAAAGCAGCCCTCAGGCAGTACGCTTCAGATTGATGTTCAAAACGGCTGCGGTGTTTCCGGGATTGCAGATAAATTTACGGAATATCTACGCTCAAAAGGATTTGACGTTGTGGAAATGGGAAACTTTTCAACGCAGGACATAAAAACCACAATGGTCATCGACCGAACCGGCAATGAAAAGAATGCAAAGCGCGTGGCACAGTCGCTCGGGGTTTCGGAAAAATACGTAATTCAGCAAATCAACAAGAACTACTTTCTTGATGCAACCGTTGTAATCGGAAAGGATTATGAGGAGTTAAATCCTTTCAGGCATCAGGATAAATCTCAAACTAAACCGTAAAAAATATAGAAAGTTTATATAATTTGGATTCCAAAAAACTCGCCTTAAAACTTGCACGCTTAGCCCTGACTAAAAAAGCAGAAGATATAAAAATCCTTGATTTAAGGAAGCTAACTACGGTAACGGACTTCTTTGTAATTTGCACTGCTTTTTCCGATACGCAGGTTAAAGCGGTGGCAGATGCAGTAATGGACGGCTCCAAAAAAATCGGCGAAAAAGTCTGGCACAAAGAAGGAATGGCGCAAAAATCATGGGTCCTGCTTGACTTTGTCGACGTTGTCGTTCATATCTTCCTGCGCGAAACCAGAAACTTTTACTCTCTTGAAAAACTATGGGGTGACGCGGACATTACTGTAATTTCCGATTGAAGAACTAAAATTTAAGCAAGTTCGTATTTTTCTATAAAGCTCGTATCGTAATTGCCCTCTACAAATTTTTCGTGATGCATAACCTTTTTGTGAAAGGGTATGGTTGTGTGAATGCCCTCAATGATAAATTCATCCAGTGCCCGGTACATTCGCTTAATGGCTTCTTCGCGGTCGTCGGCGGTTACAATAAGCTTGGCAATCATTGAGTCATAATAGGGCGGGATGACATAATTTGCGTAGGCGTGGGTGTCGACTCTTATACCCAATCCCCCGGGCATGTGAAAAGAGGTAATATTTCCGGGTGAAGGGGCAAAGTTTTTATCCGGGTTTTCTGCATTTATTCTGCATTCAATTGAATGACCTTCTCTTTTTACTTTCCTTACCTTCAGCTTTTGTCCCGAGGCAATGCAAATTTGTTCACGTATCAAATCAACTCCCGTTACCTGTTCCGTTACAGGATGCTCGACCTGAATTCGCGTATTCATTTCCATAAAGTAAAAGTTTTTGTTCTTATCCACTATAAATTCAACCGTTCCGGCACCTTCATATTTTACGGATTTAGCGCCAGTCACAGCTGCTGCTCCCATTGCATCACGGACTTCATCGTTTATAAAAGGGGATGGGGTTTCTTCAATAAGTTTCTGGTGCCGCCTTTGAATTGTGCAGTCGCGTTCACCGAGGTGAACTACGTTGCCGTACTGGTCGCCCAGGACCTGTATTTCTATATGCCTCGGTTCCTCGACAAACTTCTCAATATAAACGTCACCGTTGCCGAATGCGTTGAGAGCCTCGTTTGCCGCCATATCGAAGTTGTTTTGCATTTCATCATCGGAGCGGACAATTCTCATTCCCTTTCCTCCTCCTCCTGCAACGGCTTTAATCAGCACCGGATAGCCAAACTCTCTTGCAATATCGATGGCCTCACTGACAGTTTTAATTACTCCGTCACTGCCTGGGACCACCGGTACGCCCGCTTTCTTCATAGTATCCTTTGCAAATGCCTTATCACCCATCGAGTTTATCATCTCGGGCGAGGGACCGATAAACTTGATTCCCGAGTCATTGCATATTTCGGAAAATCCTGCATTTTCCGCAAGAAAACCGTAGCCGGGGTGAATTGCATCGACGTTCGTTATTTCTGCAGCTGCAATTAATCGGGGAATGTTCAAATAACTTTCTCTGGAAGGGGCGGGTCCAATGCAGACAGCTTCATCGGCAAACCTTACATGCAGTGATTCCCTGTCTGCTTCAGAATATACAGCAACCGTTTTAATGCCCATTTCTCGGCAGGTTCTTATTATTCGTAAGGCAATTTCGCCCCTGTTTGCTATTAGAATTTTATCGAACAAGTTTTGCTTATTTATAACGGTTCAATTAAGAATAGGACCTGATTATATTCAACCGGCTGGGCATTTTCAACCATAATTTTTACAATCTTCCCGTCATATTCGCATTCGATTTCGTTCATCAGCTTCATTGCCTCCACAATGCACAAAATTGTTCCTTTGGATACCTGCTGTCCGACCTGAACATACGGCTCCGCATTGGGCGAAGGAGCCCTGTAGAACGTTCCAACAATGGGCGAGCGGACTTCAATGAGTTCTTTTCCGGCAGGCGAGACGGGAGTTTCAGCTTTTGGCTCAGCTTTATGGACTGCGGTAGTCTGCTCCGGAGGGGGTATACTTACTGGTGATTGTATTACCTGCGGCTGCGGGCTGTAGCTGATAATCTGAGGCGATGAATTTTCCGACGGTTTTGATTTTACAACTTTTAATCTGGTTCCTTCTTCCTCTATTTCTATTTCATTAATATTGCCTGACTCCAAAAGCTTAATTAGCTTTTTAATGTAGTTTAAATCGGTTTTCATTTTTCCTCACCTCTTAATTAAAAGCAGAAAATTTCTGCGATTATGGTTGAATTATTTTTTTACTCTTTCCAGATAGATTCCCGTTCTTGTATCGACTTTTATGACATCCCCTTCCTCAATAAATAGCGGTGCATTTATAGTTGTTCCGGTTTCAACTTTTACGGGCTTAGTTCCGCCTGTTGCCGTATCGCCTTTTACTCCGGGCGGTGCTTCGGTAACCTTCAGTTCAACGTGCGGGGGAATTTCAACAGTTATCGGCTTTAAGCCATCAAACATAATTTGAACACTCACACCCTCTTTTAAGTATTGCGCCTGCTCTCCTACAATATCGCCTGGAATCGATACCTGGTCATAATTCTCTTTATCCATAAATACATAACCTGAGCCGTCGTGATAAAGGTACTGGAAATTTCTTGTTTCCATCCTTACGATGTCAATTTCCTCGCCCGAGCGGAAGCGGTTTTCAATCATTTTGCCGTTTTTAAGGTTTTTCATCTTTACCTGGTAAAAAGCCCTTAGATTGCCGGGTGTTCTGTGCTCCCACTTGACTATAATATGAAGCTCACCGTTATACTTAATAACCAGCCCATTTCTTAAATCCGACGTAGTGCCCATTTTTGCGAAAAAAACTCCTTTTAATAAATTTTCAAAATTGAATGATTTTTGGTTAATTCTGATTAAAATCGAGTGGATTTTAACCAAAATCGGGTCATTTTGGCTCGATTTTGGTTAAAACTCATACAAATATACTTAGACTTATACCCAAATTCAATAAGATGTATCACTAATTTGTATGATTTAAAAATCTATGCAATTTTTGATTTATTTAGTTATTTAAATTTGATTTGAGATTTTTCTGAACCAATCAATGAATTCACAATAAATATTAATTATTATAATTCAGTTCACGCGTAATTCTTAAAACAGGTTTGCCTGAAAATACATTTCCTTTAAAAATGCTTTATTTTCATTGAATAAATGCGCACTTTTGGGTATTTTTGAACTTCAAGTAATTGAATTTTAATCAATAAGAATAGGAGTATAGAGTTAGAATGGCTGTGAAAGTAGCAATAAACGGCTTCGGCAGAATAGGACGCCAGGTGCTGAGCGCTATGGCTGAAATGGGGCTGCTCGGCAAAGAAATCGACGTCGTTGGAGTTGTCGATATCAGTACAGACGCTAGATATTTTGCTTACCAGATGAAATATGACTCGGTTCACGGTAAATTCAAAGGCGAAGTTAAAAGCGAGGGTGATGATGTTCTTGTTGTAAACGGGGAAAAAATTAAATGCGTTTTAGCCGCAAAGTCACCCGCAGAGCTGCCGTGGAAATCACTCGGTGCGGATATAGTTCTTGAATGCACGGGCTTGTTCACCGATTTGGAAAAAGCCAAAGGACATTTGGACGCAGGTGCTAAAAAGGTTATAATTTCCGCACCTTCAAAAGGCGGAGCCAAGACATTTGTCGTAGGTGTTAACGATAACGAATATAACCCTAAGGAGCATCACGTTATATCCAATGCTTCCTGCACAACAAACTGTCTTGCACCCGTGGTTTACGTTTTATTAAAAGAAGGAATCGGAATTGAAGCGGGATTAATGACAACAATTCACGCATACACCGCTACTCAAAAAACTGTCGACGGTCCAAGCAAAAAAGACTGGCGCGGCGGGAGAGCTGCGGCTGTAAATATTATTCCATCATCAACCGGAGCCGCTAAAGCTGTGGGCGAAGTTTTGCCGCAGACAAAAGGCAAATTAACCGGTATGTCATTCCGAGTGCCCGTTGCAAATGTCTCGGTTATCGATTTAACCTTCCGCTCGGAAAAAGACACATCAATCGAGGAAATCGATTCGCTGATGAAGAAGGCATCGGAAACTTATTTGAAAGGGATACTTGGTTACTCAAACGAAGAGCTTGTCTCAACCGATTTTATCCACGACGACAGGGCTTCCATATACGACTCGCTTGTAACTATGCAAAATAATCTCAAAGGCGAAAAAAGGTTTTTCAAAGTTGTCTCATGGTATGATAACGAGTGGGGCTACTCCTGCAGAATCGTTGATTTATTGAAAACGGTAATTAAAGCAGGGTATTAATTAAAGAATAAAATCTCCCGCTTTTAAAGAAGCGGGATTTGTTTTAATATAGAGTGCAATGAACAAGCTTACAATAGATGATTTATCTAAAAACGGCGATTTAAAGTCTAACCGTGTTTTGGTTAGGGTTGATTTCAATGTGCCGATGTCAAAAAATGATGAGGGCAAAATTACCGATGACAAGCGAATCGTCGAATCGCTCTCCACAATTAAAAAAATCATATTCGAAGGCGGCAGGGTAATTTTAATGAGCCATATGGGCAGGCCCAAAGGCGAAAAGAACTTAAAATACTCGCTCAGACCAGTTGCAATGCATTTAACCGATTTGCTCAGAAAGCCCGTTTATTTTTCTGATGACTGCATCGGGCATGACACAAAAAAAATCGTTAATGAATTAAAGGACGGCGAAGTTCTTCTTCTTGAGAATCTCCGCTTCTATAAGGGAGAAGAAGAAAACGACGAAGATTTTGCGCACCAGCTTGCCTCATACGGCGACGTGTATATAAACGATGCTTTCGGCACCGCGCACAGAGCCCACGCTTCGACCGAAGGAGTTACAAGGTTCATCAGTAAATGCGCCGCAGGCTATTTAATGCAGAAAGAGCTTGAGTATCTCTCCAAAGCAATATCGATTCCTGCTCATCCTTATACAGCAATACTCGGAGGCAGCAAGATTTCCGGTAAAATTGATGTGATAAAGAATCTCCTTACCAAGGCGGATAAAATCCTTATCGGCGGGGGAATGGTTTTTACGTTTTATAAAGCAATGGGTTATGAAATCGGCAAATCTTTGCTTGAAGAAGACAGAATTGGATTAGCAAAAGAATTGTTACACGAGGCAGGAAGCAAACTGATGCTTCCTGTTGATATAGTTGCTTCCGCCAGGTTTGAAAACGATTCCCCGTTTGAGGTTGTATGGGGAAATGAAATGCCTAATGACAAAATCGGTATGGATATCGGGCCTGAAACGATAAAGCAGTTCAGGGATGAAATCGTAAAAGCTAAGACGATTGTTTGGAACGGTCCAATGGGGGTTTTTGAAATGGATAACTTTGCAAAAGGGACCGTTGAAATTGCAATGGCACTGGCCGATGCTACAAAAGACGGTGCAGTTACAATCGTTGGCGGGGGTGATTCAGCTGCGGCAATTGCCAAAGCAGGGCTTGAGCATAAAGTCAGCCACATTTCAACAGGAGGCGGCGCCTCGCTTGAATTCCTCGAAGGCAAAAAGCTTCCCGGCGTTGAGGCACTAACAAATAAATGAGTGTGAACCGGGCCCAATAAAAGTAGCCACCCCTCTCCTGATAGGAGAGGGGATAGGGTGAGGTTAAAATTGTATAATAATTTAATAAATGGGTAAAAAGAAAAATAAGAAAAATAAAAAATCTAAATTTCCTAAGGAACCTTTATTCCTTGATAGAAATGAATCACAAACGGGACCGTGTCCCCAAGTTTACAAGTTTTTAAAAAAAGTTGACCTTGACCACCTTTCATGGTATTCGCGTGATTTCCAGAAAGGAATTAAATCGGCTTTATCTAAAAGAATTGCGGACGATTTCGGCTTTGACGAGAAGCACGTTCTGCTTAGCTACGGCAGCGAGGATTTGCTTAAGCAGATTATTCATTGTTATGTCAATCCCGGAGACAAAGTTTTAATTCCACGCGAGGCATGGTGGTATTACAAAAAAGTCGCCTCCGAAAGAGGAGGGGAAAACGTCGAATACCCTATGAAAAAAGGTGTTTCGGACGGTGTTCCGTATTATTTATATGACGTTGATTTAATGTTAGATATTTACAGGCAGCGGGACCCCAAGGTTGTTGTAATTGCATCGCCGAATAATCCCACCGGCAACAAAATTGAGCCCGATGCTTTAAAAAGATTTCTCGACGCGGCAAAAGATACAATCACTATGATTGACGAAGCATACTGGGGGTTCGGCTCAACTGATAACAGCTATGTGAAGCCGTTTATCGATCAGTATCCTAATCTTGTAATCTGCCGCACATTTTCAAAGTTCTTTGCCCTGGCGGGATTTAGAATAGGCTTTGCGTTTGCCGGCAGAAATCTTGATGTATTGATTAACTTCACAACCAGATACCTCGGCTATAACAGGGTTTCGGAGAAGCTCGGCGAAATTGCCCTTGATAACATTAAGTGGTATTTAAAAGCCGGTAAGCAGTATGAGAAGGATAAAAAAATGATGTACAGGGAGCTTGGCAGAATCAAGGGATTTGTGCCTTTCAAATCATACGCGAATTTTATTCTTGTGGATTTGCCCCTTGAAATAAGACCCGGACTAAAACAGTATCTGACAGAAAGAAACCTGCTGATAAAGTTTCTCGATGAAGAAGCATTTCGCAGCGAGGCAAGGATTTCGCTCGGAACACATAAGCAGAACAAGCTTCTTGTTGATACAATTAAAAAATACTGTGAGGAAATAAACTGGAAATGAAGAAACTACGAAGAAACTAACACCGGCTGTTGAGTTTAGTTAGTCAATACAAATCGTCTCTTAAAGCGGTCGAAGTGGAAGAAATCTTCGACCTCATTATTTACCGCCCCCTTGCATTTGTTTTTGTAAAAGCCACTTATTCAACCAACCTTACTCCCGACCAGGTTTCCCTTGTAGCTCTTATAATCGGTTCGGCTGCGGGAGTTTTATTGGGTTTTGGCGAATACAGTTTTTATGTTATAGGAGCCTGCCTTTATATCATAAGCAATATTTTGGACTGCGCTGACGGGCAAATTGCCAGATTAAAGAAAAACGGAACTAAAGTCGGCAGAGTGGTTGACGGCTTTGTTGATTATATTGTAAGTATTTTTATTTTTGTAGGTATTGCAATCGGACTTTCCAGACAGTTTTACAGCCACGAGATTATTCTAATCGGGAATGCACCTTTGGACTGGAAGCCTGCCACATATATATGGTTTGTGAGCATCGTTGGAGCGGTTTCATCTGCTGTTCAGGCGTTTTATTTTGATTTCTACCGCAATAAATTCCTTGAAATAGTTTACGGCAGGGCGTCGAATATAATTAATGAAATTAATGAATACGAACAGGAAAGGAAAAAATTTACCGAAAATCCCTCGTCAGCCGGTTTTATGGAAAAGTTTTTGATTAACATTTACCTGCGGTACTCTTACCTTCAGCTTAAGATTCAAAAAGAGCACGAGGAAAATCACACCCAATCTAAACCCGATGCAAAGCTATATTACAAAAAAAACCGTTTGCTATTAAGATTATGGAGTTTCATGGGTTCAACAACCCACATTACTTTATGCGTTGTTTGTGCCTTTTTCAACAACCTCGAGATTTTCCTTTTGCTCTGTATTTTGCCTTTAAATTTGTTAATGCTCTTTTTATTTTTCGTGCAGAAAAGAGTTAATAAAACATTAACTTAACTTAAACTAAACAAAAAAATATGGGAAATAACCACAAACCCGTTTATTTTGTTTTTGCAGTTTTATTAGGAACATCGGTTTTTCTTGCCGGTTGTTTTGACGTTAAGCGCGAAATTAAAATGTATCCCAACGGAAGCGGGCTTGAAAATATTTACGTTACTTTAGACAAGGAGTTTTTTGAAAAAATGCAGACGCTCGCGGAAACGGATAAAACAGGCAAATGGAGGAAAAAGCTCGATACCCTGAACGATAACAGTTTACTTGAAAACGGAATCAGAACCGATATACAGAGAGTAGGGGGGACATCGGTGAAGGAAATCAAGGTAACCAATAAAGAAGACGGCTCTAAGGAAATTTTTATCCAGTATTTCTTCGATGAGCCCTCTGTCCTTATTAAGATAACCAACGAAGTTACATTTACGTGGTCAAACCAGGTTCCCGTTCAGTTCTGTATACTGAAATTCATTTATGATGACCAGGGCAACTTAACTTATAAGCTCACAACCAGAAAAGCTGAGCGGTATTTTAATGATGAGCTTATGCACACGGTTTTTTCATCGATGTATTCCTACAAAACAATCAGCTACACTATTGAATTTCCTTTTGAAGTAAAGGAATCGAATGCAAAAACGAGCTCGGGAAGCTCGCTTACGTGGGAAATGACGATGCAGACGGCTATTTACGACCAGCAGGTTGATACCGCCGCGCTTGTTAAGGACCCTGAGCTTGATTTAACATATGCAGAAAAGATTGACAGGACAATAGGTAGGGTCAGCCAGAAGGATAATCCTCTAATCAGAGTGCAGGTTTATAACAGGAACAAAGAGCCCGTCAAAATTGGCACCGGCATCGTTCTTAAAGACGGCCTTTTGGTAACAAATTTTAATTTAATGAACCTAATCGAGGGTGCAGGTTTCTTCAGCGTTATACTGCCTACTGACTCGCTTGCGGGAATCGACGAAATGACCGAGAATGACCTTGACCCCAAGCAGGATTTGGTGTTTTTAAGGTTCGGCGCACCTGAGAAGTTTAAGCCGATTATTTATGAACAGTCCTCAAACGTAAAATACGGAAACAAGGTTAAGTTATTCTACTATCCAAACACTCTTTCTTCAGTCGTTTATTCGATGGACGGGATGATTTCGGGAACAAAAAAATGGACCAAAAAAACCAAGCTGGTTGAAATAAAACCCGCTAAGCCGATTTCGCTTGAAGGTGGAGCCGTTTTTATGGAAAATGGCAGGTTTCTGGGAATGCTTACATCCGCATATGAAGGGGAAGTCGGCAAGCTTTATGTTGTGCCGGGGGAATATATTAAAACGAAAATTCCGCCTTCAAAATAGTGTTTTAAACTTGGGGGTGCTTAACCCACCGGCTTGAACTGCTCGAATGCATTAAGGCAGTTATTGCAGTAGTGGATTGAGCGGCACAGGGTCGGGCCAAAGGGTGTTTTAAGCTCCGTATTTTTGCTGCCACAGTTGGGGCACCTAACATTTTCGAGTATTTTAATCTGAACGAGTCCGTTATGTTTTGCCGGCGGAGCAAGCCCGTGTTTCTTTAATGCCTCATGCCCTTTTTCGGTTATCATATCCGTATTCCACTGCACATCAAACGTTGTCTTAACCTCAATGCCGCTTACATCCATCTTTTCGATTTGTTCCTTAACCAGATTTTCCATAACCTTAAGTGCGGGACAGCCGGCAAATGTGGGAGTTAAAGTTATACTTACAAAATTATTTTCATCTATATTTACGTCTGTTACAACGCCCAAATCAACAATAGAAATAGTCGGAATCTCGGGGTCCTTAACTTCCTCCAGAGCTTTTAAGATATCTTCTTTTGTAAATATAAATTTAACTTCCATTTTTAGTTTTTTCAACCTTAAACCTGCAATCTGTATTTGCAACCTGCAATCCTTTTACCATTCCGCCTTAGGGTCTACCGTGAATACTTCTCCCATTTCATCAAGCAGCGGCTGCAGATATTCCGTATGGTAACCTTTCCTTCCGCGGTAAGCGGGTACCCATTTTGTTTGCGCGGGAATCTCCAGCGATCCTCTTTCCAATACCTGCGTAATTTGTTCGAGCCAATTATTTTGCAGCACCTTCTCACCTTCAAAAACTTTCATTTCGTTTAAATCTCCCGCAAATTCACTTTCTTCGAATATTCCAAGCGCCAGGTTAAAGGATTCATTTAAAGCGGACTGCATTCTTGCACGGCTTTCATCATTTGCTTTGCCAAGCTGCTTTACCCATGTGTCAGAGTGCATTACGTGGTATTTTATCTCGCCTTTGTATTTCCTTGCAAGCTTTGCGAGCTCTTCAAGTGAGCTGTTTGAAAGCATTTCAAACCTAATCAGCTCTGAATGGCTGAACAAGAAATTCCGCATCAGACTGAAATCATACTCTCCAATCGGGTGTTCAACAAATTGACAGCATTTAAAATCCTTTGCACCGCGTGTAAAGGCAATCGTATCGGGGTCTTTCTCGCCGAGCGAATGCAGAAGCTCATATATGTGCAATGACTGACCCAGCTTATCCTGTGCTATCGATGAAAAAGCGATATCCTCTTCGAGTATCGGTCCAAGCCCAGTCCATTCGCTGTTTCGGTGTCCGATTATAAGCTGGTCATCAGCTATTTTATATAAAAGTTCTTTTACTGCTGTTAATTGCTGTTCGTTGTATTTCATTTTGACTTCGCTTCCGTTTTTTTCCTTCTCTCGCCTTTTCTGTCGGCAATTCCGTGCTCCTGCTGGTATTTTCGGATTCTGTCCATGCAATAATAATCGCTCGCCTCGCGGTAAGTTTTTTCGGGTGTCGTTTCAAACATATCCTGGTTTTCGTAATCTGTTGCGTGTACCTGGGAGCTTTTGACAACCCAAAGATTTGCTGTCTGTCTTCTCCTGCCGAAGGATTCCTTTGCCAAAATTAAAGCCATTTCGGGATTTGCGGCGTGAACTATTCCAACGTGGATATGCTGATCCCCGCGTTTTTTCTGGTGAAACACTTCGTATGTTTCCCAGTTTTCCTCGGATTGAAGAACTTCCTTCCCGTCTTCGTTGGAGGGGAGTTCCATTCTGTTTACTCTTGGGTCATAAGATTGCATATTGATGGTTTCAGGTTTCAAGTTGCAGGTTACAAGTTATAATTTGTGTTATTTCTTCTTTTGTTCATTCTTTTTCAGGTAATTTATAAAAGCGTAAAGCTGCTTGGAAAGAGTAACAAGCTCATTTGTGAGTCTTTGGTGATACTCTTCTTTTATAAATCCGATTTTTAACAGGAATGTTATCATGTTTCTTAGTTCGCCGGTAGAACCCTTTGAATATCTTAAGAATTTTACAAAGTCTTTAGAGTTGTTATATTCAAAACCTTCGGATATATTATTTGATATTGAAATTGCCGCTCTGATAATCTGGTCCTTCAGGCTGTACTCTCGTAAAAATTTTTCTTCTTTGGTTAAGTTGTAGATTTCTACTGCAATGCTCATTGCTTTTTGCCATACTTCCAATTCTTCAAATCTATTGACTTTAGCCATTATTTATCGCTTAAATTATTTTTGTGAATTTATTAAAAACCCCCAACTTGTAACCTGCAACTTGTAACTTGCCAACCGATGGCTACGCAAGCGGTACGGTATACTTTGCTTCAGCTTTTTTCAATGCCCTTCTTACCCATGCGCCTCGTTCCTCAGCCCAGCGCCTTACCTGCAGGCGTTCCTTGTTGCAGGGTCCGTCGCCGTTGATTACGCGTTTAAACTCGTCCCAGTCCGGCTCTGTGTATTCCCATTTACCGGTTTCTTCGTTTTTCCTCAGATTCGGGTCGGGAATTGTTAAGCCCAAATCCCATATTTTCGGAACATATTCGTTTAAAAACTGCTGGCGCATATCATCATTTGATGCCATTTTAACCTTCCATTTCATCAGTATTTGGGTGTGGGCGGAAATTTTGTCCGGCGGACCGTGGAAATGCATAATCGGTGTCCACCACCTGTTGAGTGCATCCTGAACAAGCTCCCTTTGTTTAGGTGTTCCTGTCGCGAGGTAAACAACATTATCATGCCCGTATTTTAAATGAAATGACTCCTCGCTGCAAATTCTCTCAAGCGCACGGCAGTAGGGCCCGTAGGAGCCCTTTGAATTTGTTACCTGGTTGATTATTGCCCCCGCATCAATAAGCCACGCTATGATTGCCGTATCACCCCATGTCATTGCGGGATAGTTGAACACGTTTGAGTATTTGGATTTACCGTTAATCAAATCGTTAATCATTGCCTCACGCGTTTTGCCGAGAGTTTCAGCGGCACTGTATAACAACTGCCCGTGTCCGACTTCATCCTGCACCTTTGCCATAAGCGCAAGCTTGCGTCTGAATCCGGGCGCGCGCGTTATCCACGTTCCCTCCGGCAGTGCTCCGATTATTTCAGAGTGTGCGTGCTGCTCAATCATTCTAATTAATTGCCTGCGGTATTCCTTCGGCATCCAGTCACGCGGTTCAATTTTTTCACCCCGGGTTATTCTCGCCTCAAACTCGGCAAGCTTTACAGGGTCCTCGCCCTCAAGAATGTTTTTTACAGGTTTGTTTTTGTCTATAAATGTTGTTCCGTACATTTTTCCAGTCTTTCCCGAGAAATCGGGAATCTATTTAATTTATTATACTACCGATTTAACTCTAAGTCCCGTTAAAATAAACTCTGTTAAATGCTCTGCGATTTCGTCCGGCGTCATTTTGCCGTTTGGATTGTACCACTCAGTCAGCCAGTTCAATGCCGATAAAATCGTGAGCACTGCGAATTTTTTATCCGGTGCATCGAATACATTTTCATTCTCACCGTTCACCAGAATCTGCTTAAATCCGTTTTCATACCTGTCACGAAGCGAAATAAATTCCTTAAGTTTTGGCTTTGTCAAGTGCCGCCACTCACGCAAAAAAACCGATGAGGAGTCAAGATTTTCCGTAATTATTTTCACGTGGTTTTTTATCGCCATGCTGAGCTTTTCTTCGGCATTAAAATACAAATCGTTTACCTCGTCAATTGCCTTAATCAGCTCATCTGCGGTTCGGAAGCAGATGAGTTCAAGTATCTCATCCTTGGATTTAATGTGGCTGTAGAGCGATGCCGCCTCAATGCCGAGCGTTCTTGCAATATCCCTCATAGAAGCCGCCTCAAAGCCTTTTTCCTTAAACAGCTTTGCCGCTGATTGAATTATTTGCTCTTTGCGTGATTTTTCCAAGTTTTATCCTAACGACTGTTAGGCAATTTAATAATAAAAACCCGAAAATGCAATAAAGGGTTTCTAAAATGTAATAACATCCCTAAGCGAAGCCGAAGAGTCCCCATTGCAAAACTGTATTTATTGAACGTTATTAACAATTTTGCACTCTTAACACTTTTTCCTTAAAATTTTTCTGCAATTATAATATTTTCTTCGCTTTTTCTGTTTGTGCTCTGTTTTCACAGCTACTGTTTTTTTCAATTCGTAATTCTTAATTCCTAATTTTTAATTGCTTGCAAACTTTCACCTCATATGTGCCTAATGAGGTAAATACACTTGACATTCGATTTTTGATGTTGTAATTTTGCCACGTTTGGTTTCTCAACGCGCCTAAAAGGGGCAAACGGGAGAGGGAAGACCCTGACGGGGGTCTTTTGCAGGCACCGGGGAATTAAGGATAATAGCCAAAACCTTTTTTCCCGCCGGGTCAACTGGCTGAGCTTGGTTCAGGGAGTACCCGCATTTCATTGGGCTATCCGGTTATGCAGAGAGATGGGCTCCCCGAGCGACGACTCTATGGTATAAGACTGTCCCTGGCCACTGCGGAGGGGTGTTTCACCCTTGGATACGTAACAAGGTTTTTTGGAAGGAACCGGTAATGTGTTTTCTACCGGCTTGCTTTCAAGCTTATATTGTTGAGTCAAAGCAGTCAAATACTGACCGCCAACTCACAAGGTAAGCCCACAAGGCAGGCGGCAGAGTCACAAACCCACTTTCAAAACCTGTCCCGTACATAGTTTATGTGCGGGATTAAATCCACCTGGGTGGTATTTTTTAATGAGTAATGAATAATTAGTAATGAGTAATTAAAAGCAAAAAAAAAATAGTAAACTTGTCCCCGCGCAGTCTGGAATAACAATTGTAGGAGCGAGAGTCTGCCCCCGCCTGCCTCGGGCACGGCGCCTATGGCAGGTTTCCTCGCCAAAGTATAGTCGGTTAATCTGATAAATTTGACAAATCTGATTAATCTGACAAATTGATTTACCTGATATCAAATTTCTCTACGGGTGATTCGATATAAGCTTCGGTTTGCTTGGCAAGCTTGAATGTCCTTTTTTTCCACCTGCCTATTTTAAACCATACGGCAATCAGTATTCCTTTGGCTATGGAAGTCGAAAATATTGCAATCCACACACCGTTCATTCCGTAAATTGGTGCAAGCAGCGCGCAAAGGGGAATTCTGATTGCAGTCAGCGGGAGGTAAATTACAAGCGGGGGGAGCGAATTGCCCGCGCCGGCAAATGCACCTGTGAAAATCTGCTCGCTCATTGCAAAAAAAATACTGAACGCCGCAATCAAATTGTAAACCTTTGCTGTTTCAATTACGGCTCGGTCAGTTGTGAATATCCCGGCAATTTCAGCGGGAAAAAGGAAAAGGAAAAATCCGTAAACAGCCATCGGTATCCATGAAAGAAACAGCACGCGCCACGCTCCTTTTTCAGCGCGTTCAACATTGCGCGCGCCGATGTTCTGCCCGACTATAATCGAGGCTGTCATTGCAAATGCTTCTCCCACCTGGTAGGGAATTGCCTCCGAACGGTGCCCTATGCCCAAGGCGGCAAGCCCCGTTGTGCCGAAATCTGCAACAAAGCGGCTAACGAAAACGTAAATGAACGAAAATGCAAGCCCCTCAAGCGAAAGCGGCAGCCCGATTTTAAATGTTTCCCTGGTGACTTTAAGGTTATACTTTGTATCTTTAATAATCGAGCTGAGCTTTTTCTTAAGCGATGTTATATGTCCCGCTTTTTTCAAAAGTATAAGCTCAATGATAAAGACGCTTCCGTATGAAACCATTGTGGAAATCGAAGCCCCGCTCATTCCAAGATTGAAAGTGAAAATCAACAGCGGGCTTAGCAGTGCCTTAAGAGAAAAAACAAGAAGAAGCAGTCTGAATGGAGTCTGAGTGTTTCCGTGCCCGCGGAATACCGCACTTCCGGTTTCAAACAAAATTGTGCATGGAAGCAGGAATAATATCGGGTAAAGGTAATCGTTTGCAAGAGCGGATTTAGCCATATCGAGATTTGTAAAGCTGTAAAGAACCGGCAATAGCGGGATTAAAATAATTGCTATGATTATTCCTAAAATAACCGAATTAAAGAGATTCAGCGTTCCGATGTGTCTCGCTGAATCGCTTTCTTTTGCTCCGACCGCCTGTGAAACAAGCGCGTTTGTGCCGATTGGAACCAGCTCTCCCAGAGCATACGCGCCCCAGGATAAAAAGGTGCCGACTGCAATTGCTGCAAGATGCTCGCTGCTGATTTTGCCAATCCAGTATGAATCTAAAATGGCAATTGCCAGACTTCTGGCAAGGTTCTGCAGAAAAACAGGCCACGCAAGGCGAATAATTTGCTTATTTAAATTTCCGGAAGTTGTAAGCAATCGCTGATTTAAAATGATTTAGTTGATTGCGCTGATACGATAAAAATAATTTAATGTTTATAATGTTCTTTGAAATATTCGGTAAAGCATTGGTGAAATCTTTTAATCAGATTAATCAGTGATTATCTTTTTACCTCGAAGAAGTTTCGTAAAAGCTCGCTGCATTTGTTATCGAGTATGCCGCCTGATACATTGAGCTTGTGGTTAAGCGAGCTGTTGTTGGTAATATTCAGTACACTTCCGCAGGCGCCGGATTTGCTATCAAATGAACCGAAGAAAAGGTTTTCAAGCTTTGAAAGAACAATTGCTCCGGCGCACATTGAGCACGGCTCAAGCGTTACATACATGCTGCATCCAAGCAATGCCTTTGAAGAAAGGTAGTTTGCTGCTGAAGTAATTGCAATTATTTCAGCGTGGGCAGTCGGGTCTTTTAAGGATTCGACCTGGTTATGGCCTTTGCCGATTATCCGGTTTTCAAAAACAATTACAGCGCCTATTGGAATTTCTTCTTTCCTGTATGCTTTTTCGGCTTCCTTAAAAGCATGCTGCATCCATATTTCAATTTGTGTCATTTATTTTGTGATAATTTCT
>JAKEEM010000020.1 GCA_022616535.1 Chlorobiota bacterium | reverse complement strand
GTTTTAAAAAATGCAATTAAAAGTGCTGCTGAAAAATATGAATATATTATAATTGACTGCCCTCCTGCTGTAAGGGGAATTGTAGCAAATGCCTTAACAGCTTCAACATCGGTGATAATGCCGGTTAGAAGCGGTCATTTTGCGCTTGAGGCAATAACCAAGTTATTCAAATATGTTGAGTATATTAAAGAAGTTGCCAATCCTTCGCTTTATGTAGAAGGCATTGTAATGACAATGTATGAGTCAAATACCAAAGTTACGGAAATCTCTGAGAGGGAATTAAAATTGAGGTATAATAAATATCTTTTCAAAACCACAATTCCGAGAAACCATATTATATCCGAATCGACGTTTTACGGCAAGCCGGCAATACTTTATAATGTTAACGCCAATGTTTCAATAGCGTATCTTGAGCTTGCTTACGAGGTTATAAATAAATATCAAAATCATGAATTAGGGAAAGTGTGATTGATATTTGAAGGAACTTCCAAAAACATATAATCCCGCTGATGTAGAACTTGAAATGATTGAGTTTTGGGAGAAAAATAGATTCTATACCCCCTCGTCTGATTCACAAAAACCGAAATTCTCCATCGTCATTCCGCCGCCGAATGTTACAGGCAATCTTCACATAGGGCATATGCTTAATAATACGGTACAGGATGTTTACGCGAGGTGGAAACGGATGTCAGGATTTAATGTTTTATGGCTGCCGGGAACAGACCACGCCGGAATATCAACGCAAACAGTTGTCGAAAGGCAGTTAAGGAAGGAAAAGCTTTCACGCTATGATTTAGGCAGGGAAAAATTTGTTGAAAAAGTATGGGAGTGGAAAAAAGTTTATCACGCCAACATCAAACAGCAGCTGGTGAGGATGGGTGCTTCGGTTGACTGGTCGCGTGAACGCTTTACTATGGATGAGGGACTCTCTAAAGCTGTAAGAAAAGTATTTGTTGATTTGTATAAAAGGGGATTAATATATAAAGGCATACGGATTATAAATTGGGACCCTGAACAGCAAACCGCTCTTTCGGATGAAGAGGTTAATTATGAGGAAAGAAAAGATAAGCTGTATTACATAAAATATCAGCTGCTAAATGAGGAGAACGAGTTTGTTACAATAGCTACAACCAGACCCGAAACAATGCTTGGTGATACAGCCGTAGCGGTTAATCCGAAAGATGATAGGTATCGCAGTATGGCCGGGAAAAAAGTTTTGCTGCCGATTGTTGAGCGGGTGATTCCCGTTATTGCAGATGAATACGTTGACATGGAGTTTGGAACGGGAGCTTTGAAGATAACACCAGCCCATGACCCGAACGATTTTGAATTAGGCCAAAAAAATAATCTTGAAACTGTTCAGGTTATCGACCAGAGGGGTAAAATGAATGAACACGCAGGGAGGTTCTCAGGACTTGACAGGTTTGAAGCAAGGAAAAAAATCGTTGAGGAGCTTGAGGAATCAGGATTGATTGAAAAAATCGAAGACTATGTTCATAATGTCGGATTCAGTGAGCGGGGCGGAGCGCTTGTTGAGCCGTTTTTATCAGACCAGTGGTTTGTTAATATGAAACCGCTTGCAGAGCCGGCATTAAATGCAGTACTTTCAGGTGAAGTAAGATTTTACCCGGAAAGGTGGACTAAAACATACGAACACTGGATGAGAAATATACGCGACTGGTGTATATCACGCCAGCTTTGGTGGGGGCATCAGATTCCGGTTTGGTATAACAAATCGAGCGGCGAGATTTACTGCGAAATCGAAGCACCCAAAGATATTGAAAACTGGGAGCAGGACCCCGATGTGCTTGACACGTGGTTTTCCTCATGGCTCTGGCCTTTTTCAACAATGGGCTGGCCCGATGAAACTGAGGATTTAAAAAAGTTTTTCCCGACGGATTTTCTTTCAACAGCACCGGAAATAATATTTTTCTGGGTAGCCAGAATGATTATGGCTTCGATTGAGTTTACCGGCAAAATTCCTTTTAAAGATGTCTATTTCCACAGCATAATTCGCGATGATATCGGAAGGAAGATGAGCAAGTCGCTGGGCAATTCGCCCGATGTTATCGAAGTGATGAACCAGTACGGCACCGACGCTCTTAGATTTACGCTTGTATACCTTGCCCCGCAGGGAACCGATGTTTACTTCTCCAAAGATAAGTGCGAAATAGGAAGAAACTTTGCAAATAAAATATGGAACGCTGCGAGGTTTTTATTGATGAAAAAAGGTCAGTCCCCAAACGCTGCAGGTGAGTATAAACATGATATTTTTGACAGGTGGATATTGAGCAGGTTTCATTCAACCTTAAAAGATTACTTAAAAGCGTTAAATGAGTTCAAAATAAACGAAGCTTCAAGAGCGCTGTATGACTTTATATGGAGCGATTTCTGCGACTGGTTTATTGAAGTGTTAAAGATTAAATCAAATGAACATCCTGAATCATCGTCAAAAATATTTGAAAGTGCCCTAAACATTTTTGAAGACACGCTAAAAATGCTCCATCCGGTAATGCCGTTTATAACCGATGAGCTGTGGCAGGGGATTAGAGAACGAAAAGAGAGCGAAAGCATTAGCGTAAGCAATATGCCTGAGTTAAACGAGCAGTTAATTTCCGAAGGAACGGAAAAAGAGGTTGACCTGATTCAAGAGCTAATTACTTCAACGCGGAATTTGAGAGCGGAGCTTGGTTTGAGTCCCTCGCTTAAATGCGATGTTGTTATTGCTTGCAGAACTGATAATGATAAAAAAATGCTCGAGTCCGTTTTAATATATATCAAATCACTTGCGAAGATTGAAAATCTTGAACTTGTTGATTCAAAACACACTCCAAAGTTTAAGTCTGTTACATCAGTTGTAGGACCATATCAGGTTTACCTGAAAATAGAAGGATTAATCGATATCGAGCAGGAAAAAAGGCGGCTTGATAAGGAAATCGAAAGGGCGGAATCATTTTTAAATTCAATCAACAAAAAGCTGAGTAATGACAATTTCTTATCCAAAGCCTCAAGTGATGTTGTTATCAATGAAAAGAAGAAGCAGGAAGATACAAAACAAAAGCTTGAGAAATTGAAAAATCATTACAAGTCTTTAAAAGATTAGAATATCTTATTAACAGACTCAAGTATTCATAACTTGAATTGTTGTAAAATATTCGGGCATGACAACCAATCTTAACCAGAGATTTTTATCTCATAATGTGCTTTCAAATAAAGGATGGACGAAAAAATTCCGGCCCTGGGAAATTGTTTATAAGGAAGAATTCAGCACGAAAAGTGAAGCTTTAAAAAGAGAGAAGGAACTTAAAAGCTTTAAAGGCAGGGAATTTATAAGAAATCAAATACCGGGGTAAAATTACATAACTTGAATGGCTTTGAAATTTTTGGTATATTTGCATATACAAAACATCGCGGGGTGGAGCAGCTGGTAGCTCGTCGGGCTCATAACCCGAAGGTCGAAGGTTCAAATCCTTCCCCCGCTACAAGCGGCCTGTCGCAACGACAGGCTTTTTATTGGAGGAATAATAATGTACTATACGTATATTTTTGAAAGCAAAGAGGGTTACAGATGTGTAGGGGTAGCAAAGGATGTGGATTCAAAACTAAGACAGCATGCCAAAAAATCTTCTATTTGGACTAAAAAAGGTTCCAGATGGAGAATTATTTATTTGGAAGAATTTTCTGAAGAGTCAATGGCAATACAAAGGGAAAGATGGCTAAAGACTGCTGCGGGGAAATATTATATCAGCAACTTGCTGGAACATTCAAAGAATTGAGTTTCCTGCTTAGGGTTTAGTTCCAAAAAGCTAAAAAAATCTCGTCAAAACGGCGGGATTTTTTATTTCTCATTACTTTGGTAAATTTGTAAATATAAAAGAATTATTGAAAAAATTTTCCGAGATAAGACAAGAGTTTCTGGACTTTTTCGCATCCAAAGGGCATAAGATTGTTCCTTCCGCGCCGGTTGTTCCCTACGATGACCCGACTCTGCTTTTCGTAAATGCAGGGATGAACCAGTTTAAGGATATATTTCTCGGTAACGTCAAGGCTGAAAGCAAGCGAGTCGCCGATACACAAAAATGCATTCGTGTAAGCGGTAAGCATAATGACTTGGAGGAAGTCGGGCATGACGGCTACCACCACACATTTTTCGAAATGCTCGGCAACTGGTCATTTGGTGATTACTACAAAAAAGAGGCAATAAAATGGGCATGGGAGCTTCTCACCGAAGTCTGGAAGCTTGATAAGAAAAAATTGTGGGCAACGGTTTATAAGGATGATGAGGAGTCTCTAAATTTCTGGAGAACTGAAACCGATATTGACCAGTCGCATGTGCTGAAATTCGGAGCGAAGGATAATTTTTGGGAAATGGGCGATACGGGTCCCTGCGGACCGTGCTCGGAAATTCATTACGATTTCTCGCAAAACGGATGCAAGGCAAGCGATATAAACGCAGGAAACCCTGATGTTATGGAAATATGGAACCTTGTATTTATCCAGTTTAACCGCGATTCAAACGGCAAGCTTCACGAACTTCCCCAAAAGCACGTCGATACGGGAATGGGATTTGAGAGAATTGTTCGTGTATTGCAAAACAAAAGCTCAAATTATGAAACAGATATTTTCCTGCCATTAATTAACGAGCTTATTAACATTACGGGCAAGGAATACAGCCTGCCTGCCGAAGCCTCGGCGCAGGCAGGCGGCAAGTATGAAGCGCCGATGAATGTTATTGCTGACCATATCCGCACGCTGGCATTTGCAATCGGCGATGGTGCCATTCCTTCAAACGAGGGGAGAGGTTACGTTCTGCGGAGAGTGTTAAGGCGCGCCGCGCGTTACGGCAGAAACCTTGATATGCACAAGCCGTTTATATACGGACTCGTTGACGTGCTTGTTAAATCGATGGGCAGGGTTTTTCCAGAGATTGCTGAAAAGCGTGAGTTTATTAAGGAAGTTATAAAAGGCGAGGAAGAGAGCTTTAACGAAACACTTGACAGGGGACTTGTTTTATTTAACGAAGAAATTGAACGAATGAAAAACACTTCTGTAGGGGCTGAACATGTTCAGCCCAAAATTTTTAGCGGTGAGGTTGCTTTTAAGCTTCATGATACATACGGTTTCCCGATTGATTTAACTCAATTAATGGCAAAAGAAAAGGGATTTGGAGTTGATGTAAAAAAGTTTGATAAATTAATGGAAGAGCAGAAACAGAAGTCTAAGAAGGCTAGAAAAGACGAGCTGGGAAATATAATTCAGCCGGATGGTCATCAATATTTTGAAGGATTTCAGGAATACGATCCATATTCAATAGATAAGAATAATTATGTTATAGATACAGACATTATTGCATGTTATAGAGGGGAATGGATTGATCGAACTCCATATTATTCATTATTACCTAGACATCTACCACTATATATTGAATCTGGAGGACAAGTAAATGATGCTGGAAAAATTTATGTAGGTAATTTAGAATTAGATGTAATACGACTTTTAAAAAGTGGTCATTTGCATGTACAATCGGTTTACGATGTAGATAATTTGATCTATCGAAATGATAATAGAATTAAAATATTTGTTGATTACCCCCGCCGCCAATCAATCCAGCGTAACCATTCCGCCACGCATTTGGTTCATGAGGCGCTGCGAAGAGTCCTCGGCTCACACGTAAAACAAATGGGCAGTTACCTTGATGATAAATTGTTAAGGTTCGACTTTCCGCATTTTCATAAATTGAAACCGCAGGAAATTACCGATATTGAACAGATTGTAAATGATAAAGTAGGCGGAAAAATTAAAGTGTACGCGGAGGTAATGCCATTTGACAAAGCCAACAAAATCCCAAATGTAAAAAAGCTGTTTGGTGAAAAATATGGCGATGAAGTCCGTGTAGTGTTTATCGATGAAAATTTCAGTGTTGAGTTTTGCGGCGGAACACATGTAAAAGACACTACGGATATAGGTTTGTTTAAAATAGTCAAAGAGGAAAGCGTTTCATCAGGCACACGGAGAATATTTGCGCGGACGGGGAAGGGGATAATCGATTACATTAATGAAAGAATTTCGGAAATCGAGAAAATATCATCTGAACTGCCCGAAAAGTATTACAATAACTTTAAAGCAGGGATAGAAAATTTCAGGAAAGATTTTAAAAATGCGGATTCCAAAGATACAAAGCTTTTAAAAACGTTAATTGAGTATCAGGATTCGACTATAAATTCACTTATCGATACCCGCGAAAAATATCTTGAAGAAAAAAGACAAATTGAAAAAGAGCTTGCAAAGCAGAAAGTCAAACAGGCGGGCGGATACATCGATGAATTAATTAGCAACTCGGCTCAGATTAATGGATTTAAGCTCGTTTCAGAGAAAGTTGATGCTGATAATCTGGATGAGCTTAAGGAAATAGGCGATAAGCTTCGCGAGAAGCTGCAAAGCGGAGTTGGATTATTGTATTCGATAGTTGATGATAAAGTCATATTAGTTGCGGTTGTGACTGATAATCTCATAAAGGAAAAAAAGCTCAGTGCGGGCAAAATCGCAGGTGATGTTGCAAAAATTCTCGGCGGTGGAGGCGGAGGCAAACCCCACCTCGCAACAGCAGGAGGGAAGGACGTATCAAAGATTGATGAGGCGATTGGAAAATTGAAATCAATTGTCGAGGGTTACATTAAATGAAAGCAATAATTCCCGTAGCAGGCATTGGCACGCGATTACAGCCGCTTACCAATAAAACTCCCAAGGTCCTAATTAACGTTGCGGGCAAACCGATGCTTTTTCATTTAATAGATGAGCTTATTAAAAGCGGGAAAATCGGCACAATTATTTTAATTATTGGCTATTTGGGTGAGCAAATCAGAGATGCTATTGCTAAAACATACGGTAATTCAAACGTAAAGTTTGAGTATGCTGAACAAAAAGAAACACTTGGGCTCGGACATGCTGTTTATCACGCTAAGAAGTTCGTTAAAGATGAACCGGTATTAATCGTTCTGGGTGATACGATTTTTGAATTTGATTTAAATAGCGTTTTAGCAAATGAATATTCGGCAATTGGCGTTAAGGATGTTGAAGATACATCGAGGTTCGGCATAGTTGAAAACGAAAACGGCTTTGTTAAACGAATGATTGAAAAGCCTGCACCGGGAACAACAAACAGCAAAGCAGCAATTGCCGGCGTTTATTTTGTTAAGGAAGGGCAAAGACTTTTTAAATCTGTTGAATATTTAATGGCAAATGATATTAAAACGAAAAATGAGTTCCAGTTGACAGATGCGTTAATGAAATTGGTAATGGACGGCGAGAAGATGATTGTTTTTGAAATCGAAAACTGGTTTGATTGCGGAAAGCCCGAAACTCTGTTAAGCACAAATTCTTATTTATTGAACCGTGACTACAAAGCCGAGCAGCAGTATGAATTTACTGGCACGTCTGTTTATCCGCCTGTATTTATCGGCGAGGGAGTTGATATAAAAAATGCGCACATTGGTCCAAACGTAACAATTGCGGACGGGTCAAAAGTTAAAAATTCATGCGTTACAAATTCAATAATCTTGGAAAACGCTGTCGCTGAAAATGCTGAGCTTGATTACGTTGTACTTGGTGCCGGTGAGCACATTACCGGAATTCAAACAAACATTGTGAAAGCTGATAATATTATTTCTTCTTTTTAGGTCTCACCAAATTCATTCCAAAGTCGTAAATCCAATTTGGTATTATTTTAACAATCCGCGTTCCTAAAACAATAGTCCAGGGGAACTGAACAACGCTTTTTCCTTTTTCAATCCCTCTGTAGATTTTCCCGGCGGCTTTTTCGGGTTGCATTAGAAACGGCATTTTAAACTCGTTTTTGTCCGTCATAGCGGTTTTAACAAATCCCGGTCTGACCGTAATTACTTTAATATTATCCTTTTTCAGCTCAACCCTTGCCGCCTCAAGCAGAATGGATGCTGCCGCTTTGCTTGACGAGTAGCTCGATGAGCCGCCGTAACCCCTCACGTCCGCCAAAGATGTTACGCCCGCAATTGTGCCATATCCTTGTTTTTTCATAATGGGAATCAGAATCTCGAGTGCATAGGCAATACCGAATGTGTTGACTTCAAATGATTTTATGTAATCACTGCTTGAAAATTCATCCATCCAGTTCGGACCTCCAAGCCCGGAGTTAACAATGGCTAAATCAATATTTGCGAGCGAACTTAATGCAAATTCAATGCTCGTCTTAACGTCATCTTTGATTGTTACATCACATTTCTTATAAAAGCATTTTCCGCCAGATGAATTGATTTTTTCAGTAATCTTCATTAGCGAGTTTTCATTCCTTGAAAGAAGGACAAGATTGCACCCGTGTTTGGCATATTCAAATGCAAGCGCTTTGCCAATGCCCTGCGATGCACCGAAAATTACAACGTTATTATATTTACTCTTCATTAAGGAATTTAACCAGTAAGCTGTGGAAGTGATGGACTCCTTTTTCACGTTTTGGGGAGTATCTTCCTCTATCATAAAATCTTGACTGAACGCCTTTTTGAACCATTTCAACAATTGCCTCGTCTTCGCGTTCAACCCTATCCAATCCTGAGCCTGCGCCTCTATCAAGCTTTGAAGGGTCGCTTACATAAGTGATAAATGAAACCTTCGTTAAATCTTTCGTAAGCGGTTTTACTACGTTAATTGAAAGTCCCCACGGGTAATAATTAAGCATCAGGTTTGGAAATATCCACCAGTAATAAGCCGCTACCTCGCTTCCATAATCGGGTGAAGTTTCATGCAAGCGGAAGCACGCCTCGCCCGGCTTTGCAAAAGCCAGCTGCAGATTGCAATATTCGTAAAGTTCGTTCGCGTAGCTTCCGTAATCGACTTTTTCGTTCAACCCGCTGTGAACATAAGGTATGTGGAATCCCTCAAGATAGTTATCAACATACAGTGCCCAGTAGCATTTTACTAGGTAATCACGGCTTCTTGCGGGTTCATGAACCAGTTCGCCTGTTTTAACTCCATTTAACCGTTTTGATATAACATTTAAAAAATTTCCAAGCGGGGCAAGAGGGTTAACCGATACAAAAATGAATTTATTCCAGATTTCAAAGGGAATTTTGGCTAAATTGTCTCTTTCTGTCGGAAAATTTTCAGCATCCTCGCACTCAGGCATTGATTTAAAACATCCGTTAAGCTCAAATCTTCTGCCGTGGTAGCGGCACTGCATTACTCTAAGGTTATCGGGATTTTCAATTAGTATATTCCCTCTGTGAGTGCAAACATTGGAAAGGCAATGGATATTATCATCAGAGTCTCTTGTTAAAAGCAGCGGTTCATCAATGTAACCTTCAAGAATCGTAAAGGGATGAACTGCACCGGGTATTTTTACTAAATCCGTATCACCGATAAGGTGCCAGCATTTTGCGAAGATTTTTTCTTTTGAGAGTTGATAGATTTCTTCGCTTCGGTAGAACTCAGCCGGCAGGGTGGAAGCTTTTCTAATATCAGGGTTGATAAAGTAATTCATTACACCCATTTTTTCTTTTTAAAATAGATGAGAAAACCAATCCCCACTGAAAACATTAATCCCAGTGCAAACCAGTAGCCGTGGAGCCAATGAAGTTCGGGAATTGTTTCGAAGTTCATGCCGTAAATGCTTGCGATAAATGTCATTGGAATAAATATTGTTGAAATTAGTGCAAGGTATTTCATTGTTTCATTCAATCGGTTGCTGATGCTTGAAAGATATATATCAATCATACCCGAAAGCATTTCGCGGTATGTCTCTATGGTGTCTAGAACGTTAATTGTATGGTCATATACATCTCTCAAATACAGGTGTGTGCTTTTGGTAACAAGTTCAGATTCGCCCCGCTCCAGACGGCTTATTGCCTCCCTCAATGGCCAAACGGTTTTTCTAAGATAAAGCATTTCACGCTTCAGAGCATAAATATTTGTTAATGTTTGTTTGTATGGATTGTTAACAAGCTCCTCTTCAATTTTCTCTATTTTTTCGCCCAGCACTTCAAGAATTGCAAAATAGGAATCGATTATGGAATCAATCAGCGAATACACAAGATAATCGGGAGTCATTTTTGTAATAACACCTTTTGTTGTTCTTATTCTTTCCCTTACTTCATGAAAAGAATCGCCTTCAATGCCTTCCTGGAAAGTTACGACAAAGTTCTTTCCGAAAACTATACTTACCTGCTCAGGTGATATTTCTGTCGTTTCCTTGTTTAAGTGAAACATTTTTAAGACGATATAAAGGTAGTTTTCGAATTCTTCCATTTTTGCTCTTTGCTCAACGTTAAGGATATCCTCTAAAACAAGCTGGTGCAAACCCAGCGATTCGCCCACCTTCTGTATAAGGGGCACATCATGTAGTCCCTCTACATCAAGCCAGCTAACTGTATCGGTTTTTACTAAATTAACGCACTCGCTTGGGTCTGTTATTTGTTTTTCGGTAACGCTATCTCCCTTATAATCCAGCAGGTTAATTAAGACTTTATCCATTTTCCGCTCACCTGTGTAGACGAGGGTTCCCGGCGGCAAACCAGGTGCTTTTTTCTTTCGACGGAATAGTCTCCGCAGCTTAATATACGGTTTTTTAATCGTTCTCGGGGTATTCATTAACCAAAGTTAGTATTTTTTGTTTAATTATAAAAGTGAGCCGGAGTTACGGATTATACATATTTTTTTTGTTTTTTTATTTTTACATTGTGCCCTGCTAATCAAAATTTGTTAGGTTTTTTATATTGAAAAGAGGAATATTTAATATATTAATCTTATGCGTGGTTGCTTTTAACCTTTCCTTCCTGTATGCTCAGGCGGAGCATCCTGCTGTATTTAATAATTACATAAAGATAAACGACAACTCAAAAAGGATTAGCGAATCAAAAATACGCAAATGCACAGAATTGATGATATCCTCTAATAAGCAGGACACTTTGAAGTTCCATTATTACGATAACAGCGGCAATTTGTCCCAGCAGTTTTTGTTTCTTGAACCGGTTGGCGATAACAGCTTGAGAGATTATCACAATTATTTCTTCTTATATGATAAAACCGGAAAGCTAGTTCAAAAAATTGATTCATCAAGAAATGAAGTTAAAAGGACTGGTATTGAATATGATGAGTTTGGCAATATTTCGAAAGAGGAAATTAAATTACAGGGTTTCGTTATCAGTGAAATATCGTATGAGTATGATAATCTTTCAAGGCTAGTTGAATCTACCGAAAAAAATATCATCGGAAACTGCAAGATAATTGAGCAGTACACCTATGACAGCTACAATAATTTAACACGGCTTTCGGTAAAAAGCACTTGTGATAACCTTTCATACAAGCCTCTTGTAACCACAATCAACTATAAGTATGACCAGAGAGACAACATAATTGAAAAACGCACAACATACCCTTCTGGCGGATATAAAATTGAAAATTTTCTGTATGACCCCAAGGGAAACCTGACCGAAAGCTACGAGAGTACAAGCGAAACATCTTACATTAAGTATGTCTATACATATGACATACCAAGCAATACCGTGAACCTAGAAAAAACCGAAGTCACTGGTGACTTTAAAACCAAATTCGCTCAAATCCGCAAATACGATAAATTCGGAAACCTGCTTGAGGAGCAGTATTTGGGTCCAAAGGGCGAGCTGATGTATACGCTTAAAAACATTTATGAATATTATAATTAGTGCTGAATGCATTCAATTCTTAAGGAAATTAAGGGTAGCGTTTTATATGTAACTTTAAACCGCCCTGAATCCCTTAACGCATTCAATACTGAAATGCTTCTCGAGCTTCAGGGTGCTTTTAAGGAAGCAGAATCGGATTCTGTAAGGTGTGTTGTTTTAACAGGTGCAGGCAAGGGTTTCTGTTCGGGACAGGATTTGAAGGATTTTGAAAAAGAGAAAAAAACATTTAAAGAAGCCCTTGAGCAAAAATACAATCCTCTAATCAGACAAATTGCCGGGCTCCCGAAGCCGGTTATTTGCGGAATAAACGGGGTTGCTGCAGGTGCAGGTCTCTCACTTGCTCTCGCGTGTGATTTCAGGATTGCGGTTGAATCTGCCCAGCTGATTGAAGTGTTTATCAACGTTGGCTTGGTGCCTGATTCCGGTTCGACTTTCACTTTGCCGAGGATTGTTGGCTTATCGAAGGCGTTTCAGATGTGTTCGACTGCGGAGAGAATAAGTGCATCCGAAGCTAAAAGTCTCGGACTTGTTAATGTTTTAGTCCAAACAAATGAAGTCCTAAAAATTGCACTTGAGAGGTATGCGAAGAAATTTGCAAACGCTCCCACAAAATCACTTGCTATGATTAAACAGTTATTGAATAATTCTTATAATAAAACTTTAAATGAAGTTTTAAATAACGAAGCCCTTATGCAGGACACAGCAGGGAATACAAATGATTACAAAGAAGGAGTTAACTCGTTTTTAGAGAAAAGAAAACCTGTATTTAAAGGCAGCTGAAGGATTGGCTAAGAAAGCTAAAGAACAGAAATTACCCAAACAAAGCAGGACTCCTCAAATAACAGAAGAAAACCGTTATGCTGTTTTCGGAATGCTTTTTGTATTTCTGGTGCTTGTTTTTTTTGCTTCATCTTATAAAGTTACCGGCGATGACGATTTTTTCTGGCACCTTGCAACCGGAAGGTATATAGTTGAAAATAAAACTGTGCCTGATAAGGATGTGTTCGGATTTGTAACTCAGGGGGTTGAATGGATTGCATTCGAATGGGGATGGGATGTTTTATCATACGGACTTTATAACGTAGGCGGCTACAATTTAATCCTGATTTTCCGCTCCCTTGTTTTTTGCCTGATTTTCTATATTTATTTCTTGCTATTGAAGAAGTTTAAATTAACATCCTTCGTGAGCATTTTAGTATTATTCACCCTTTTGGTTTCAATTATGGATAGGCTCTCACCCCGTCCCCATATTTTAACTTATTTATTTTTTACTCTTTTATTATATATCTTCTTATCCTTTAAATATATTGATAGAGATACATATTTTAAAAAGCTCTATTTCTTGCCGCTTATATTTTTATTATGGAGCAATATTCACATGGGTGTTCTTGCCGGCGGTTTGCTATTATTTATTTTCGTTATTTCCGAAACAATGATATTCTATAAGCCCAATCTTTTCTCCTCACCTGAGATAAAACCTCTTACAAGTACTCAGCTTAAAACCCTGTTTATAATTTCAGCAATATGCGCGTTAATGTTGCTTGTAAATCCCCACGGATTGCAAACATACATTTATGCTTACTCGCACACAAAAATGAAAATGCTTAAAACTGTTAATGAGTGGCAGAGCCCTTTTGCAAGCAAGCTTGATTTCGGGTTTATTATAACATTATATAAAGTATTTCTATTTTCTGGATTAATTGTCTTGGCATACGCGTATAAGAAGAAAGATTTGACCTTTGCATTAGTATTCATCGGTTTTGCTCTATACTCAGTAAGGGCAATAAGATTCACCGTTGATTATGAAATCATCATGGCTTTCTTTATAAGCGTCAGTATCAATTATTTTATTTTACGTCTCTTTAAAAAGAATTTTACCGTTATGAACGCTTTGCGGGGTAATTTTCTAGTAGTAGCTATAGCTGTATTTATAATTTATGTTATAACACAAATTCCCTCGAATAATATTTATGCGACTTTAAAGTATTACAGGGTGTTCGGGTGGGGGATAAACGATGAATTTATACCCGTTCAGCTTTTTGATTTCATGAAGCAGAATAACATTTCCGGAACCCCCTATAACCATTTCGGTACGGGCGGTTATCTGGTGTGGAACTTCCCGGAGCAAAGGAATTTTATCGACAGCCGCAATCTGAATGACGAAATATTCAATGAGTATAATTCAATTATGGTAATGAAACCCGGTTTTGAAAAAATTCTTGATGAAAGGGGGATAAATTATGTCGTTTATCTTGACCCTGATTTAATCAGAAGACCAAATGACCTTAAGAGACTTGTCACTAACTATTTCAGCCGAAACTCCAACTGGAAGCTTGTTTTCTGGGATGATAAATCGATGTTATTCATTAAAAATATTCCGAAGTTTTCCGGTGTCATTGAGAAGTATGAATATAAGGTGATCCATCCGTATACTGCTCTGTTCCATAAGCAGGAGTTTGACAGTAATGTTAAGGCAAATCCCGACAGGGCAAATGATGAATTAATCCGCAAAGCTCAAACAGATGCAAACGGTTACTTGTTCAGGGGAATGAACGAAATGGCAGTGAAGCTGCTTCAGGGCTTGTGATTAAACTCCCGTATGTCCAAAACCCCCCGAGCTTCGTTTGGTATCATTTAAATCTTCTGTAACCTTGATTTCAACGTGCTCGACTTTACTAATGACAAGCTGGGCAATTCTGTCTCCGAATTTAACCATAAAAGGTTCTTGTCCGAAATTTGTCAACAGTATTTTCAGCTCACCTCTGTAATCGGCGTCTACGGTTCCTGGAGAATTTATTATACCGATATTATTCTTCAGGGCAAGCCCACTCCTTGGCCTTACCTGCCCTTCATAACCGGGGGGAATTTCCAGTATTAAATTCGTCGGTATCAATTCCGTTGCTGATGGTTTTATTATAATGTCATCTTGGGAAGCAGAAGTTATATCCAGCCCTGAAGAGTTTTCGGTTGAATATTTAGGCAGGGGATTATCTAATTTTGGATTTATTTTTTTTATTTTTAGAATCATAGAATTTCAAACCTGAAACAATGATAATAAAAAAGGCAGCTTTTAAAAGCCACCTTTGGTAATATTTAATTTTAAATTATTAATTGCTTGTAACTATAGCCAAAAGAATGATTAACAGATAAACTAGGCCGAACAATATGCAAAGTATGACGTTTATAATACCCAGCCACATTCCAATTTTTGCCATTGTTCTTCCTGCTTCTGAAGATTCGCCCCTGTCGATTTTGCCAAGTTCTCCCTTACCCATTATCCAGGCAACTATTCCTAAAATAAACGGGCACATAACATATGAAAGTATCCCGGCGACTAAAGCAATAATTGCATTGGTTCCGGCGCTCATGCCAGTGCCTGCGCCACCAGATGGAGGCGGGGGAGGGGGTGTGGACATACTTGGCGGCGGGGGAGGCGGGGGTGCTCCAAAATCCTGCTGAAAAAAGCTGTATTGTTTCATTGTTTTCTCCTTTATTTAATGAAAATGAGCCTGCTGTAATATAAAAATAAAAAACCGATTCCTATTTTTCCACAGAAATCGGCAGTGTATTATATTTTTTTTAATAGCTTATTTTCTCATCTTATCTTCAATTACGGCAGGCAGTTGTGTCTTAATGGAGCTTTTTGCAATGAATCCGTCTGCATTAAACTCATCCGCAAGCTCTTTGTAAACACTGTCTTCGTAAAGAGTTAGAATGATAACTGACTTATTAGGCCATTTTTCCTTGATTGTTTTTGTAGCGTCTAAACCTGACTGGTTAGGCATACTTAAATCCATTAGAACCAAATCCGGGTTTAAGGTTTCGGTTTTGTCGATTACATCGACCCCGTCTATAGCCTCGCCGACAACTTCAACTCCGGGCAATGCTTTGATATATTGGGTGAGGAGCTGTCTGAAATTATCGTTGTCATCACATAATAAAATCTTGATTGTTCTGTTTGACATTTTATAATCGTAAAATTAAAAAAAATTCTGCCCTAGTTGCTCCGTGCAGCAAGCTTTTGCTGGGTAGCGTGAATTACTTCAAGCAGCTCTTTGTGTATATCATCGGAATTTTTTCCAATGTACTTATCGACTCTGTAGACTTCAGCGAGTTTTCTGTATGACTGGCCTTCATTAATCGAAATCATTACGACCGTTACATCTGGGAACTTGTCTTTGATCGCGCTCAGGGCTTCAATCCCCGATTTTTTAGGCATTATGATGTCCAGAATTATCAAATCCGGATAAGTTGCCTCAGCTTTTTTAATAGCATCTTCTCCGTCAACTGCCTCGCCGACAAGTTCAACTCCCGGTATAGAGCGAATGTATTGAGCCAGCGCACTTAGGAAGTCCGGATTATTATCCGCTATTAATACCCTTACTGGCTGTGCTTGCGCGTCCATATTATTTTAGCCCTTTCTATTATTGAGTTAAGTTCAATTAAAGCCTTAGTTTAACGAAATTAAGCCTTTTTCGATTGCATATCTAACCAGCCCCGCCGTATTCTTTATCGAAAGCTTGTGCATAATGTTTTTCCTGTGTGTATCAACAGTGTTATAGCTGATGTATAATATATTAGCAATTTCCTGGTTTGAATATCCTGAAGCTATTAATTTTAAAATTTCAATTTCCCTTTTTGTCAGCGGCACCTCTTTATAGCCGTCATTCTTTTCGGTTTCTTTGGCGGTTCTGATATAGTTATCTATAATAAGCTTCGAGATATCTTTGCTGAAGAAATTATCTCCCGAAGCCACAGTCTTCACAGCGTCTAGAAGCTCTTCTTTATCTGTATTTTTAAGTATAAACCCTTTTGCGCCCGAACGTATTATCTGGTTAAGGTATTCCTGATTATCATGCATGGTTAAAATTAAAATCTTTGCTTCAGGGTCCTTTTCCTTTATAATCCTTGTGGCTTCGATGCCGTTCATTCCGGGCATAGATATATCCATTATTACCAGGTCAGGCTTTAATGAAGAGTACATTTTTACGGCATCTTCTCCGTTTCCCGCCTCCCCGGTAACAGAAATGTTGTCAAGGCTCGTAAGAATGTTTTTTAAGCCGTCTCTCACTACTTCGTGGTCATCCACAATTAGTATTTTGGTAGTTTTCATATCTATAAATTAGCTTATTGATGGTTATTATTATTAAAAAAATCTAAGTTTATTTCTAACAAGAGCTCGGTTCCTTGTCCTGGGCTTGAAATAATTTCAACTTTACCCCCGATGAGTTCCGCTCTTTCTTTCATATTCAGCAGTCCAAAGCCGCCTCCCGCTTTTTTGGTTTTTGAAATGCTTTCGGCGTCAAATCCTTTGCCGTTATCCTTAACTCTTACAAAAACCTGATTTTCCTTTCTGTACAAGTCCAAAGATACCTCAGAGGCGTCTGCATACTTACTGATATTGTTGAATGATTCCTGGATAATTCTGTAAATAGCGATTTCAACCTTTGGTTCAATTCTCTCAAGAGTGGGGGAGACTGAAAACTTGACTTTAATTCCTGTAATCTTTGAGAATTCCTGACATAATATTCTTAAAGCCGGAATTAAGCCGAAATCATCTAAAGTTGTCGGCCTCAAATCGTGTGCAATTCTCCTTGCCTCTATTATTGCCTTGCTGATTATTGTATCCACTTGCTTAACTATATCGTTTGTTTTTTCCTTATTGCTGTTATTCGTGAAATCAATCATTCCGAAGTTCAGCTTTGCAGCACTCAGAAGCTGTCCAAGTCCGTCGTGCAATTCCCTTGAAATTCTTCGCCTTTCGTTTTCCTGCGCTTCGATTATTGCAAGCGAGCGTATCCTTTGCTCCATCAGTTTCTGGTGCTCTTCTTCGGATCTCTTTCTTTCTATTGCATATCTTATTGACCTTATCAAAAGCTCGCTTTCAACCTTATCTTTTACAAGATAATCCTGAGCACCCATTTTAACAGCATTTATTGCTGTAGTCTCATCATTCAATCCGGTTAAAACTATCACAGGGATGTTTGGGGCTACCGAGAAAATCTGTTCTACACTTGTTAACCCCTCGTTATCTGGAAGCTTTAAATCAAGTAAAACAATGTCTATAAACTCCTTGTCAAGAACTTCTATGCCTTTTTGAAGTGTATCTGCAATGTGCAGATTATATTCTATATTTTTTAAATCGCAGAGATATTCTTGAATAAGTCTTGCATCCCCCGGATTATCTTCTATTAGTAATATTTTTATCAAATTGAAACTTTTATCTTTTTAAAAACAGTTTAAACAACGTTTTTGGGTATCTGAATGTTGAAAACCGCACCATGCCCTAAACCTGAATTAACCCAAATTTTACCGTTGTGAAGGTTTACGATTTTTTCACAAATCGCCACCCCGCTCCCGACCCGGTAAAATCATTATTTGAACGCAGCTTTTGAAAAAGCACGAAAATCTTTTCGTGATACCGCTTATCGGATTCCAATCCCGTCATCTTTAATCGAAATCAGCCAGAATATATCGTTTTCATCCAAATCAAGTGAGATATTAATTTTCTTGTTGTGATTAAACTTTATTTCGTTATCGATTATATTGCAAACAATTTCTGTTGTTAATTCTTTATCTGCAACAATCTCACCCGATTTTTCAAAGTTAAAACTGAGAGAATAAGCTGCTGACTAATACTTTTTTTTAAAAGAACGGTTAATTTCCAGTATTATCTTGTTAAAATTAACTTTCTGCCTTACTATCTCCTTTTTTCCCGATTCTTTGAATACTTCATCAAATCATCTGCCATTTTTCTTAAGTTATCAGAACCGCCAAGAGCAAACTCTATATATTCTTTTGCATCTGAATCAAGTTTTGCCGATTATTTTTTATCCAAAAGCTGAACATAATTCGAAATCATCCTAATAACTTGTTTGAAACCATGAGAAATGATGTATATTAACCGGTCTAACTCATTTTCACTTTCCTCACGAATTCCAGCCTTGTCCAATCCTTGTCAAATACTTGTATAGCCCGTAATACTTTAACTTTTAATAATTTCTTTTATTCAAAAAAATATTCTGCTATTATTTTAAATAGCAGAATATTTTTATTTATTTAATCGTTGTTTTCAAGCGGATGATTAATTATTTCTTTTCTCTTTCGTCAAAGAAATCACCGAGCTTAAATCTGAAGTTTACAAACGCTGAAAGAAGTCCGAATTTACCGGTATCTAATTTCGAAAGCCTAATTGAAGGTCCGACAGCAAATGAATTAAGCGCGAAACCCTCGGCTATGTTAGATACCATAATTTCAACAAGAAGCTGGAAGTTACGGATTTTCTTCAGTGTAGCGTTGACTCTGAAATCGAAAACCGAACCAACGAGCCTGCTTTCACGTGTAAACAGCCCGATGTTCATTTCATTCATATAATAAGCAGCGTAAACCTGAGTCCTTGTTGAACCGAACATCCTGAATGGATATCTGAACTCAGCTATAAGATTTGACCCTGTTACAAGGTTGTTAGGCATTATTGTTGAGTCTAGCTGATTTCTGAAAGTATAAAGCGGTGGACCGCCGCCTGGTTCAACACCTGTCTCTTTAATTTCGCTGTATACGCCAACCTCTAAGAAGTTACCTAAAGGTATAGTATAAGTTAATTTTATGCCTCTGGGCGGCATAAATATTGCATTGTACTGTTTCCATGGCTTGTTCTCAGTTGAGTCTGAGCCAAGATCGTGGGTGTTCAACTCCCTTATTCGTGTAACGTAAGAAATGTTAACGCCGAGCATATTATAACCAGCGCTGATTTCATCGCTTTCAAACGGGCCGGAATACTTGCTTCCCATACCAAAGGTAAATCCAATCGACCTTTTTAGCGGAATTCCAAGCGGTTCCCATCCGAATACGGTGAAATACGGATTTATGTAAGCTGTCGTATTTCTGATGATTCTTTCCTTTTTCGGCGGAGCGACAAATTCCTTAATTTTTATTTGGCGAATGACGTCTATAAATACGCTCGCGTAGTCAAGTTTCCTTTGGTTCAGGTTTTCCTTGTTGGTTCCCTGCCAGTTGATTAAGCCGTCCTGGACTCTCTTTGAGAGCTGGGACCATGCATATCTTGAAGCTGAAGGATCTAATTCATCACCTAGTACTACGTACTGGTTTTGAGCATTCGGATCTGAAATATTGACCACAATCGTGAAGCTTTCCAGTTTCGGGTCAACACCCATATCGTCCTGAGAGATGATAAAGATACTGTCATCGTCTGCCCTGGCAAGAATTTTAAAATATTTCCATGTTCTTGGATTGTTTGGGTCTTCCTGCTGTGAAAATGTTTGGTTCGTTTGCATCAGTAATGAGCAAAGTAAAATAGCAAAGAATACAAACAAGTTGAAGTTGATTTTGTTTTTCATTTTGCTGTTGTTTTGTTTTGTAATATTAATTTCTTTTCCTTTCAATAATTTTATAGTTTTACCATTCCCCGAATATGAAGGAATTTTGTCCTGTGATTTTATGTCCTGCAATCTTATCGGTTACAGATACCGTGAAACCAACTGAGTAGGGGGAATC
>JAKEEM010000019.1 GCA_022616535.1 Chlorobiota bacterium | reverse complement strand
TTTTTTTAAAATCATTTAAGATTTTGCTTGTTTGTTTTTTTGTCATTTTTTATATATTCCTTAATTTTGCTTTAAAAGTCAACCCCAATCCTTTTCAATTCCTCATACGCTTTGATAATTTTCTCCTGTTCCAATTTTCCCTTCTGTACTAATTCCTGAATAACTTTTTTAGGGTCTTTCTTTAACTTAGCGGCTTCTTTTTTGATATTTTTAACATGTTTTTCGATTTGTTTTTTCCAATCTTTTTTGTCCTGTTCATTAGGATTCGGAAATTCAGGATTTCTTCCAAAAGTCTTATCTAAATGTTCAAGTACTTGCCCAACAGCTCCCTCAACTTTTTGTTTTTTAGTTGTATTCCTGCTTTCCAAATAAGGTATTGCCAAATTAGGAGCCTGTTCGGTAACATTTTGATTTGTAACAACTTGTTCTTGTGCAGGATCAAATATCTCTTGAATTGACCTTCCCCACTTCGATTCCTGCTTCAATAGCAAGGGCAAGGCCTGCTAATAAACCAATACCTACACCCCCACCAAAGTCCTTCATAGTAGAAAGTTCTCTCATATTTCCAGGACTTGCGTAGAGAATTGTAAATTCTTCTTGTTTTCCTTCTGGATCAACTAGCCTCAATGGATTACGCAACACGTAATTATACGGTGTAAAATCAAAATGCTTCTCCATCAGCGGGTCTATACTAGTTCAGTTGGCTATTCTGCTATCATAATACCTCGCACCAAAATAATCATAATTACTTTCAACATCTCGTTCCTTGCTCGTAAAATCATATCTCATCGCAGTGTTATTGTAAGTGCGGTTTTCAAGCAAATAACCCCAGCAATCATAATCCTGTGCGCTAACAACTGTGTTAGTTGAATTTATAACAACTCGAACCGAACCGAGATGGTCCTTCAAATAGTAATATTTAGTCGTGTCGCTGTTCATATGCCCCACCATATCCAATCCCCAGAAATTCCATCTGTTCAACGTGGTATCATTATAAATGGCTATTTCCTTCCCGCTCACATCTCTCACGACTTGTCCGCTACTGGCGGATAAAATTCCTGCTGTACAAGCTGAATCCCACTAATTAAAAATTATTTGCTATATATATAATAGTGGGAAATTATATCAGGTGAATAATAAACTGGCTGAACAATTTGACCTTTATTTAAAAATAAATCACCATCTATATGAAAAGTTTTAAGCACTTCATGACCTATTCTAACCTCTAATTTTGGTTTTTTCTTATATTCTATAATTCGCAATTTGTATATTTTCCCGATTTCAAGAGAATATATACTGTCAGTTTTTTTAAAATCATTTTTCCTTGACAGAACATAGTATGAATTGGAATCAATTCCTAGGAATTTTAAAACATCGTACTGCCCAAAAAATAATGTGTCCATATACAATAATTTAAAATCATGATGTTTGTCGTCAAGTAAATTTTGACTGCTGCATGAAAACAACACAAATCCTAGTGTAACAATAAGATAGTGTAAAAAAATATTTTTGCTTTTATTTTTCATTTTTCAAATTCTTTTGAAATACGATTATAAATCCAAAAATAAAATGTGTTTGACTTTGTTCTCCCTTGAGCATATAATCTACCTCGCCTTTCAATTGGTGTTAACTCAAACCATGGCTCCTTTGGTTGTATTTTTTTTGCTAGCTTATGAGCTATGTTATGAGTCTTTTCGGTTGGCTCTTTCCCTTTAGTTTTTTCATGCTTACCACCTATATAAGATTCATTTAACTCAAATAATGCTGATAGACCCGCTTCTGGACCCCCTTTACTTTCTAACAAGTTAGCATGAGAAAGGTTAAAGAACTGAGACGTCTGAACAATATTATTCTCAATTTTACTCCCATCATAGGCACCCACAAGAATGGCTGTAAGTCCTCCATACTCTGATTCTTCAAAGTTATTTTCCGTCGTTTTAAGGTTCACTTGAACATTCGGGTCATTTATTGCATTAATTAACATTTGTTCCGCTTTATTTCCACCTTTACCTTCTACGCTCACTTTACCTGTTTGTGGATCAATTGCTAGAAAAAAATTATTGGTGGTGGATTCATTCAATGCTTTTACAGTTGCTATTGCATCGGTACCAGTAATGTATACATCAAGCCCTTTAACATCCTTCATGAGAATTGGATTAACGAGAGAATAACAATAAGGGCTCCAGCTAAAGTATTCATCTAACAACGGCTCAACCTGTCCCCACCTCCCAATCCTGCCATCGTAATACCTTGCTCCAAAATAATCATAATTGCTTTCAGCGTCGCGTTCTTTTCCAGTATAATCATACTTAATACTGGTGTTATTGTAAGTGCGGTTTTCAAGTAAATAGCCCCAAGCATCATAATCCTGCGCGCTTACAACAGTGTTTGTGCTGTTAATTGTTGCCCTAACGCTTCCCAAATGGTCTTTTAAATAATAGTATTTTGTTGTATCTGCATTCATATGCCCCACCATATCCAATCCCCAAAAATTCCAGAGTTGTAAAGTAGTGTCTGAATATATAGCAATCTCTTTACCTGAAACATCCCTAACATAAAACTCCTGCGGCACAAGCTGCCAGTTTGTAGGACTGTCCTCGTTAAATATTGGGTCGGGGTCGCTTCCATATACTGCCACTGCTGTTTGCGTATGCGGTTGCCCGCTTTGTCGTACCAATAATGTATCTAGAAATCATTCTATTTTTCGGTTCACTGAAAAGTCTATTTTATAAAAATAAATTTCTGTTTAGTTTTTAGTACTAAGTAATATGCTCCTGAAGATATTTCAGGTATTTTGATTATTAATTTATCTTTATATTTAACTCTTTCCGCCTCAAAATACTCAGAATAAATAAATACAACATATTCATCTCTATTCAGAGTGCTATCAAAAAGTACATATTTATCTAAACTGTTTTCCTTGTTAATTTGTATTTTTGTTTCATTATCTGCTTGAACAAAAATCTCAAAACCGATAAAATATTTATTCTCCTTAGAATCTAAAACGGATTTGATTTGAGAATTCGACTCCATCATAATTAATAAATTTGCTATTATTAAAATTAAAATACTTTTATTAGTTTTCATTTTCGTTTATTAGGATTAATGAATAAATATGTTTTAAAATCGGGATAAAGTTGATTTAATCTATCGCTCGTTTGAATTGATAATTTAGAAGATGGTCCCGGTCTACCAAAATAATACTCAATTCCTTTTTGACTTCTAACAACAAAAATTGCAGAGTGATGAGTTTTTCCTTCAGGGTCTTCAAAAGTTTTCATCACCCCAGTCGAAGATTCATTAACTTCTTGGTAATTAAAGTCTTTTTTTATTGACTCTGAAAACCTTTCACCCCCATGAACCATTATTTCCTCCTCTAAATAGCCTGTCGCCGTTAAAGAGGATGAAAAACAATTCATGTTAGTAGCGTCCTTTGAAAATTTAGCATTTCCAATAACTTGTTCTGAAATATCTAATTCAAAACCGGCTTTTAATTCAAAATTTTCAGGATCATTAATAATCTCTTTATATTTTTCGAAAAATTCCTCTTTAGACATTCCCATTTGTTTATATAGATCTTCAAGTTTGTCACCTTCCTCAGCAATAACGAAAATCTTATCACTTTCCTCATCATATCTTGCTATCCACTTGCCGTTAGGGTCTTTAATGATTATTGGATTGTTCAAAACATAACTAAATGGTGAATTTGTGATATATTTTTCGAACAATGGGTCCACCCCTCCCCATCTACCGATCCTCGAATCATAATACCTTGCCCCAAAATAATCATAATCGCTCTCAGCATCCCGTTCTTTGCTTGTATAGTCATATTTAATCCCATCGTTATTATATGTGCGGTTCTCCAACAAATACCCCCAACAATCATAATCCTGAGCTGAGACAACAGCATTAGTCGAGCTTATTGTGGCTCTCACGCTACCCAAATGGTCCTTTAAGTAGTAATATTTCGTAGTATCGCTATTCATATGCCCTACCATATCCAGCCCCCAGAAATTCCATCTGCTCAATGTAGTGTCATTATAAATAGCAATTTCTTTTCCACTCACATCCCTCACATAAAACTCCTGCAGCACTAGCTGCCAGCTTTGTGAGATAATATTACTTCTCCAACTTTACGTAAAATGTATTCACAATATCGTATCTTTCCAAACAAGACTCAAATACCAATGAACTTACCTCTGCTAGGGAGGCACTTAAAATTTTCATTTTTAAATTAGTCAAATATTCATTATTTCTCAAACAACTCATATGAGGAATATAACCAAATGAAAATTTCATTAAGAAATAAGTATCATAATTTTTCTCAATAAAATATTGATATGAAATAGTTTTAGATATTTTTTCTACAGAATTTGGGGAAATCCGTCTTACCTCAATGGGATGCTCACTACTACTTTCAAATAAACCCCCAAATTCAATAATCAAATTTTTTGATTCATCTTTCACAATATCCTTTGTAGTTATATAGTTAAGCACACATATTGTATCTTCAGAAGAATTATTTATGAATATTGTAACTTTCATAGAATCTTCTTTATTAATCCCTAACTTTTCTAAATTAAAATTATAAATTAGTGAATCGCTATTGAATACATAGTTAAAAAATGAAAAAATCGAATCTTTTTGAGATTGAGAATCAGTTGTATTTAAAAATTGAATACTTATAAATACCAAAGTTATTAAATAATTATTCGTCTTTCTCATGTTTATACCTCCCATACACACCAGGTGTACCCACCTGTTTTTTAAAGTTTTTAGCATAATCAACTGCCATTTGATGGGCTCCCGTCCCTTTAAGCCTAGCATATGGCTGCTTTCCTACAGTCCTAAAATAGTTTTCTGCTAACTCATGAAAAACCATATTACTTATAGGTTGTTCTACTTCTTTGGAGCCACTAAAAGTAAAACTACCTGGACCTAAGGATACTTGACCAGAGTAACCTGATTTTGGTAATAAGCTAGGACCACCAACGCCACCGTTTATATTACGCGGTGTGATAGAGTAATTTACGTGGCCCTCACCTTCTGGAGAAGAAATAGTTAAATCTGTTATTACTTTTTCGGCTGATTCTCTATTTATACCATAAGTTTCATTAGTAACTTCAAAAAGGAAAGTCTCTTCACTCGTCACAATGTTATTTAATAATTCATACGCAGCGTCACTTTGCATATCTAATCCACTAACATCAAAACTTACCGTACCTGACTCATCAACCATTATCCTTTCTTGGTCAACCGTGTAAAACATTGATTTAATGTATTGAAGGGACTTATCAATTTCTCCCCCGAGAACAAGTTTTTCACCATCTATGTCTAAATATTTCATTGGATTCAATGATGAATAAGAATATGGACTGATTTGCAAATTAATATCAGTCAACGGCTCCACCTGCCCCCACCTACCTATCCTGCTATCATAATACCTTGCCCCAAAATAATCATAATTGCTTTCCAAATCACGCTCCTTGCTCGTAAAATCGTATCTTATACTGGTTGCGTTGTAGCTTCTATTTTCAAGCAAATAACCCCAAGCGTCATAATCCTGTGCAGAAACCACGGTATTGGTCGAATTTAAAACCACACGAACCGAACCCAAATGGTCTTTCAAGTAATAATATTTCGTTGTATCTGAATTCATATGCCCCACCATATCCAATCCCCAGAAGTTCCATCTGTTCAACGTGGTGTCGTTGTATAATGCAATCTCTTTTCCGCTAACATCCCTTACATAATACTCCTGCAGCACAAGCTGCCAGTTCGTCGGGTTATCCTCGTTAAAAATCGGGTCTGGGTCAGAGCCATTATACTGCCACTGCTGTTTGCGTATGCGATTTCCCGCCTCGTCATACCAATAGCGAGTCCAATAGGTTGCCTCTGCCGGTATCCCGCCAGTCTGCCTGATGGTTCTTATATCGGTCATCAGGTTTCTGTAATCGTATAAAATGCTGTAATTTTTGTTTACTTCATCTGTTTTTAGATTGCCGTTTGCATCATAGGCGTAATCATCACCCGGCGAACCTGACTGGACTTTCTTAAGTTTATTTGTCCCCGAAAAATATACATAAGCAAAATTATCCACAAGGTTATTAGACTTTATACCCTAAACAATTTCAACTATTAGGTATCCTTCTTCATCATACGCACCAAGAACAATAATCAAAATATTATTTATTAAAAACTCAACATCCTTGCTTTCAACTTGGTTTTTCAAAATTTTATCCTCTAAATAAGAATCCATTTTAGATATGAAACCTATAAATGGATAAGCTCCTCCGAGTTTAAAGGTTTTATTGATTTTTTCTATTGTCATTGGTTTTTCCGTTAGTAAATGCATAACTAAATCCTGATAAAAAAAAACTGTTGTCAGGTTATCTATTGCATTCGACTCTGGTGAGGCATTAATATCTCCATTATTATCAATGAGAAGCCACACATAATTCGAATTTTCCAGTAAGTATTTCATAACAACTTTAGAATATTCACTCGTTGGATCATAATTATATTTCCCACCAGAATCAAAATCCGTTAAATCATTTATATCCTTTGGGAACAAACCCCAAATTTCTAATTTATTCGTCGAGATAAACTTATTTAAATAAGGAGAAATCGAATCAAATTTATTAATCTGTTCGAAGACAAATGACAGAGCTTTCTCATTAAGATATTTTTTTTCGAAATATTGGTTCATAATTACTTATTTAATTTTACCTGGATATTTGGGTTCCACTCTACGATCTGGATAAATTCTCCATGTTTGACCACTAGGATCTCTCCAATCTGTATGAGGGCCAATAGGACCCTTATGTTTTGGATCAGGTCGTAAGTACTCTTTACTTTTAGGTTTTGTCCAGTTGCCTTCCGGTGTTTTAGGGGCTTCCCATTCTTCCTTATTTTTAGGTTCTAAATTCTCTAATTCTGGCACAGGATATTGAGGCTTTTCCTGTGCAGTTTCTTCCGTTTTGGTTTTAGATTGTTCAGTTTCAACATTTTCGCCTTCGCTTGTACTTTCAACATTAAAAACATTTTCTAACCACTCTTCTATCAAATTACCAACCTTACCTTTTACAATCGCCTCAACGATAGGATTAATAAATGCTTTTGTTGCCTCGTATAAAGCAACTGTTACTATCCCAACCCCTACACCAACACCTACACCACCCCATCCTCCACCTTCATAAGGCATCGCCATAGGCCTATTGGATCTAGGTATAGTACCATCATCATCGAAGAGCAGAATCGGATTATTTAAAGAATAATTGTAAGGACTAAAAGATAAATAATCATTGTATAAAGGTTCTACTTGCCCCCACCTTCCAATCCTGCTATCATAATACCTCGCCCCAAAGTAATCATAATTACTCTTTGCATCTCTTTCTTTACCTGTAAAATCATACTTTATACTGGTTGCGTTGTAACTTCTATTTTCCAACAAATAACCCCACGCATCATAGTCCTGAGCTGAGACAACTGTGTTTGTAGAATTAATAACCACACGAACCGAACCAAGGTGGTCTTTTAAATAATAATATTTCGTTGCATCACTGTTCATATGCCCTACCATATCAAGGCATTATGTTTGATTCTTTAAACAAGGTTTGATAATCTGTTAAGACCCTTATTTAATTTTAAATTTAAAAATGTTGCTAGCCCATTCATTTGAACAACTACCTGACAATCCTATTAAATGACCATCAAATAGTGTTAATGATTTAACCCCCAAATTATAAACATTGGGCAAAGAAAAATTTTCTTTTTTTAAATCATTTATATTAATTTCTGTTAAATTAACTTCTGTATTGGAAGTTGTATATGCATAATATAGTATATTTTTTTGAACTATAAATGAAAAACACTCTCCAAGATAATCTTCATCTATGTTAAGCATTTTTATATCGGAGTCTACAATTGCTAAATCACTGTAGTTATTTAATATGTAGAGTTTATCATTGTTAAAATAAAAATTGTAAACAATAAACCCATTTTTGTTCATTTCATAGTCGGGGAAATTTATAAAATTATAATTATTTTGATTATCTAATTTTAATATAAAGCTACTGACTCTGAAATTTTTTATTATTTTGCTGAATACAATATATTTTTCTAAATTGATTACAAAGAGTTTATTTATTCTGTAGCCATGTAAGGTATCATTTAAAACTAAAGGGAACCGATTCAAACTTTCGTCATGTAGATAATAAATCTCAGGTTTAAGATTATTTTCTAAATTCCCAATAAACCAAATAATATTGTTTCCATCTAAGTTAATACTAGATGCATAAGATATTTCACTCCTTTCAATTTTGATATTTTTTACATGATTATTTGAAATAATTAGAAAAACCAATGAATCCATATTTTTTTTATAAATACAAATAGAATTATTGTTTGAAGAAATATTCTCCCAAATGGTATTGGTAGCATTGCCTTCTTTGAATTTTGATAAATTTCCTATCGCGTTATTATCAAACCAAAATGATTCAAAATGACCTTTTGAATATCTAATAATTTTGTTATAATTAAGTAGCCACAATTCATCATTTGAATTCACAAGGTTCATAATGTAATTCTTATTCAAGTAAGTTGAAAACGAGTCGTTTATCCAAACTTGAGAGAAGCTAAATTTAATTAATATAAATAAGATTAAAATTAATTTTTTCATTTTAGTTTATTTTTTTTCAAACCATGTAATTATTTCTAATGTCTTGGGGTCATAACTGAAAACATTCTGGGTTTGCCTACCAAACAGAGAATAATTTAGTGAAGATACCATTTCACCGAATTCATTGGCTTTTAAACTTACAAATGGATTTCCCCTCTGAGTTATATACTTCTCAATAACTTCTTTATGAGCTCCTTCCTGTGAAAATCCACTAATTCTTAAAAAACCCTCTATTATTTCGTGGGCAATTACTTCGCCAACAGTATTTATTCCTGTACTTCTATAATAATCAGCACTTTCTAAATTAATGAAATGGGTAACTACATTTTCACTTATCGGTCCGTGGGTGCCTCCCACCACAACATAGGTTTCATTATCTCTTTTAAACACAGGACTTGCGACACTTTCTATTACAACTGTCTTATCACTGGTGATCGCTTCATATAACTTTTTGTCTGGTTCAGAAAGTTTACTTATATCAACTTTTGCATTCTTTTTCAGTTGTACTTTTCCGTCTTTACCAAGTTTTCTTCTTAATGGTAGCTGACTGTATTCTTTTAAATTCTCATAAACCTCTTTTGCATCAGGTCCAATTATATCGACATCCAAACCATTAAAATCAATTATATTGATAGGATTACATATAGAAAATGCGTATGTAGAATAACTTATGAACTTACCATGTTTAGGCTCAACATTGTTCCACCTTCCAATCCTCGAATCATAATACCTTGCCCCAAAATAATCATAACTACTTTCAGCATCCCTTTCTTTTCCAGTGAAATCATACTTGATGTCGCTATTGTTGTATGTTCGGTTCTCCAACACATACCCCCAAGCATCATAATCTTGCGCGCTAACAACAGTGTTTGTGCTGTTGAGCACAACCCTTACACTGCCCAAATGGTCTTTTAAGTAATAGTATTTGGTTGTATCGCTGTTCATATGCCCTACCATATCCAATCCCCAAAAGTTCCACCTTTGCAGCGTTGTATCGCTGAATATAGCAATCTCTTTCCCTGAAACATCTCTCACATAAAACTCCTGCAGCGTAAGCTGCCAGTTTGTCGGGCTATCTTCATTAAATATCGGGTCGGGATCAGAGCCATTGTATTGCCATTTTTGCTTTCTAATTCTATTGCCCGCTTCATCGTACCAGTAGCGAGTCCAGTAGGTTGCCTCTGCCGGTATCCCGCCGGTCTGCCTTATGGTTCTAATATCGGTCATTAAGTTTCTGTAATCGTATAAAATGCTGTAATTTTTATTAATTTCATCGGTCTTTAAATTGCCGTTTGCATCAAAGCTGTAATCATCACCCGGCGCCCCTGAGCTGACTTTCTTCAACTTATTTGTCCCCGAAAAATATTCATAAGCAAAATTATCCACAAGGTTATTAGAAGAGCCGTAACGTTTCAGCACCTTCAGGTTGCCGTCTTTATCATAGCCGTTGATTACATCATAGCTGTTTGAGTCTGTCATTAATATTTCATTTGCCTTTAATAAGCGGTTCGATTCATCGTATATGTAAACGTTTCTCCTGAAGCCGGTAACAGCAAAATTATCCGCATAATCTCCCTGCACATCCTGATACCTTATGTTACCGTTTGGGTTATACAAAAGCACATATCGAAATGTGTTTGTTCCTGAGCTGTAGTTAGTCTGCTGAATCCAGTTTCTGTTATTATAAACATAGGTTATTGTGTATCTCTCAATATTCAGCTTATGTGTTGCAACCTGCGAGTTCTGGTTATAGGAATATTTCGTAAGGTTCCAGTAATCTGTAGGGCTATCTCCCTCCTCATCGGGATTATCGGGTGATGAACCAACATACAAGCTCGTCGAGGCAAGCCTGCCCGCATCGTCGTATAGATAGGAAAACACATTGCCGTCATAAAGTCCAACCTGGTAAGAGTTCCTTGTTACCTGATTCTGGCTGTTGTAAGTGTAATTTTCACTTTTCCACCCAAGCCCGTCAAGCTTATGCCAGAACTTAACCACTCTGCCTCTTTGGTCATAGCGGTAAAACTTAAATCCCCACCCGTCCGAAAGGCGGGTTCTGTAAGCAGTAGCTACAAGATTCCCCTTTGTAAAGTTAGAGGCAGTGTATCCCGATGGAAGCGAAGTAAATACCCCGCTTATTACAGCCGTGCTTATGGTATCGTAAACATTAATCACATAGGTGCTGTCAGCATTTGGCGGGAAGTCGAACTCAATTGGCAAAAGTGTATCGCCCATAGGTCCGGTTTCCTGTCCTCCTCCGCCGCCGTATTTAATATCGCCTATTGTAAGCAGACGGTTTAGTCCGTCATAGCTTCTCCGCGTATATAGATTTGCTGCCTGAGTCCATTGATTAGCGTCCTGCGATGTAATGAGGTTGTTATTATTATCATAGCCGTATTTTGTAAACCCTGCATCGGGAGTCTTACGCATACTTTGCCTGCCATATCCGTCATACCAGTAATCAATCACTGATGAATCAGGTGTGATGACTTTTATTAATCGGTTGAGCTTGTCATACTGGTAATCGGTTCTGAGAGTTACTGTTTGCGGAGGCAAATCCTGTCCCTCATAGGTAGTATCGAGGTCAAAAGGATTGTCTTCATGCTGAATATTTCCGGAGCTGTCACCTGCGACAAACTTTTCCTCTCTAAGCAAATTGCCAATAGCATCGAAGTATTTATTAAACTGTCTTCCGGTCTCATCGTAAAACGTCTGCATTTCAACAAAACCACTGTAGCTGCTTCCTCCCATATATGAGCTTATTGAGTTAAGGTAACTGTACGCAACTATAGAATTGGAATTATCAGCATTTGTTGTTTTATTCATTCTCTCCAGAACATCATATGAAAACTTGGTCTGATTGTTTTTACCGTCAACATTAATGGCCAGCTTGTTTAGGAAATTGAAATTATATAACAACGAGTCATAAGCAGTTGATGATGTGTAGATATCCTTCTGCTTGATATTTCCGAAGCCGTCTATTCTGTAAGTAACTTTTTTTCGTTGCCCGCCCGGGTCATGCCTCATTACCGATTCAACCGTGACTTTGCTGTTATTGTCGTCGTAGGTGTAAATGTAAGTGCCGCCATAAATGATAGGTATATAAAGCGTATCGGAAATATCAATCTTGCCATATATTGATAAAGTCGGAACATGGTTTGCTCCCCATATCTGATAATTTGTGGGAAATGTTCCGCAATAAGTAAACCAAGTATAACAATTGAATGTTGGCTCACCGTTGATTGCAAATTCAAAATGCGGATACAGAAGCAAACCTTTTAGTTTTTTGTTATTTGTAATCATCAAATCACTAAGCATACTCCCAATATTATACTTATTAACGTAATAATCGCATACGCTGTTATTGATGGAAATATCAATATTAGTATAACTATTTTCTTTAGTGATCTTATTTTTACTAAAGTACACGCCACTATTGCAGCTTCTTTGTACCGATATATTCCCAATTCCGCTGACGGGGGTTAATCTTAACGTATAGTCGTTAGGCGTTGAATCACCTGCAATCACGCTGACATATTTTATGGGTTTCATGATAAATATTGCAGAGTCAATATTCATGAATTTCGGAAGGGCATCTCCGTCAAATTTAATAAATGCATCATATTCATCATGATCTCCAATATTATTGTGGTCCATATAAAACATGCCGCAATTTACTTGGGACAACACAAATGGACTCTGTGTATATGAAACTGAATCATTATCAGAATGATTAAGATGTCCCCAGGCGTTACTATATAAGAGCGCGGAAAACTGGGCAGAATCTCTATGAATTATAAGCGAAACGCTGTTCGGCGTAGTTGAAAAATCACCTGGTAATGTAATTGAGCGTATGCGGTGCGTTGGCTGGTAAATAAGCTCGGTTAAGTATTTATGTTCATTAAGAATCTTGGTAGGACTTCCAGCCTCGTTATATGACATGTAGATTCTTTTCAGCGTATCCATTCCGCTGCCAGTGTTTTTGTAGTTATCTATTCTAATCGGCAGTCTTGAATCCCTCAGGGGAAGAGATGTATCTCTAACTGTTCCGTTTGTGTATTTTATCTTAAAACTTACTCTGGGATGAGGGGGAGCATCTTGAGGGTTTCCTCCCGGGTCAAATGTATTTTCAGCAAGCAATATCGGATAATAAAAATAATGTTCCTCCTCTCCATCTGGGTTGATAATTTTTTTAAGATTCCCTTCAACACGCGGTCTGCTGTCTGTATTTGCAACATCTAAATGTAAAGCCAAGCCAAGGGTGTCTCTTTTATAATATTCATACCTTGTTAGAATGTAAGAGCTGAAACCGGCTGCATTGTACAAACGGACACTATCAAGCTGTCCAAAATAACCGATTGACATTGAAGAATCATGAATATAAATGTATTCCTTTTTATATATTTTGGTTGAACCGTCAAACCTTTCCTCAAGTTTTGGAATACCTATTTTGTAATAGTACATAGTTGTATTTGTGAAGGTCTGTTCGTTAAAATAATTAATAGGAGATAAAAAATAATCATAACTGGTTTCAAATTTAATGCTTTTGGGATCAGTTTCACGAGTCCATTCCACAGGATTATCATAATTGCTGGATAAATAAGTATGCTCATATGTCCATATACGAGGATTTGAAAGGTTAGGATAATTATTTGTCTTTTTTGTCATCAAAAATGAACCTGTGAATCCAGTGTTCACTTTACTGCCTAGCTCATACCTGTATATATTGACCATTTGCCAACTGTTGCTTTCATTGAGCACAGAATCCCTTAACAGTTTTGTGACACCGCTAATGTCAATTTTATCGCCAATTGGCTGCTCGGTTAGAGGAAGTGGATATACTCTGTAGAACTTTTCATATTTAATATAGTCATCTGAAGAATTCACGGTTGAACCATCTTTGGATTCCACAATTCTTACCGTTCTATATTTGTCGGTGCTGTCCACAGGTTTGCTTAAATAGTCAGAACGGCTGCCACATTCATAATAATAACCGAATGTCTGTAGTGATTTTTCGACGGTATTTGTATCACGCCTTTCGGTTATCATATTCGTAAAGAAAGCATCCCTGCCATACCCCTTGTATGTTGAATTCTCACTGCATTCTGAATTAGTGGCGCTCGAGATAGCGTTCCCTGAAGGATCATAATTGATCAGATCAATACTTATCGTATTATTTGAACCATCCAGGTATTTGTAGCCTCTTTTTCCGCCCAAAAAATTTCTAAAGCCTGAAATTCTTTTTAGGGTATTAAAATTCAGAGTCAGTAGTACCGACTGATTTAGCGGGTTTTGCGTGTTAGTAAATGTTCTGGTATAATTTTCATAGAAAATAACAGCATTCTGGCCGTTAATATTTTTTATATTAGTTACCATTCCCCTATGATTCTTATTCCCAGTCGATTGATTTACAGGGTCATATTCCACAGGTGTTGGAAATGTTAGTGTGTAAGGACCATTTATACTGGAGTAACCTTCAAACCTAACAGCTAACTGTCCATAATATGCATTTATAAATCCAACTCTGGTCCCAATATGGCTAAGAAGAGGCCTGCTGTAAGGATATGTCTGCTTCCCTACAGGAATACCATCATAATTGAAAAAAATTTGGTTTCCAAACTGGTCTATAATTTCTTTTAATAAAAATAATTGAGGCTTGCGCCTGGAGTTAATTGTAGATTGAATTACATTAAAATCTGCAAAATTCATTTTATGTTCTTCAAATACGTAAACAAGACCATCTCCTTTCATTAATTCTACTCTACGATTCCGATATGAATTATCTTCTCCTTCCGGTTCCATAAAAGTAACATTAGCTTTATAATACAGTTCTTTACCTTCATAAATATATATTCCTGTATATAGGCTGGTAGTTGATGTATTAATTAATGTAATTACTGACCCGTCACCCATAAGAAAGTTAATCCTGTCCTTATCAGCAAGCTGCGCCGGAACCAGCCTGTCATTAATATGATAGCCGGGAATCAATAGATGTAAACTGTCTCCTGCAATTGTATTTACTGAGCTTACGGAGGTGCTGCAAAAGAAATTAGTTTCAAAATTAAGAACCTGAACAGCTATTCCGTTAACGCTTAAAATCCACTCAGGAGCATTTACATTATACCTGTTTGGAACAGCGGAATTATTATATGTAAATTCACTTCCTAAAAAAATCATATGATTTACAGAACCGTTATAAGTAAGCTTAACATCAAATGGCAAGTCACCTGCTAGCTTGTAGTTATATAAAGGTATTTCATATATTAAATTACCATTGAAATCATTAATAATTTCATTTTCATCGAAACTGAAACTGTTCGACTTATAATAACCCCTCTCGTTGAACATCTGGCTTACATCATTTATAGAAGGTGGTGGATTGTTATCTAATGAATCCGTTTCAAGTGAGTCCAACAAATTTGAAGAAAATATATTCAATATTGGTTCAAACTTAGTTGTTATCGCATATCCTATTGCAAATAACAAAAATACCGACACAACTAAAGGGGCTAAAAGTTTCTTATTAAACTTCATTTGAATTCTGCCTCCGTTATTTATAAAACTTTGTTATGTTTATTGACAGTTATTACAGCTAAAGTTAACCGTAAGTTTTCCCCCCTCATAGAAAAAATTATTCCCCGTACAAGTTGTGGAATCATTCGAGATTTTCCAATAATATGTCCTTGGAAAGGGAATATCCTTTACGGTGCAGCACCTGAGTATCGTTTGTGGTGAAACAATACAGGTTCCTATATTTGTATTTGTTGAATCGTACAGCCTGCATGTCCAAATGTCTTCTGCGCAAGTTGAATCAAGACAAATTGTAATAGAATTGTCTGAAGAATTAGAAGAAGTGCTGGTTATTCCGTAAATTGCGAATAAAGAAAGAAAGCACAAGGTTAAAGCTAACAAGGTTTTCATTTTTAGGACCCTCCAATATTTTTTAAAAGTCTATATTTAGCGAAACTACTTTTTCCATTTATACAAAAAATGGAAATAAATCAATAACGCAAAACAACCGATATTATCGGCTCGCACCCTGTAATTTGTTTAACCTAGACTTTTTTATTGAAGGGCTTAAGAAGGTAGGTAACTGAACTGCCCTTGTAGAAGAGTTGCTTTATCCCCCATTTGATAAATAACCTCTTGTGAAGTTTAAATTAATGTTCATTATCTAAAATGTCAAGATACAATTTATAAATATGGTTTAAGATTAACAGGATAATAGTATTATGCTTCAATAATCTTGGTAACTAAAGTAGTCACCAAAAAATATTCACAGGGTTGTATGCTTAATTTAGATAGGAAATTAAGGAATTAACTACTTTATCTCCTGCTTCAAGCACAGGAGATGAAATCTGGATATACATATAATTTTTTGGTAAATCATGTTTTAAAAGTTTGCATGAAAAAAATCCCCTCTCCATAGTAAGGAGAGGGGTAGTCCAGATTAAACCGGCTGCAAATGAGGCCGTATCTTCCAAGGAGTCCATAAGTGGAACTCTCTCTTTCAGGGTGGCAAACCTTTTTATTGCGGACTATTCTTCTGCTTCTCTCACATTAATCAGAGTACCGTCGCATGTATACGTATATATGTACGTTACACCGTTTATGGTCTGTGTGACCTCATAATTCTCACAATCTGTGTTTTTTGAAAAAACGTCTGTCAAGCTGAATGAGCTTAGCGAAATAACAAGTAAAGCTGAATAAAAAAAATTTTTTAGCATTTTACCCCCTTTGTTTAAGTTCATTTCAAAAAAAGGAGGAATTGTTAGTAAAATCCACCAAAGATTTTTTTAATTGTCGGGCTTTTAGTTAACAATTAAAGGAATTAGATGTTGGAGAAATACTTGATTATTATAGGATTAATAAATATCTTGTATTAAAATTTTTGTAATATTGTCTGATTTTAAGCTATGGAATATACAGACATATTTAATATTCTCAGGAGTTTCTCAGGCAGGGAAATGATTTTATTTACAGAATACCTCAATTCACCTTACTTCAATAAAAGTTCTAAAAAAATTAAGTTCTTCTCGTACGTAAAGCAATTTTATCCTTTATTTACAGACGAAAGATTAAATAGAGATGTGATATATAAAAAACTTTATCCAGAAAAAAAATATAACGATTCAACACTCCGAAACTTCTTTTCGGAACTGCATCATGATTTATTGAATTTCCTTGCAACAGAAAACTTCATAAATGATAAAGCAGGCAAGTATAAATATCTTCTTCACGAACTGACAAATAAAAACTTAAATGAAGAGTGGGGAAATGCCATAGAAAGGTTCGAAGAGGACCTGGAATCGGGCACGGATTATAATTATTTTTTGAATAAACATTTGATCTCAGGGAATAAATTTAATTATAACTATTTGAACGAAAAAATATCCAGGGGAAAAGTACTTGAAGAGGGCATAAATCACATTGACAATTCAACATTATTCCTGTTGTATCATTATATTCTGGAAGTTACTACTAATTATTTAAATGTCATCTCATATTCCCGCCAGTTTAATATTGCTCCAGAGAATAACTTTACCTCGAAGGTTGCCTCACTGCTTGATATTCAAAAGATTTTGACTTTGACATCGACCAATGAAAGAAATAAATTTATACTCGAAATTTATCGAGCCCTTTTAAAAATGAATTCAAAACCGGAAAATGAAAATTTATATTTTGAATATAAAAAAGTATTTTATAACAATATCGAAAAACTTAGTAAAGATGAAATCTCCCTGCATCATTCAAGACTTACAGGTTACTGCATATTAAAAATACAGAATTCTGAATTTCCGGAAAAATTCAGCAAGGAATTATTCGAGCTGTATAAAACGATTCTGGAGAAAGAATACTATAAGGATAACAAGACGAAGTACCTTTTACATGAAGATTTCAGAAATATATTGCTACATGGAATCAGAATGAAAGAATACGGGTGGGTCGATGAATTCATTAAAACCTACAGCAAAAAGGTGCATCCCAATGACAGAGAGAATATGAACCAATACGGAAATGCGTATTTGAACTATAACATTGGAAATTACGGGAAGGCGTTAAAGTTTTTAAAAAGAATAAACCCGAACTTTTTATATTATAAATTTGATGTAAAAAATTTAACATTGATGGTGTATTTTGAACTTGGATACTATGAGGAAGCACTTTATTTAATTAAAACCTATCTCGAATTTCTCCGAAAAAACCGGTTAATAAACCCCCATAGGAAGAAACGATATCTTAGTTTCGTAAAATTTACCGAAAAGCTGATTCATTACAGGTTCGGAAACTCAAAGCACGACTTCGGCTATATAAGGATGAGGATTGCAAAACACAATAAAGTTGCTTTTAAGTCTTGGCTGATGGAGAAAATATCTTTGCTCGAAGCAGATTTCGGAAGAGCTGTTTAAAAATTCTCTATTTATAAATCGTTACTTTTTTCAAATAGAATCGTAAAATCGGGGCTTTTGCGTTGGACCTTTCCGATTAATTAATTCCTCAACTTTATCCATAATCCACCTTCTATATGGTAAATTCTCAACACTTTCCAGTTTTTGCCTGAAGAATTCAATTTCTTTTAGTCTCTCAGAAGTTTTTATTATTATGAGCTTTCTTAAATATTTAATAAAGTTTCGGTGCCTTAATTTTCTGTCTTCGCTCAAGAATTCATCTTTTCTCAATAATTCTCTGTAAGAATGTATAACACTCAAGGCCTCTTCATAAAAACCCAGCTCGTAATAAATCTTTAAAGTGAGATTTTTTACGTCGAACTTGTAAATAAAATAGTCCATTTTAATTTTATTTATAAAATTCAGCGACTTGCTGTAGTCTTTTAACTCAAAGTAGTAAAAAGCATTTGAGAAGCTATACATGTTGATTCTGCCTTTGGGATAAATTTTACTGCTGAACTCATCTATTAATTTT
>JAKEEM010000018.1 GCA_022616535.1 Chlorobiota bacterium | reverse complement strand
TTTTTTTAAATCAACAATATTATTTTTTATTGGTAAGGCATTAAGGATTATGTTCAACCTTCTACTGGCGGTTTCTTATAACATCTTCAATTTTGATTCATTGCTTATTAAAAATGATTCGGTTTTAATCAGCGAGCCGGTAAACATCACCTCGCTTGCATTAAGAAAGCTTTACACTGAAAACATACAAGCAATAATTGTCTTCACCTGCCTTGCAATTGTTATATTTTACTTCATTTTAAGTGTTTTTTAAAATCATTATTATTGTAGCTTATAATAAGTTTATGTGCCTTCGCCCTTAATATTAGGGCGGAATTGGTGATCCCGCTTTAGCGGGACAGGCTGTGCTCAAATCCGGTGGAGGCAACTCTGATTCGATATAAAAACATTGCCTAAAAAGTTTATAGTATATTGTTTATATTCTAATTCAAATAAGGGTTTATATATTGGTCACACAGATAACTTAGAAAGAAGATTTTCTCAGCATAATTCCGGTAAAGTACTATCAACAAAAGCATATAAACCATATAAGCTTTTACATAAAGAAGAATTTGATACTAAGCAAGAGGCTATTGTAAGAGAAAAAGAGTTAAAGGGAAGCAGCGGACGAAGGTTTTTGAAAAAGTTTAAAAAAATAAGCCGCCGTGGCGGAATTGGGTAGACGCGCTAGACTCAAAATCTAGTGGAGGCAACTCTGTATCGGTTCGAGTCCGATCGGCGGTACAAACTATTTGGAACAGGAAATTATTAATAATCTGTGGAATTTTCTGCCTGAAATCACTCTTGCATTTGCAATTATTATCTTAAGTTTCCTTCCGCTTTTACTTAAAAAAAGTTCAAAATTAATACTTTCATTTTTTCTTCTATTTCTAGTTTTAACCCTCGTTTTTGCTTTGCTTCAGATCTACATTCCCCAGCAGTTTTTATTTAACGGAACATTTGTAATTGACCGTTTTGCCAGTTACGGCAAAATATTGATAATAATTACAACGATTATTATTTCTGTATTTCTTATTATAAACAACAAATTACAGATTAATGGACCGCCATTGCTTTTAATTCCCTCAATAGCTCTGGGTAGTATGCTTGCGGTTGCAGCTTCAAACCTAATTGCGCTTTTTATATCATTTGAGCTGATAAATATTTCCCTGTATTTATTAATATATTCAAAGCGGAAAATATCAATTAAATATTTAATAACAGGGCTTGCAGTATCGGGCTTAATGCTGTATGGAATCACTATTTTGTACGGCTTAAGCGGTTCTATGGATTATAATATAATCAGCAAATTTTTATCCGAGAACAAGTATAATTATTCAACTCTTATAATATCGGTTTTATTGATAAGCTCAGGCCTTGCATATAAAATCTTAATTTTTCCGTTTAACATAATTTATCCTTCTATTGCAGAAAAATCGGAATCAGCTGCAACATCCGTGATCTCAATTCCCGCAGTTATTGCAGGATTTTCCGTTATAACGAGATTTTTTTTAACAATCTTTAACGATACAGGTTCATTTTCTTCATCGGAAACTGCTTACCGCCTTATTTTTACAACAAAATGGGATTTATTTCTTGCTGTCCTTTCTGCAGCTTCTATAATAATAGGGAACTTTGTAATACTGTGGCAAACCAACCTAAAGAGAATAACTGCATTTACGATTATTTCCTCCTGTGGTTATTTGCTTATGGGGCTTATCTCTGCTTCACCTGAGGGGACGGCTTATCTGCTTGCGGGACTTGTTATATACTCAATCAACTCATTAGGGCTTATCTTTTGTGTCGAATTAATCGAGTCAAAGTTTAAGATAACCGATATTCGCAGCATAAAAGGAATCGGATTACATTCAAAAATACTATTTATACCGTTTACCATATTCATAATTTCGTCAGTCGGCATTGTGCTAACATCAGGATTTATAATGAAGCTGCTTTTGTTTTCGTCGGTTATTTCAACCCCTTATTACTGGCTAATGATTTTTGGTGTGTTAAGCCAGCTCGTAAGCATGTATTTCTTTTTTAAGCTAATAGTTACATTGTTCCAGAGAAAAATTTCGGGTGAAAGTATCGCGGTTCGGCTCGAAACAGGAAATAAAATTATATTGTTACTTCTGACAATTCCCTCCATATTGCTTGGTTTGTATTTCAGTCCCCTGCTGGATTTCGCAAGGTACTGTTCTATGATATTTGGAATGATATTTGGAATTTAATTGTAACGAAAAAACGGTATTGAATGAACATATTGAAAATATTAAGTTTACGTAGAATTTAAATTACTGAATATCCAATATTTAAATAATAACAAATGTGCGGAATAGTAGCTTATCTTGGAAATAAAAAGGCCCTGCCGATTATAATAAACGGTTTAAAAAAGCTTGAATACAGGGGATACGATTCCGCCGGTGTTGCCGTAATGTCTGACGGTGAAATTTCCATTAGAAAAAAAGCCGGCAAGGTTACGGAGCTTGAAAAAATGCTCAACGAGAACGGCTACGATAAGCTTGCGACAATCGGATTCGGGCATACGCGCTGGGCGACACACGGTGAACCCAATGACACCAACGCCCACCCGATATTCAACAGTGATTATGAAATAGCAGTCATACACAACGGCATTATTGAAAACTATAAATCCATTAAAACACGTCTTGAAAGGGAAGGCTATAGTTTTCTGACAGAAACTGATACCGAATGCCTCGTTCACCTTATTCATTCACACTATAAAAACCTGTTGAATTTTGAAACAGCTGTAAGACTTACACTTGCGGAAGTCGAGGGTACATACGGAATCTGCGTTCTCTCGAAATTCGACCCGGAAAAAATCATTGCCGCAAGAAAAGGCAGTCCCTTAGTATTGGGTGTTGGCGAAGAAGAATATATTATTGCTTCCGATGCTACAGCAATTATCCCGCACACAAGGCAGGTTGTTTATTTAATGGACGGCGAAATGGTTATCGTGACAAAAGATAAATTTGAGATTAAAACAATTGAAGATGAGAAAATTGAACGTGAGCTTGAGGAAATAACATTCGATTTGGAGCAAATCGAAAAGGGCGGATACGAACACTTTATGCTGAAGGAAATTTACGAGCAGCCTGAATCGATAATGAACACGATGAGGGGAAGAATAATCAAAGATACTGGTTTGGTTAAGCTCGGCGGACTCCAAAACGTCGTAGACAAGCTCAAATACGCTCCGAGGATAATTTTATCAGCCTGCGGAACAGCTTGGCATGCAGGGCTTGTGGGTGAATATTTAATAGAGCAAATCTGTAAAATACATGTTGAAGTCGAATATGCATCGGAGTTCCGATACAGGCACCCGGTCATATTCCCAAATGACATTGTTTTTGTAATAAGCCAGAGCGGTGAAACTGCCGATACGCTTGCCGCACTTAAGGAAGCCAAAAACAGGGGCGCCGATGTTTACGGTATTGTAAATGTTGTCGGAAGCACAATTGCACGGGAAACACACGCAGGCATTTATACTCACGCGGGACCGGAAATAGGTGTTGCATCCACGAAAGCGTTTACTTCACAGCTCACGGGGCTTGTTCTTATTTCTTTAATGATTGCACAGTACAGAAACTCCCTGCCTCATATTGAAATCAGCAATATTACCGAGGAGCTCTTATCACTGCCGGAGAAGATAAAACAAATTCTCAAGTTAAATGACAAAATTCTAGAGCTTGCCAAGGTTTTTAAAGATGCACAGCACATGCTTTATTTGGGTCGCGGCTACAACTTCCCCGTTGCATTGGAAGGCGCTCTGAAGCTAAAGGAAATATCATACATCCACGCTGAGGGCTACCCTGCTGCTGAAATGAAGCACGGACCGATTGCCTTAATTGACCAAAACATGCCTGTATTTGTTGTTGCTCCGAAGGATTCGACTTATGAGAAGATTATTTCAAACATCCGCGAAGTCAAGGCGAGAAAGGGTGTTATTATAACTATTACTGATGATGAAACCGACAGCCATATCGATGAACTTTCTGATTATTTGATTAAGATTCCACACACTTTTGAAATGCTTTCACCAATTTTAACCACAATACCGCTCCAGCTTTTTGCATACCACCTGGCGGTCCTAAGGGG
>JAKEEM010000017.1 GCA_022616535.1 Chlorobiota bacterium | reverse complement strand
TTTTTTTAATCTGTATCACCGCAATTATAGATAAGTTTGAGTATTATCTTTTTATGAATTTGATTTTTATGAACTTATTGCTAATTTTTGCTGTTATATATCATTACAATTCGGTTAAAAATAAGTTAATTTAATCTTTTAGTCTTAACTTTGGTTTATATAACGAGACGATTTAACTTCAGCGCATCGCACAGGGTTTATAATCCAAGCTTAAGCGATGAAGAGAATTTCAAAATATACGGCAAATGTTCCAATCCAAACGGGCATGGTCATAATTATATAATGGATGTCACCGTTGCCGGAGAAGTTGACTCCAAGACCGGTTTTGTAATGGATTTATCGGAACTTAAAGGGATTGTTACGAGCAGTATTATTAAAAAAGTAGACCACAGGAATTTAAATACTGACGTTGATTTTATGAATGGGGTTCTGCCTTCGACAGAAAACATTGCGATAAAGTTCTGGGAGCAGATTGAAAAAAAAATTAATACCGATAAAAGAAAGCTTCATTCAATAAAAATACAGGAAACAGTTAATAACTCAGTAGAATACAACGGAAAAAAATAAATATGCCGGAAAAAAAAGTAATATCAGAAATAATTGAAGACGACGATGATTTAAACGTCGGTATCAGCTTCAACGGAAAATCATTTAAGGAGCTTGAGCGAAGCATACGCCATATACTTTCGGAAATCGGGGAAAACCCGGACCGGGAGGGACTGCTTAAGACTCCCCAGAGAGTCGCAAGAGCGTACAAGTTTCTTACCAAGGGCTATGGCGAAGACGTAAGCAGGCTTTTGAACGGGGCCGTGTTTAATGAGCATTACGATGAAATGGTTATTGTCAAAGATATAGATTTCTTCAGTCTTTGCGAGCACCACATGCTCCCTTTCTACGGCAAGTGCCACGTTGCATATATTCCGAACGGCAAAATTTTAGGACTGAGCAAAATTCCGCGTGTGGTCGAAATGTATTCGCGCCGCCTGCAAGTGCAGGAACGGATGACACGCGAAATAGGCGATTTAATTTTCAAAGTGCTTGAGCCCAAAGGCGTTGCCGTCGTAGCGGAGGCAAGGCATCTTTGTATGATGATGCGCGGTGTTGAAAAACAAAATTCCGTTGCAACTACATCATGCATGCTCGGAAGGTTTAAAACCGATGAAAAAACAAGAGCGGAATTCTTAAAGCTCATCGGCAAGTAATGCTTTCTGCAAGTGATGTTAAAAATTTAGCTTCCCTTAAACAGAAAAAGTTCAGGCAGCTACACAAAAAATTTCTGATAGAAGGTTTCCATCTGGTCGAGGAGTGTTTAAGCTCCTCTTTTAATTTGGAACGGATTATTTTAAGAAACAATGTTGATTTGCAAAAGCATGCCCTGATTCTTGATAAAATTTCCAAAAACAAAGTTAAAGTGGACGCCCTGCCCGAAAAATCATTTGACAAGCTTACGGAAACGGAAAATTCACAAGGCATTGTTGGAATCGTTATCAAACCTGAAGTTAACCCAAACAATGAATTGGGCAATCTTATCATTGCCCTTGACAGAATCAGCGACCCGGGTAATCTGGGAACAATAATAAGAACTGCTTACTGGTTCGGAGTCGATTCGGTTTTAATAAGCAACAATTCCGCCGACGTTTTCAATTCAAAAGTTATAAGAGCATCGCAAGGCGGGATTTTCCATACCAAAATTTTTGAAGATGTAAACTTAAACGAAAAATTAAGTGGCTTAAGCCAAAACGGGTACAATGTTTACCTTTTCGCTCCCGCTGCAGAAAAAAAATTGAATGACATTCGACTAAGCGAAAAATCCGTTTTGGTTTTCGGAAATGAGGCGGAAGGAATATCCGGAGAGCTTCTTAACACAGGTTATGAAAAGGTGAAAATCGAAGGATATTCCAACTGCGAATCCATAAACGCAGCAATAAGCTGCGGTATTGCCCTTTACAGATTTAGAACTCTAACTTGACGCGGAGATAGGGTCATATTTTCAGTAAAACCGGATATCGCCGTAATAACGGAAGTTTGAATTATTATTATAATTGTTACGCGGTTTGATATATATTCTTTTAATAGTGTTATTATAATTCATTGCGTTAGAGCTTGCTGCAATTTCATACTGCCCGACCAGTAAATGTTGGTTGTCCAACAAAAAAAGAGTATCAGACATTGAATTTAGAAAATATAAACTAATAGTATCCTCACGGATAATTGTAAAATTCAACCTGAATGTATCAGTTGTGGGATTAGGATAAGCAGGATTAAAATAAAACTCGTTTGAACCTCGATAACACCAGTCAGTAGTGTCTCCGCCTAAAATATTTCCAAAACTATCGGTGTGCAGAACTGTCGGGTCAATATATATACGTATTGTTATTTGATACTGTATCCTCTTTACACCCGTAAAGCAGCACTATATATAATATACAAGCAAAGAATAAGTAGGAGTATGCTTTTTGTTTCATAAATAACCTCAAGGGCGAGTCGGCGACTCGCCCCTATAAAATTTTATTCTTTCTTCCTGGTCAGATTCCTTATCATTGCTTCCTGTTTCAGCTCAGACATCTGCGGCTGGGCGCGGTAACCTGAGTAAACGCCGGGCTTTGTTATTGACTTCGATACATTGGATGCAGCAGTGATAATCACATCGTCGCAAATCTGTATATGCCCGACTATGCCCACTTTGCCTCCAATCATGCAGTTTTTCCCTATCTTTGTGCTTCCGGCGATTCCAGTTTGTGCGGCGATAATGGTGTTTTCGCCGATTTCAACATTGTGGGCAATCTGTATATGGTTATCAAGCTTTACCCCTTTTCGGATTATCGTCTCACCCATCGTTGCGCGGTCAATCGAGCAGTTGCTTCCGATTTCAACATCGTCTTCAATGACAACAATACCTTTCTGCGGAATTTTTTGGAATGTCCCGTCGGGATTTTTCGCCTGCCCGAAGCCGTCGCTTCCAATTACGGTGCTTGAGTGAATAATCACCCTGTTTCCGATTTTGCATCCGGGGTAAACAGTTACATTAGGGTAAATTAAAACGTCATCGGCTACTTCTGCACCCGCCAAAAGCACAGTGTTGGGCAGAATACTTACTCGTTTGCCGATTTTAACTTTTTCACCGATGAAACAGTTTGCGCCGATTCTGATTTCTTCGGCAGAAATCTCCGCTGTTTCCGAAATAACTGCAGACTGCTCAATTCCGATTTTCTGAAGCTCTGTCTTGGGAGAAAATCTTTCGAGAAGGTTAAGGAACGCAAGATACGGGTCCTCGACTCTTATTAGCGGCACTTCCCTGCCGTCAAGTCTTTTATATTTAGCCGGATTAAATTTTTTGGACACAACGACTGCCCCTGCATTTGTTGCACTGAAGAATTTTTCGTAAGCGGGATTGGAGATAAAAGTTATTTCGCCTGCACGGGCAGTTTCGATTTTGCCGATACCGCTGATTTCGAAACTACCCTCGCCGTGGAGCTTTCCGCCGATAAGAGAAGCAACCTCAGAGAGTTTCATCGCTTCTGAAAGAAATTAATTTTTACTGTTCTTCAAGCTTTTTAATAACCTTCTGCGTCAAGTCATATCTGTCGTTCATATACAAAAGCATCAGCTGGGTTGAACGGTCAATAACAAAATCATACCCGCCTTCTCTGGCAACATCCTGTATGGCTTTAAACACCCTGTCCTGCACGGGCTTCATAAGCTCGTTTTGCTTCTGGAAATACTCGCCGTTTTCTCCGAATTTCTGCTGGCGGAAATCCGAAATCCTTTTTTCGGTGTTTTTGATTTCTTCTTCCTTCTGCTGGCGGATTTTTTCAGTAAGTATCAGCTTCTTCTTCTCAAAATCATCCTTTATGAAAGAAAGACTGTCATTTAAGAGCTGTAATTCGCCTTTCCATTTTGTGACAAGGTTGTCAAGATTTGTCTGAGCATCCTTGGCATCCTGAAGCGTTTCCATTATGACTTTTGAATCAACATATCCTATTTTCTGCTGTGAAGACGAGCTTGCTGAAAGCAAAAGAAAAAATAAGAGAATACCGCCCCTTACAATTGCGGTTGTCAGTTTCATTTTTTTGATTATTTATTAATTGATGATTGAATAAAAAATATTTTGTAAAGCTATTTTAATTTATCTATTTTAATTTACTATTTTAATTTATCAAGGACTTTAAACGTGATATCGATATTTTTATCACCGTAAATCAGCGCATCTGAAGCTTTATCAAAAACTATGTTATACTTAAGCTCTTTGGCAAGAGCTTCAATTGCCAGAGTAATTTTATCTCTCACAGGCTTAAACAATTCCGCCTGCACGTCCAAAAGCTGTTTTTGAACGTTCTGCTTATAAAGCGCAAGCTCCTGGTCGAGCCTTTGAACTTCCTCCTGCATATCGCCAAGCTCCTGTTCAAGTGCCTTTATCTGGTCCGGGGTAAGCGTTCCGGCTTCGATTTGCTTCTGTGCATCTTCATATTTTGCCTTAAACGCATCAGCTTTTGTCTTAATTTCAGTTTCCTTTGCAGTAATTGTATCGATGTAAAACTTCTGCAGGTCTTCGAGCTTTTTCTTCACTTCCTGTGCCTCAGGAAGCTGGGCAATTATGATTTCGCTGTCAACAAATGCCACCTTTACCTGAGAGAAGTCCTGTGCATTTAATCCGCAAAAAACAATTAATAAAGCTGCAAATAACGTCTTTTTCAATTAATTCTCCTTTGATAATTTAAGATAATCCTACAATATAACAAAAACTTATAATTAAAGCTTATAATTTAAACTTGAATCTATTTAAAAGCCCCTGCCGAACTGGAAGTGGAAGAGCCATGCTGGCTCTTCACCGTTGACAATTTTCCTGTCGAAGCCGTAACCGAGGTCAAAGCCGATAATGCCGACTGCGGGCAGAACGAGTCTGGCACCAAACCCAACCGAACGCTTTAGGTCGAAGAAATCAGCCTGGCGGAATGAAGCCCAAACATTGCCTGCTTCGGCAAAAGCAGTCAAGAAAATCGGAATTGGGTCCTGAGAAAGTGAGTACCTCAGCTCAACGCCGTATTTCATCAAAAACCTGCCGCCAATCGGGCTGCCGATACGGTTAACAGGTCCCACGGTTCTATCGTCATATCCCCTTAATGCAACAGTGTTGTATGCAAGCCCGCTTCCGCCCATAAACAAAAGCTCATTCGGCGGAACGTAATTATCGCTTGAAAGACTGCTTATGCTTTCGATATCAAACAGCGAGGCAAGCACAAGGCTGCCGGAGTTATCAAGACTTTTGTATGCTTCTGATTTAAAGCTGAGTCTGTAGAAATTCGTAGTGCCGATTACATTAGCTCCCGCGACCTCTGCTGATAAGACGACTTTTGAGCCCACGCTCGGGAAAATGGGACTGTTGGTCGAGTTCCTTGTGATATACTGTCCAACGCTGATTTGTGTTCTTATTCCTTCGTCATAAATGTTTGCACCGTTAATAACGTTTGTTCGCTGAAACTTCAAAAACCAGTCGCCCCGGAAATAATCATCGGGAAATTTAAACCTTCTTCCGAAAGTCAAAGTTGAACCCGTTTCCTGAATCTGGTAAGTGTAGTTTTGTCTTGTGTCGTATAGGTCAAGTCCGACCGAAGTTGGGGTATTAAAGAGCCACGGCTCGGTAAAGCCGATTCTGAACGTCCGGAAAGTTCCCTCGGTTCCAAAATCCCATTGCAGGCTCAAAATCTGCCCCGCGCCCCCTGAAAGCGGGTCCGAGATATCAAAGTTGTTGAAGACAAGTCCCAAACTGCCTGAGAAGCCGAATGACTGGCTGTAACCGACCGATGCATTTAGCTGATCCGATGAGCGTTCTTCGACTATGTAAACCAAATCAACAGTGCTGTCATTTCGCTGCAAAAAATCATAGCTTAAGGCTTCGGGATTAAAGTAGTTTAGCTGGGACATCTGCTGCATGCTTCTCACCATCTGGGTTTTATTGAAATACTGTCCGGGCAGTGTGAACAGCTCGCGCCTTATGACCTTATCCTGAGTTTTTGTATTGCCAGAAAACGAAATCAAGCCGATTCTGTACTGACGGTTCTCCTGAATCCTTACAGTTAAATCCACAACGTTGTTATCCTTCACTTCCTCTTCAACATCAGCCTGAAACCCAAGATAGCCGTTATCGAGGTACATCGAAGCGATGTCGGTCTGGCTTTCGTTGCCGCGCAGGTTCTGCTGAAACTTTTTCATATTGTAAACATCCCCGCGCTTAAAATCAAGGCGCCCGAGAAGGAGCGAATCTTTGTAAACATTGTTGCCTTCAATTGTGATATTTCCTATCCTGTATCTGGGGCCCTCATCCACCTTTATGATTATATCTACATCTTCCTTATTGTTCTTATATGCGAGCTTGTCTTCAAGGATTACGGCGTCTTTATATCCTTTTTCCCTGTAGTATTCAAGTATTAAGTCTTTGTCTTTTTCATATGCCTTTCGGTTAAACCGTGCCTTATCCCAGAACTGCCACCACACTCTTTCGGAAGTTTCTTCCATTGCGTCCTTTAAATCTCCTGATGAGACCTTTTTATTTCCTTCAAAGCGGATTTTTCTTACGCTGATTTTATTATTCTCCTGGATTTTAACCCTCAGCTGGGCCTCGTTGTATGAGTTAACGAACTGGTCGACTTTAATTTCTGCAAGAGGGTAACCTTCTTCCTCATACATTTTGCTTATAGTGTATTCAATGTCTTTAATGGTTTGCGGAGCAATTACCTGCCCCGCGGAAAGAGGAATTTTCTCCTCAAGGTCCTTATCGCTGAACTCATCATTGCCTGTGAATTTGATGTTATCCAGCTTGGGCAGCTCCTGCACCTTAATTACAAGATAGGCGCCGTCGCCAATGGTTTTATCCACAAGAATCTGTATATCGGAGAACAGCTTCATGTTCCATAGATTCATAATTGCATCCTGCGTTGCATCGGAGGGAATCATAATCTCATCGCCTGTTTTAAGTCCGCTGGATGAAACAATTATCCTTGAATCATAAAACTTATTGCCTTCGGCAGAGATGGAAAGAATTTTATAGGTGCGGGGGCCATCCTGCGAAAATGATAATCCAGAAAATAAAAAAATGAGAGCCGTTATAAAAATGCTTTTCAATGCTTTTGAAATTACGTATTCTTTGTTTTGATTTGTTTTGTTGTCATACCGAACCTTCTTTCCCTGTGCTGGAATTCCCGTATAGCATCATACAAGTGCCTGCGGCGGAATTCAGGCCAGAACGTTTTATCGAAATAAAGCTCCGTGTATGCCGATTCCCAAAGCAGGAAATTGCTGATTCTGTAATCGCCCCCTGTGCGAATAAGCAAATCGGGGTCTGGGATTCCGTCTGTTACAAGACAATCGGAAAATATTTTCTCGTTTACATTACTTAGATTAATATCGCCTTTTTTATATTCGGATGCGATTTTTTTAACCGCGTTTAAAATATCCCATCTTCCGCTGTAGCTTAATGCTAAAACCAGTGTCATTAGCTTATTGTTCCTTGTTTTTTCAATAGCTTCCTTAAGCTCATGCAAAACCTGCTTGGGGAGTGATAACATATCACCCACAGCCACAAGGCGAACGTTGTTTTCATGCAGCTTATCGGTTTCGTCCCGTAGTGATTTTATGAGAAGACGCATTAAAATTGCGACTTCGGTCTTCGGTCTTCTCCAGTTTTCAGTAGAAAATGTATATAAAGTGAGGTATTTAATTCCTAATTGCCCTGAGGCTTCGACTATATCCCTAACAGAGTGAACGCCTTCCCTGTGCCCGAAAGTTCTCGGTCTTCTTCGTTCCTCAGCCCACCTGCCGTTTCCGTCCATTATAATCGCAACATGCTTTGGTATTTCACCCGATGATTTTAGGGCATCCTGAACTTTTTTATCTGCCGGAGACGGTTCGTTCAACGCTATCTACTTATTAAACAGTGGGTTTTTTAGCCCTTTATTTTAAAATATTGAACGAGCAATTTAGCTCATAATGTCTAAAAATACAATTGAGAAACAGTGACAGAAGCAGCAGGTAAACCTTATCTTCTAAAAGAAACCTGATAAAGCTTAGTAAAGTTTATAAGTTTAAATATGGAACAAAAAAGGAAATTCATCTTAATGAACGCGGATGAGTTTAAAAACTGGCTATTTACCAGAAGCTTTTCAAGGGAAATTACATTCATCCAAAACCATCACACATGGAAGCCAAACTATAGTTCTTTTAAAAGCAAAAACTACTTCACTCTGCTTGAAAATATGGAGTCATACCACATAAGCTTAAAGTGGGGAGAGATTGCCCAAAACATAACTACATTTCCGGACGGCATTATTGCTATCTGCCGCTCTTTTGATAAGCGTCCGGCATGCATTGCCAACAAAAACGAAGGAGCATTGTGCATAGAAAATCTCGGCAACTTCGATTCAGGCGGGGACAAAATGACTACAGAGCACAGGGAAACAATCATATGGGTGGATGCACTGTTATGTTTAAGATTTCGTTTAACTCCCGATATCTACGATATAGTCTACCACCACTGGTATTCGCCTAAATCCTGTCCGGGCAACAATTTCTTCGGCGGAAATACAAAAGCAGATGCCTAAAAAAATTTTCTCCCTCTTGTAACGAAGCAAGTTCAGGAAATTTTCGCTTCGGATATTCTCAAAGCGGTCGTATATGTGCACACAAGTGATAAGCTGAACGTGCGCGTCGGACCCGGCAGCCAGTATGCCGTTATTAAAACACTTTCAAAAGAAGACAAAATCAAAATAAAAGAAATTAAAAACGGCTGGTATAAAATATCGGACTTAGACGAGTGGATATCGGGTAAGTTTATAAAATTCATAGTTTAGTAAATAATTAGGAGAACGAATACTTTGAAAATCAAACATAATTCATTATATTTTAATGCGGCATAAATTAAATTTTACAGTTATGAAAACAATAATTTTTGTAATAACAATTTTTGCGTTTGCACTGAATGCAAATGCGCAAAAGCTTGTCAGCAATGACGTTCCCGATGCAGTAAAAACAAAATTTGCCTCGATGTATCCCAACGTTTCAAACCACCAATGGGAGAAGGAGCACGGCAAATATGAAGCAGAGTTCAAGGAAAATAATGTGGAAACATCCGTTTTGTTTGAGCCGAGCGGAATGTATGTGCAGACGGAGGTGGAGATTCCGGTTTCATCGCTCCCAGGCGGAGTAAACGATTACGCTTCAAAGAATCTCGCGGGTAAGAAAATCACCGAAGCCGTGCAGATTACAAACGCTGACGGAATGGTAACATACGAAGCTGAAATAGGCGGACCCGATTATTTGTTCGATTCAAACGGGAATTTCATAAAAATGGAATCCGACGACAGCGATAAAGAAGATAATGACAAGGATTAAATTTTGAATAAGTAAGGAACGGTCGGCGGCCGTTCCCTACTTAAAGCTGCATTAAAACTTAAACGGCACGCTTAACTGCAGGTTAAAGCTTCTGCCGGGATTCATAGCATAACCCTTGTATCTGCTTAAATGGTCAACATATTTTGTGTCAGCGAGATTATCAACGGAGAAATCCACCGAAGCAACGGACTTGGCAAAAACAAAATCAAACCCTACTCCCGCGTTTAATAATGTATAGCCGTCCGTTTTTGATTCAAGCGGGTCTGTTTGGCTTTGAGCAGAAACAACCTTTGCTCCGAATTTAATATATGGATTTAAAAGTTTCCCCATTTGCGTTTTCTGAAGCTTTAGCTCAAAAATATTTTTCATCGGCGGAGTAAAGGGCAGCGAATTACCTGTTGCCTCGTTTTTTGTCTTAACAAAATCCCCGCTTGCAGAAAGGACAAGCCATTTCATTGGCTGAAATTGAACAGTGTATTCGTATCCAACAAACGAGCTTTGTGCCTGTGTCATGTTAAACACCGGGTGACCTTCAAGCGTATCGCCCGTTGGCGAGGGATAAATAAAGTTATCGACTTGATTGCGGAAAACCGAGAGCTGAACGCTCAATGATTTATGGCTTAACCTCACGCCTGCATCAATGTTAATCGATGCTTCGGGCTTCGGCTCTGCAAGCGAATCGAGTGTCTTAATACCCCGCTCAAAGCGCTGTGTACCTTCGTGGACGCCGTCTACAAACAACTCAAACTCCGAAGGAGGTCTCCACCCCCTGCCAAGATTTGCGTAAATACTCAGATAGCTTTGGGGTGAGTAAGCTAACCCAACAGAGCCCGTGAACGCATCAAAAGTTAGTGATTGGGGTAGTAAAATTTTTAAAGGATTGCCGAGAGAATCGGTTTCAAATACAGTTTCTTTAATCTCAAGTTTCTTAGTGTCGAATCTCGCACCAGCAAAGAAAGTGAAATGCTTTGCATTCAGCTTCTCAAGCAAAAATATCCCTAAAGTGTTTGCGTTATAATTCGGAATAAGCTTCTCCTCAGCGAGCGTTTGATTTTTTTGGTTTGTAAACGACCCGCCGAATGTCCCGGAAATATTCTTTGCAATCGTGTGATGAAGCTTCACGCTTCCGTCAAAGGTTTTTAAGTCCAAATGCAGGGCTTCGATATTTTCATCTTTATCTTGCGCGCTTTCAAATTCTTTTCTTGTTTGAAGCTGGTAGGATACGACAGGTTCAAGCTTAAACTTACCCGTTAAGTTAAAGCTTCCTGCAAATGAAAACTGGTTTGTGTTAATTTTCTGGTTCGGGGCTGCATCAGGGTCTTCTTCCGGGTCTTCGTGAATCTTAATTTCCCTGGCGAAGGTTTCAAAACCAAAGCTCAGCACCCCGAACTTACCGTTAAACCCAAGGTTTGCCCCGCCCTGAATTTCCTCAGCGCCGCTGTTGAAAAGCTTTCCGCCGGTGATTGTTCTCGTTCCGCTGGGCGTATGAACATCAAATATTCCGTTCGGAGTCTTAACGTCCTGTGTTTTTCTATAGCCGAAATGCCCTTTCAGTCCGAAATTCTTAGTCCCAACGCCAAGGGTTGCATTTGAGAAAAGCTGGTCATCGCCGGAAAATCCTCCGAGCACAATTCCACCGTAATAAACAGGTTTTTGCTTTATAGAAAATTCAAGCGGCTTGCTGATGACATTGATAACGCCGCCTATTCCGTCCGCCCCGTAAATCAAGCTTGCGGGACCTCTTAATATTTCAATCCTGTCAAGGTCGAACAAGCTTATTTCTGGACCGTGCTCGTCGCCCCATTGCTGGCTTTCGTGCTTTACGCCGTCGTGGATAATCAGCACGCTTTGGGATGTGAGTCCCCTTATAACGGGCTTGCCTATTCCGGTGCCGGTCGAGACATTGCTGATACCGGGTATGTTTTGAATTGTTTCGGCAAGCGTCTGGCTGCGGTTTTTGGTTATGCTGCGGCTTGAAAGCTCCGTTACGGAAAATGTGCTTTTGGAAATATCGATGCCATTAAACGAGCCGGTAACGTCTATTACGGGAGTTTCTATTAAGCTCTCGCCGAGTGATATATTATAGAGTGTATCGCCTGTTGTTAAATTTAATTCAAGCGACTTAGATTCATACCCGCTGCGCTTAAATGTAAGCAGGTAGTTTCCTTTTGGTATGTTTTGAAATGCATAGTTCCCTTTTTGGTCCGTTGATGTCGATAAGCCCAAATCCTGAATTGTAACCGAAACGAACTCAATGGGTTTATTTTTTTCGTCAGTTACCCTGCCCTTTATTTTATTTGATTCTACAAATGATGTTTGCGGATATAAACTGTGTATTGCGAACAATAATATAATTTTAAATAAGATTAGGTTTCTCATATTAGACTAATTATTAAAGAACTAAATATCCTTATAACTATCTATAAAGATATTTTGAATTGAAAAAGTTTATTTAAGTCTGAGGGTTAAATATGAGAAGCTGATGGAGGCGAGCGTCCGGAAAATTCGCGGGTAAAATCTTTTTGGGGAAGGTTATTTTCAGTTAGCGGGAACGGTTCGTAAGAAAGGTTTGAATTTAAATTTATGTCTGACTTTTCAATTGAAACCGATTGAAGGGTTTTATTGATTAAGCATGCCTGGCAATGGTTATCTTTAATATTTGAAGCGTAATCATGGTGGTGTAAAAACTCAGACCCGTTTATTGCAAAGAGCGCAAAAACAAGGATTAAAGGAGTTATGTGTTTCTTAAGTTTATACAACATATACAATAGTAGCTACATCAGCCGGAACTTTTAATCGTATAGTAAATTCACCTTCTTTAGAAGGATCCCCTTCCAATACTGCTATTTTAATTGTGGAAGGTAAAGGCGGGGCAGCGTCATTCCATGTAATATTACTGGGCGTATAGGTCACAATTTGCGAAAATGAACTGACACAAAGAACAAATAAAATAAATATCGTAATAAGAGATGATATTGAGAGATTTTTTGTTACCATTTTTTTAATTGCCTCCTTTAAATTAGTCGCTTTATTTTATTTAATGTGAAATATTAAAATGTGAATTGAACCCTTTACTTTATTAAAACCATCCCGCAAAGCGGGATTTCAGCAAACCCAAAGGGTTTGCTTCAATTTTCTATTTTATTAATACCATTTTTTTAGTCTCGGAAAAATTCCTTGCAACAAGTTTATAATAATACACCCCACTCGGATAATTCGATGCATTCCAATCAATTTCATAGGTTCCCGGATTTAATTGTTCATTGACAAGTGTTGTAACTTCCCTGCCGAGTGCATCATAAATTTTTAATTCAACAAATCCGGATTTTGGAATTTGGAATTTGACGTTGGTCACTGGATTGAAGGGGTTGGGATAGTTTTGGGAAAGAGAATACTCCTTTGGTATCTCGTTTGAAACCGGCTGTATGCCGAGCATGTCGTTTAAAGGTCGTTTAAAAATCCCGCGAGAGCTTGTTCCTGCATAAACATAATCGTTAAAAATACAAATTGAATTCACCTGAACATTTAGTAAACCTTCATTTTTTTGAAACCAATTTACCCCGTTATCATTTGAAACATAAAAACCAAACTCACGAGAGCTTCCTGCAAAAATATTATTCCCGCTTACTCCCAGTGAAAAAATATCTCGGTTATTTAATGAAGTTTGAGTCCAAGAAGTACCATTATTAGTGGAGATATGCACACCATTGCTAATAGTTCCGGCAAAAACAATGTTTCCATTTGATATCAGCGCTCTTACATCCTGATTAGCTAATGATGACTGAATCCAAGTAGCTCCATTATCATTTGAAATCATAATTCCATTTCTTTCAGTCCCTGCAAATATTAAACCGTCTTTAAGGAGCAATGCACGCACAGTTACATTGTTCAATGAAGATTGAATGAATGAAGTACCAAAATTTGTTGACTTATATACACCATTTAAAGCAGTTCCGGCAAAAACATCAAATCCGTTTACAGCAAGAGAATAAATTATTCTATTCGTAAGGGGATGATTATACTGAAACGTCTGTCCATTATTTGTTGAAAGGACCACCCCGGAACCCACACTTCCAGCAAAGACATTATCACCGCTGGCAACAAGTGAAAAAACTTTGGGGGTTTGAGAGTTAAATGTAGTAAGGTTCCAGCTTGCGCCACCATTAGTTGAATAACTGCATGCTAAATTCGTTCCAGCGACCAGAGCACCTCCGCTTGAAACCATTGTGTAAACATCCTGTATGCATAAGGTTAACTGGTCCCAGCTTAAACCGTTATTTGTTGTTGAAAATACACCAAAGCTCCCCCCATACAATATGTTACCATTTAAAGCAAGAGAATAAACAAAACTATTAAGGCCGCCCTGATTCCATGTAACACCGCTGTTAGTGGAAATAAATACGCCTCCATTATTTACGCCTCCAATATAAACATTATTACCGCTAATTATAACAGGTCTGTTATAGGAGCTGCCTTGATTTGACGTTTGATTCCAGCTCAATCCTTCATCAGTTGATCTGAATACACCTATGCCGGAGGTTAATATTATCAGTCCGTCATCATTTGCAGCTACATATCTCATTGCGCCGAACGGATATTTAATCTGAATCCAGCTGCGTATACCCTTGTGCTGTTAGTGCCCACGGAATAAATATTCTGGTTTACAAGTGAAGTTTTTTCCCAGGAGGTACCATTGTCGCTTGAAACATATAAGTTGCCTTCAAAATTATTGTTTTGCGTACCGGCAAAAATTAAATTTCCCTTAACTGCCAAAGCGTATACATTTAAATCTACAGGTGAAGTCAAGACCCACGTACTTCCGTTATCTGATGACATATAAATACCATTTAGGGTTGCCGCGTAAAAGTTGTCCCCTTTTGAAATAATATCTTTAATTACGCCTATAATAGGGGAAACCTGGACCCAGTTAACACCATTATTTGATGAAAGATAAATACCCTTCCCGCTTGTTCCAGCAAGTAAATAATTTCCCCTAACACACAATGCACTAACAGACTCGCTACGAAGCCCTGTTGAACTTATTTGCCACTGCGAATAATTATTAATTGTCAATGCAAGTAGTAATAAAAACAGCAAAAAAATGGAGTTTTTCATAAATCCTCCGATTTATTTCTCTAATATAAGGATAAAAATCAGTTTTTGAACTGATTTGTTTCTTTCCACAACGCCCCCTATCTCTTTTCCAATAGGTTTTTGGCTCCGTGGTCTTTTAAATCTAATGAATGCAGTTCTAAATTATATTCATCGATATTTGGTAAATAATAAATATCAAATTCTCCGGTGGAATAACGCTTTACTTTGGAGCTATCCAAAAAATACTCATAAATTGTGTTTCCCTGAATTATAACATCACCCTGGTGATTATGCGGAAGCGTTACGTCAATTAACGGAAAAGATTCACCCACTACAACTACGCTTTTTCTTTCAAGGCGCCCGGTTTCGGAAATGATTTTAGCGGTAAATTCCAGCTGGTTAAGCCGTTTGGAATGCTCCGATAAAACTGGACCGTTGAGCAGGTCAAAAACAATTTCACCCCCTTTAGTGGTGAATCTTGCTGAGTATTGGGAAAAATCCGGCAGAACATCCAAATCCGTGCGGTTTACTCCGAGCAGAAAAGGAGATATCACAAGAGAAATGCAAACGGCGTTAAAGAGCCGGGGATTCAGAAACTTTCCGAGCAAAATCAAAACCAGAGGAACAGTCGGGATAAGATAAGCCGCTTTGTGAGGTAACAGTAAAAAAGATATGGCAAATAATATTATTCCCGCCCAGAGTGAAGCATCGAAATACCTGTCCTTTTTTGAAATGTGCGATGCATTATCATTGCGCGATTTAATCCGGTAAATAAATTCAACAGCACACACTGTTAAAATTGCAGCAAGCCCTATGAATCCCCACGTCGCTATGAACATCCTAAAAGCAATATAGATAACATCCGGATAACTGCCCTTATAAACATTAAACAAATCGAATTTTAAAAATAAGGGAAGAAATAAAATTAGTGTAACACCAAATACAGCTGCAGCAAACTGCATGAAAGTTTTTAATTTTTTACCAGAATTAAAATATAAAATTAAGGCAAACGGAACCAGTAATAAAATTGAAGGCAGCCTGCATCCGTCCGCCAAACCAAGCAATATGCCCGCAGCAAGGGGCTTGTTATCAATTGCAAAATACATACTGCCCATTATAAATGCCAATGCCCATATATGCTCCAATGCATTAACGCTGTTTATAAAAATTACTGGAGTAAATGCAAACGCAAGGGCAGGCAAAAAAATATTTTTGAAGCCAAGCCTATTCAAAATCAGCATAAAAAAAACGGCGGCTATAACGCTCATGACCGCAGTGAAACCGTTCATCCAAAGAGGACCCTTATCCCAAATAAGAGTGCAGATTAATTCATGAAGCGGGTGCCCGGGAACGCGCGAGTAAACAAAATCTCCTGTTTCGGTCATATCCCTTGCAACTGCAACGACTCTCCAAGCATCAACATCTGCCCCATATCCTGCTGATATAAACGACAGGCGGCTTATCAAAACAATAATTGCAGCTGCAATAATCAGCAATACTATTTTTTTTCCAGAATTCAAAATAGTTGTATTTTATTTTTCCAGGTCTTCTGTGGCAGGGAAAATCGGAGTTCCATACGATTTTAAATCAACACCGTATAATTGGAGACTTATTGCTTCCTCACCGGGCAGATAATATATGTCATATCCGTTTTGCATGTAATAATTTAACTTTGTGCTGTCTGACGAATATTCATAAATTACATTTCCCTGAACGTAGTCTATAACTTTACCGCCCACAACTTTAGCAGGTAGAGTAACAATGATAAACGGGTATGCCTCGCCGATAACTACTACGCTCTTTCTTTTTAAGCGGCTCCCTTCGGCTAATATTTTATCTCTGAATTCCAGCTGGTTAATCCTCTTTGAATGCTCCGTTAAAATAGGCCCATTAATCGGGTCAAAGAAAATATCACTCCCTGAAAACCCGATTTTAACCACATAATCTGAAGTTTCCGGTTTGACATCCAACTCAGTGCGGTATACTCCTAGAAGAAAGGGCGATATAATGAGCGAAATGCAGACAAACCTGTAAAACTTAGGGCTTAAAAACCTGCCCAAAAGAATGAGAAGCATCGGAATAAGCGGGACAAGATAGCTCGGTTTGTGAGGCATCATCATGAAAATTATAATGTAGAATATTATTGCAATCCATAGAGAGATATCAAAATACCAGTCCGGTTTTTTTTGAGCAGATTTACGCAAATTGATTCTTCCGGCAAGTTCAATGATACAGACAATTACAATTGCCGAAAATCCGATTAGCCCCCAAGTTGCAATGAATAACCTGAAAGCAATAAAGAAAATCCCCGGGTAAGCCCATGCAACATCGGTAAACAAGCCCTTGCCGAATTTTAACAAGCCGGGAATGTACGAAATAAATGTAACTACAACAGCGCCTGAAGCAAAGATTAAGAGCTTTATTAAAATTTTTTTTGGCTTTTCTGCTTTATTATAATAATAAATAAGAATTAAGAACGGGAGTGTCAATATAACCGAGGTAAGCCTGCAGCCGTTTGCTAAGCCAAGCATAATGCCGGCTGTAATAAGATTATTACGCATCACAAAGTATAGACTTGCCAGAATAAATGCGAGGTTCCACAGGTTATCCATTGAGTTAACGCTGTTTATATATATAACAGGAGTAAAAGCGAATGCCAATGCGGGCAGATAAACATTTTTGAAACCGAGCTTTTTTAAAATCAATATAAAAAATAATGAGGCCATTACGCTCATCACAGCGGTTGCACCGTTGAGTCCAACGGGACCTGACTGCCAAAAAAGCGAGCAAATGTATTCCTGCACCGGGTGCCCGGGGGCGCGCGA
>JAKEEM010000016.1 GCA_022616535.1 Chlorobiota bacterium | reverse complement strand
GAATTGAAAAGGATTGGGGTTGACTTTTAAAGCAAAATTAAGGAATATATAAAAAATGACAAAAAAACAAACAAGCAAAATCTTAAATGATTTTAAAAAAAATTTAGGTAATTTAGTTCCTGAACGGAAAGATCAAATACAGTCTTTATGGCTATCTTTGTTCCAAATTTACGATGAACTAATGTACTTGGATTTAACTAAAATGCCAAAAGATTCACTTTCTAGAAGAAGTAAAAGAAAAATTAATTTAGATAATGTTTTAGCAATTTGTTTTTCTTCTATAAAATTATCTAAAAAAAAGGATTTAGATAATTTAATATCTGCTTTTGGACATATGGATGCTCAGCTTTTTCAAATTCACTTGGACGCTCTAAATGCCAGAAAGAAAGTAACCAGTATAATGAATAAGATTGCTGATATGATGCCAGAGGACGATTGATTGGACCGATATAAGAACCATAAGGCAGACTGGCGGGATACCGGCAGAGGCAACCTACTGGACAAGGTATTGGTATGACGAAGCCGGCAATAGAATTAGAAAGCAAAAATGGCAATATAACGGCAGCGACCCCGACCCGATATTTAACGAGGACAACCCCACAAACTGGCAGCTTGTGCTGCAGGAGTATTACGTGAGAGACGTTTCCGGTAAAGAAATAGCAATATACAGCGACACCACATTAAGCAGGTGGAACTTTTGGGCAACTAATAATTTTTTAATTAAATGGAGCAAAAAGGAAAATTCATATTACTAAACCGAGATGAGTTTAAAAACTGGCTCTTCAGCAATACTTTTTCAAGGGAAATAACATTCATCCAGAACCATCACACATGGAAGCCAAACTACAGCTCATTTAAAAATAAAAACTATTTCACTCTTCTTCAAAATATGGAAGCTTACCATGTTGGCTTAAAATGGGGACAAATTGCACAGAACATTACAACATTTCCTGATGGTATAATAGCAATATGCCGCTCGTTTGATATTCGCCCAACCTGTATAGCAAACAAAAATCAGGGAGGGTTGTGCATTGAAAACCTCGGAAATTTCGATAAAGATGGCGATAAAATGACTGAAGAGCATAAGACCTCCATAATATGGACAAATGCTTTATTGTGTGTAAAATTTCGGTTAAATCCTGATACCGACGACATTGTCTATCACCACTGGTATTCACCCAAATCCTGTCCCGGGAACAACTTCTTTGGAGGTAATACTCGTGAGGATGCTCAAAAGAATTTCCTCCCGCTTGTTATGAAACAAATTCAGGAAATTAATAAAGATAATGTGCTGAAAGGAACAGTATTCGTTCATCCAAAGGATAAGCTTAATGTTCGTTCAGGTCCTGGCGCACAGTATGCTATTTTAAGGGCGTTGGAAAAAGGTGAGGAAGTAATTATAAAAGATATAAAAAACGGCTGGTATAAAATATCGGATTCAGACGAATGGGTTTCAGGCAAATTCGTAAAATTTAATACATAAAAACCATGAGAGGATTAGTAATATCCGGAGGCGGCTCAAAAGGAGCTTTCGCTGTTGGTGTTTTGAAGTATTTGATTAAAGAAAAAGGGCTTGATTATGATTTCATTTCAGGCACTTCAACAGGCGCTCTGATTGCCCCGCTTGCTGCAACGAAGGAAATTGATAAGCTTGAAGAAATTTATACTACAAGAACTACTAAGGACATACTTATAAAACGTGAACCTTTTGCAATTGAGAACTTACCTAAGATTAATAAATTCGACTCTTTTTTTGACGTAACTCCGCTTAGAAACCTGACAAAACAGGAGTTGTTTCCAAGATATGATGCAATTATGCAGAGCGGGAAAACATTGTTTTTTACTGCAATTTGCCTTCAAACAGGCAGAGTAACTTATTTTGCAAGCCGCAATGCGGAATCAACGAGCGAGTTTGATTTGGTTGTATTAAACGACAAAGAAGAAATGCTGAACGCTATTATGGCTTCTGCGAACCAGCCTGTGCTAATGCCTCCTGTTGAATTTAAACCTGGCACTTATCCTATCAGGCAGTATGTTGATGGTGGTGTCCGCGAGTATGTTCCTATCAGGGGTGTTATTGCTAATAATGTTGAGGAAATTGATGTTATTTTGCATTCACCTCCATTTTATCCGATTAAGGCTGAGAGGTTCAGCAATATTTTTGGTATTCTTTTCCAGACTATTGATCTGTTTTCTGAAGATGTAGGCGACAGCGATTTAAGAAATGCGATGTTACTGGCTGAAAAGAAAAATATCAAAATAAATGTTTACAGACCGAAAAACGAACTGCCAATCAAAGACGGCTTAACATTTACGCCCCAGCAAATGAAAGACTCACTCGCTATGGGTTATGATGTGGCGGTGAGTGATTATCTTTCGCATACGTAAAAAACTAATTAACACTAAATATTATGAAGTCATTATATATAATTTTAATTCTTACAATTCCTTTGATGGTGTACTCCCAATTAGATGTTGACACAACCAAAAGTGTCAAAGAATCAACACAAAAGGACACGGTAAAAGGGTCGGGTAAGGTAATAACTCTGACTGAACCCAGGGAAAGTCCTGATGAGGTTCAAAGGCCTGTTGCCGTAGGCGGTGTCGAATATCCGTTTATGGTAACTGAGGTTTATTTAGCCGATGGGAAAAAAACTGATAAAGGCGGTCTGAATGACGAGATAATAGTCAAGCTGGATACATTAGAGCCGTTTCTTAACAGGGTTACAGAGAAAAGCGGTCAAATAATCCTTTTTATTGAAAACTTATCTCTAAAAGGTGTATATGGCATTCCAGACATTAACACAAATGAAATACACTTTAAATTAACCAGAAATGAAATGTCCAATAAAACCTGGAACGAGGTTCTGAGTAAACCTTCTTTTTTTACAGGTTCAAAGCCGGTATTAATAAGCGTCGGATTTGAAAATGAAAAAGCGATTCCTACGAAAACAAAAGCTAAGAATTTTACTATTGTTATTGTTAAATGGTTCTCCTTCTGGATATGTTTCATCATCATTATACTTCTGCTTGTTATACTCATTTGGCTGGCAAAGAATACTGAGATGTTAAAAGAACCGTTTTCCATAACAGAAAACGGAAAGAACAGACCGTACAGTTTAGCCCTTGCACAAATGGCTTTTTGGTATTTTTTGGTTGTTGCAGCAATCATAATGCTATTTTTAATTACCAAGGAGTTTCCCGAATTAAACGCTTCGGTTTTAATATTAATTGGAATAAGCTCTCTCACAGCACTTAGTTCAACGGGAATAAACTTTAATAAGATTAACGATAGCCAGAATAAACTAATAAGTTTAAAAGCTGAGAAAAAAACATTATCTGACAGAATTGAAGAAATAAACAAAACCCTTGAAGCGAAGATAAAATTAGCTCCGGATGCAATGATTGAAATGCAAAAAGAGAAGCTGAGCAAAGAGACCAGGTTAAATGAAGTAATTGAAACAATACCTAAATTTTCAACAAATAACACCATTTATTTCAGCAGGGGTTTTTTCAGGGATTTAGTGTCTGATTCTACTGGTGTCAGCCTTCACAGGTTCCAGATTGCTGTGTGGACATTGGTATTGGGATTTCATTTCTGTTATTCAGTATGGAGTGATTTAAAAATGCCAGTATTTGATGAGACTTTACTTGCTTTAATGGGTATTAGCTCGGGGACCTATATTGGATTTAAAATACCGGAGCAGAAATCATGATACTCGATTTTGCAAATAAATGGAAGCCCGGGGACGTGCTTGGTGTAAGTTTCTTAAATGGCTCTCCGAAACTGCATGAAAAAGTTGCTGAGGTTGCAAAGACATGGGAAAATTATGCAAATATTAAGTTTGATTTTACAGGTAATTCAAGAAATGTAATAAGAATTCGATTTAATGCAGGAAAAAACGATTCTAAAATTGGCACAGACGCGTTAACTTTCCCTGCTGAAGAAGAAACAATGTGCTACGCGTATATTCATGAAAATTCAAGTGAACCTGAGATAAAAAGGGTCGTACTCCATGAGTTTGGTCACGCACTGGGTTTAATTCATGAACATTTTCATCCCTATTCTGGTATAAATTTTGATAGAGAAAATACAATTAAACACTTCATGAGTGCTTCCGGTTTTAGCGAAGCCGATGTCGAGAAAAATGTTTTGAGAACATATTGTATAAATCAGCTTTCCAGTACAGAATTTGATCCGAATTCTATAAGGTTTATTCAGTATGAATAATGCTTAGAATTTTCCACTTAACATTGACTTCAATAATATTTCTGGCTAATTTTACGGAGAAAGAAAATCTACCTGCCTGTAGATTAAAAATCTGTTCATTAACCAAATCTGTCGTTATCATTTTTAGTGACAACTTTAGTGACTAACTATGTTAAAATGTGCGAATTTTTAAGGGTGTATTTCTATAAAAATGCCATTTTTCACTGGAAATGTTAAAGATTATATGCTTTGGGAGCAGGAGACCGCAGGTTCGAATCCTGCCATCCCGACGATGTATTATATGTAATCGCGTCCCGATTGGACATTAGACCGTCCCGCTAGAGCGGGACCATCCCGACGAAATTTTCCGCTTTTTCGTCCTTCCATATGGCTTTGGTGACTATTTTGGGACTTTGGTGACTAAAGCTAACCAATCTAAAATGCAACTACATTAGAAATGGAAATTCTAATGTTTTTGTCAAAAGGCTATTTAATTTACCATTCGTGACCCAGGTTTTGTTTCTTAACCTACTGTTTTGCACTTGTTTATTCTTTCAAAATTCTTTACTTTATTTTTATAATTTTATTCTTTAAGAAAAGCAGATGATTGAATTAAGGTGATAAAAATAATAAAAAAAATCACCCTTTCAAAATTTGCAGTTATTCTATCAGTGTTACTGCTTAACCCTGCGAATATTTTTTCAAACGAATCATTCAGATTGATCACATAGATCTTAACGATGTTTTCATTCGGGAACCGGCGCATTAGTCAAATTTAGAAACGAACAAAAAAATTTCAAACTGATTATCCAACTTTCTAAAGGAGAAAACAAAATGACACTGTTATTCAAATCACTGGCAATACTGTTTTTAACAGTAATCTTAGTTACGAGTTTGCAAGCTCAAAATCAGGTCAGCATAAGTCTCAAACAGCCTCCCCCCAACAAGCTTGGTGTTAGTGAAATGTGGAATCTTGAGCTGAATAACACCACAGGCAGCGATATAAAGATTTATCTTACCGGGACAGCCACTGAAGAAAGAGACGGACTGATAATAGAGGGAAAATCAAAAGTATTTACTTTAAAGCCGGGGAGAAGTAATTATAAATATAATAATTTTTCTAATGCTGAAGTAAAATACAATAACAGCAAGTATAAGGAAATTATTTTACGAACAGGCAATGCACCTGAAGGAACCTATACAATCTGTGTAACCGCATACACCGAACAGGGCGAAATTGCCGGATTGGAAAATTGCATTATTCAGCCAGTTCAGGAAGCGGGAAGCATTACTCTTCTATCACCTGCCGACGGTGAGGAAATAGATACCGAACAACCTTTAATATTTACGTGGACAATACTTCCAAAAGCAAAGGACTATACTCTGAAAATAGTTGAAATCCGAACCGGCCAATCACCAGATGCTGCAATGAAAGAAAACCGCGAGTTATTTATGAAAGATGGAATCAGAACCGCAGTATTTAAATATCCTATAAATGAAAAGAAATTCGAGGGCGGAAGTAAATATGCATGGCAGATATCGACAGGTGAATCGAAAAGCGATGTTTGGGAATTTTCGTTTAAAAAAAGTTTACCCTCCGGCTTGATATCAAGAGAAGAAGCAATTGACTTAATTATCAAAAAAGTTTTGGTTCCGCAGACTTTAGACCATAAAGTCACTGTATTTTTAGGTATGCAGGTGACCCCATCTGGTTCTGTAGTTCGATCTTTCAAGGGTGAAGATGAAAAGAAGACACTTAACAAGCCAACATGGTTCGGGTGGATAAACGATAATCCTCAGGCCTTCTTTGAACATGAGACAAGGTTTGTCTACATCGATGCAGTCACTGGAAATTACGAAGTTACGGCCGAGAAGTGGTGGCCCGTTGTTGACGGTGAATCGCTATGGATGAGCGAGGAAGAGAAAGATAATCCCGCCGTACTGATTTATTCCGATATACATTTAAGTAATTGAGGAGGCAATTGAGATGAATTATATAAAATCATACAAATTATTTTTAGTTTTAGTTCTCTTCTTATTAATTCCCGGGTATGCTCTCTCTGAAAATTACGGATTCTTCGTCGACGGCGGTTATTCACCAGGCAAAAAAGATACCGATATGGATAAACTGATTGATAAAAGAATTGATGATGCAATGGATATCATGAAAAAGAAAGACCCGAATAGTGACCGAAGACGGTTTGACAAAAAAGATTCCTTAGCAAACGCTTTGAAGAACCTGAAATGTAAATGCGGTGATGTTTTAACTTTATATATGGTCGGACACGGGAGCGAGGATAAATATGGCTCAAATGCATTTGAGTTCATAAAGGGAGGTAACGATATCAGCCCTTCCGATTTGCTCGACCTTTTGAAAAAAGCGGCTGTTGAGTGCTGCTGTAAAATTCATGTAGTAATATTCTCCTGCCATAGCGGAGCTTTTTTCGAAGAACTCTTTAAAGACCCCCATGTTATGTCTGTTTATACAAGCTGCAGTGAGTCTGAGCTTAGTTATTCCGATTCTTACTATGAGGACGGCAAGTTTGTCGACGGAGGAGATTGGATTAAAGGTTTTAATGAAGACTGGGAAAAAGATACAAATAAAACCGACTGGGCAAAAGGTTTGCAATATGCATCAGAAACTGCCAAGGAAAAAATGCCGGACGAGTTTACGCCTAAGCAGCATCCCCAGAGTTGGAGCAGAGGTGAGCAGGAAGCTTACGGACATGTTGTATCAAGAGAGAAAGATTCAAAAACCAAGAAAATTAATAAGTTAAAAATTCATTTTTACAGGCCGGAATTTTTAAGGTGCAATACAAAAGAAGTTAAAATTGATAGCTCAATTAACGTTTCAGATTCTATAAACACATGTAAATGGATACAATTTACTATGGTTACAGGCGGGCCTAAAGATCCTATCAATATGAAAGGGGACCCTGTAATTACTGAACCGCCTGTAGAAAAAGTACTCGCTCACGTCGAAGGCGGAACCGTGAAAAAACTTAAAATACACATTATATCCCCTAAATGGCTTTACTGCAGAATTGTAACCCTTCAGCCCGAAGAATCGGGGGTGATTGATAAGTCTTTAAAAGCTTGTAATTGGATAGAAGTAAAAATCAAAATCAAAAATCCGGATGACAAAGATAACGGCTTCGTTACATCAGATACAGTCAAAGCTAAAGAACAGACATTCAAGTGCAAGGTTCATGTCACAAAGGTTGGGAAGGAGAAAGGAATCATTGAGTATCACATTCTTGAACCGCCATGGCTTAAATGCCAGAACAAAACTGCGACAGTACCTGAGGGCGAAAGAGGAAAGTTAGAAGGAGTTGATAAATGCTCCAATCTTGTCATGAACATTACGTTTCATCCTGACGGCAGGGAGACGGTTAGTGACATCAAAAAACTTAGCAATGCTCAAGGTCCTAAAAGATTTTCACTAGATGCAGCTCTGCAAAGACCTTCACCGCCTGTTATTAATGATTCATTAAGGACATTCCGTCCTTCAATTGGTGTAACCAATGTTGGCAGCAATACAATTTCGTTTCCGGTTTATTCGGTCATTTGCAAGCTGAGTGAAATTCATTTAATAGATAACTGGTGGAGAACTGGTGATGGCTTGCCTCAAGGAGTCTGGTATAACGTTAAGCAGATAAACAACCTCGAGGCGGCACAAACAAGGGTAATCGATTTTAATGATTACCAGATTCCTCCCGGCAACGAAATTTACTGGGTAGGTTATAAATCTATTCTGCGTGGCGATGAAAATCCCGCAAGTGATACCGCAAGCATTACTCTTGAGGTCAACGGGCCTGTTAATCACCCGCCTACGATTGAAAATGGAATTGTTATACCTGATTCCGGAGGTATTTCTACTCAATTTAATTACAGAATTACTTACACTGATGAGGACAATGATTCACCTTCGGTTTATGATGTTTTAATTGATAACATATCGCATCAGATGACGCCCTTGGGAAATAATTTTAATGAGGGTGTTGAATTTAACTATCAGATTAGTTTGTCAGAAGGCACTCATAATTACTCCTTCAGATTTGATGACGGACACGGCCATCCGGTTGCGACAGGAATTTACCAGGGGCCTTTTGTTGCTGGTCAGCCAATGAATCATCCTCCGGTACTTTCAGGCGGTGATGTTATGCCAGATTCAGGATTCAGCAACACAATGTTCATATACAGGGTGATTTATCAGGACATTGACGGTGACCCGCCGACGCAGTATCAGGTGTTCGTAGATAATAATCCTTTTAATATGACACCTTTAGGCAATAATTTTATAGAAGGTGTTGCGTATACTTTCCAGCGTAATCTTCCGCAGGGTTTGCATAACTTTTTCTTCCGCTTCGATGACGGGCACGGGCATATTGTAAATACTCAAAACTTTACAGGTCCGATTGTGCGGTAGATTTTAAAAATCGGAATTTCACTTCAATATATGGTCGAATAAGAAGTCGAAAATTCAGAATCATTTTAGTATTAAGTTATGGAAAAGCTAAAATACAAACTGATTATCACAATATTTTTAACTGTGTTTTCATCGCAGGCACAGGTAATGGTTCAGCTTCGCCAGCCGGCGCCGTATGCTTTTAAGCTGGAAAAAATGTGGCAGGTTACTTTAAATAACGCCTCACAGCAGACTTACAGCGTTTACCTCCGCGGTGTAGCTACAGAAATGATTGAAGGATTTATCGTAGATGCCTCAACAGCAGCCTTTTCCTTACCCCCCGGGGTGAAGGTTGTTACTGCTGCGGATATTAAACCCATTACGGTAAACGAAACCAATAAAAAATACGAGGATGTCGTGAAGAAGGTTGGGACAGTCCCAAGCGGAAGCTATGATATTTGCGTATATGTCGTTGATGTCTCAACCAGTATGGAACTCGGCAGCGATTGTATTTCTACCGACGTGTTGAATATGACGCAGGTTGAGCTTCTTTACCCTGAACATGACATAAGTTTAATTGGAGGGGCAGAGAAAAAAAACAGCGATGGGGATGAAGGAATTACACTTAACAACTCCGGATATATTCCAATTAATTTTTCATGGCTTCCTCCGTACCCGGTGAGCGCAGGGCAAAGAGTAACATACAGGCTGAAAGTCGTACAATTATATGGAATGCAATCCGGATATGATGCAATGCAGTCAAACCCCCTATATTATAATGTGGATAACCTAATAGCCACAATTTATCAGTATCCCGTAGCTGCCAGGTCAATTTCTACGGGTAAATATGCATGGCAGGTGGAAGCATTTGTGAACGGAGTACTGTTATCAACAAGCGAAGTGTGGGAGTTCAAAACAGGTGAGGTGGAATATATTTCGAGTGATGCGAGCAAGCTGAAAACCATGAAACGTTATTGGGGGCTTAATGATAATGGTTTTAACTCTACAGGATCCGAAAGCCAGACAAAGCGCAAGCCGCTTATGTTCGCATTTGATAGCAAGATTTACGGTGAAAACGCCAATCGCTCAGGCACTGGTTCTGATAAGGAACCCCGGTATGGCTATTGGGAGATAAATCCATCTCTCAGCATCTACGGATTGCCTTTTTCAATGCCAATACTGCTTTCATCTGAGAACTTGGGGTCTAGGCAGAATATTAACCAAGTTGGATTGAATCTTGATGTATCTGTCATTAACGATTTCATAATGGAACGTGTTGAAAGGGAAAAAGACAAGCTGCTGGAGAAAGGGAAAAAAGAAGTTTCGAAATTAACTGAAAGGCAAAAAGATAAGCTGGAGTCGGATGCAAAAGGAAAGGTTATGGCGCGACTTAATCCGTTATTAAAGTTCATGTCGTCGTTCAGAACACTGGGTTTTGGGACAACATACCCGGATTACACGCAGCTTACTGTTAGAGGAGTGCCGCTTACAGGCGTGAATGTTGAATTTAACCCCGGCTTATTATATATAGCGGCAGGCGGTTTCAAAAATCAAAAGCCGATTGATAATGAGGCTTACAAAAGGAGCATATACATCGGCAGGCTTGGAATCGGTCAAAAGGATGGTTCGCACATTTATTTTACGGGAATGTATGCAAAGGATGATGAAAAATCTATTTCAATTGATTCATCAAACCAAATATTAACGCCAAAGGCGAACTACGTGTTTGGCATTGATGGGAAGCTGGACCTGTTCAGGAAAAAGCTGTCGCTTGAGGGTGAAATATCGGGCGCCATGCTTACGCGTGATACAAGAGATGCGGATTTGGAAAATAAAGCTATCCCGGATTGGGTTAAAAATACGTTTCATCCTAAAATCTCAAGCTCAGTTGATTATTCATACACTGTAAAAGGGATATTTAACAATGAAAAATCAGCCACAAAGGTAACAGCCGGTGTAAGAATGCTTGGACCGGGTTATACATCGCTTGGCGTGCCGAACCTTTCAACTGATAAGCTCGAAATAAAATCGAAGGTTGAACAGAAGCTGTCAAAAAAACAAATCGGCTTGACAGGTGAATTATTATGGTACCGGGATAATCTTATCGACTGGAAACGATACACAACAAGCGTAACCCGTTTCAGCATCGGGGCTAACTTCAGACTCAAAGGTTTACCGTACTTTAATATTATGTTTGCGCCGACATTAATGACTAACAATGCTTCATCTTTAAGTGATAAGCTTGACAACAAATTTTATGTCTCAAGCGTATTTACAGGGCATAATTACAAAAAATGGGATGTAAATTTCTTTTCATCGATTTCGTATTTTATGAATTCTTCCAGCAATCTGGATTCAATAATAACCGAAAACGTAAGCGTTCATAACCTAATATTCAGCCAGTCACTGGGGTTCAGCTTTCCGCTTAATTTATCCGGTTCATTCTCTATGAGTTTTGCGAGGTACCCGGGTGAATATTCAAGGATATTGTCCGGTGATATCAGCGTTGATTATACTTTATTTGACATTGCAAACAGTTTTATTGGCTTCAGCACTGCATATGAAAAGGATTTGAATAAAAAAAACACGTTCTACTTTGGCACAAGATTAGGATATGACCGGTATATAAACATAGAAGTACGCGCTGAGAAAAACTTGTATCACGATTGGTTTGACATGCGGAATAATTTTGATGAGTTCCTTATAAGGGGGATTGTTTCAACGGAGTTTTAGGAAGTAAGACTTCCTAGCCCAGGGGTCCTTAGCCAAAGGGCTTGCCTGCATTATCGGTTAGCTGTATATTACAGGACAAGGAGGGTTTTCTGCGGATTGCTGCTGATGGAGATGGGCGGGTGCGTTTTGAGGGATTCAACTACAAAACATTTAAAACTTCACCCAATCAAAATAAAGCCTGAATTTCAAGCTCAGGCTTTATTTTATGTACAGGCTGTATGGGATTTCAATTTTAATCAGGTTTGCCGTTTCTGTCGTTATCTACGAAAATTTTGAAGTTGCCGTTGATATTGTCTTTGATATTATTATCTATATCAGCCGTGTTAATCGGATTCATTGGGTCTAAATAAAGACCGTTTTTGATAAACCAGATATACGGCTTAACTTGAAGTGTAATGTTTGACTTGCCAGATGCAGTGACAAAAAGTGAAGCCGGAAATGTTAGCTTTTGGTGCGCTGATTTATCCGATTTAAATACAAAATCGATTCCGTTAAAAGTGCCTTTTGCTACAACCGAGTATCTTCCGTTTGCGTCCGCGAAATCCGGGTCAGGTGGTGTTTCATTATCACCAAGTTTATGAACCATAAACCTTACCTTATCATAATTGCCCGGAGGTATGTAAGCGCTTGTAACCAAATTAACTTCGGATTTTAAATTCAACACTAGAACATACGGGCCGACTTTAAAATTTACCGAATCTTCGCTGCTTGAGGCAACATTAAGTTTTATGTCCTTAATTAGAATTTTTACTTCATTCAAATCTAGAATGTCTATCATGTCACCGGTTGAGTCACCTGAGCCCTGATAGCTGAAATCAACGTTTTCCTGCGGTGTAGCAACATCTTCGCCGCAGCCGCTGAAAGATAATATTAAGAGCAAGGCTGTTAAGGGAATTATAAATAATTTCATTTTTGATTTAAACAGTCTCATAATAATTCCTTTCTTTTATTTTGCGCACTATTATCCCCGGTAAGTATTTTAATTTTACCTTTTTTTCCGGTTACTATTGCCTTTTTCTTTATCCCCAGTACTGTTTCTTTTATCCCTTGTGCTTTTTTCATTATTATAGGTTTTGTCGTTATACGTTTTATCGTTGTTTTTTCTTACGGTCTCATTTTTTTTATCATTTCTGTTTCTCTCGTTTATGAATTTTTTATTGCCGTCGGTTTTATTCTCATTGTTTTTCCTGCTGTCGAATCTTACATCTCTTTTATTTTTTTCGTTGCCGCTCTGGTTATTTCTGAATTTCTTGTTATCATTTCTTTGTTTATCAAACTTCTGCTTATCATTTTTTTCCCTTCTCTGGTTATCATACTTCATATCCTTGCTTTTTCTTTCTTTCTCGAATTTTCTTTCGCCTTTGTTCCTGTCACTTTTGTTCTTATCCGTGTTTTTCCTGTTATCCTTGTAATTATTATCATTTCCTTTATTTCTGTCATTACCTCTTTCTTTACGCATTTTTTTTATGTTTCTGTTGCCATCCTGCCTGTTTTTTCCTTTTGAGAGTTCCTCATCGTTTTTGCTTCTTCGGTCATAGTTTTTTTCACTGCCCTTGTTTCGGTCGTTGCTTTTTATATTATCGCCCTTTCTCTGTTCATTGTTTTTCAGATTGTCTTTCCCCGCTCTTTTCTCTCTTTCAAACGATTTATCTTTTCCACTGAAATCTGTTTTTTCAAATTTCGCAAAATCCCTAGGCTTATTAACTGTTCTATCTAAATTTTTAATTTTATCACCTGATTTAACTTTCTTGAAGTCCGGTGAATAAACCTTAAATTCTTTTTCCGAGTATTTAATGCTTCCTTTATCCTTAATCTTGTTAATTTTCACCATATCAATTTTGCCCCAGTGCTTTTCGATAGCAATGACATCAGGACCTTTATTAATTAACGTTTTATTTACCACTGTTAAGCCGTCGATTCTGCTCCACTGGTTAATAACAATTTTATCTTTGCCCTTGTAGATGTACTTGTATATAGTCGGTTCACAAAAATACCTGTCCTCGACAATAACATACCTTTCGGTATAAACGGGATAGACCGGTGGAATTATAACAACACTATTGACAATATAAACGCTTGGGGGTATCGGTGTCCACGCAATAAACCCGGCGTGAACTCTCCATTCAACCCACGCGGGAGCCCATACTCTGCCCGGAACCCAAATCCATCCCAGGGTAGGCGAGTAAACCCACCTTCCGTAGTGGTGGACAATCTCCTCATATGGAGTAGGAGCCATATAATACCAGCCTAAATCTGTATATACCCATCTTCCGGCTGTGTAAGGTATATATGCCGGTTCCCCTGCAACTACTGAAACTGCGAGGTTCGGTGACGGCCTCCATACAAAAAATGCTCCGAAGCTTACATCGTCTGCGTATGCTTCCTCAACACCGAAAAGCTGTGAAAATCCGATTGTTCTGTGTGCGGAATTTTCTCCCGAAGCTGAACCCTTTTTTAAATCCAAGCCGACATCTTTATCGGTAACTTCAATCCACTCCCCATGGGGAGCCAGTTCATCGTAAAATTCCTTATAGTCGACAGTTAAAATATCCTCGTCACTTTCTGCAAAGTCAGTTTCGCTCACATCCTCCAATTCAGCGAGGTTAACTCCTCTGTAATTATCAGGTAAATCATTTTCTGAACAGGGACCGAACCCGAGAACAAAAACCAGCGCAATTAAAGGGGACGTTAATTTAATGTTTTTTAAACTAAACATGATGATGCCTTCGCTCCTTCTTTTAAAAATTTACAGTCTTTAAATTTACAATTTAAAATCCATACCAAGCTCAAATGTATTAAAGTCATGATTTCCGAAACCAGCTCTCACTGAGCCCGCGACGCTCGGGCTGAAGAAATATCTGAAGCCCGCCTGGCCCCACAGCCATGCACCGCTGCGGTATGTAACATCTGTTATATATACAGCATTTCTTGAAACATCGGTATAAGTTGTATTTACATAATTATAACCAATAACAACACCGAGATATGGAACGAATCTCCCGTTGCCGATTTGGTTAAAGTTGTAATTAGTCTGAAAACCGAGCGATGAAAACGAATACCTTCTCGAATCACCGTTGCCGTAAACAAATGAATAGGAATAATACCTGAATATTCCGCCCAGACCAACGGTTCCGATACCCGCCTGAGTAATGTTGGACCCAAAGTTTATACCGAATGTAGGAACTTCCCCGGTCGGCCAGAAACCAAGTGAACCTCCGAATAAATTGTCGCCTTCCCTTATCTGAGAAGAAACATTATCCGCTGATAAGAGAGCCATGAACAAAATTAAAACGCCCAGTTTTTTCATTTTTTAATCCTCCTCTAAGATATTATTGATATTATTTTTAACTTTTACTTAACAGTTCACCTATCTTTATCACCAAACCGTATAACCCAAAAAAATATTGTGTTGTTCCGAACAGAACATATAAAATACCTATGGAATAAAGAAACAGCGTAATTAAAGATTTTAAGCTGGTCATTATTTAATTAATTTTTTTTGAAATAACAGTTTAAAAATTTTTTTTCATATTATTTTCATATCATATGATTTTCATATCCTGTCTTCAAATCCGGTTTTCCCATCATCATATGCGCAGCTTGCGCAGCAGTAAATAATTCCGTTCTCCTCCATTCCGTGCCCGATAACGGTGCATCCGCATCTCTTGCATTTTGGCGCAAGCTCGCTTACTGCACATTCAAAACTATCGAATGTATATGTTCTGCCGCTCATAATTATATCAAATGACTTATCATATTCATTTCCGCATTTTAGGCATTTTCCCATAACTTGGTTATTTTTACAAATCTTATTGCTTTAAACACAATTACTGTGCCAGAATTGATTTTGAAAACTTCGTTAATTCACTAAAATAAAAAAAACTATATGACATAAATGACAATAATTAATTAATTTTCCTTGTCCTGTTAATTACCTTCAAATTTTTTTTAAAATCGAAGCAGGTTTCTATGTGCCTGATTCCCTTCAGCATTCTGGCGATAACCTTGTCGCTTGTTTTGAGGAATTTGCTTAAATGCTCGCCCGAAATACCTCTGCTCCAGAAGGAAACATAAATTTTTTCAAAATCCAGGTTTTTAAATGACTCAACATAATGGTCAAGTATTTTAGAGGCTGACCGTTTTGTTAATTCCTGAAGATAAACATAAACGAACAGCTGATTGTTTTCTCCTTCTATGAACAGCTGATTATTCAGTGTATTCATTGAAAAACAGCCTCCTTTCAGGTAAAATGTTAAATTTGAGATTTCAGCAGGATTTTTTTAAACTCTCTTCTTGCCCTGTGTAGGCGGCTTTTAACCGTTCCAAGCGGCCAGTTTAAAGCTTTTGAAATTTCCAAAAGGGAATAATCTTCGAGATGGTACAATATTATTACAGCCCGGTATTCATCCTTAATTTTCTCCATTAATTTTAATAATTCATACCGCGTAACGCGGGGGTCATCATACCAGACTCCTGTCTGGATGTTTGTGCTTTCAAGGCTGATTAAAGGGCGGGATTTTTTCTTTATGCTGTAGTTGATAAACAAATTTTTCATGATTTTAAATATCCATGCCTTGCAGTTGGAGCCCGGCTCAAATGTATCAAAAAACTTGTAGGCTCTGATGTATGTGTCCTGAACCAAATCTTCCGCATCAAGCGGGTTCTGCGTCATCTTTTGAGCCAGATTTATAAAATATTTGTAGTGAACAAACGCTTCCTTTTTAAAAATATCTTCTTTCATAGTTTTAATTTAAATTGGCCTATTTGACTTGATTACCCTGACTAAAATATAAACCATTACAAGTATAAGTAAGATTACAATATACCCTCCGAGTGTATCAGCCAGTGCTACAACACTTAAAATCCACAGTACAATAAGCACTGTAAAAATTGCCCATAGTTTCATAACGATATTTGAGTTCAAAATTTCAGAAAAGAACTATTGATAAAATCCAAATAATTCCGGTTCCTATGGCTAACCATTTGTATAATTTTTCATTTTCATCGGTTTCATCAAATTCCGAATATATTTCATTGGTTTCCCGCTGCTTATTCATTTCAACATTCATTTCAACATTCATTTCAACATTCATTTCATCCATAACTCTATTGCGATATAATTTTTAATGTGATTAATTTTAAATGTGATTAAATTGTGTCCTCGAGTCGGAGTTATCCTTAAGATTTTCTTTTAATTTTCCCTTGCTTCTATTCTTTACCTCATTCTCACCTCTCAGTCCTTCAACTGAATCAATCAGCTCACTTATTAGAAACGGTTTATCCAAAAACACGGCTATTCCTTTTTCCAGTGCTTTTTCTCTTAAATTTTTGTTTCTTCCGTAAGCAGATATCATAACACCCTTGCTGGCAGGATTGACGTTTTTGGCTATTTCGTATACATCAAGCCCCGTCATTCCGCCAAAATGCTGTAAATTGTAGTCCACAATCAATAAATCATAGTTTTTACCGGTGTTTTTTAACATATCCACCGCATTTGGAGCATCGGTTGAGGAATCAACATTATATCCTTCTGACTCCAAAACGTAGCAAAGTGCCTCATTCATATATTTGTCATCCTCAACTATCATAATATTAAGGTGCTTATGCCTTTTGTTTGTGCTTTTTACTGTATTTTTGGTTTCACCGGCATTCAATTTTTTTAGTTTTTATAAATTTAAAAATATTGTTATTTAATGTTTAAATCAGTAAGTTTTATTAATTATTAGGGGCTTTTCATTAATTTTTGTGTCTGTTTTTAAGTCCTTGTTGTTACTTTTGTTATCATCATCAAGGGCGGCTAAATCCAATAATAATCTTAAATAACCCAGTTCTTGGTGTGAAATTATGATGTTAAACATTATTTCTCCTCCTTGATAATTTTATAACAAATAAATTTTTAGTATTTTAATAGAACATAGATAATTGTTAGATAACAAATCTTGTGCCAAATCTTTTTTGAGGTTTTAAGTGTTTATTTTAGAGAGGAATTATTATATATGACAAAATTGTCATATATTGTAAGTAGCGAGGATTAAATGAAAAGAAAAATTAAACCGGAATTCAGCAACTTAGCTAATCAGCTCCCCTTAGAAAAATTTATTCCCGCGGCATTTTTGATTTTTTTGGTATGTTTTATAATTCTCAGCATTGTTACATACAAAAATATAAGCAGTTATAAAGATAGTATTGAATGGGTAGATCACGCTCAGGAAGTAATAAAGAAAACCGACCAGCTTAATATTTACCTTTCCCAGATGCTGCTGTTTAGAAGAGGCTATATCCTGATGAGGGACCAAAAGTATCTGGACTCTTACAACGAGAACAGACTTATGCTTCAAAATGAAATAACCGAGGTGAGGGAGATAGTAAAAAGTAATTCGAATCAGGAGAGATTGGTTTTGCAGATTGATTCTCTGGCTTCATTACATATTTTGCTTCTTGATTCATCAATAACTCTTTTTAAGCTCGAGGATAAGGTGACCGAAGAACAGACAAAATTGGCAACTGCCTCGCAGCACACCCTTGAGCAAATTTACGATATTTCTCTTTCGGTTAAAAATGAAGAAATTGAGCTTTTAAATAGCAGGCAGGCTAAAGCAAATGAAAGCTCGCTGAACATCCAGATATTTATCATATCCACAAGCTTGTTTGCATTTGTAATTATAGGCCTTTCGCTTTTTATCTCAAACAGGTTAATTAAAAATAAAAATACCGCCGAGCGGCTTCTTCAGAAATCCTATGAAGAGCTTGAAGACAAGGTGGAAGAAAGAACAGCCGAGTTAAAATCAGCAAATGCCCAGCTTGTTCAGGAAATTGAGGCAAGGATAAAAACCGAAAACTCATTGCGCGAAAGCGAGGAAAGATTCCGCGTAATGGCGGATTCCTCACCTGTGATGATATGGATGTCAAGCAGGAATAAGCATTGTAATTATTTTAATAAAAGCTGGCTCGATTTTACCGGCAGAACACTTCAGCAGGAACTTGGAAACGGTTGGGCTGAGGGGATTCACCCCGAGGATTTGAAAAACTGCCTGGAAACCTATATACTGGCTTTTGAACGAATGGAACCGTTTGAAATGGAATTCCGCCTTAGAAATACAAAGGGTGAATTCCGCTGGGTATTGGATAAAGCTATCCCAAGATATGAAGGGGATGAATTTGCCGGTTATATCGGCTCATGTATAGATATTCATTTAAGGAAAACGAACGAAAAATATTTAAAGATTCAGCACACGGTTGCAAAGACTCTGGAAGAAGCGAAATCTTTTGACGAAACTTTAAGCGGTGTCTTGGAGGATATCTGCACCGGCTTAAACTGGGATTTCGGAATTTTATGGGTTGTTGAAAACGGCAGACTGAAGCCCGCATCAACATGGGCGGCCGGAAAACGCAACACAAGGGAATACACGGCTATGTATGATAGTGAATTTTCGCTGAAAAAAGGTTCCGGGCTGCCTGGAATTGTTTGGAAAAATTCAAAATCTATGTGGATACAGGATATAAGGATTGACCATAACTTTATCAGGAAAAATGATGCCCTTAAAATGGGATGGATTTCTGCGTTTGCAGTTCCAATCAGCAACGGTAGAGATATAATATCTGTGCTGGAGTGTTTTAGCCGAAACCGCTTAAGCCCGATGGAAGATTTGCTTGAAGTGCTGGAAGCTGTCGGCAGGCAAATAGGAAATTATTTGGAGAGGAAAAAAGCAGAAAATGAATTAAAAAAATCATACAGCGAGCTTGAAGACAGAGTCAAAGACCGGACAATTGAGCTGGCTAATACTTTAACCAGACTCTTAACTGAAATTGAAAATAAAGAAAAAATTCAGGGCAAGCTAAAGCTGTTTGCGCATGCCATTAAGGGAATAAAGGAATGTGTTTATATAACTGATCTTGAAAGCAGGACGATTTTCATTAATTCTGCTTTTGAATCCGTTTATGGATATTACGAAGAAGAGCTGCTCAATAAAAGAATTCCTGTGGTATTTTCAAATACCATTGACGACAAAACAAAGGACGAATTACTCGTTAGGACCTTGAGAGGCGGCTGGAAAGGCGAGCTTAAGAACCGCAGAAAGGATGATTCCGAATTTATTGTTTATCTTTCTACCTCGGTTATACGTAATGATGAAGGCAGGGCAGAGGCAATAGTCGGCATATGCCAGGATATTACCGATTTAAAAACAAATGAAACCCTCATTAAGAAGCAAAACAGTCTTTTAAAGCTTTTAAATGACGTCATATTAATTACAAATAAGTCATTTGATTTGAAAAATTCGATTTCGTATGCTATTAATAAGGTTTGCCAGTATACGAAGTGGGATGTTGGACATTGCTATTTAAAAAGCGAGGACGGGACTTTAGTTTCATCAGGTCTTTGGAACTACAATCTCGGCGAAGAATACATCTCATTGAAAGAGCTTTTCGAAAGCGCTGTTTTTGTTAAGGGAGAGGGCTTGCCCGGAACGGCTTTTGAGGAGCAGAAGGCATATTGGGTTAAGCTCTCCGAGCTTGAAGGGGAGTCATACAAAAGATTGAAGTTTACCGGGAAAACCGGTCTAAAAACAGGAATATGGATACCGGTTATGAAGCAGACCGAAGCCATAGGTGTTTTGGAATTTTTTAAAGCCGATGATGAGCCGCTTGACAGTGAAATTCTGGAGTGTATCAGCAATATCGGCGTCGAGTTGGGAAGCATTGTTGAAAGAAGCGAAATACTCGATAAAATAAGAGAAGGTGAAAAGCATTTCAAGGCGGTTGCCGATACTGCCAATGAAGCTATAATCACATCGAACAAAGAGGGAAATATAATTTACATAAACAAAAGCGTTGAAAATATTTTCGGTTATAATGCCTCAGAGCTTCTCAGCCAAAAATTAACCGCTCTGATGCCCGAAGCCCTTAAGGAAAGACACTTGAGAGCATTTGAAAAGACGGTCAGCACGGGGAATTCAAACCTGATAGGGCGGACTATCGAGCTCGCGGGAAGAAGAAAAGACGGGACGGAATTTCCGATTGAGCTCTCGCTCTCTAAATGGCATCTGAATAACGAGGTCTTTTTCACAGGCATGTTAAGAGATATTTCTGTGAGAAAACAAATTGAATGTGAGTTAATTGAAAAACAGAAAATGCTTGAGCAATCGCAGAAAATTGCCAAGCTCGGCAGCTGGGAAGCTGACTTAATTACGGGCAAGCAGGTTTGGTCTGATGAATTATACAGAATCCACGGTTTCAGACCCGGCGAGATTGAACAGGATTATAAAATTCTTTTTTCGTTGATTCATCCCGTGGATACCGGGAAAGTCGAAAAATTAATTGCCCAGTTTGAAAAGAAACCAGAGCCGGCAGTAATTGATTACAGGATAGTAACTAAAAACGGACGCTTAAAGTATCTTAATGTTGAATTACTCATTGAATTCGATTCAAATAATAAACCCCTGAAACTATACGGAAGCGTTCAGGACATTACCGATATTAAACTTGTTGAAGAGGAGCTTCGCAAAACCAACGCCCGCTTGATAGAGGCACAGAAGGATGCTATAAATAATGAAAAACTTGCTGCTTTAGGCAGATTTTCGTCCGGAATTGCGCATGAAATCAGGAATCCGCTTGCTAACATTAGTGCGCTTGCGCAGCTGCTCGCAAAAGCAAAATTGGATGAAAAATCACAGAAGCATTTGAAATATATACTAGTAAATACCGATATTGCCGATAAAATAATAAGGGATTTACTGAATTTTGCCTCGCCGGAAGACCTTGTATTTAAGGAGGAAAATCTTAACGAGATTTTGGATAACATAATCGGTAGCGTTAAGCCAAGGTGCGCCGAAAATAAAATAGAAATAAGCAAAGCAGTTCAGAAAAATCTCCCCTGGCTTTTTATAGATAAAATTAAACTGGAAAATGCATTAATGAATTTTGTATCAAATTCAATTGATGCAATGCCCAGAGGCGGGAAATTAAATATCGATGTTAAGCAGAGCAAAGGCAGCAATGAGCTGGTAATGAGTATTTCGGACACGGGTGTGGGGATATCACAGGAAAATTTAGATAAGATATTTGAGCCTTTTTTTACTACCAAAACCAACGGAACAGGGCTCGGCTTGGGGCTGGCTTATCAGACCGTTAAAGCCCATCAGGGAATACTGAATATTAGAAGCACTGAGGGAACAGGGACTACAGTAGAAATAAAATTACCGATAAATCACAGTGGAAAAAATACTAATAATAGACGATAACGAATCTCTAAGGTATATTAACAAACGTGCTCGAGGAAGCGGGATACGAAGCCTTAGCTGTAGAAGACGGTGACAAGGGAATCAAAGAAATTAAGTCAAATCCCTACAATCTTGTTATTTGTGATATAAAGCTTCCCGGAGCCGACGGGATTCAGGTACTTAAGGAAATTAAAAAAATAAAACCTGATTTGCCCGTCCTTATGCTCACAGCTTTCGGTGACATCAAAAATGCAGTTGATGCTATAAAGCAGGGAGCGCAGGATTACCTGACCAAGCCGTTTAATAACGAAGAAATGATTTTTACAATCAGGAAAACCCTTGAGATGGATTATCTCAACAAGGAAGTAAATCTTTTAAGGAAAAAAACTGACGAAGCGTATAAAAGCGATAAAATGATTGTGGGAAACAGCAAAAAAATTAAAGAGGTTTTTGAACAGGTAAAAATAGTTACTCCGACCGCACTAACAGTTTTAATTCAAGGAGAAAGCGGAACAGGAAAGGAAGTGATTGCTAATTTTATTCACAGGCTGAGCGACAGAAACAAAAAACCGTTTATTGCCGTGGATTGCGGAGCAATACCGGAATCGTTAATCGAAAGCGAATTATTCGGGCATGAAAAAGGTGCTTTTACAGATGCGAAAACACAAAAAATCGGCAAGTTTGAGCAGGCGAATGAAGGAACATTATTTCTTGACGAAATTACAAATCTATCCGAGTCAAACCAGATAAAATTACTTAGAGCAATTCAGGAAAGAAAAATATCACGTTTGGGCGGCAAAAATCCCGTCAAGCTTGATGTAAGAATTATTGCGGCATCTAATACAAGACTCAGTGATATTGTAAAAAAGGAGCGCTTCAGAGATGATTTGTATTACAGGTTAAATGAATTTCACATTGATTTACCCCCATTAAGGGAAAGGAAAGATGATATAAAGCTCTTTGCTGAACATTTTGTCAAGGAAGCTAATGAAGAGCTTAATAAGAATGTAGTGAACATTTCCAAAAAAATGGCGGAGAAGCTTATTAATTACAGCTGGCCCGGCAATATTAGAGAGCTGAGGAACGTTATAAGAAGAGCCGTGCTGCTGAGCACGGGTGATACGCTTGACTCGATAAACCTGCCGGAAGAAACTCCTTCTTTTATTTCGGGTGACGGAGATGCAGGAGATATGACATTTGAATATTCAACCAAGCAGGCCGAAAGAGACATAATTTTAAAAGCTCTTGAACAGGCTGGCGGCAATAAATCAAAAGCTGCAAGGATACTGAATATGAACCAAAGAACCTTTTATAGAAAAATAAAGAATCTGGGCATTTGATTTATTATTTTTGAGCATTTTTCGTTAAATTTACCATAACCTACTTTAATTTTTTTAAAAGAATGAGGGATAAAGATATTCAACATCACCAGGAAAGTGTTTTGTTTAAAAGGTTCAAGCATAACCCTGTCCTTACCCCGGCAATGTGGCCTTACAGAGTGAACTCAGTTTTCAATGCCGGTGCAACTGTTTTTGGAGGCAAAGTACTGCTGCTAGTCAGAGTAGAGGATATGAGAGGGATTTCTCATTTGTGCAAAGCTGTAAGCCAAGACGGTTATACAAACTGGAAAATTGACTCTGAACCTACTCTGATTCCTAAAACGGACTTTCCGGAAGAAAAGTTCGGGATAGAAGACCCCAGGATTGTTAAGCTTGAGAGTGAAAATACTTATGCGGTTGTATATACTTCATTTTCAGAAAGCGGACCGTTGGTTTCTCTTGCAACAACGGAGGACTTTATAACTTTTCGCAGGTACGGTGTTATTATGCCTCCCGATGATAAGGATGCATCGCTGTTCCCGAGGAAATTTAAGGGCAGGTGGGCATTAATACACCGTCCTTCGCCTACGAGCTATTTGCTCGGAGCGCATATTTGGATGTCTTTTTCGCCCGATTTAAAACATTGGGGCGACTATTCTATACTTTTGCCGGCAAGAAGGGGAAGCTGGTGGGACGCATATAAGATAGGATTAGGTCCGCAGCCCATTGAAACCTCCGAAGGCTGGCTGATTATTTATCATGGCGTAAAGACTACAGCGGCGGGGTCATTATACAGGCTTGGTTTAGCCTTGCTCGATTTAGAAGACCCGAGAAAAGTAATAAAAAGGTCTGCTGAATGGGTATTCGGGCCGAATGAAATTTATGAAAGGGTTGGCGATGTTCCCGATGTAACATTCCCCTGCGGTGTTGTTGTTAAAGGCGACGAGCTGATTATGTATTACGGCGCTTCCGATACTTCAATGGCAATTGCGACTGCTTCTGTTAAACAAATTTTAGATTATCTAAATCATGATAAATGCTAATGAGCATAGCAAACCATTTGGAATTTCTTTCATTTCGTCCTATGTTCCTAGACATTGCGGAATTGCAAAATTTACAAGCGATTTAGCAAACTCAATTATTAAGCAGCTTCCCGGGAACATTTATTCTGTTGATATAACGGCTTTGAATGACATTCCCGAAGGATACCGATATTCGTCGGAAGTTAAGTTTGAAATCAAAGCTCAAAGCATTAACGATTATAAAGAAGCTGCTTATTTTCTGAACTTGTCCGATTCCGATGTTGTAAGCATTCAGCATGAGTTCGGTCTATACGGGGGCGACTACGGCTCTAATATTTTATATTTGCTCGAAAAGCTGAATAAGCCCATTGTAACTACCCTGCATACAATAGTTGAAAATCCGTCGGATGACGAGCTTAAAATACTTAAAGAAATAGGAGAGAGGTCCTCTTTTCTTGTAGTACTTTCCAGAAAATCGATTAAAATGCTTAAGGATGTATACGATATCGGTGAGGAAAAAATCAATTTCATTCCGCACGGCGCGCCCGACGTTCCCTTCCTTGACACTGTTTACTATAAGGATAAATTTAAAATTTCCGATAAGCGCGTAATTTTAACGTTTGGATTATTAAGCCCGGGCAAGGGGGTAGAAGACGTTATAAATTCTCTTCCTGGTGTTATTGAAAAGTATATCGATGTAATATATATTGTCTTAGGAGCCACTCATCCCAATATTAAGCGTAAGTTCGGGGAATCTTACAGGGATTCGCTGGAAAATCTTGTTAAAAAGCTAGGGCTTGAAAACCATGTGATGTTTATAAACAGGTTTGTTGATGATAAGGAGCTTCTTGAATTTTTGCTGATGAGCGATATTTACGTTAGTCCATATAACCATAAAGAGCAGGTTGTTTCCGGAACTTTGACCTATGCTCTTGCCTGCGGTAAAGCTGTTGTTTCAACCCCATACTGGTATGCCGAAGAAATCTTAAATGACGGCAAAGGCATGCTCGTTCCGTTTAAAAATCCCGATTATTTAAAAGACGTGTTTGTTGATTTATTAATCGATGAAAACATCAGGAATAAACTGCGTAAAAATGCTTATGATGCGGGGCGTGAAATGATTTGGAAAAACGTGGGGAAGTCCTATGCCTCTGTATTCCATAAAGCCGCTGAAGAATTTAAAAGCGGAAAAATTCTTCCAGTTCAGCATTCAAAATTTAAATTACTGCCTTATTTGCCCGAGGTTAATTTAAATCATGTCAAAAATTTAACAGATAGCACTGGGATTTTGCAGCACGCAACTTTTTCAATCCCCAATCCTAACGAAGGGTACTGCACTGATGATAATGTGAGGGCGCTGCTTATATCTATGATTTATGAGCAGATTTACAGTGAGAGTGGGATTAAAGATTACATAAACAAGTACCTTATGTTTGTTCATTACTCTTTTAATGAGCAGAAGGGGCTGTTCAGAAATTTCATGTCCTACGACAGAAGGTGGCTTGAGGAAACCGGCTCTGAGGACTGCAACGGAAGAGTGATTTTCGTTCTCGGTTATATGGTTAAAAATGCTTCCTCATCATCGATACTAGGTTTGACAAAATCTCTGTTCGATAAGAGCATTAAAAACATGACACAGTTTAAATCATTGAGAGCAATAGCTTACATTATAATGGGATGCATACTGTATCTGGAAAGATTTTCCGGTGCGAGGGATATAAAAAAAATCTGCAGAACGTTTGCTGAAAATCTCTTTGAGCATTACGATAAATCAAAAGATAAAGATTGGCTTTGGTTTGAAAACAAGCTGACCTATATTAACGGAAGGCTTCCCCAGGCGCTGCTGATGGCGGGAAGGTTGTTTGGCAATGATGCTTACTTGAAGGCGGGACTTGAATCCCTAAGCTGGCTTTATAACGAGCTTTATGACAGGGAAAAAAACTGTCTTTCGATTGTTGGCAATAACGGCTGGTATGAAAAAGGAAAGCAGAAAGCCAAATATGACCAGCAGCCGATTGAAATCCCGCCGCTGATTGACGCATTTTATCAGGCATATTATATTACTCGCGACTATGAATGGGTGAAAAGGCTCGGTCTTGCTTTCAGTTGGTTTTTGGGAAATAACGAACGGCAGGAGATTCTTTACAATTACGAAACAGGCGGATGTTATGACGGGCTTACATCGACGATGATTAATCAGAACCAGGGAGCCGAATCAACCATAAGCTGGCTGCTTTCACTGCTCAGAATGAGCCGAATCAGCCAGGAACTGCAAATTGAATAGATTGCCCAAAATCGGGTTCAGTGTACCATGAACTTTGCCATATCTGATTTATGGAGTTTGCCCCTTTTGTTTAGGTAGACTTTAATCATCACAAAAATAATTGGAGTTACAAAGAGCACATGAACGGCTGACGTGATAACTCCGCCAATCATTGGTACTGCAATCGGTTTTGCGAGGTCAGACCCCGTGCCTGCTGCCCACATAATCGGAATCAGGCCTATAAGATTTACGGCGACAGTCATTAATTTCGGTCTGAGTCTTAAAATTGCGCCGTCTTTTGTAGCGTCAACAATATCATCGTGAGAAACAATTTCGTCTTTTGCAATTAATTTTTTGTCAAGCGCTTCGTGGAGGTAAATTACCATAATTACGCCGGTTTCAACGGCAACGCCATAAAGGGCAATAAAACCTACCCATACTGCAACAGAGAAGTTATAGTTTAGTATTGCCATTAGATACACTCCCCCGATGAGCGCAAAAGGCACAGAAAGCATTACCAAAACCGATTCAAGGAGGTTTTTAAATACCATGTAAAGCATAACGAAAATAATCAAAAACACAATAGGCATTACAATCTGCAGGCGTTTTTTTGCACGGATTTGATTTTCCCATTGACCGCTCCATGTATAGTAATACCCTTTAGGCAAATGAGGCGCAAATTCCTTATCAAGCACCTCCTTTGCTTCTTCGACGAATCCGCCCATATCTCGTCCCCGGACATTTAGAAATACAACGGAACGCAATAAATTGTTTTCGCTGGCAATCATAGGCGGGCCTGTAGTTATTTTTATATCGGCAAGCTCACTCAGAGGTATCTGGATAGTACCTGAAGTTCCGCTTTGCATGCTTGGGCCTAAGCCTAAGCTTAAGCCCGATGATTCACCGTTTCCCATGCCGTTGCCGGAGCCGTTACCCATATTTCCGGATGAGCTGCCAACAGTTACAAGCACATTTTTCATCTTTTCTACGTCATCCCTGAAATCGCGGTAATATCTAACTCTAACCGGGAAGCGCCTTCTGCCTTCAACAGTTGTAGTTATATTGCTTACGCCGATGGCTGATTCAATTACCATATTTACATCTTCGACTTTTAAGCCGTATCTTGAAATAGCGTCGCGCTTGATTTCGACATCTATGTACCTGCCGCCTTGTGTTCTTTCGGCAAAAACATCAGCAGCCCCGGGAACTTTTTTTACAATCTCACCTGCTTCGATTGCAAGGCGTTCAAGCGTATCGAGATTGTCCCCGAATATTTTTATACCAAGGTCGGTTCTAACTCCCGTTGAAAGCATATTAATGCGGTTAATAATGGGTTGTGTCCACGCATTACCTACCCCGGGAATCTGCAATTTTGAGTTAAGCTCTGAAATTATATCGTTTTTGGTAAGTCCTTCCCGCCATTCGGATTTATCTTTAAGTATAATTATTGTTTCAATCATATTTACCGGTGCCGGGTCAGTTGGAGTTTCAGCTCTGCCGACTTTTCCCAGAACGTGTTCAACCTCAGGGACAGACATAATTATCTTATCCTGTATTTGCATTATTCTTTTTGCCTCAGTGATTGAAACATTAGGCAAAGTTGTTGGCATAAAAAGCAGGCTCCCTTCATCAAGCGGGGGCATAAATTCAGAACCTGTGCTGCGAATTATAGGAATGGTAATAAGCAAAGCCAGCACATTTATTACAAGAGTAGTTTTTCTGTATTTAAGTGCAAGATTTAATAATGGTCTGTATATTGATATAAAGAATCTTGAAACGGGATTTTTTTCTTCAGAAAAAACTTTCCCGCGCATAAACAATGTCATAAGCATCGGCACGAGTGTTATCGAAATTAAAGCCGAGCCAACCAAAGCAAAAGTTTTTGTAAATGCAAGCGGATGAAATAATTTTCCTTCCTGACCTTCAAGTAAAAATACGGGAAGAAAAGAGATAACTATAATTGAAATTGAGAAAAATATAGCACGCCCCACCTGCTGAGCTGACTTAATGGAAATTTCAGTATAATTAAGTTCTTCACCGCGCTCGGAGGCGTTTGCAATATTTCTGTATGCGTTCTCAACAAGAACTATCGAAGCATCAACAAGAACACCAATTGAAATAATGAGACCTCCCAGGCTCATAATATTTGATGTGATATTGAACTGCTTCATCAGAATGAAGGCAATTAAAACCGAAACGGGCATTTCAATTAATATTCTTATAGCGCTTCTGAAATGAAACAGGAATACCATTACAACAAGACTTACAACTATTGCCTCTTCAATAAGTGCGTTCTTTAAAGTATTTATTGCGTTTTGAATCAACGAACTGCGGTCATAGGATGTTTCGATGGTAATTCCTTCGGGCAGCCCTTTTTCCAGCTCAGCAAGTTTTTCCTTAACTCTTTCAATAACCGTCGATGCATTTTCACCGTATCTCATTACGATAATTCCGCCAACAACTTCTCCTTCGCCGTTCATATCGAGCAGTCCCCGCCTTGTATCGCCGCCGATTTGAACGGTTCCGACATCACTAACACGAACAGGGGTTCCGTTTGACGTATTTTTCAAAACGATGTTTTCCAGATCGTGGGGCGATGAAATGTACCCTTTGCCTCTGACAAAATACTCGCTTTCACTTGCCTCTATGTTGCTTCCCCCAACATCGCGGTTGCTTCTTTCAACGGCTCCCACAACATCATTAATTCCCAAGCCGTATGCATACAGTTTGGTTGGGTCAACATCAATTTGATACTGTTTTACAAATCCGCCTATAGAAGCCACCTCAGCAACGCCTTCAACAGATGTTAGCTGGTATTTCAAATAATAATCCTGAAGAGCTCTAAGCTCACCAAGGTCGTATTTATCGCTTTTAAGGTGATACCAGTAAACATGTCCCACTCCTGTTCCATCCGGTCCCATTACAGGGGTAACCCCGGAAGGAAGTATGTCCCTTACCTGATTGAGTTTTTCAAGCACCCGGCTTCTTGCCCAATAGATTTCGGCTTTATCCTCAAAAATTACATAAATAAAGCTCATTCCAAACATTGAAAAAGACCTGACGGCTCTAACATTCGGAATTCCCTGAAGTGCCTGAGTTAACGGATAAGTTATCTGGTCTTCAATTATTTTCGGGCTTCTGCCCATCCATTGTGTAAAGACTATTACCTGGTTTTCAGACAAGTCGGGTATTGCGTCAACAGGCGTGTTAATAACAGACCAAATCCCGGCTCCGATTACAAGAAGATAAATCACTATAACAATGAACCTGTTGCGTGCCGAAAATTCTATTATTCTTTCTATCATACTTTATTTTTATTTCACTAAATTTATCTGCGGTTAGTGGTAATTCATACCGATTACCACCATCAGAACGACCATAACTGCTCCCATAACAATCCACATAAATGATGAGCCCATACCCATCATGCCGTTATGATTGTTATCGGAATCATCATTTATTTCCTTCACTTCCTGGGAAAAAGAGAATTTATTGGTTTTATTAATTTCTAAACTGTCAGTATTTTGAATTTCCAGTTCAAAATTATATTTTCCTTTTTCTAAAAAAGTATATTCTGTAGTAAACTTATTTTCATTAACCTGTTTCTTAAATGACAGCTTACCAACATTTATGTTTTCATTGGAATACAATATATTCAAATAAAATGAGTAAGATTCTAAATTCATTGAATCCGAGGTTGTAACGGTAAATTTAATTTTTTTGTTGACGACCATGGGGTTTAAATTTGAGGTCATGGATAATTTAATCCCATCAATTTCTAATTTAACTATTCCATAATCAATATCTGGAGTGTGATTAGTATGATGATGGGTATCCTGCGCCGTAATCCTATTGAATAATATAAACAAGCTTAAAAATAAAATTCTGGTAATCATCTTTTTAACTTTTTTGATTCTTGTTATTTTATAGAGGGTCATTTTTTGTTCCTTTCTAATCGGATGTTCTTAGCAGCAATTAACACTATCCCATTCATTGTTGTGAAGAGATTTTGCCCGTAAATTGCCGAATTAATCAGAAGAACTGAGGCTGTAAAAAAAAGTGTATTTGAAATTTTTTTATTCATTAGTTAAAACAGCATCCTCCTTTGCATCCTTGTTTTTGCCCCTCTCTCAGCTTCATATAATCAGGGTCATCGCCCCAAATCTTACAGCAATTGCTTAGCTCTCTGTATGCATTGCTGTCGGCAATTCTATCGTTTGCGTCATAACCGCTTTTAACTATATAGTTTTCAATCGTTTGCAGGCTGGTTTTTGCTTTATCAAATTTGACCGAAGCAGACTTTGTTTTCAGAGAAACATCAAAGTCTATTATACCGCTATCTTGTTTTAAAGCATAACTAACGTTATCCACGCAAGTGCCGCATACAATTGTATTAAGTTTAATTATTTCGGTTTTGTGATTATTACTGTATTCAGGAAACAAAGAATATCTGATAATAATCACCGCTGTAATTAATACGGAAAATAATAATATAAATATAAGTCGTTTCATAACTACATTTTTAAAAATCTTGCATTAATAGCTACTATTACAGTGCTTAACGACATAAGAACGGCACCAAGCGCAGGGCTTAATAAAATTCCAATGGAGTATAAAACTCCCGCTGCAAGGGGAATTGCAAATACGTTATATCCTGTTGCCCACATCAGATTCTGGACCATTTTGTTGTAAGTAACCTTCGATAGCTTTATAACTGAAACCACATCAAGCGGGTTGCTTTTAATCAAAATTACATCAGCTGTTTCAATAGCTACGTCAGTCCCTGCGCCGATTGCAATTCCGATATCGGCTTGAGCAAGAGCGGGCGCATCATTAACACCGTCCCCCGTCATCGCAACTGTAAGCCCTCTTTGCTGTACTTCTTTGATTTTGTTTGCCTTATCCTGCGGCAGTACTTCGGCTATGTATTCATCCAGCCCGATTTCTCTTGCAGCCCATTCTGCAACCTTTTTATTATCACCCGTAAGCATTATTGACTTAACACCCATTTTTTTTAGCTCCGAAACTGCCTGTTTGGATTCTTTTCTGATTATATCTGCAAGGGCTATTGCACCTAAAACGGTGCTTCCTTCCAAAATAAATACAATTGTTTTGCCCTGTTCGTATAGTTCATTAATTTTTGCATTATTGATTGAAATATTATTTTCTCTTAAGAAACCCGGACTTACAATTTTAACCTGCTTTCCGTTGATTACTCCCTGAGCCCCTTTGCCGGCAATGGCTTTGAATTCAGTTACTTCATATTTTCCATTTGTTGCCTCGGCTATTGCTTTTGCAATCGGATGTTCTGAATATGATTCTACAGATGATGCGAGCTTAATCAAATCATCTTTGTTTGTTGAATTATCCATAAGGATTATATCAGTTATTCCGAATTTTCCTTCCGTTAATGTTCCCGTTTTATCAAAAACTATTGCCTGAATGTTCCGAGCTTTTTCAAATGCCGCACGGTCTCTTATCAGTAAGCCGTTTTTGGCTGCAAGTGCTGTTGATACAGCTACAACCAGCGGGATTGCCAGTCCAAGCGCATGAGGACACGTAATTACCATTACGGTTACGGTTCTTTCGAGAGCAAAAGTGAGGTTTTGATTCGCTATTGCGGTCCATATAAAGAATGTTAAAGCGCCGCCAACAAGAGCAATTAGTGTCAGCCACAGTGCAGCTCTGTTTGCTAAGTCCTGAGTTCTTGATTTGCTTTCCTGAGCTTCTTTTACAAGCTCAATGACCTGCGAGAGGAAAGAGTCTTTTCCGGTTTTTCTGACCTCAACAGTTACGGCACCCTCACCATTGATAGAACCGCCGATAACGTTTGCTCCTTCCTGTTTAGAAACGGGTTTTGACTCACCAGTCAGCATCGATTCATTCACTGATGTTTCGCCTTTTAAAACGGTCCCGTCGGCGGGGAATTTTTCGCCCGGCTTAACCAGCACTTTATCGTTAAGATTCAGCTCATTTAACGGAATATCAACTATACTGCCGTCGGGGATTAACCTGTGGGCATCGGAGGGCATTAGGCGCGCCAGCTCCTCAAGTGCTTTTGAAGCGCCCATAACTGACTTCATCTCAATCCAGTGCCCAAGAAGCATAATATCAATTAACGTTGCAAGCTCCCAGAAGAAAACCTCGCCTTTGAGCCCGAATACAACCACACTGCTGTAAACGTATGCTACGCTTATTGCAATTGCTATCAAGGTCATCATTCCCGGTCTTAAAACCTTCATTTCTTCAAATAATCCTTTTAGAAAGGGGTAGCCGCCGTAGATAAATACAACGGACGAAAACGCAAACAGAACATAGTTTGAGCCGGTGAATGCCAGTTTTTCTCCCAGCCCAAGCCAGTGCTGAATCATTGGAGAAAGTATTACAATCGGCAGGGTAATTACGAGAGATACGAAGAACCTTTTCCTGAAGTCTTCAATCATATGCTCGTGATGCCCTGCGTGTCTCTTATGGATATGAGCCTTTGAACTATGACTATTATTTGAACCGTGATGTTCCATTTAAAAAAAATTAATTACCTGTCTTTTGGAAGTTTACAGCAATTATTTAATTTCTTGTACGCTTCAGCATTTGCCTTTGTATCATTTGCATCGTAACCGGCGGATGTTATGGCTTTTTCTATTGCCGTTAAATCCGTTTTTGTGTCATCGTAAGTAACCGTAGCTTTTTTATTTTCAACATCTATATTAATATCTACAATGCCATCGATTTTGTTTATAGCTTTTTCAATCGTCCGTTCACACATCCCGCACTGAATTGTGGGCAGCGAAATTTCAGCTGTTTTATCGCCCGCAAATGATTTACCAGCTATGAAGGAAAAAATAACCATTACGGCTATGAAGAGCTTAAAAATATTTATTGATTTCATTTTATTTGTCATTTTTGTTTATAAATATAAATCCTACTTGCATTCATCAGGTAGCTTTGCTACTGCATCGGGATTTGCTTTCCTTTCATTTGCATCGAACCCCGCATTGCTTACCAGCTTTTCGATATTATCCTTGCTGGTTTTGCTTTTATCAAAATACATGTGGATTACCCTGTCTATAATATCGATGTGATAATCGACTATACCCTTATCACTGCTTAACGCGGATTCAATCGCACCCTCGCATCTATCGGACTTAATTACCGAGAGCTTCACTTCAAAATGCACCATATCTTTCTTTCCTGCGTATTTTCCTTCCATTTTTTCGTGCATTTCCATCATTTCCTTGTTATGCTCATCTTTCGGAACCAGGTTCATTTTGCAGATTCTGCATTTAGCCGGCTCGTTTGACTGCTCCAAAGGATGCATAGGACATACATACTTCCCGTCTTTAACCATTTTGGTTGTATCGGCTTTTGTTTGGTCCGTTTGCTTTTGCTCGTTCTGCTTTTCAGTGCTTTCTTTTTTCCCGCATCCCGCAAATGCATAAATGAATACAAAGGATAATGTGAATACTGCCGCTAATTTTAATGTTTTCATTTTGTTTAATATTTAGTTTATTGAATAATATTAATTAATGTTTATGTTCTTCTTCTTTCTTTTTTTCCATATCTTTCATAATATCCTGGTCCGGATTGATTTTTAAATCATTATCGTTATTTCCTGTGTGTTTTTCATGCCCCGATGTAAAGCCCTTTTGAATCTGCGATTCGCTGTCGATTAAAAATCCGCCGGATACTACCACAACATCTCCTTCTTCAAGACCCGACGATATTGCGTAGTATTCGTCCTGTTCGTAGCTTACGGTGACTTGTTTAGGAACGTATACTCCTTTTTCCTTTTCTATATAAACAATATCATGCTCGCCAGTTCTTATAACTGCGTTTTTGCGCACACCAAGTGACTGGGAGGCATAGGTATTTATTTTCACTTTCACGTACATATCGGGCTTTAACACTAGACTGGGGTTGGAAACATCTATCCTAACTTCCAGAGTCCTTGAATCAGGGTCAAAAACCGGATTTATAAAGTTTATCTTTGCTCTCAAAGGTTCGTCAGGGTAAGCTGATGAATAAATATCAACGGTTTGCCCGTTTTTTATGTATTGCATATCCGATTCATATACATTGGCTATAACCCATACGGTTGATAAATCCGCAACTTCGAAGATGTTTTCTCCCATCATAGCCCAATGACCCACCTGAAGAAGCTTTTTAGTAATTATACCCGAATATCTTGAGTATTGAACCGATGTAGTTTTTAATTCCCTTGTCCGTTCAAGCTCCTCTATTTGTTTAGGTGTCATTTCCCAAAGAGTAAGCCGTTCCCTCGCTGAATTCACCAGACTTTGCGCCTGGTCTATTGCAACTCTGTTGCCGCTTGTTTTAACCTGGTTAAAATTATCAAGCGCAAGCAAATATTCTTTTTGAGTTGAAACAAGCTCAGGCGAGTAAATTTCCAAAACAGGCTGTCCTTTTCTAACGGTTTGTCCTTCGAAATTTACAAACATATTAACAATCTTGCCAGAGACGGCTGTTGAAATTTTCGCCAGCTTTTTCTCATTTATCTTAACATAACCGTTAAATGTTTTTTCACCCTGGAACTGCATCAGCTTCACTTTTTGAGTCTGTACGTTTGCAAGAACCTGCTGCGAGGGCGAAAGCTTAACCGCATTTAAATCTGCATCTCCTAAATCATGGTCCTGCATATCTTCGGTGTCGAGTTCGTTTTTCTTTACCAAATCCATCCCGCAAATGGGGCACAGTCCGGGCCTGTCTTGGATAATCTGCGGATGCATCGGACAGGTATAAATTTCATTTTTAACTATTCCGCCGCTATTATTTTTTATAAATGTATCGTAGACCCAGTAACTCGCTCCGATTACAATGATAAATAATAGTGCGCCTATAATTATTTTTAAAATTTTACTTTTTTCTTCCATTTTATTTGTTTTATAATACTTACTAATTTTTTAAATTAATTCCGGTTGCTTTTTCAAGCTCGGCAATCATTTTCAGGTACATCGTGAGTGATTCGAAGTACATCAGATTTGCATCTTGGTACATTCTGTATGAATCAAGCAAATCCAGAAAATCAGTCATATTGGTTTCATAGCTGTACTGGGTCGATTTTAATGTGTTTTCTGTCTGCGGTATCAATACACCGTGATAATAATTAATAGTCTCTTTTATTGACTTAATATTATTCACAATACTTACAATTTCATTTCTCGTCTCGATTCGTTTTGCTTCATATTCATCTGTTGTTGATTTTAAATTAAGCTCGGTTTTCTTTATTGAGCTGCCGTATTTCCCGCTGCTCCACGGCGCAAAGGGGATATTAACTCCTACCATTACAGAAAAAGCATTCCTTTCCTCAAACGGCAGTATTTTATAGCCCAGCCTTATGCTGAAATCCGGCATCCGGCTGAGCTTTGACATTTCGATATCGGTCTTATTCATTATGATTTTATTCCTCAGCGTTTTTAAATCAGCACGGTTTTCAAGTGCGTAGTCTATCAGTTTATTCGTTTCGTTTTCATTGAAGTCGAAGCTTTCTGTCTTTAAAAGGAAGCTCGGGTCAATGTCGGAAAAATTTATGCGGGTGTTTTCATTAATATTGACTTTCGTTAGCTTTGTCAGCTCGGAAAACTTATTTTTCCGCTCCTGATTAAGGACAAATTCCTCATTTATTAATCTTGACAGTTCAATCTGGGCTTTAAAAACCTCCTGCTGCATACCTTTGCCGACCGTGTATTTCGATTCAGCAGCTGTAATGAATGTCTTGACTATAAGCTGGTTATTTTGGTTTATAGAAAGCTTATGGTTAATAAAGTATAATTCGTAATAATTCATCTTTACCATATTCATCATACTGACAGCCATATCAAGCTTTTCTGACTCGAACATTGATTTATTGTTTAAAACGGATTTTTTTTCAAGCCCCAGCTTTCCGGGAAAGGGAAACATTTGCGAAACGAAGAAGTTAATCATACCGACCCTTTTAAAATCAGACATAATGTTATCAAGCTCCGCCTCAAGCATCGGGTCAGGAAGATATGATTTTTCATCTGCCTGAAAATCCAAAGACTCGATTTTATGCTCAATCGATTTTATTTCCGGGTTATTATTTACAGCAAAAAATAAAAGCTGGCTGAGATTTATAACCTCTGCTCTTCCGTATGAGCTATAGAAAGATGTATCCCTTGCACTTTCCGTAATTTTAAAATTTAATAAAGAATCAATTATTTTAGCCGAAGAGTTATACCTGTAAAGTGAATCTTTAGACAAATAGTAATCAAATCCGTTTTGAGAGAATAGAACGGAATTGCTTAAAGTTACCGTTATTAATAAAAGTTTTAATTTATATTTAATCATAACATAAAATCATTTCAAAAAGAATAATTAAATAATTTTTTAAAAAATTACCTAAATAAAAGAAACCGAAATGAAATTATGTTAGATTAAAAGAGAGGAAGTGAAAATTAGTATGTCAAGCTTGGGTATGTGAGCTTTATCTATGATTAAGCTCGTAAATGAAATGTTCTGAATATCTAAATCATGCGCTAAATTTAATGACAAAGGACCAAACACATTTATGTCTTTGGGGAGCTCTGTTTTTACAGTGGATAGTAAATTTGAGTTGGTAAGCTCATTAACCTTTTGTGAGCAGCATTTAGCTTTATCTTTACCGATACTTAAATTTTTTGCAGGGGCGGGGGAATCGTGTCTGCATTCGCACTTTGAAATTTCCCCGGTCATGCCGCAAAACATTAGCTGTGATGCATAGCTGAAATTGGATAAAACCAGCATCAGTGACAATCCAGCAAGGAAATATTTATTAAAAAGCCTGTTCACAATTCAAAATTACGACTATTTCTTGGGTATTACAATACCCTTTGTAAGTGCTGTAACAGGGTGATTTAATAAGAAGTTTCATAAAATTGGCATTTTCAATTTTAATATTTTATATCCTTTTTCGTTCAATTTTTTAATAATAATTTGCCGTTGGTATGGGTAGAGGATTAGCCAAAAAATCATTGCGTATTAAAGTATCCAAAAGTATAGGGGATGTAAGTGCTTTATTTTACCTCCCTTCAAAAGCCGAACAAGCCCTTGTATTTGCTCACGGTGCCGGTGCTGGAATGAAAAATAAATTTATGGAGCAAGCGGCTCTAATGCTTACTGAGCAGGGGATTGCCACATTAAGATTTAATTTCCCTTATATGGAAAAAGGAAAGAAAGTCCCTGACCCCAAGCCGGTTTGCTTTGCAGCAATAAGCACTGCTGTGGATAAAGCATCTGCACTTTGCCCAAAGCTGCCATTGTTTGCGGGAGGTAAATCATTTGGAGGGAGGATGACATCTACGGTAGCATCGGAGGGTATGATTGAAAATATGAAAGGAATTATTTTCTTCGGATTTCCGCTTCACGCGCCGGGTAAACCCTCAAACGAAAGGGCGGAGCATCTTTACAAAGTGAACATTCCGATGTTATTTCTGCAAGGGACAAGGGACTCACTTGCTTCACTTGATTTGCTTAAGCCCGTAATCAAGAAACTAGGCAAAAAAGCGGAGTTATTTATAATCGAAGGAGCGGACCACTCGTTTCACGTGCCAAAAGATAATAAGATAACTGACAGCGAAGTTATTGAATTAATTTGTAAGGAAATAAAACGATGGATGGAAGCTTTGATTAGCCAGTCAGCTTTTTAATGCTTTCAATAAGTTTATCAGCGTTTTCGCTTTCTTCGGGAGTCACCATTTCCTTATATTCAGAAAGTATTCTCAAAGCCGATTCAAAATCTCTTGTCATTGCATAAACAAGTCCTAAATTAAAGCAAATGTCCGGAAAATCCGGCTGAAGCTCACGTGCAAATTCATAGTGCGTTTTGGCAAGTGGCAGATTGCCGAGTTCTGAATAAAGGTTTGCAAGGTTATAATGCGATTCGAAATGCCTCGGTTCGGTTTTAAGAGATTTGGTGAAACAATCGATTGCCTTTATTGTGCTGCCCGACTCATATTCCAGTATTCCCAGATTGCAGTATGCATCGGCAGTGCAGTCTTCCATGTTAACTGCATTTTGGTAAGCCTCTTTCGCTCCTGAGTCGCCTTTTTCATCGAGCATTAATGCCTCCTCAAAGGGACTGAGGCTTGAAGGCATAACAAAAATATTCGTCTCAGGTGACTTTTGAGAAAATAAATCAAGCTGGTTTGTTCGCTTAAGCTGAACTCTAGAGCTTTTACTTACTCTCTTCAGCCCGGACTGCGGCTTTTGTATGGGAAATTCTATTATATTTGCCATCTATATATTTATGACGCTTTTCTTTTCTTTGCTTTAGCTGGCTTAACAACTTCAGCTGCCTTAGTGCCCGTTGCTTTCTTCATTGGCTTCTTTTGCTTGCTCGCGTTATCTATGCTTTTCTTCAAAGCAGTCATTATATCGACAACCGGTTTTTCCTCCTCTTCCAAGGTAACAATTTCCTTGCCTTCGATTTTAGCTTTAATCAGCTCTTTAACAGCATCCTTATAAGTATCCTTCAACTTGATTTCCGAAAACGGCTTCACCATCGAATCGACAAGCGTTCTTGCAAGCTTAAGCTGCTGCTTATCTGCGGCCAGGCCGTTTAATTTCGGAACCTCGGATATTTTTCTTACTTCGTTCGGATATCTGAGTTTATAAAGCAGCAATCCGTTTTTCTCGGGAGAAAGCAGAACGACGCTCTCCCTGTCGCGTATTACGACTTTCCCGATTCCGAGCTTGCCGCTGTCTTCCAGCGTTGCGCAAAGAAGAGCGAAAGTTTTTGCCGCAACATCGCCGTCGGGTCCAGCGTAGTAGGGTGTATCGTAAAGTGTTGGATGAACTTCCGAAGAATCTACGAATCCCTCAATTTCAATTACCTTGGTACTTTTTAATTTGAGCTTGGCTAAGTCCTCCGGTTCAATGATTGCAAACTGGTCGGGCTCATACTGGTAACCCTTAACAATATCCTCGTTTTTTACAATCTTGCTGCACTTCTTGCAGCGCTTATCATAGCCTATCGGACCGTTATCATCTTTATGAAGCTGCTTAAAGCTGATAGTTTCCGATGACTCAATAGCGTTATAAATGCAAATTGGTATTGTAACCAGTGAAAACCTTATATGTCCCTTCCATATTGGACGCATAATAACCTCCTTTTCCTGTTCAAAATTAACTAATAATCTCTAAAGTTCCAATAGGGTTAGATGATAGTTTTTAAGCATTACTTTAATCCTCACGTTAGCCATAGATATTTTAATATAAATCAGGTCTTAACCGAACAAATACTGACTCGCGAAATGCGCCGTCTTTTGTCATAGATGAATACTCGATTTCGCAAACAAGCTTCGGTTCAACCCATATAGTCTGGCTTTCATCAAGGACTTTTTCACTAATTGGCTTTTTGATTTCTTTGAGTTTTTTTAATTCTGCGTAGACTTCTTTAATGATATTCGTATCAAAACCGCTTCCTACTTTGCCTCTGTATTCTAGCTCCCCGTCGATATAATCAGCAAGGTGCAGTGCCCCGAAATGCTCACCTCTTGCGCCTTTGCCTTTGGTATATCCAATGATATGGCTTTCGGCTGTTTGTCTTACTTTTATTTTAAACCATGTGTCGGTTCTTTTGCCGGGATAATATTTGCTGGTTTTATCTTTTGCCATTATGCCTTCAAGTCCCAGCTCACCTGCAGCGGCAAATAATGCTTTGCCGTCATCGACAATTTCGCTTATTCTGTATGATGAATCCTTTTTAACAGCATCTTTGAGCCAGTCGCGGCGGCGCCCCAGAGGTTCATTAACAACCGCTCTTCCGTCAAGATAAAGAATGTCAAACAGATAACAATAAGCCGGATATTTCTTCATTGCCCTTTGTATTTCTCCCTCGTGGGAGCGCTGCATACGGTGAATTACATCTTTAAAATCAGGTCTGCCTTTTTCGTCAAGGCAGACTATCTCACCGTCAAACAGCCCGCAAGTTGCCCTGAATGATTTTTCCACATTCAAAAGCTCGGGGAATTTTGCAGTTAAATCGAGATTATTCCTGCTCCGTAGCGTGATTTTATCATCCTCAAGTGACACCATAACCCTTATACCGTCCCATTTCACTTCATAAATGAATGAATCCGAAACAGGAATATCTTTTCTCGGCTGGGCAAGCATCGGTTCAATCAAATCATGAATCCAATCGACCTGCGGTCTATCGACACGTTCCAAAAGCCAGTCCTTTTCCTTGATTTTGTATATCCTGTATTCGCCGCTAACGGCTGGACTGTGCAGCCGGAAATAAAACCCGTCCTTTTTATCTTTTGTGATTTCATATTTGCCGCCTGCATAGACCCACATATCACCCCCGCCGTATTGTCCCTTTGGTATTTTCCCTTCGAATTTAAGGTATTCCATTGGATGGTCTTCGGTCTGCACCGCCAGTCTTTTTACCCCCGGAGAAGGGGGGAGACCTTTTGGAACAGCCCAGGATTTTAATACACCGTCTTTCTCCAGGCGAAGGTCATAATGCAGACGTGATGCGTGGTGGCGGTGAATTACAAACGAACTGCCTTTGCCCTCAATTATCTCCCACCCGGGTTCGGGGGTTTTTGCAAAATCCCTTTTTTTGGAGTATTTTTCAAGCTGTTCGGGTGTTTTGTATTTTTTTGATGGCTTTAGTGTTTTCTTTGGTGGTTTTGCTTTTGACCTCCGCTCCGTGTGGAGCTCGACTGAGTACGCTGAGATTCCTTCCCACGCATCGCCTTCATTTTTTACGATGTCTGGAACGTTAATTAAATTGTATTCAGTTGGACTTGTTAGATCCTCCAGTTGTTCCCATTTAAGCGGCATTGAAACAGGTGCCCCTTTTCTTCCTCTCAGACTGTAAGGCGAAATTATCGATTGTCCCTGCCTTATTCTGTATATATCGATCAGCACCCTCCCTTTGCGTGCATCTTTTTTTATTTGCAGCGTTAAAGTTTTCGAACGCTCGTCCACAAACGGTTTTGCTATTAACTGTGCTGTTTCAAATACTTTATGGAAATCCCATTTTTGCTCAATGGGCACAACAACGTGGATTCCTTTTCCCCCGGTAGTTTTTGCAAAAGGGTGATAGCCGTGATTTTCGAGGTGTGGTTTGAGTTCAAGCGCAATGTCAATAATGTCCGCGAATTTAAATCCTTCCGGCGGGTCGAGGTCAAACACCATGTAATCGGGTTTGTCGTAATTCGGTTTTTTTGAATGCATCTGGTGAAGCTCAAGGCAGGCAAGATTTGCGAGCCATACCAGTGATGCTTCCTCCGTTGCGATAATGTAATCTTTCTTATCCTCGCTGCCAAGAGTTTCGTATTCAATCCATTCGGGTGCCCAGTCAGGTCTGTTTTTCTGGAAGAACTGCTCGCCGTAAATTCCGTCGGGAAAGCGTACTAGAGATAGAGGCCTGCCTTTTATGTGGTTTAAAATCGTGGGTGCAATTTTGAGGTAATACTCAATTACCTGCGCTTTGACAATATCATCATCGGGGTATAGAACTTTACTGAGGTTGGAAAGCTCAACCTTTCTTTTTTCGACTTTTGCTATTTGTGTGTCTTTAGCCAAAAAATTATTACAAAAATCTCAATACTTGGCTTAAGAAACAATCGAAATTTGAATTAGGTTATTTCTTGAAGATAATAGAAAGGTCTTTACATATTTTTCTGCATAAAAAATCCCCTATCTCTCGATGTCTTGGTATTGCAGAAGTTTTGTTCCCTAAAGGGTTATAATAAATTGTATGATTTCCGCCTTCTCTTAAAAATTTACATCCCTGTTTTTCGATTAGCTTTATAAAATCTTTTCGTTTCAAAGACTAACCAGAATTTTCTCCCGAAGAAGTTTTCTTCTACTTACGGATTTTCTGGAAAGCTCTTTATTTGCTTCAATGATCAAGCTAATGGCTTCTTTAAGGTTTTCTCTGGCTTCATCTATAGTTTTACCTTGAGAATTGGCTCCCGGGAGCTCTTCCGCATATGCAGCATACATATCGCCATCTTTGACGAAAACCGCGGTATAAGTATTTGCAATTTTTTGCTTCATTTTGTGGACAGGGCCGGAATCGAACCGGCGACACACGGCTTTTCAGGCCGTTGCTCTACCAACTGAGCTACCTGTCCCCTAAAAATATCTGCAAATTTAATAATTTTTTACATTTTTAAAAAGAATAAAAATTATAGTTAAACTCAATTTGTTCTTATATATAGTTTATAGTCCACAAAAAAAGGAGCCTTTAAGCTCCTTTTTAGTTACTAACAAATTTGCTGCTTAGAAATCAGCCCCTATTGATAAATAATAAGTCGGTTTTGAGAATGTTTTGAAGTTATATGACCACGCAACATCAAATTTTAGCGGAAAGTACAGCAGAAATATTCTTGTTCCTACACCAATACCCATTAACAAATCTTTAGTTTGTACACCTTGGCTTGTTCTCTGGAAAAGCTGCAGCTTTTTGTTATCCGTCCAGACCGTTCCCAAATCCATAAATGCTACACCCTGGATGTTCTGAAAAGCAAACGGAAGCGCGCCGAGTACAAGATATCTGAACAGCGGGAAGCGGAATTCATTATTCATTAACAAAAATTTTGAGCCTGAGCGAACGTTGTAGTTGAATCCTCTTAGAGGCAGAACTGGGGTTGAAAAAGCAAAATCTTTAATTTCCTCTATCGGAAGCTCGTCGTTTTCAATCGAGTAATTAATCCAGTTCTCTGTTCCGCCGAGATAAAAACGCTGGGGATTTCTGCCTACGCTGAAACCGCCGTTAAGACGCCATACAAAATTGTAATCTTCGACTAATTTAAAATATGTTCTGTAATCCAGTATTGTGCTGAAAAACTCTACACCGTTAGAGCCTATCTTTGGAGTTCCGAGCATTGTAATGTTGTACCGCGTTCCCCTTACTGGTGCTGTGTAGCCGAATAAAGTGTTGTCGTGAACGTAGCTTGCAATTGGCAGCACAAAATCAAGTTTTTCCGTTGGTTCAAGAGGATTATCAAGATTTTCTTTTGAGAGCCTGCTGAATGCCAGTGCTCCGTCAATCCGGTTAAATCTGCTGAGCGGATATGACATATTAACGTTAAGGCCAAACTGCCTGTATCTGTAAAGCTGGGCGGTAGAAAATGAGCTGCCAAGCAAAAGGAATCTTGCTGAGTGATATGCCTCAATTCCGTAGTCAATCCGTTTAGGTAGGTAGTAGTATGCGAATGCGTAGTCGCTGTTTTTAAGGTCAAGCACGAGACTTGTTGCAACGTAGATTCTGTGGTTTCCGAGTACGTCGCTGAATGCCATCTGGGCGATACCCTGCACACCGTAAAAACTGCTGTAATTAACGTTGCTGTAGATTATATCGGGGGAAAACTTTATTTTGTATTTGTTGACCTTGAAGCTTCCGTCATCGTTCACATTATCAGTCAGCCTGAACTGCGATTTGACCTTCTTTTCCTTCAGCTTAACATTGTTTGAGGCAAGTTTTTTAGCAGAGTCCTGCGAGCCGGGTTTTAAATCAATCCCTATGTTTTCACCGTAAACTGAATAGTTTTTATCTCCGCTGTTATCATCCGTAATCACTGTTCGGTTGCTGTCGCTGCTTTCAGAGGGATTAATATTTTCTGTTTCCTGTGATAAACTATCGGATTTAACTTCGCTTTGATCGGCTTTTTCGTTTGAATCTAATTTATCCGTTAATTCTTTTGACTTTTTATCCAGCATCGCTTGAACAAATACTGTATTGGGCAGTTCTTTAATCTTTAAGTCAATTTCAAACGGGTTTTCCAGATAAAAAATATCGTAGCCGCCTTTATTTAGTGCTGTAAAAGCCAGGCGTTTCCCGTCGCCGGAAAGCGAGATTTGGCTAATTGGGTCGATTGAGTTTGTTATTGGTTTTTCTTCGTTTGTTTCAAGGTCTCTAAGCCAGATGTTATTTATTCCGTTCCTATCAGAAATATATAAAACCTTTTTTCCGTCCGGAGAGATAACCACATTCGATTCATTAGTGTATTTCTTGTCGGTGAATTTTTTTAAAGTTCTTGTATCTATATCATAAACATACAAGTCTTTTTCTGAATGGCCATAATCTGCCATATCGAAATCGTGAGGGATATTGTTTAAATCAGTATAATTTCCTCTGTCTGAAGTAAAGTATATCTTTTTCCCGTCATTAGACCAGCTCGGTTCTAAGTCCGAGAATAAATCGTTGGTTATTTGTTCGAGCTTTTTAGTTTTTAAATCATACACCCAGATATCGGACTGTTTTGAGTTATCCCCGCGCATTACGAGCGAGTTGTTATTCGGGTTCCAGTTAACCGAAAAAATTCCGTCGAATCTGATGGGGAGCTCAGTTTCATCTTCGCTTTCAGCGTCGATTATATAAACAGCGTCCTTATCTCCGCTTTTAACCGAAATTGCGATTTTCCTCCCGTTTGGAGACCAGCACAAACCAGGTGCAAGGAGGTGCAGCTCTTCGAAATCAGCAGTAGTGTTGCCGCTGATTAGCTTTTTTATAATCCTTTTTGATTTTACATCTGCAATGTAGACATCGAAATAATCATCCCTGTTGGATATATAAACAATTTTATCTCCTTTTGGGGAGATTGAGGGCGCAACATTATAAAATCCGTCTCCTTTTCTTGAATTGGTTAAACGAATTGCAAAGTCACTAAGCTCCTGCCTTGTGTTTATGTCGGGCCAATAGGTCTGTTTTAAAGATTTGTGCCATTTTTCACTAAGCTCGTCCAAATCCTTTTTGTATACGTCATAAAACCCGTCATATACATCGCCGACTGCTTTGATTTGGTGCATAAGGTCACCGATTTTTTCTTCACCGTATTCATCCGCTAGCCATGCAAAAAAGCTTTGCCCCCCGCGGTATGACAAATATCCGTTTATATAATCAATCGGGGGAAGGTAATCGTAAATCACGGCGTCTCTAATGAACATATCGTTATCTTTGTCGTTGCCGCTTAAGGACTGGTATTCAGCCATGCCCTCGCTGAACCAAGTCGGGAACTGAAGCCGTATGTTTTGTGATATAATATTCTGCAGTGAGCCGCCGTAATACATATCATTCATATATGCGTGCAGCATTTCGTGATGTATTACGTGTCGGAATTTTGAGTAATCACCCTCAAAAGGTATTACTATCCTGTTTTTAAAAAGTTCGGTTACACCGCCGACGCCTTCGGGGAGATATTCGTCGACTGCATTGTTCTGCTGAAACTCATTATGAGAATTAAAAACAATTATCGGAATTCTGTTTTTTATATCATAACCAATATTATTCTGAAGACTAACCAGAGAGCTTTCCGCAGCAAGGGCGGTGAATTGAGCTATATATTCTCCATTCTGGGAGAAGTAAATATCGAAGTGCCTGGACTGTATGAATTTCCAGTCAAATACCTTGTATTGGACTTTATTCTGTCCAAATTGTGCATATGAATTTATACTCAGCAATAAGGGAAAAATGACTAATATTACTCGGAAAAGCTGATTTTTTGACCTCATTAATTTTTTGGTTAATGCCATTTAAAGAATAATTTAAATAATATTATTAATTATTTAACTTAAAATATATAACATTTTTAAGGTATAGAAGTGCCAAAGGGTTCCAAATTGACCATAACCGTCCTTCCGTTTATCTGTAAGGTTAGAGATTTAACTAAAGTTCAATTTAAAATCTGTAAATATTTGTAATTGCCGTTAAAACTTGGCATTATTAAGACTTATAAATTTTCAATGATAAAAATATTCTGTGTATATTTACTTTACTTGATTTATTTTGCATAATTTAGGGTTCTGTTTAATTGACCTACCACAGACAAGAAACAAAATTTACCTGCGGTCCCGCATCTGTCAGAAACTCGCTTTTAGCAATGGGCTATGCATTTTCAGAGCGGAGGATCAGGGAGCTTGCCGGCTCTGACAGGGAAAAGGGAACAAGTGAAAAGAAGATTAAAAAAGCATTAAAGCATCTTGGTTTCCGCTACAAGGAATTTTATAATAAAACCGAGTCTGCTTTTAAGCAAAGGGTTAAATATAATCTAAAAAAGGGCAACAAGCTTGTAATTCTAACCGATCACGAAGACCACTGGGTAAGTGCAATTGACTATGAAAATAAGTATGTTACCGTAATTGACCCTGAGCAGAAAAGAGTCAAAATCCATTTAACTCCTAAAGCTCTTTCAAAATGGTGTTTGAACTTTAATAAGAGAACTAAGAATACCTATTATTACGGTATAATTATTATAAAACAGGAAGAGTGATCTCTTGAGCTTTGAGTTTCAAGTGTAGGTAGTCTCCTAATTTTGTGGGCTCCCCATACGCTGTCATTCCGTTACGTGATACGGAATCTTACAAAATAAAAGCAAGATTGCTCCGCGCTACGCTGGGACTGCTTTCGCAGGAATGACGGATTGTACTAGACGAAATTAGGACACTCCTCAAGTCTATGGGGACGAGTATATGTGTCCCTTTTTTTATGTAAATTATTTAGATTTACATTGATGATGTTTAAAAATGTTAAATACAAATTATCCCTTGTTGCTTTCATTTCACTTCATTGTATATCCCTTTCACAAATTTCAGTTGACACAAGTTTTGAAGGAGCAAATGCAAAGGTAATTACTATTAATAATTTAACTAATACTGTAAAAATTGAATCAAAACTGCGCACTGGCGATGTGCATAATGTAGTATTTTACTGTAAAATTTCCGGCTTTAATGTAAGCCAGCCGTTTAAAATACAGGTAAAGTATACTCAGCAATACTATGTGCCAGTGCTTGCTGCATACAGCTATGATAAAATAAATTGGTTCAGGTTTACGGGAACGTTCATAGGTGACTCAAAAGAATTTACAAGGACGTATTCTCAAAACACTATATATTTTTCCCACGGTTATCCATATGTTTATTCTGATTTAATAAACCTTGAAACGAGGTTTTTATCAAATCCATTCGTATCTGTTTCAAATATTGCTTTAAGCCAAGGTGGAAAGAACGTTAAGCTTTTTAAATTTACGGAACCCTGCGTGCCCGATACGGGTAAATACTCAATATGGGTAATTGGAAGAAACCATGCCATGGAATCGCATTCAAACTATGTAATCGAAGGTTTGTGTGATTTTATGGCTTCAAGTAATGTGAAGGCAGATAGACTGCGAAGGCTGGCAATTGTTTATGTTGTGCCGGTAATGGATGTGGATAATACTGCGATTGGGGGAACAGGCAAAGACCAGCTGCCGGTTGACTTTAATCGTGACTGGGATTCTCCTTCCTATTGGGCCGCTGTAATTGCGGTGAAGCAAAAAATTATAGAAACGTCTTCCCAAAATCCGTTGAAAATTTTTATTGACAGCCACAATCCGTTTCCCGGGCAAAATGATAATAATACATGGTTTTACTCCAGGCATGCATCGGGAGTTCGTTCGGTAAATCTTGATTTTTACCGTAAACTGCTGCTGGAGAACGGGGGGTATGTTTTCAACAGATTGCCTGCCTATGCCACAAATGGGCAAACATCAGCAGCCTGGGTAGATTCAATGTTTTCATCAATGGAATTTTCTACCAGTTTAGAAACAGGCTGGGTTAACAGGACTGACAATGTTCAATGGACTCTGCCATTGTATAAAACACATGGTGAAGTTCTAGGTAAAGGGATGTGCGATTACATAAATAACATCTTAAAGCCGGGTGACATTATACTTGATAATACAGATACACTGAACGGCGTTACAATAACAGGGCAATGGACACCAAGCACATTTACACCGGGATACTGGAGCGTAAATTATATTCACGACGGGAATACCGGACAAGGAACTAAATCAGTAAGATATTCTCCTTTTGTTCAAAATACAGGCTATTATGAAGTATTTCTCCGCTGGACATCAGAAACAAATAGAGCTTTAAATGTTCCTGTAAAAATTACATTTGAAGGAGGTATAAAGGATACTGTTGTTAACCAGCGAGCGCAGGGCGGTGAATGGGTGGCTTTGGGAATTTTCCGCTTTAATGCCGGGAGCTCGGGAAATATTTTGGTTAGCAATACGGGAACAAACGGATTTGTTATTGCAGATGCAATCAGGCTTTCTCTCAGGAATTATTGTAATCCTATTTCTGTGCAAAATATTCAGGTCCCTGCAGGATTTTCACTTTCTGTTTATCCGAACCCGTTTAATCCGACAACAAATATAAAACTTGCATTAGCTAAGAACAGTTTTGTTGTTATAAAAATCTATGACATTGAAGGCAGGGAAGTCAGGCAGATTGTCAACAATCACTTGCCGGCAGGTGAGCATAATTATGTATTTAACGGCGAGGGGCTATCTTCAGGAGTTTATTTTTACACAGCCACAGTACAAGGCAGTGTTGGTTCAGAAATATACTCTTATTCAGGAAAGTTGGTTCTGATTAAATAATTTATGAAAAAAACTTACGCGGCTTTTATCTCTTTTGTCGGGTAGCTTTCAGGATATAAGATACATTTAACCATGTGTGAAGTCTGATTCAGCGAAGCAAGTAACGGATGAATGTGTTCACATTCTCCTTTTTTGATTTTAGGGCATCTGGGATGGAAGTAGCACCCTGTCGGCACGTTTGCTGGCGAGGGAACGTCTCCGGTTAAAATAATTCTGTTTCTTTTTTTCTTCGGGTCGGGAATGGGGACTGCAGAAAGCAATGCTTCTGAATACGGATGCTTTGTGTTTGCATAGAGTTCTTTGCAATCGGCTATTTCTACAATCTGCCCGAGATACATTACTGCAACTCTGTCGCTTATATGCTCCACAACCGATAAATCATGTGAAATGAATAAGTATGTAAGATGAAGCTCCTTCTGTAAATCCTGGAGCAGATTTATAATTTGAGATTGTATTGATACATCAAGAGCCGATACAGGTTCATCGCATACTATAAATTTTGGTTCAACCGAAAGTGCTCTTGCAACTCCGATTCTCTGCCTTTGTCCCCCTGAAAACTCATGCGGATATCTTCTTGCGTGAAGCTTCGATAATCCAACTTTCTCAAGCAGTTCATTCACCCTCTTTTCTGCCGCTTCGCCATCGGCTATTTCATGGAACTTTAATATTTCGGTAATCATTCCGCCAACGGTCATTCTTGGATTTAGCGATGAATAGGGGTCCTGAAAAATGATTTGCATATCCTTACGGACTTTTTTAAGGTCTTTGTGGTCCATTTTAGTAACGTCTTTATCTTCAAAGTATACGCTTCCTGCGGTGGGCTCAATGAGCCTTAAAATGCTTCTGCCGATTGTTGTTTTGCCGCAGCCTGATTCACCCACCAGTCCGAGGGTCTCCCCCCTTTTAATCTGAAATGAAACCTCATCAACAGCTTTTACATAACCTACAGTTTTAGAGAAAAGCCCTCTTTTGATTGGAAAGAATTTCTTGAGATTTTGAACATCCAGCAGGATTTCGGACATATTTAATTACTAAGTTTATATTAGTTAAATATTACAGAAGCGTTAACAAATATATGTTTTAGCTTAAATAATTTCAATGTTAATTGAAACTTTTATTTAATTTATAGCTTATAAAGTTTAATTAGATAGGTTATTTGACTACCATATAATAGTTAGTCTTGACCATTTATAAAAAATTAGATAATTTGAGTTAAATTCTTCAGCAATTTAAACAACTATTCATAGCGAAGTTATAAATCTTGCCCGTTTCATTTTAAATCCGAAAACAGCTGGTAAGAGTTTTAATTTTTATTTGATTGTTTCCTTTTGGTTTGCCTTCTCACAATTTTCTTACTCACAAAAAATACAGATTGATGGCGGTGAAAGTCCCGAATATTACTTGAATATTGTTAGACTTTACGCTCCAAGTGAAGATGCATTTATAGCATTGCAGTATCTGGCTTCTCCTTACATTAATAAGCACAGCTGGAAAAAGGCAATTAAGTTTTACGAAGATCACAAATTCAGATTTCCGAATCATACACAAACCATCGGCAAAATTATAGAGCTCCTTAGTGCCCCTGAGAAGGGTATTAAAATATACAATATGGGCGGTAATATTAACTCCCTTGGGAGGGAATACGGGCCGGTACTCTCGCCGGATATGAAGAAAATCTATTTCACGGGGCGGGACAGAGAAGATAATATCGGCGGAGAGGACGTGTTTATATCTTATTACGTAAATTACAGGTGGACCATCTCGAAACCACTTCCTTCGAAGATTAATACAGAAAGCAATGAATATATAAACAGTATTTCAGCTGATGGCAACACGCTTGTGTTATTCGGCAACTACATAAATGCTTTGGGAAGAGGCGATAATTTTTATATTGAGAAAACTAAAAACGGTTTTTCCGATGTTATTCAGTATCCTGAGCCGATTAATTCAAAATGGTGGGATGCAGATGCGTTCTTAACGGCTGACGGCAAAGCAGTAATATTTTCTTCCGAGCGGCCGAAGGGGGTAGGTGAATATAAGCCAAAGGGCGATTACCATCATGGTATGTACTGGGGTAATACCGACTTATACGTTGTGCTGAAAGAAGCCGACGGAAGCTGGGGCAAGACGGCGATAAATCTCGGCCCGACAATTAATACACCCTACACTGAACGAACTCCATTTTTACACCCTGACGGAAAGACTTTATATTTTTCATCCGACGGACACCCCGGTTTGGGGAAATCTGATGTTTTCAAAACGGTAAGGTTAAGCGATACATCGTGGATTGAGTGGAGCGAACCGGTAAATCTTGGAAAACAAATAAACACTGCTGAGGAAGATTGGGGTTATAAGATTTCCACGGACGGTAAACATGCGTATTTTTCCACTATAAATGAAATGGGATTCGGCGAGGAGGATATTTACTATGTTGAACTGCCGGAAGAAATACAGCCCGTAAGTGATGTAGTTACTGTTACAGGCAAGGTGATAGATGAAAAAGGAAATCCCGTGGATGCAACAATCCGCTGGGAAGATGTTGAGGCAATGAAGGAAGTAGGCATAGCTAAGACCGACCCTGAGACGGGTGAATATTTCATTGCACTCCCTATTGGAAAAAACTATGCATATTATGCTGATGTAAAGGGTTATTACTCTACGGTTAATTATATGGATTTAACCGCGGCAAAAGCTTATGAAGAAGCAAAGGTAGATATGAGCTTAATATCCGTTGATGAGCTTAAAAATTCAGGAAGGGCAATTAAAATCGAAAATATTTTCTTTGATTTTGGTAAGTTTGACTTAAAACCTGAGTCCTACGAAGCACTGAATCTTTTGTATAAATTTATGACGGTTAATGACGAACTTCATGTTGAAATAAATGCTCATACCGATAATGTTGGAAGCGACAATTTTAACCAGACATTATCAGAGCAGAGGGCAAATTCCGTTGTACAGTATCTGATACAGAAAGGAATAAATTCTTTGAGATTAGAGCCGCACGGATACGGCGAAACCATGCCCGTCGCAGATAATGATACAGAAGAAGGACGGGCTCTCAACAGGAGAGTCGAGTTCCGTTTGAAAAAATAAAATACACTGAAATTTCGTTTTTCCCCTGTTCTTAGAGATTTATGGTTAAGCTGATTACATTTAGTTATGTCTTTCTACTAACAGCTCAATGCTTTGCCCAGCGTGATTTGGAGACAATTACATCGGAAGAAGAGCTTAAACAGTTCATTTATCTGACGGCGCCGCAGGAAGACGCATTTGTTGCCGTTCAGCGGCTTGCAAAGCCGTATATCGATAAAAAAAACTGGGAAGAAGCAGCAAAAATATTATTAAATTACAGAGAGTGGTTTATAGAAAATGTCGATAGAACAGACAAGATTATAGACTTACTTAAATCCACCCTTCAGAACCTTGAAATCACCAGCATTGAGACAATCAACACATCAAAAAGTGAATACTTCCCGGTTTTAACGATTGACGGACTGACAATGTATTTTACCTTTGCCGAAGGAAAAAAGGGAGGCGAGGATATTTATTACTCGCAGCGTATTGCCGATACGTGGATTAAGCCTAAGAATATGGGTGCCCCGTTCAGCACAAAGGAAAATGATGCCGTAAACAGCGTCTCCGCTGACGGCAATGTTCTGGTTTTATTCGGAAGCTATAAAGGGTTTATAGGCGGTGGGGATAATTTTTATGTTGAGAGGACTTCAAAAGGGTGGAGTGAAATTAAGCCCTTCCCAAAGCCGGTTAATTCAATTTACTGGGATTGCGACGGCTTCTTAACAGCCGATGGCAAGGCATTCTTATTTACATCAGACAGAAAAGGGGGAGTTGGTCCGTTTGTTAAAGGGGGACAATTTTATCACGGTGAATATGAAGGAAATACCGATATTTGGGTTTCGGTGAAAAATGATTCAGGATGGGACAATCAAATCAATCTTGGAACAGTTATCAATACACCTTTTTCAGAACGTTCGCCTTTTCTTCACCCTGACGGAAAAACATTATACTTTTCCTCCGATGGGCACTACGGGCTTGGAAGCCTTGATGTTTTCAAAAGCGTTCGCCTAAGCGATACCTCGTGGACAGAGTGGAGCGAGCCCGTAAATCTTGGCAAAGAAATCAATACAAGCGGCTTCGATGTTGCGTATAAAATTACAACTGACGGTGAATATGCTTTCTTTTCTTCCGACAGGGAAGGAGGCAAAGGCGGTTACGATATTTACTCAATTAAGCTCCCTAGAGAAGCTAAACCGGAAAGAAACGTAGTAACTATAAAAGGAAAAGTAACTGATGAAAACATGACTCCCCTTGATGCAGGCTTGAAGTGGTATGAGCTTTCTTCAAACCGAAACTTCGGCGCGCTTACTTCAAATCCTGAAACAGGCGAGTATATAATTACCCTGCCAAACGGTTCGGCTTACAGCTACTTTGCGGAGAAAGCCGGCTATTATTCTGTTTCCAACAATGTCGATTTATCGGGGGAAAATTCGTTTAAAGAGATGACTGTTGATATTGTTATGCACTCAATTAAATCACTCGCCGAGCTTTCAATCAAGCTTAATAATATTTATTTTGACTTCGATAAGTATGACCTAAAACCGGAATCTTTTGTAGAATTGGACAGAGTGTTTAAGTTTTTAACCGATAACCCTGATGTTAATATCGAAATTTCCGCCCATACTGATTCAAGAGGCAGCGATGAGTATAATTTGGAGCTTTCCCAAAAAAGAGCAGAAAGTGTTGTCAGCTATCTTATGAGTAATGGGATTAACCCCGGCAGGCTTATTGCAAAAGGCTACGGTGAATCCAGCCCCGTTGCAAGCAATGAAACAGAGGAAGGTATGTCAGCCAACCGCAGAGTTGAAATGAAAGTGTTGAGGTAGCCGGCGTTTAATTTCCCTTATTACAAATAAAAATGTGAAAAGGGTGGAATCACAGACTATAAATAGCACGAATAAGATAAAAAAAAGAATATCTATAGCACTGTTGTATTTTGTGATAATTGCTTTGATTGGCTCATATTTAAGATTTATGTTTGTTAAAGATTTCGGATTTTTTAATTTCCAGTATCTGCTTCATTCCCACTCGCACGCTGCTATGCTCGGATGGGTTTTTACCTCATTATTCATTCTTTTGCTGAACTGTTATCTTCCGAATGAAATTTTTTCGAAGAAGTTCGATGTTATTTTCTGGTTAATCCAGCTTTCTGTTTGGGGTCAGCTTTTAAGTTTTGCAATTCAGGGGTATGCTGGCATTTCGATTGCGTTTTCAACTCTCCATATAATACTTTCGTATTTCTTTATATATTATTTTTATAAAGAGACTAAAAGCAATCCCTCATTAAAAGAAAATCATAACTTATCATTAAAATTCGTTTACGGAGCGCTTTTTTTTTCTTTTTTTATCATCGTTTGGTCCGTGGGGTCTGGCTATAATTGTAATTAAAGGTCTCGCAGGAACTGATTTATATAAGCAGGCGATTTACTTTTACCTTCACTTTCAGTATAACGGATGGTTTGTGTTTGCTTTAATAGGGCTTGTTTTGTTCTATTATGAGAAGCAGGGATTAATCAAAAGTTCAGATGGCTTAAACACAGCTTTCAATTTGCTTTTTTGGGCGAATATACCTGCATATACGCTTTCACTTTTAGGGTTTGCTCTTCCAAATTATATATGGATAATTGCATTCGGCTCGGCTTTATTTCAGTTTATCGGGCTTAGATTTCTATTTAAGGATTTGTTTAATATAAGAGAAGCTATTAAAAGTAATTTCTGTGTGTGGAGCAAAAGACTTTTCTATATCTTTATTATATCACTTTCCCTTAAATATATTTTTCAGCTCCTTTCGGCGCTGCCTTATATCGGAGATGCAGCCTTCATCAGCCGCGAGGTCGCAATCGGATACATCCACCTTGTAATGCTGGGCGTTGTGAACTGCGGGATTTTCTTCCTGTTTTCAGTGAATAATTTAATTAATCCCGAAACTTCACTTATTAAAACAGGATTATGGCTGCTGCTTGCGGGTTTTGTTTTAAATGAAGCCCTTTTGTTTTACCCAGCCTTTATTATCTGGTTTCGGGCGCCGGCATTGCCGCTTTATAATGAGTCCCTTTTTGTGTGCGCAGTGTTAATGTTTACAGGTGTAACATTAATATTTTCATCTCATTTAAAGGCGGCAAATGCAAATAATTTATCTTCTTTTCGTTAAATAATCGTTTCTCAGCCAGTCTTCTTCGATTATCTGCTTTAAATGGTATTCCATGTGAACAAGATAATCTTCAATCAACCAAAGCAGTGTCTTTTTATCACCTTCATCTCTGAAAGCGGCGTCACCCAACTCACACTCAACTGCGAGTTTCTCTTCCGGCATTTTTGAAATTACGTAAACGATTCTTGTGTTAATGCTTTTCCATATATCTACAATATCACCCTTCGGCATTTCCTGATAATGATTGCATTTTACCCAGTCATCCTGCGCGTAGCTTGTAACCTTAAATGGCTGAGGCTCGAACTGCGCTCGGATAAACCTGCCCAGATTGTTTACAGCTGAATCGCATAAATGGCCGAGTATCTCTTTTTTAGACCATTTATCAGGTGATTTTTTAAATGCTAGTTCATCACCCGGAATGTTAGCTATTTTTTGAGGAACTTCATTGATTAAATAATTTAACCGGTTTATAGTGTTGTATAAAACGTTCATTTATTTATCGGCATTATATTTAAGTTAAAATTCTTCTGTGATAATTTATCTGCCCCAAATGGTAGGCAAGGTGAAAAGAAATCCGCAGTATTAAATCTCCGGTTGTACCTTCGTCACCGTAAGCACTGCTTGGAAAGGGCTTATTCAAATCCGCTCTGCTTAATGTACTTAATGATTCTAAAACAACTTTTTTGGCTGAATCGATTTCTTTGAGGATTTCTTCCCTCGGTACATTTTTTCTTGCAAACTCAGAGTCACGGTCTCTAACGTATCCGTTGTTCAGCAATACCGCCCCGAAATTGAATTTTAAGTTCCCGCAAATGTGAATTGCAAGATTTCCGGGGGTGTTTTTAATATCCCCCGTAAGCTTCCATAAATCATTTTCGTCTTTGTAAAGCGAGATTTCTTCCCTAAGCTGGTCTAAGTATTTTGAATATTGTTTTTTATATTTTTCCATAATTAAAGTAATTTAATCAGCCATAAAATGTAAACAACAGCAAGTATAAGAAAAACCATTGTCATAATTAACCTGAATTTAAATCCGGGTGAAAGTCCGCTACTTTGTTCATCAGGCGTGTGCCTATCGTTTAGGTTAACCATAATCACTGAGTTTGGATGTTAATGATTTCTTTTATTATCGTGAGGTGATGGTCATCATGTTCGGATGTAAAATATGCAATATCTATTATCCTCATCGGCTGGTTCAATCTTGGGTGGATACCCGATTTTAAGATAGTTCCTTCATCCAGGGCTTCCAGCCGGTTAACAAAATCTTCTCTTACTCTCCTGAATTCAGAAAGCAATTCTGCAATGCTCTTTAAATTGTGGTTTGCATCGTTAGTTTTCCTATTCGTCATATCAGCTGCGGTGAGTGTCCCTTTACCTTGCAGAATTTCGGCTAGCCTTTTTTCGTGAAGCTCCTCTAAATCGATTAAATGTCCTATATGCTCTTTTATCGACCATTTTCCGTTTGATTTGAAGGAGAGTTCCTCATTGCTCAGCCATTTAGTCAAATCCTCAATTCTGGGAGCAGTTCCAAGAAGTCTTACCAGCAGATTGGGGAAAACGCCCGGCGGCAGGTTAAATTCAAATTTCCTTTCTGTCCATCTAATTCGCTTGACCATTAATTTTAATCGGCTTTCCCGTTTAAATTGTTTTCCAGAAACCCCACGACCTGCATCCATTTATGGCTTGGGAGTGTTTCGATTCTCATTCCCAGCCGCTTTAAAACCGCAATTGATGGATTGTTATAAAGGTTAGTAATGCCGACAATTCTTTTGATTTTAAGCTTCTTAAACCCCAGCTCAATCAGAGCTTTTGAAGCTTCATAGGCAAAGCCCCTGCACTGGTAGTGGGGGGAAATTGCAAAAAATATTCCAACTTCGGGATAGTTGTATTCTTCATCAACGACTCCCGCAGAATACCTGTAATATGGAATCAGTCCGAGCGGAGCTAGGATAGGCGTAAAGCCGCAAGCTCCGATTAGCTGGAGCGAATCTTTAAGCACTATCGCATTGTTGCCATAGGGTGGATTTAACAGCATCCTGTTTTGCTCGTAGCTTTGCAGGGTCCACTCAAGCCATTTTTTACGCTGGGCAATTGAGGAGTCTTGTTCTACGGAGTCCACAAGCCCCAATTCTACATCAAGTATTCTGTATATCTCCCCCAGGTCACTCGGTCTGAATTCACGTATGATTAAGCGGTTAGTTACTATCGGCTTCATTATTATTTTCGGTTGAAAGTGTAAATTACAAAATTATTTGCAATCTAAAAAGTAAATTGATTTATATTTAATAAATAAAAATTTATTATTAATCTTAACAGTTCTGCAAAACTTTGTAAGAAAATATCCTGCTCTTGTTACTGTAATTCCGCTAATTATAGGGATTTTAATTAGTTATTTCTCAGGCATGAATTTAAGCGCCCTGCCTGATGTGTTTTTCATTGTTATTCTCCTTGTTTTATCCGCACTGATAATTTTTACTTATACAACCCCTACAAAAGGTGAACTGTTCCTGTTTTCATATTCTGCAATTGTTATTCTGTTTGGAATATTTTTGTTTCAATTTAAATATTATAAAACTGAAGAAAATAATGTTTCAAAGCTCGTCAATGAATTCAAAGATAAAAAAAACGTTTTAAAAGGGATAGTTTCCGAACAGCCGGAAGTAAAAGATGACAGGCTCAGACTTCTTATCAAAAATAAGATGGCCGACAGTATTCATTGTGACGGCTATGTTCTTGTTTCAGTTTATAAAGTGAAATATGCTGAAAAACCCCCTTCTGATTACCGTTACGGGGATGAAATCCAAATAACCGGCAAGCTTGAGATGCTCCCGCACAGAAGAAATCCCGGCGAGTTTGATTACGGAAAATATCTAAAAATGCATGATGTCGACGCCGTATTCATTGCTTTCGGGTTTGACAAAATTGAACGGATTGGGCATACTGAACCAAGCTTTCTGAAGTCAAAAATTATTTATCCTATTAAGGATTATTCAATTAAAGTAATCGATAAACTGGTCGGGGGAGATGAAGGTGAGTATTTAAAAGGTTTGGTGCTGGGTGAGCGCAGTAACATATCACAGGAAATAAAGGAAAATTTTGTGAATGCAGGAGTTGCACACATAATTGCGGTTTCCGGGCTGAACGTAGCTTATGTGGCGTTAATCATCTGGGCTGTACTTATGTTTGTTCCGGTTAAACATTCTTACAAAAACATTATTATAATTATTTTTCTTTTTCTGTATATGGGAATCACAGGCAGCGTTCCCTCAATCGTCAGGGCAACAATTATGGCAAGTGTTTTTTTGATTGCCCAAATTATCGAACGCAAGCCCAATGCATACAACATTGTCGCATTTGCGGGACTTGTAATTCTCATTTACGACCCGCGCCAGCTGTTTGATGCCGGATTTATACTTTCATTTACAGCAATTTTTTCAATAATAATTCTTTATCCTAAACTCAATGAATGGCTTAGGAAAATGAAATGGTATGCGAATTTGGATGAGGAAAAAATCTTTGGCAAGTCCGTTAAGTGGATTTTGCTTTTGTTTTTAGGGACGTTTGCGGCTCAGCTTGGGACTCTGCCAATTTCTTCTATGATGTTTAATAAAGTTTCTGTTGTATCGCTTGCTGCAAACCTGTTTGCAATCCCGCTTTCAAACTTAGCTTTGGCATTGGGATTCATTATGATAATCGCCTCAACTTTTTCATCTTGGCTGGCATCAATTTTTGCAGCCGTTAATTCAATGATTATGCATTACCAGCTTGAAATGATCGAATTCTGCGCTAAGCTTGATTTTGCATTTGTTGAAACGTATTTCGTCGACTATCTTTTTATGGCTGTTTATTTTATTGTTCTTGCACTTCTTTATGGAATTAGTAAAAGTAATTACAAGCTCAGAGCCGCTGTTATAATTTTATTAATTGCAAATTTTGTATTGCTGAGTTCGATAATGGATAAAACAGATAAAGTGCAAATAACATATATTGATGTTGGCAGCTCAAACAGCACTTTGATTAAAATGCCTCTCGGAACGAGTGTGCTGATTAATACAGGCTCGGACACTAAAAAATATTCACCCTCTGAAAGAAATGTTATTCCGTATTTAAAAACTCAGGGAATTGGTGAACTGGATTTGCTAATTATCACTGCTTTAAACGCAAATGAATTCCGAAGCTTGAACAATTTTGTAAAAAATTTCCCTGTTAAAAAGATTTTAATCCCTGTATACTACAAACCTGTTTTTGAGAATGAATTAATTAATACATCATTCAAGAATACAAAAATTTATTTTGTTGAAAATTCCCAAATAGTAAATAAACAGGGTAAATTCAGAATTTACCTGTATTATGACAGCTTGTATAACGGTGAATCAATGATGGCACAGTTTACTTATGGTGACCAGAGTTTCATATTCACCGATTCATACTCATTAAACGAAGATTTTCTCAACACTAAACTCATATTTGGCGACGATAACGTTCAGGTTTTAAAAACTGCTGGAGCGGGCTCGTTCGATTATAGTTCGGCTGAGTTTTTGGCTAAAGCAAATCCTGAGTTTGTTGTGATTTCATCATCGCGTTCAACACGCAAAAAAATGCGAACCGATATATTTACCGCCTCACTGGAACATATCGGAATGAACGTGCTGAAAACAAATGAAAACGGTGCATTAATTTTTGAATCCGATGGGGAAGTGACTGAAAGTGTTAACTGGTAACTATAAATTTATCTTCCCAAAATGCTTCCTAAACACAAGCAAATCACCCTTTTCAATTGTGACTTTCACAAAATCACTGCTTGCAATGTTTAACGCGCCCTCACGCTTGCCCAGTTCAAGAGTCTCATTATTAAGCTTCCATTTAAGTCCCTGGGTTTTTATTCCCGCTGCCTTGGGAAGTGCTAACAGACTCACAACCTCACCTTTACGGTATTTGAACTCTGTGCTTTTGTTTAAGAAAAACATTTCGAAGGTATTATCGTAAAACTTAATATCAGCTTTTTTGCTGTAACGTTTTAAAACGCTCAGATTATTTATCGTATGGTCAAGGCGCTTGCCCGTGGCTCCGATTATTAAAATTTTACTGAATTTTTTTGAAAGGGCAAGCTTTAGTGCTTTTTCTAAATCATTTGTGTTCTGGTCACGGATTTTTTTTATCGTGACACCTTTTGTTTTGTAATACCTCAGGACACCGGATTTTATAGCGTCAAAATCGCCGGTAATATAATGAGGGATAATTTTGTACCTGTAAAGAAAATTAGAAGCACCGTCGCAGGCAACAATGCTGAGCGAAAGCGAAGCATCTAAAAATTTGTTCAGCAGTCGTTTCTTTAATTCGCCATTACAAACTATAAGGCATTTTTTAATCCCCCTTACTAAAGGGGGACTAGGGGAGTTGTTTTTGTTCTGCCTTTTCACTTTTCACTATGGGAGCATTACGGCAGCGGCAATAACAGTTGTCCAAATCCCGGTTTTATCGCCTTCTGCAGACTGAGTGATATTAAATGTTTTATAAATCTGCCCGCTTGCCTTATAGACCTGCTCTCTCTCGTCCCATGCCTGCTCAGGATCAAATTCGATGCCAAGGGTTGTAGCGAGCATTTGAGCCGCAATGTCTTCTGCATATTCGCCTGAAATCTTTTCGGACTCACCAAAGGGGTGGTGTTCGGAAATATATCCGTACTGGCTGTCATCCTTCGGCAGGGCTACCCCGATTGACGAAGCGATTAGCCTGTTGGGTTCGTTGGTTGAATTTCTTGCCATAACGCAGAATGTAATCTGCCCGGGCTCAAGCAGCTTTACCCCGTCTTCTTTTGGCATTCTTTTGCATCCAGCGGGGAAAATACTTGATACCGACACTAAATTGCATTTTTCAATTCCTGCCATTCTTAAAGACATCTCAAATGACTGCAAATAATCCTTATGTCTTCCAACACCTTTGGTGAAGAAGATTTTAGTGGGTTTGAACAATTTCTACTAATTCTCCGGTTTTAAGTTTTGGTTAATAGGCCTGTCGCTGCAGCCAGGTGAGTTCTAAATAAATTCATGAAGCAAATATAATAATTAAAATATATTAATTAAACTTTGATTTTTACAAATTTTCTTTTGCCCACCTTGAGGATGAAATCTTTTTCGGCTTTGACCACAAACTTGTCATCGGTGATTTTCTCTCCGTCAATGTAAACTCCGCCCTGTTTTATCAGCCGCATCGCCTCTGAAGCTGAGGATACCATTCCCGTTTCCTTCATCAGGCTTATCAGCTTCAGTTCTTTGGCATCAATTTTATATTCGGGGATGTCGTCGGGAATTTCCTTCTTAACGAAAACATTTTCAAACTCCTTTTTTGCGTATTCCGCGCTTTCTTCATCGTAATATTTCTTGACCAGCTCGTATGCGAGACGCACTTTAAGATCCCTGGGATTGTTTTGGGGTTCCTCAAGCTGTGTTTTGATTCCTGTCAGCTCTTTATTGCTTAGCGGTGTGGTAAGTGTAAAGTATTTTAGTATCAGCGAATCGGGTATTGACATCGTCTTTCCGAACATTTCCTTCGGCGAATCCGTAAAACATATAGCGTTGTTTAACGACTTGCTCATCTTTTCAACACCGTCGGTTCCTTCAAGCAGCTCCATTGTAATTATGCATTGAGGCTCCTGTCCGTATGCTTCCTGTATGGCTCTACCCACAAGCAGGTTAAATTTCTGGTCGGTGCCGCCGAGCTCAACATCGCTTTTAATTGCAACCGAGTCCATCGCCTGTGAAAGCGGGTAAAGCAGCTCGTGCAGGCTTATTGGCGTTCCTGATTCCATCCGTTTTTCAAAATCGTCACGCTCAAGTATCTGTGCAACCGTATATTTGCTTGCAAGCTTTATTACATTGCTGAAGTTCATCTTATCAAGCCATTCGGAGTTATACCTTATTTCAAGGTTTTTCTCAAGCAGTATTTTCGATGCCTGTTCAAAATAAGTTTTTCCGTTTATTCGGGTTTCCTCAAGTGAAAGCGGGGGGCGGGTTTTATTGATTCCAGAGGGGTCGCCTATCATAGCTGTAAAATCGCCTATGATTAATACCGCAATATGCCCCAAATCCTGAAAATCCCTCAGCTTTTGCAGAACAACACTGTGCCCAATGTGCAGGTCTGGACGTGACGGGTCGCAGCCGAGCTTAATTCTGAGCGGCTTGTTTTCCTTTAGCGATTTAGCCAGCTTTCGTTCAAGCTCATCGTCGGGAATTATTTCAACAATGTTCCTTTTAATTACAGCTAACTGTTCTTTTACACTGGGAAAAGGCATTATATTCTTACTCTCTTTAGTTTTCTCTGCATTTCTGCTTTTTTGATTGCTTCGCGCTTATCGTATTTTCTTTTTCCTTTAGCAAGCCCAAGCTCGATTTTAATATAGGGTCCCGAAAAATAAAGCTTTAACGGAACAACGGTAAGACTTCTATCTTTCAATTTCTGGTCAAGCTTTCTTATCTCGCTCTTCTTTAACAGCAGCTTGCGGTTTCGCATCGGTTCGTGATTTGTGTAAGTCCCAAGCTTATAAACAGGTATGTTAGAGTTAATCAGCCACACTTCTCCGTTTTTCGTTCTTGCATAAGCATCAACAAGACTTGCCTTATGCTCCCTTAGCGATTTAACCTCAGTCCCTGTTAAGACCATACCTGCATCATACTTGCTTAGTATTTCATAATCATGGTAAGCTTTTTTATTTAAAGCAATTACGGTTTCTTTGCGCGGTTTGTCTTCTCTTATGCCTGTTTTATCGCTTCGGTTCATTGTAAATTGCTAAAATATTTAAAAAACTAAGTAAAAACTATACAATTATTGTCATTACGAGGAGCGAAGCGACCTGGCAATCCCAGTGCGGATTTTTGAGATTGCTTCACTTTCGTTCGCAATGAAAGATAACTATGACAACACAATCCTTCACAGTTAACCCGTTTGAAATGAACTGCTACATTTACTGGGATGATGACAGCAAAGAAGGTGTTATCATCGACCCAGGCGCTTACGAAGATTTTGAAAAAGACGAAATCACAAAATACATTAAGGATAATGGAATAAGCATCAAGCTCATTTTAAATACACACGGACATATTGACCATATTCTGGGCAATGACTGGGCTATGAAAACATTTAACGTTCCCCTGTTAATGCATAAAGATGATTCGCCATTAATTGATAATGCGCTTGAGCAGGGGGCAATGTTTCAAATCCAGTTCCCAAAGCCGCCGAGTCCTGATAAATTCATTGATGAATCCGACGAAATAAAATTTGCGGGAACAACGCTTAAAATTCTGCATACGCCCGGTCATTCGCCGGGAAGCGTCTCGTTTGTTGATGAAAAAGAGAAAGTAATATTCGGAGGTGATACAGTTTTCCTCGGTTCAATAGGGAGAACCGATTTGTGGATGGGTGATATTAATCTTCTGCTTGATTCAATTAACAACAAAATTTTTAAATATGAGGATGATTATATTATCTATCCCGGACATATGGAAGAAACTTCAGTAGGCGAGGAGAAAGTGCATAATCCGTTTTTAAACGGTGAGTTTGGTAAATATGTTTAGCCAGTTTAAGCTAGCTTAAGTTAACTTAAGTCCTGCTTTGGCAGCTTGATTGCTTTTACTAATTCATCAAGGTTCAGTAATGATTTTTCGAAGGTTTCTTCCATTTTCTTTTTCTCCCCAATCCCGAAGAAAATTTTACCAATTATGTTCTTTTCGAGATAGAAATCAAGCGTAAGCTTTGTTTTAGCATCATCAATTTTTTCAAGTGTGTAATAAGCCGTTCTTTTCTGTTTTTCTTCCATTTCGCTGAATTCAATTCTATCCGGACTGTAAAAATAGCTTGTGCTGTAAATGCTAGTCTCGCCGTTTTCAAGCTCGCATTTGCACCTTGTTCCGATTCGCGGCAAAAAATGGCTGATTTTCTCAACAGCTTTCACGCCTTCCTGCCAGCGGCTACGGTAATTAAAATCGCCAGTTGCATGGAATAAAGTTATGATGTCGGTGTCGTATTCTTTTGAGAATGATATCATTTTTTCTTTTTTTGAGAGGTCCAATTCGGGCACCTGTTCAGGCTCGATTTTACTTTTTAAAGGAGAAAGCTGTGTGTAATGAAACGATATTTCGCCGCTTTCAGTTTGTTTGCCACTCTTAAACCACTTCATCCACTCCGTTAAGCCTGCCGGAGTGCCGTTCTTAACAAGATTTGTTGTTACGAGCCAGTATTCATGCGGTTTGATGTCGTTTTTCATAAGCTGGTGAGCAACAATAATATCTTTACCGATAAGCTTGCTGAAATTTTTTACGCTGTAACTTGTGAACTCCCCGAAATGTGTAATTACTTTTAATGTGAGATTTATTGCCGCCGTGCATGCCCTGCACTGGCAAAAACGGCTGTGGTCATAGGCAAGCAGACTTTTGTGAAAATCGCAAAACATTTTCTCAACCTGCTTGTAAAGTAATTTAAGCTCCGGAGTATCGCCGAATTTATAGAAAAGTATTGCATCACCCTCGATTTCGGAAATTTCGAGTCCGATTTGGTTGGAATTTATTAATGTCTCAAGCAATTCCTCAATGATAAGCCGGCTGTGCCCAATTTCCATTTCGTTGATGAATCGAGTAAATCCGCTTATATCAGGTATGAAAATGAGTCCCTTGTTTTCCATCTATCCTTTTTTAAACGGTGAGCTGGTTAAGTATTTGTGAAAAGAATAAGATAGCCGGCTTAACTGGCTTTATAAATAAAAATAAGCCTTTAATTCTGCGCGTGTAAGCCCATTTTATTGCCCTCCGTATCAATGAAAAATGCCATATAGCCGTTAGGGCCTAACGATGTTTTCGGCATTACTATCTTGCCCCCCGCAGGCTCAACTCTGTCAAGAACAGTCTGAATATCAGGATTGGCGTTTAAATATATTACTGCACCATCTTCAGAGGGTTTGTGCGAATTGCTTTGAGCCAATGCTCCCGAAACTTTGCCGCTTCCCCAATCAGCAGGGAAGGCTGTCATTTTCATCCCCATCATTTCCGGCATATCTTCCATTATAGTAGCGAAAATCGTTTCATAAAATTTTTTTGCTCTCGCTATATCAAGAGTAGGGACTTCAAACCAGTTTAAAGCGTTAGATGATTTATCCATTTTGTTGTGTAATAAATTATTAAATTATTGAGTGAGTAAGTTCTCAAAAAAACAAAACATATAAAGTAGGATTGAAATAATCGAACGGCCTGTCCGATTGTTTAAATATCAGTTTGAAATTCAATTTTTATTTTTCATTTCCTTCTGTCGTCTTTCAATTTCCTCCGGGGTTAAATCTTCTATATGTGTGGCAATCCACCACTGGTTGCCGGATGAATCTTTAACCCCGCAGCTCCGGTCGCCGTAAAATTCATTTGTCGGCTCTCTTAGAGAAACTCCTCCTGCATCGATTGCTTTTTTGTAAACAGAGTCGACGTCCTCGACATAAATGTGCAGCATCGAAGGCATTGAGGGGAATTGGGGTGAGCCGTCGCTCAGCATAATAGCCGAATCCCTTATATGTATCGCCGCATGCATAATTGTTCCGTCATCGGTTTTATGCATATCCGAAATTTTCGCATCGAATGCTTTCTGGCAGAATTCAATTACCTTGCCTGCGCCATTGCAGACTAAAAAAGGGATAACATTGGTATATCTCTCGGGAATTGGTTTTGCTCCCATATTATTCCTCCTTAATTTTATTTACTCAGCCGTTGATTTGAATGTGCCCGCTACTTCCTTAACCTTGTTTTCGGTATCTGTGTTGTATTCCTTAAGTTCCATGATAAATCTCAGCATATAAACATAATTGTTCGGTGCATCGGGCAGCTTTGTTCTGAAATAAAATATAAGCTCTTCAAAGTTGTTATCTTTATACCTGCCGCTTTTCATATCGTATGTTCCGAAGTCTTTTTCATCGTAGCTTCCGATTTTCTGCGGGATGTTTAAGCTGATATCCTTTTCCATATTGTAAATGAAGTCATCGATATTTTTCACCGATGACAGCTTAAAAGCAAGGAGCATAATCGTCATTTTTTTATCTTTTCTTTCGAATGAATACGAAATGCCGTCTTTATCCTTGGTTTGCTTTAAATCCTTCATTTCCCAGCCATCGGGAAGCTTAAATGTAAAGCGGAAGTTATAATCGTCAATTGCTTTTTCCTGGCTTAATGATTTGCTGAAGAGGGCTGAAAAAAAGATAAAAAATAAATAAAGTCCGGTTTTGTTAAACATCGCAAACTAGTGTTAAGTTAAAAAATCTATTTACCCGCCTGCTTCAGACAGATAAATCAGGGGAGTTTTTGCTTAATTCTTTGAAATTCGTCTGTATACAGCCCTTTAGTCGGGTCTGGCTTAGGGCTGATTTTGCTTAGCTCTTTGTTTACAAATCTTATCCTGTCGTCAGGCAAAGGGTGAGTTGAGAGCAGCCTGTCCATATCGCCGGGTGTGTAACCCTTCTTTCTCTGCTCTTCTTTAATCTTATCGAAAAAGAATGTTATTCCGCCGGGATACCATTTTGTTGATTTTAAGTATTGAATCGAATAGTAATCCGCCTCTGTTTCATCGTCGCGGGAGTTTTTAAGAAACGCTAACCCTACAAATAAATTAGCTGCAATTTCGGCAAGCAGGCTTGGATTGCCGACCAAAATAAAGCTTAACAGAACGCTTACGCCATAATAAGCGGTAAGCCGCTGTGTAACATGCCTTCTTTCGGCGTGAGCAATTTCATGCCCCATAACTCCCGCCAGTGTTGCTTCGTTATCTACAAATCTCATTAAGCCGGTATAAACATAAACAAATCCGCCCGGTGTGCAGAAAGCGTTTATGATTGTATCGTTTATAACCTGGAAAGTGTAAGGATAAATGTTTTTCTTTTTAATTTTGGGCGATGAGTTTAAGATATCTTTGCCTATGCCAATTATATAATCCTTAATATCCTGGTGACCCTGCAGCATAGGAAATTCTTTCGGGTTTCTCTTTATTTCCTTGTCGAATTCCTGCCCAAGCTCAACGTCATCCTTGTCGGAAAAAATATTTGTCTGCTCGCAGCTTTGAAATAAAGCCGAAGCAATTAGTAGTGCAAATAGTAAAATAAAGGGGTAAAATCCTTTTTGGGTAAATTTTTTTTTCAGGAATTTCATTTCAGGCAGTCTAATTTAGCCTTCCCTGCAGATTATAATAAAGCCTTTTAGCCAGGTCATATTTCGGTGCTATATCGATTGCTCTTTTGTATTCATCAAGAGCTTCGAACCATAATCCTTTTAGTTCATATGCCCGTCCTAAATTTAGGTGAGCAAAATGAAATGAATCGTACCTTTTTGATTTCAAGGCAAGCTCAAGCCAGGTAATTGCTTCCTCATACTCGCCCTGCTGGATTAAGTATGAACCGATATCGTTGTAAGGATTGCCGTAGTCAGGGTCTATATCAATAGCTTTTTTGCATTCCTCAATCGAGCGGTCAAGGTCGCCCAAAAAACTGTAAGCCCATCCCAAAAATGTGTGTGCCTCTGCTGTCGGGTAAAATTCAATAGAAAGCTTATAGTTTTTTATAGCTTCGTCCAGGTTACCGTCCATCTGGAATCTATACGCCTTTTCAAGATATTCCTGAGCTTTTGATATACTGGATTGAGTTATCATTTTTTTTATTTTTAGTTTATCTTACCTTTCCTCAATTAATTAAACACCTGATTTTTTAGTATTGTTTCATGTCCTAAAATACACAAAAAATTGTGATTTGCTAATACCGTATTTACAGGTGTAAATTTGCTAAAAATTAATTTATTTTGAAATGTAAAAATTGTAAATTCTTGTTAAATAATTGAATAATTTCAAGATATTATAAGCCTGATTCAGCTACAAAATTAGCTAAATGATAATAATTATCCCCCAATGATTTCAATCACTTTTATTCCCACCGGTAGTCTTAAGCTTAAAAAAGAAACCCTTAAATACCTTAATCTAATTAATCAAAGACTTGTTTTTCAATTGAATTAGAACCAAAAAATTGTTATTTTTGTGCTATTATTTAGTGATTTTTCCAATCCCGGAAGCTTCTAATTTAATTACAAATTTATGAGTGAATCAGAAAAACTCAGCCCCATTCAGTCATACATTAATGACCTTGAGCATTTTATAACCGGAAATAATTTTTGGCAAGTAAGCCAGGTAAAACAACTCGATGGGTTGGACCACAAACAGGCTTTGTTCAGACCCGCTCCCGACAGGCATTGTATTTGGGAGCTTGTCCGCCATATTAATTACTGGAAATACTGGGCGCTTACTTATGTGAATGACGGAGTTGCCCTTGATGCAAAAAACGATAACTGGGCACCTCTGCCTGAGGTGCAGGATGAAAAAGAATGGCAAGCCGATTTTAATAAGCTGAAATCACTCCACGAAGAATGTACAGCGGCGGCTGAAAAAATCGGTGATGATTTGTTCCGCTCAACAGATAAAAAAGTTGTTTTCTTCCGCCAGCTTTTGTATCATGACTGCTATCACACCGGGCAAATCGGCCTTTTGAGAGTACTTCAGGGATTAAAACCATTGGATACTTGATTGAAGTTAAAGTCTTATGAACGTAATTTCGAAAGCGATAATTAACTTGATTAACCACTGATTAACTGATTAACCAAACTAACTGATTAACTGATCAACAGATTAACCAAATTAATTGATTAACTGATTAACCAAACAGATGGCTAACGAAAAAATAATTCCAGTTTTTATAGAAGAGGAGATGCAAAACTCTTACCTTGACTACTCAATGAGTGTTATCGTTGCGCGTGCTCTGCCCGATGTCCGCGACGGCTTAAAGCCCGTTCACAGGCGGGTTCTTTTCGGAATGCACGAGCTTGGGCTCGCTCCAAACCGTCCATATAAAAAATCCGCCAGAATTGTAGGCGAAGTGCTCGGTAAATACCACCCGCATGGTGATAAAGCTGTTTACGATACCATTGTCAGGCTGGTGCAGGATTTTTCAATGCGGTATCCTTTAATCGACGGGCAGGGCAATTTCGGCTCCGTTGACGGCGATTCTCCCGCTGCAATGCGTTATACAGAGGTTCGTTTAGCAAGGATTTCAGAAACTATCCTTGCCGATTTAGAGAAAAATACGGTCGATTTCTTTCCGAATTTTGATGACACTTTAAAAGAGCCGTCAGTTTTACCGTCTGTTTTGCCGAATCTTCTTGTAAACGGCTCAAGCGGTATTGCTGTCGGTATGGCAACAAATATTCCCCCCCATAATTTAAGTGAGGTTGTCTACGGACTTATTGCATTGATTAAGGATAAAAACCTGCCGATTGAAAAGCTGATGAAGCATATTAAGGCGCCTGATTTTCCCACAGCAGGAATTATATGGGGTTTCGAAGGAGTAAAAGAGGCGTATACAACCGGCAGGGGCAAAATTGTTATTCGCGCAAAAGCGGGGATAGAGATTGGCAAGGGCGACAGAGAAAGCATTGTAATCACTGAGCTCCCTTACCAGGTGAATAAAGCTTCACTGATTGAAACTATTGCGGATTTAGTGCGTGACAGGAAAATCGAAGATATTGCCGATGTTAGAGATGAATCCGATAAGGACGGCTTAAGGGTTGTTGTTGATGTAAAACGCGGCGGCGCTGCAAATGTGATTTTAAATAACCTGTTTAAGCACACGCAAATGCAGGTTACATTCGGCGTGATTCTGCTCTCGCTGGTTGACGGAGTGCCCAGAGTACTGAACCTGAAGCAAATGATGGAGTACTTCATCGACCACCGGCTGAATGTAATCATCCGCAGATCAAAGTTTGAGCTTGACGAAGCCGAGCGGCGCGCTCACATTCTTGAAGGATATATGAAGGCGCTTGATAACATCGATGCGGTCGTCGATGTTATTAAAAAGTCAAAAGACGTGCCCGTTGCTCAGGAAAGGCTTATGAAGCGCTTTAAGCTCACCGAAATCCAGGCCAAGGCAATACTTGAAATGAGGCTTCAGCGCTTAACGGGTCTCGAAAGAAAAAAAATCGAAGATGAATATAAGGAGCTGCTGAAAACAATTGAACGGCTGAAAAGAGTTCTTGCAAGCGACCCGCTGAGAAGAGAAATCTTAAATGATGAGCTTAAAAAGCTTAAGGAAACCTTTGGCGATGAAAGAAGAACAGAGATTGTAATAAATGCGAAAAAAATAAGCGACGAGGAATTTATTAAGGAGTTTATTAAGGAAGAAGACGTTGTTATCACAATCAGCCATAACGGTTACATCAAACGCACGCCTGTAAGCGGTTACAGGCGCCAATCGCGCGGCGGCAAGGGGATTATCGGCGCATCTACGCGTGAGGATGATTTTATCGAGCATATGTTTGTTGCCTCAACCCATAACAACATCATGTTCTTTACAGATAGAGGCAAGTGCTATATGCTTAAGGTTCACGAAATCCAGGAAGCGTCCCGGACTGCCAAGGGCTACTCAATTGCCAATTACATTGCTAAGACAAAGGATGAAGAAATTAATGCTATTCTAAATGTCAAGGACTTTGAAGATAATCTTTACGTAACTATGGTGACCAAGCACGGAATAATGAAAAAAACGGATTTGAAGAACTTTGAAAACACTCGAAAGAGCGGGATAATTGCAATCAGCTTAAAAAAGGATGATAAATTAATTGATGTCCAGCTAACCAACGGGAAACAGGAGATACTAATAGGAACCCACGGCGGTATGGCAATTAGATTCAACGAAACCGATGTCCGCTCAATGGGCAGAACGGCTGCAGGCGTAAGGGCAATTAAGCTTGGCAAAAAAGATTTTGTGGTTGGACTTGTCGCAGTAAAACGCGCCGGAACTTCGATTCTGGTTGTGACCGATAAGGGCTTTGGTAAAAGAAGCGACCTTGACGATTACAGAATCACCCGCCGCGGCGGCAAAGGAGTTATTACAATTAAATCAAGCGATAAAAACGGAAACATGATTTCTATCCGCGAGGTTGTTGATAATGACGATTTAATGATAATCACCACCAAGGGCATCATGATACGGCAAAACGTGGGCGAAATTCGTGTGATGGGCAGAAATACACAGGGTGTCAGGTTAATCAAACTTCACCCAGGTGATACAATCTCCGCAGTTGCAAACGTTGTCGGCGAAGAAGCCGAAGAAGCCGAAGAAGAGTAAATGAACTTTATCGACCTCCGAAGCGATACCGTTACAAGACCCTCTAAAGCTATGCGCGAGGCAATGGCTAACGCCGAAGTCGGCGATGATGTCTTCGGCGATGACCCTACTGTAAACAAATTACAGCAGAAATGCGCCGAGTTCACAGGTAAGCAAGATTCTCTTTTTGTCCCCTCCGGTTGCATGGCTAACCAGCTTGCAATCAAGTGCCATACAAATCCCAGCGATGAAATTATTGTTGAATGGGACTCTCACATTATAAAATACGAGAATTCTGCCCCTGCTTTTATTTCAGGAGTTCAGCTCATGCCTTTAAAGGGCAAAAGTGGAGTGATGGTTGTCAGCGAAATTCAAGCTCATATCAGACCTGATTGGTATCATTTTCCCAAAACATCATTAATTTGCCTTGAAAATACTCACAATCGTGCGGGCGGAACGATATACCCCCTCGATGAAATAAAAAAAGTAAGGGAACTTGCTTTAAAGCGTAATATCAAAACTCATTTAGACGGCGCCCGTATTTTTAATGCAGTTGTTGAAACAGGTGTTTCATTAAAAGAGTATTCCGCGCAGTCAGATTCGGTCTCTTTTTGCTTTTCAAAAGGGCTCGGAGCGCCTGTCGGCTCAATTTTATGCGGAGATTCTGAGTTTATCGATGATGCTCACAGGTTCAGAAAAGTTCTCTGCGGTGGAATGAGGCAGGCGGGGATTATTGCAGCGGGAGCATTGTTTGCTTTGGAAAATAATATAGAAAGACTGAAGGACGACCATAAAAAAGCACGCAGGTTTGCAGAGGGAATTTCTAAACTGGATTTTGCTGAGGTGGATTTATCATCGGTTCAGACTAACATTGTAATTTTTAAAACAAAAATAAATGCTGATGAGCTGAAATCCGTTTTGGAAGCAAAGGGAGTTTTGGTTACAAACGAAGGTCCCGATAAAATGAGAGTTGTATTTCATATGGATATAAGCGATGAACAAACCTCTAAGGCAATTGGAATATTTAAAAGCATTAACTAAAATGGCAGATACCGATATAAAAAAATATAAACACAAATATCAGCTTAGAGTTAGGAACTTCCAGGTCGATTCACAGGGCATTGTTCACAATGCAATTTATCTTGAATACTGCGAAATCGGCAGAGTAGAGTATGCCCGAAATCTCGGCATTCAGATGCTGCCAACAGGTATTTTCGACCGCAGGGTGATGCTTAACGTTAAGAGAAATGAAATTGACTACGAATCTGCCGCTATGGTTGACGATTTACTGGACATTTATACAAGAATTTCTTATATCAAAAACTCAAGCTTTTGCTTTGAGCATTTAATATTTAATGCGGAAACAAATAAGCTTCTGGTAACTCAAAAGTCAATTCAGGTAAATTTAAACTCCAATACAAACAAACCCGAAAGATTGCCCGACCATTTAAGAAAAGTCATTATAGACTTCGAAGGCAAAGACGTGGAATTAATAAGTTAGCTGTAACGATGATTTTTTGGAACTTACTTCAAATCGTTTGGATTGTTTATACAGGATTATTTAGTTAACTTTATAGTATAAAGCTTTTAAAATGCCAAAATTTTCTAAAAAAATTCTCTTATTTGGTTTCATTGCAATATCTTTATCAGCACGGGCACAGGAGCTTGACCCCATTGTTGATGTCGATTTAAGCAGGATAAACATTGACGTCAGGGACAGGCTTTCGAATTTTAAACAGGACGTGCAGAATTACCTTAACAGAACAAAATTTACGAATGAAGTTATAGTAAACGATGTTAAGGGAAAACCATATAAGATTAAGTGCAACTTCCAGTTCTTTTTCACAGCGGCAACAGGTGTAGAAAGCTATGAAGCGCAGCTTGTTGTATTTGTGCAGCGAAATATATTCAAGACGCCGAATTTTACTCCGCTGCTCAGAATAAAAGACGAGACCTGGTCTTTTAATTATGTCAGGGGTCAAAGCTTTTATCACGACGACTTAAAGTTTAATCCTCTCACAAGTTTTTTGGACTATTACGCCTATATGATTATCGGTCTTGATGACGACTCATGGGAAACGGAGCATGGAACCGAAAGATTCCAGAAGGCGCAGAATGTTGTTAATCTTGCCATTGCAAACAGCTCAGGTCAAGGATGGATAGATAACTCCAGCTTCAAGGCATCAAGAAATTCATATCCGTTCGAGCTTTTAAATTCAAAATACGATGATTTCAGAAAAGCGTTCTGGATTTATCACTTTGCGGGGATTGATTCTCTCCAGTATAATAAAAGAACAGCGCTTGAAAGGATGGCGGAGGCGGTTGAAATGATTGGAAAAGTTAAGAAAAATGAAGTCCGCTCTTTTACTATCAAAGCATTTTTCGAGGCGAAGTATCTTGAAATTGCGCAGACATTTACTGATTATTACGATAAGACTATTTACAGGAAGCTTATGGAAATCGACCCTGACCATTCGTCCACTTATGAAGAGTACGCTAAGAAATAGCTTACCGTAAAGAACTTATAAAATGCATCAGCCGCAGAGAAATATTTGTTTTTTTGGCGTATAAATATCTAATATTAACACGTGATTGAAGATTTTGTTTTAAATTGATATATTAACAGAAATTTATTTAACTAGACCTGTTCACTTATCAGGCGGAGGAGAAAACCAGATGATTTCCATAATTAGGGGAAAAATTTTTTTATTTTTGTTAGCAGCTTCGCTTACATTTTCGATTGCTTTAATAAACGGCTGTGATGATTCCGGAATTGAAACAAAATTTGTAAATAATCCTAACGTCAAAGTGTTTGATAGTCTTTACATTGAGGAGGATTCTGCTGCAGGTCAGAGTTTTGCAGGATTAAATTTATTAGACGGATTCAACACTACCTCTACTTCAGCAAGCAGGGATATAGGAATGGCTGGGGGGTTAGACTCACTTGGTACTAATTTTTACTTCCGCTCAGGGATATTTGATTTCCTTGCCCCAGGCTACGAAACAAGATTTTTTAGGTATAGTGCTGACATGCCTTCCTCTGATTTTGATACAATATCCTTTTTGAATGTTGGGGGAGAATTGGATTCTACGGATTTTACCCAGGAAGATACATACGCAAACGGTGTTTGGAGTTATTTCAATACCCCACTGACTACATATCCAGTCTATGCATTTTATTTAAGGGGCAGAAAAGCTGCAGGTGAGAATAACAATATCAGGGTATATGGAATATTTCAGCCAATAACTTCAGGTGATAGAGTTCTAGGTTCGCCTTACGGTTTCTGGATGACAATAAAAGCTAGAATTAATATTAACGCAGAAAACGATTTCAGAAGACAAATAGAGCAATAGTTTCCGAAATTACATTTTTAAGGGCGGTTTAACTGCCCTTTTTTATTTGCCGAATTGATTTCTGTGAATTTCCGAGAAGTAAAGGTCGGTTGAGATAAATGCCATTTTTATCGATACCGCTTCAAGATTTTCCTTCAATATTCCAAGCTCCGAGCATTTTTGTTTGAAATACTTCCTCTGCCGGGAAAACATTTCCTCGAACTCCTCCCTAATATCAGGAAGCTTTATAAAATCCCCGTAATCCATTTTGGAAAATCTTAAAATTGGTTTCCCCAACTTATCCAGATTGTATTAAGGAAAAATTAAAGTAAGGTTAATTTATGGTTACAAATTTGTTAAGCGATTTTAAAGAGTTTCCTTGTGTTTTCCGATGTTGCTTTTCCCAGAGTTTCTATAGAAATCCCCTTTAATTCCGCAATTTTTTGAGCAGTGTGCTTAAGGTATGAGGGCTCATTCTGCTTACCCCTGTAAGG
>JAKEEM010000015.1 GCA_022616535.1 Chlorobiota bacterium | reverse complement strand
TTTGCAAGCACGCGCTATCCGAGTCTTTCTGAATTCGGCGGAGCAAGGACGACAAATTTATATATTATTAACGCAGACTTAACGAATCTTCATAGAATTACAACCGAACGAAACAGTGCTGAAGAACCTACAATTGACCCGCTCACAGGTAAAATAGTTTTCTCAAGGTGGTGGCTGAACATTGACCGTCCTTCGCTGATTACTCCAAACGGACTTACGCGTGATTCAGCTTTGGCAGTTACTAACGACATAGCAAACGTTTGGCAGTCAGCCAGAATAAGACCCGATGGTGATGTTTTAGAGCTTTACGCCGGGACAGGGAATTTCAGGAACGGTTTGCATAATTATAAACCTTATGTTATGAGTGACGGCCGGCTAATCGGAACATTTGTTCCCCACACGCCTATGTATTTTACATCCGGCAGCACTGGCTTAAGATGGTTCAACCAGGGCGTTGATTATCCTAATCACATTATCGGCGTTAACCAAAGCACTATGCAGCTTTATATACAAAATCCCCCCTCTTACGGAACAATGCAGCCGCCTTATGCAGCTGACCCCGCCCAGCTGCCAAACGGGAAGATTTTATTTTCATATGCAGCGCAGGTTGAAAATCAGGACTACGGATTATATACAGTTAATCTTGACGGAAGCGGACTTCAGCTTTACTTTGATATCCCCGGGAAGCTTGAGCTGAATGCCGAGCTTCTTCTTGCGAAACAAGCTCCTCCTGTTCTGCCTGATTTAGTAACAGAAATAAGCGATGAATTACCGCCGACAGCTGACCCGCAGACTTGGTATAAAAACGGCGGGTTCAGGTTTGACTGTGTTAATATGTTCACAAACGGCGATGTTGATGAACCAATGCAGGACGCACCGCCAATCAGGAAGCATGCAAAGATTAAGTTCTTTCTGAATTTTCAAAGGATGGATTCACTCGGCAGGGATACTGCCTTATTCCTTGCTCAGATTTCGGTATTTCATTCGGGACAGATTAGCTTTGATAATGCGCCGGCTGATGTTCCGATGTTTGAACAGGTGGTTGACTCCGCAGGGAAAGTGATAGTCGGCTCAAACGGGCAAGTTGCACACGTTGTGGGGATGAATTACGCAAGATTCGGAATAGGAACAAAATGCGTCGGGTGCCATGCGGGGCACACAACGATTCCCGTTCCGCCGAATTTATCCGAAGGACAGTTTTTTAATACCTCAACATCTGCAACTGTAACCCAAAGTTCTTTTAAGTTTGTTAATGATTCATTGCAGTATCCGGGCAAAAAAGTTATTGACCGTAAAGCGAGAAACGACACATTAACAGTTAACTGGATTGCGACGGGCTCAAATAACGAATTCGTTAATCTGAAATGGAATGTGCCGATTGATGTGAGAAGGGTGATTCTTTATAATATCCGGCCCAATACTTCAAATAATACTAATATACAGGTAAGTGATTGCGAGGTTTTATTTTATTATCTCAGCAATCAGGTTGCAGGTATTCCAAGCACGGGTGTAATAAGCGTTAACGGTTCAACATTCAATGTAGCGGGAACTCCGAAAATAGATGAAATGAAAGTCATTGTGAAAGCTTTTACCGGGCTTATTGAAGGCCAGTCTGTGGCGGGACTGGCTGAGGTTGAAACCAATGCAAGAATTTCTTTTTATGATATTTTCGGCATTAAGCAAATATCATTGATAGCAGATAAGTTTTCGCTTTATCAGAATTATCCGAATCCTTTCAACCCTTCGACTAAAATAAAATATTCGATTCCTTTCCAAAGCAGCTCACTTCATAATGTTAAGCTTGTTGTATATGATGTTACAGGCAGAGAGGTCACTGAACTGATTAACCAGCAGCAACGGTCAGGAGTCTATGAAGTTGATTTCAACGCAAACAGCATTGCTAGCGGAATTTATTTCTACCGGCTGAGCGTTGATGATAAATACTCCGAAGTTAGGAAAATGGTTGTGGTGAAGTAAATTATAACCTTTTTAACTGCCTTTAACTTAATGCAGTTACTTAAAAAATAATTGCATTATAATAAAATATTGATTATTTTGTTCTTAAGAATTCTACAGAATTAAGTGTTAAAAAACACTGCAATTAAAGCCCTTCTCTATTCATCTCTAATTATAATAAATTATTATACCGGACACCCTATTTTTGCCCAATGGTATCTTGTCAACAGCGGCACTATGGAAAACTTAAACAGCATGTACGGTAGTTATGGCTATGTTATTGTAGCCGGTAACAATGGAACCGTAATTGAATCCATTGATTCCGGCAAAACCTGGCTTGCATTTCAAAAATTTACGAACGCTAATCTTAATTATATTTTAAAAGATGGTTTAAAAATTTTTATTGTTGGAGATAGCGGAACTTGTTTCCGCTCAACAAACGGTGGTGACAGCTGGATGCAGCTTAACACTAATACTTCCAAAAAGCTGAATTGCGCTTTTTTTGGTGGTACACGGGTATATATAGTTGGTGACGACGGGTTAATCCTTGGTTCTACAAATAACGGCAATAGTTTTACAATAAGAGAAAGCAATACGACCGCTAATCTTTATTATGGTGTAGCCGGCTATATGATTGTAGGTGCAAATGGAACGGTCCTTAAATCTAACAATGGTGGTTCAACATGGTATAACATTAATCTTGGAATAAATAGTGACTTATTTTTCATTAGTAGCGGCTACAGGTACATTTCCGGGAAAGATGGGACACTTTTACACAATGCTTCCGATACCACTTGGAACATCATTAAAACAAATACAAATGAAACTATATACGGAATTACAATTACAGGTGGTTCCCCTTATTCAATTTTTTATAGCTGTCTTAGTAATGGAAAAATTTTAAAATCAATAAACGGCGGTGATTTTTTACTTCAAAATATTCCCGGTGCAGGTAGAATTTCAGTTATACATTTTTTTACGCAATATTCCGGAATATTGATTTCAGATAACGGGAAAATTTTTAAAAACGTTTCGGAAAATTATTTTGCTACTCCCAAAAAAATTGATGTTAATACAATCGCCACTTATTTCAGAAATAACGGCAATTTCAACAGAAATCCATTTACAGGTAATACAGGGTTTGAATGGCCGAAAGGGGAAAATAAATTCGCAAGATATTCTTCAGGTTATGGCTCGGAGCAATTGTTGATAACGACACACTTGTCGCAGTTTCGGATTTTACATATGAATATATGCCCGGCTATACAAATTCCGCGGGTGAACCCGATGGCAAGGATACTTTATACAGAACATATAAATTAAGTTTAGGCATTAACGATATCGAAAGATTCTTTTGGCCAAGTATAAAGCTCGGAAATTCCGACCAAAATGCTCCCGTATGTTTTGATTATTCGAATAACAGATACACGGCAAAAGATTATGGCCACCAAACGATGTTTTACAGGTATACAGATTCCGATACGAATTATCACTGGGCTAATCATGGCGGGACAAAACCATTAAATGCTGATATTATACAAATTAACTGGGCTTATAATGATAACGGCTATATAAATAATACTATTTATTCAGAATTTAAAATAATCAACAGAAGCAATAAAATATGGAAGAACTTCATCGCGGGTGTTTTTTTTGATGATGACCTTGGTAATGCTACCGATGACAACTATGGTTGTGATTCTTCATTGGGTTTGGGTTATGTTTATAACAGCAATAATAATGACGGTGAATATGGATTAAATCCTCCCGCAGTTGGAACGGTTTTTTTGAGAGGGCTAAGGGAAAGAACCATAGACAGTTCTGAAACGTATTTCTTGTGTTCAGGTAAAAATAAAATAGCATACACTGGATATACTGATAAAAAAGTAACAGCATCGGTGAATGTGCCCAAGCATTTTGGTTTTCCTCTCAATTATGCTGAATCTTACAGAGTATTAAAAGGGCTTCAGAATACGGGCCGCCCATTTATCAATCCTGTCGGTAATTTTCCTACTAAGTTTTCACACTCAGGTGACCCTGTTACTAATCAGGGGTGGGTAATGAGCGGGGGTGATGACCGTTATTTTTTAATGGCGTCGGGTAGTTTAGACGTTAATCCGGGCGATACACAGATTATTGTTATCGCACAGGTAATTGCCCGCGGGAACAGCAATTTGAACAGTATAACAAAGCTGAGGGAAGCGTCTGTCATAGCCCGTGAAAATTATGAAAATTGCTTTGCAAACTTATATTTGCCTGAATGCAGGGATTTCATACCTTACGAATATTCTTTGAAACAGAATTTTCCGAACCCGTTTAATCCGCTGACAACTATAAGGTACAGTATTAAAGAACCAATAGACGTTACTCTCACTGTTTATGATGTACTCGGGAGGGAGGTTTCAATTTTAGTAAATGAAAGAAAATTTGCGGGAGAGTATGAAGTCATTTGGAACGGGAGAAATTTTGCAAGCGGTGTATATTTTTATAAAATTGCAGCTAAAAATTCGGGCGATGTAAAATACACAAAATCGATGAAAATGGTTCTTTTAAAATAGTCATTCATTTTTTTAAAAAGTTATAAAGGGAGCAAATGCTCCCTTTTTCTGTTTTATTTACATTTTTATAATTATCTTTGGAAGATATGGTGAAAAAATTTTTACCTCTGCTGTTTGTTTTCATCTCTTTAAGCGTCTTCTCTCAAAATTCTAATTTTACTATCCTTTGCATTGCCGCTCATCCCGATGACGAAGACGGCGCGACACTTGCGTATTATTCACGAATAAAAGAATACAACGCTTATACGATATTTTACACAAGGGGAGAGGGCGGACAAAACGAAACGGGACCTGAGCTTTACGACGAGCTTGGTAAGCTCCGTGAACGGGAGTGCTACGAGGCCGCAGAAATTCAGGGCTCAAAAGCTTATTTTCTTGGGTTTTTGGATTTTGGCTACTCAAAGACCGCTAAGGAAACATTTAGGTTCTGGGGCGGGGGGGACTCCATTTTAGAAAGAATTGTTTATATGATTAGGTTAATAAGACCCGATGTGGTTATAACTAACCACGATACTATTACAACCAAGCCCAAAAGGCAGCACGGGCACCACCAGGTCTGCGGGATAACAATTTACAATGCGTTTGAAAAAGCTTCTGACCCGAATTATCATCCTGAGCAGCTGGTAGACGGAGTTGAACCGTGGCAGATTAAAAAACTGTATTTCCGTGTATATGATACAACCCGAACAGACGGATTATTTTCTATTGATGTTTATCAAAAAGACTTATCAGGGAAAACAATCAAACAGATAGCCATAGATGCTCTTTCAAAACACAGAACACAAGGTATGGATAAACTTGATTGGGAGAACATACCGGAAGTAGCAAACCAAAGACGCTACGAGCTGGTTAGAAGTGATAAAATGTATCCTGTTGAAGGCAGTGACTTATTTGAAGGATTAGAACCTATTGAAAAATCAGTTAATTTTGAGTTGAAATCTTATCCAACGATTTACTCATATTACAAAGTAAACCCCGAAGACAGTTTGAGGATATTGAAGTCTGTTAAACATACAACATGGGCAGTAGGACTTGTTAGTACTTACGATAATACATTGGTACGAATTCTAAATGCTTTTCACGTAGGTTATAGTGTGGTAACACCGTTTGATGTTGAGAAAGGAGAATTAAGCAGTCTCATATATCAAACAATAATTTTAGATTTACGCGCTTATTTTTACCGACCTGATGTAGTGAAGTTCAATGAAAAATTATTAAAATACGTTGAAGATGGAGGGAATCTTATAGTATTCTATAATAAGCCGCAGGATTGGAATGGTTTTAATTTTGGGCCATTCCCGATTTATTTAACAAATGAAAGAGTTACCGAAGAAGATACAGAAGTAAAAGTGCTAGAACCTTATCTCAGGCTTTTTAGGTCTCCAAATGTAATTTATGAAAGTGATTGGGATGGCTGGGTGCAGGAAAGAAGCGTTTACCTTCCTTCGGATGACACATTAAAGACTTCTTCGAAATATCATAAACTTTTATCAATGAATGATGAAAACGACCCAGTTCCATCAACCTCTCTTCTATACGCAGTGTGTGGAAGTGGTACGTATATTTATTGTTCCCTAGCTTTATACAGGCAGCTAAGAGTTTTTAATGAGGGTGCACTGAAGCTTTTTATGAATATGATCTCAACGAGATCTCTTGATCCTAATCAAAGCAGGTAAAAATAGCGATTAATTTTGCTCACCGATAACAAAGCCGATAAACAGTTAATACGCGGTGTATCGCTAAAAGGAGCGACGGCGCTGAATATGATAGATATGATTGGCGTCGGTCCTTTTATTACCATACCTTTAATCATTGCCGCAATGGGGGGACCGCAGGCGATGATTGGCTGGGTAATTGGCGCGTTAATTTGCCTTTGCGACGGGCTCGTATGGGCTGAGCTTGGCGCGGCAATGCCTCATGCAGGGGGCTCCTATAATTATTTAAGGGAAATCTACGGAAAAGACAGCTTCGGCAAGCTGGTTTCGTTTCTGTTTATTTTTCAGCTGACTTTCAGCGCGCCGCTTTCAATGGCTTCGGGGTGCGTGGGACTTGCAATGTATTCAAGTTACATTTTTCCTGCCTTAAATAATACATACTTCAATTATGACATTAATATTCCGCTACCAATTCTCGGCTCTCTTGAAGCAAGCGTCACCGCTGCAAACGGAACCTTTGTTGCAATCGGAACGGTGCTGCTTGCCGTATTTTTGCTTTACAGGAAAGTTACAATCATAAGTCGTTTTTCTCAATTGCTGTGGGGCGGGGTAATTCTTACCGTTATTTGGATAATTGTATCCGGTGTGTTTAACTTTAACCCCCAATTGGCATTTGATTTCCCCCCTAACGCATTTAGCTTTGAATCAGGTTTTTTTCTCGGGCTCGGCTCAGCTATGCTTATTGCTCTTTATGACTACTGGGGATATTACAATGTAAACTTTTTCGGCGGGGAAGTTGAAAATCCGACAAGGAACATTCCACGAGCTATAATTTATTCAATACTTGCCGTTGCTGGACTTTACATTGTAATGAACATCAGCATACTCGGCGTTCTTCCGTGGAGAGAGGTCAGCGAAACCGCCGGAAGCGATGCTCGGAAATACATAGTATCGGTATTTATGCAGAAGATTTACGGAAGCTGGGCAGGGAATCTTGTTACTCTGCTGATTGTGTGGACTGCATTTGCATCGGTGTTTTCACTGCTTATGGGTTACTCGCGCGTTCCTTACGCAGCCGCTGTGCAGGGTGATTATTTTAAGGTATTTTCTAAAGTTCACCCTAAGCATAAGTTTCCCTATGTTTCGTTAATCGTGCTCGGACTTGTTGCCATAGCATTTTGTTTTCTCCGGCTTAAGGATATTATCGCTGCGCTTGTGGTTATCCGCCTGATAGTGCAGTTCCTTGCGCAGACAATAGGTGTTGTTTATTTTCGCATAAAACATCCGCACATAGCCAGACCCTTTAAAATGTGGCTTTATCCGCTGCCTGCGGTTTTGGCTTTTATTGGTTTCGTTTATGTTTTATTTTCAAGGCAGAATTTCCAGAAGGAAATTAAATACGCGCTTGTGCTTTTGGTTGTCGGCACTATTCTGTATTTCTGGCGGGCGTGGAGAAAAAAACAATGGCCTTTTGTTAAATTAAGAATTAAGAATTAAGAATTAAGAATTATCAATTAAATTATTAAAGTGTTAAAAAATATAATAATTTTAATTTGTTTCGGCACTTTAAACATTTTTCCTCAATCCATTTCAGTTAGTAAATTTGGGAGTGTAAATATTGTTGAGGTGTTAAGTTCAAACGGAATGGTTTCAAAGATTCCGCATTTATATCCCGGCTCGTTTTCGCAAAATATTAAACAGCCCAATGAAAATCAAACCGATTTACTTCCTTTCAACTGGATATTAAAGTTTACGGCTCCAAACAGAGTGTTTAAAGATGTTTCTTTTGTGAACACTCAGGTAGGTTACATTGTAACTGAGCTTGGAGGGGTTTACAAAACTACAAACGGAGGCGATAACTGGGTATCGGTGATGAATTTGGGTTTTCCTTACTATTGGTACGGTGTTGATGCCATATCTGAAGATACTGTGATAATTTCCGGTTTTAATAATCAGGGACCGATTAACTCAGGTGTTGTAAGGTGGACACTTAACGGAGGTGTAACTTGGACGCAGGATATTATTTTAAGGAGACAGGGAAGCGGGGTAGGGTGGCTTGACAAAGTTCATTTCTTCACATCGCTCAGGGGGATTGTATTTAATGCACTTTCAGGTGCATGCTTTACAACAACAACGGGAGGCAAGGATACTTCTTCATGGAGCTTTTCCGTGATTAACACAGACGGAGCATGGATTGCGGGAAACATTGATGCGATGCCAAGCGGAAGGGTCTACGCCACGGGAATTCATTTTGCGACAAGCACTAATTTCGGCGTAAGCTGGGTAAGCGGACCTTCTGCGGATAATGTCTTCGACGGGGGAGTGGATTTTCTTGACAATAATATTTTATTCGGCTGGACGGGAGGAGGACAAATCAGCAATCCTGTGTCAGGGTGGACTCACAAAACAACAGACGGAGGGATTTCGTGGGGTCCGCGCCAGATGGTTTTTCCGTATCCAATACGTGCGGTAAAATTTTTCAATCAAAATACAGGGTTTGCTGTGGGAGGCAATCTTTTTCAGGAAGCGGGGGGAATTTACAGCACTTCAAACGGCGGTTTAAATTGGAACCTCGATATAAGTACATCCGCCGAAATGTTTTCGCTTGATTATAAAGCTGTTTCTGCAGATTCGATGGACATTTGGTGTGTCGGCTCAACGGGAGGAGGAGGCGGATATACAGGCAAGCTTTACAAGGCAAGAATGCAGAATCTGGTTGGAATTAATGTTATCGGTACATCAATTCCGCAGCAGTTTAAATTATATCAAAATTATCCCAACCCTTTTAATCCAACAACACGTATAAGTTTTGATATACCCGTAGGGGTCGCATATATGCGACCCGTACAAATGAAAGTATATAATGTTTCGGGTCAGGAAATTGAAACTCTTGTAAATCAGGAGTTATCACCCGGCAGTTATGAAGTAAAATTCGACGCTTCGAGGTTCTCATCGGGAGTTTATTTTTACAGCTTAAGAGCGGGCAGTTATAACGAAGTTAAAAAGATGATAGTATTAAAGTAATTTGTTATTTGATATTTACTATTTGTTTTCACCAAAACCATTTTTTTCTCTTTTCTTTTACTTCGACCCACACCTCGTCGTTTTCAATTTTAACATCGTAAGTTTCAAGTGTTGCGGATAACCCTTTGCATTCAGGGGGGACTTCCCCCGTCTCCAAGTGGAACTGCCAGCCGTGTATGGGACAGGCGAGGAATAGGTCTTCATCAATGTATCCGTCATACATCACCTCCGAATGGTTGTGCGGACAAACATTGGAAACAGCGTAAATTTTGCCTTCTACTTTGAATACTGCAATATCCGTATCCTCATCGATTGTAAACTTTCTGCCCCGTTTGTTGGTCAGGTCGGATACTTTGCAAATTTTGAAATAGTTATTCATTGGTTAGTAAAGGTAAGCTATCCGGGTTCTGCCTGTTATCCCAAATGTGAAGGATTTCTACATATTCATCAGAGATTTCATAATAGATTGAGAAATCTCCCTTAAAAATATATCTCAGATTTTCATTTTTAAATTTTTTCCCTAATTTATCAAAATTTCTTAAGTGTGACACAATTTGTCTTATTTCAGCATCTAATTTACGGGCATAACTTGAATTCCCATTTTTTCTATACCAGAACTCCATTATAGAAAGCTTTTCTTCAAGGGAGTTTGCGGACCACTTTATTTTCCATCGAGCCATTCATCTGTCAATCTGTTTGCTTCTTCATCCGTGTAAAATTTCCCTTCCTTGATTTGCTTTCTGCTTTCTTCAATCCGTTTCAATTGCCAATCAGAAAGCTTAGGTTCACTTGGATTCAAAATATGTGTTTCAATAAAAATCTTTAATACTTCTAATAATTCAGCATCCTGAATTTTGTCAATATCGTTTTGAATTTCTGATTTTAATTCTTCAGTTGTCATATAATAAAATTTTATTGTTACAATATAATAACATTTTATCTGTTTTTTAATTCCATTTTGTCAATAACAGTAAAACCCTTTTCATTTTGCTGGATTCTGCAGGTTTCAGTAAATGCATCATGCTCGAAAAATAAAAGCCAGTTTTCCTTGGCTATCACCGGTAAAAATTTTTTCTTTTCGTCAAGTGTAGTTAGGGGAAACAAATCATAACCCATAATATACGGCGGTGAAATGTGGGTAGTGGTGGGGAATAAATCCGCTGTGTATAAAAGAATTGTATCGGCATCTTTTACGGTTACAAGCTGCATTGCGGGAGTGTGTCCGTTTACAACGTAGAGGTTTATATACTCGTCGAATTTTGTATCGCCGTCCAAAAGCTTTAAGTGTCCCTGTTCTTTTATCGGATTAAAATTCTCCGGGAAAAAGCTTGCCTTATCGCGTTCGCTTGGGTTTTGCGACCACTCCCAGTGTTTTTTCTGTACAAAATATGTTGCATTCGGGAACATCAGCTGAAGCTTGCCCTCTTCGTCGATTTTTGTAGAACCGCCCGCATGGTCAAAATGCAGGTGAGTGATAATTACATCTGTAACGTCACCCGTGTTATAGCCGAGCTTTGCAAGCTCACCCTCAAGCGTAAACTTAGTGTGGTCAACTCCGTATATATCGTTAAGCTTACTGCTGAGCTTATAACCGACACCGTTATCGATTATTATTTTCTTTTTATCCGAAACGAGCAGAAGTGAGCGCATGCACATATTGATTCGGTTTCTGCCGTCGGGCGGATTTGTTCTCGACCAAAGCGGTTTAGGCACAACACCGAACATTGCCCCGCCGTCGAGTTTGAAAAGTCCTGTTTGTATTGCATAGATTTTGTAATTTCCTATTTTCATAATATTTCTCGCCAAGACGCAAAGGCGCTAAGTTAAAACTTTGCGGCTTAAAGTTTATTTACTATTCTTTTAATTCCGTTTTTAATCAAATCAACATTAAAGTTAATAAGCAGACCTAATTTTAAGTTTGTTAATTTTAAATAGGTAAGTAATTGCTTGTGGTGAACAGGGGCTAAGGTTTCAACTGATTTAATTTCAATAATAACTTTATTTTCAACAATAAGGTCAGCTCTAAATCCGATATCTAATTTTATATCTTCGTATATAACTGGAATAGGCTTTTGCCTTTCGAATGATAATTTATGCCGGCTGAGCTCAAAACTCAAGACCTCCTCGTAAACAGATTCAAGTAATCCTGGTCCGAGGTTAACATGTAATTTGTAACAGCAATCAACTATTATTTTCGATAAAGCATTTTCATCCATGGTATCTTTGCGATTTTGCGTCTTTGCGTGAAATTATGCATTAGATAATTCAGATTCAAGTTCGTTTAATTTATTGGTTTCTTTCATCCACTGGTGGTAAAGTTCATTAAGTAATTCTTTAATTTCTTTATAATTGGAATTCGTCTTTTTCACACCATCCGGATTTTTATAAAAATCTTCAGATGCCATTATATTTTCGGTTTCTTTGAGCTTATTTTCTTTTTCTTTAATCTCTTTTTCAATTTTTGAAATTTTATCTTTTATCGGCTTTGACTTTCTGTAAAACGTGTTCCTTGCTTCTGCTTCAAGACGCTTTTGCCTTTTTGTTTTTTTAAGTATTCCATTAACACTTGGTTCATTTGCTGCATTGACTGTTTTTGCCGGCTGAACTTCCCCTTTTTCTTCGTTTTTTTTCATCAGGTAGTATGAGCAGTTTCCAAGATAGGTTTTTATATTCTTATTTTTCACTTCGATAATTTTGTTAACGATTCCGTCAAGGAATTCCCTGTCGTGAGATATAATTAAAATGGTCCCCCCGTAATTGTTCAGAGTATTCATTAAGACTTTTTTGGAGTTCATATCGAGGTGATTTGTCGGCTCGTCAAGGATTAAAAAATTTGATGGTTTCAGCAGCATTCTTGCAAGAGCAAGGCGTGATTTTTCGCCTCCTGAGAGCACCGAAACCGATTTAAATACGTCATCACCTTTGAATAAAAAGCTTCCTAAAATCGTGCGCAATTGTTTTCTTATATCACCCTCTGCAACTGAATCAAGAATTCCTAAAACCGTGTTACTCGGGTCCAATGAATCCGCCTGATGCTGGGAGTAGTATTCCAAATCGACTTTATGGCCGAGCTTTCTTTTTCCCTGCTGGATTTCCTCAGTTCCGCGAATTATTCTTGCAAGAGTGGATTTTCCCGCTCCGTTAGGTCCAACCAATCCGATTTTCTCGCCCCTTTCGATTTCCAAATCAACTGCTTTGAGCACAAGATTATCACCGTAGCTTTTTGAAACATTTTTCAGCTCCAATACTTTCCTTCCGGAGTGAGTTGCAGGCGGAAATTTGAAATGGATTGCTGATTCTTCGTCTTCGATTTCAATTTTATCAATTTTTTCGAGCAGCTTAATTCTGCTCTGGACGTTGCTTGCTTTGGATGCCTTATATCTGAAACGCTCAATGAATCTTGTCTGCTGTTTTAAATATCTCTGCTGGTTTTCATAGCTTTTTAAGAGAAGGTCTTTTCTTGTTTGTTTTTCTCCTATATAAAATGAATAATTACCCTGATACAACGTAACTTTGCCGGTATAAATTTCGATAGTTTTAAGAGTTATGTTATCAAGAAATGTTCTGTCATGTGAAACAAGAATTACTGCCCCTTCGTATGATTTAAGAAAGTCCTCAACCCAAAGCAGAGATTCGATATCAAGGTGGTTAGTAGGCTCGTCAAGAAGCAGAACCGAAGGACTTTTGAGAAGCAGCTTTGCAAGAGCTATTCTCATCTGCCACCCGCCCGAAAATTCATCCGTTAAGCGGTCAAAGTCGCCCGAATGAAACCCCAATCCTTCGAGAATTTTTTCTATATTTGATTTAATTCTGAATCCATCCAGGTCCTCAAACTTATGCTGAAGCTCTCCAAGTTTTTCAACAAGCTCTAAGTAATCTTCTGAATTTTTATCCGGATGCTTTTCAAGTTCTTTATTAACGTCATCAATTTCTTCTTTTAAGGCGGCAATATCGCCTATAGCTGAATAAACCTCTTCGTATATCGATTTGCCGCTGTAAGTAATCCCGTCCTGGGGAAGATATCCAACCGTCGTGTGCTTTGACAGGGCAATTTCTCCCTTGTCTGCTTCAATCTGTCCATTAATGATTTTGAGCAGTGTTGATTTGCCTGTTCCATTGGAGCCAACAAGACCAATCCTGCCCCGTGGATTAACTATAAAAGATACATCCTCAAACAGCCTTTTAGCTACAAATTGCACAGTTATGTTAGAAACAGACAGCATATTATCCAAATTTAGCTTTTATGGTTTTAATAATCAGTAAACTAATTTATCTTTAAAGCCAAATTAAGACATTACCAAGCCTTGTAAATTTGGATAATACTTTAAATTCCCGTTTTATATATTTAGGTAATCATTTCTTATAAGAATGAAATTGGATTATTTGAATATTACAGGCAAATCCAAGGTTTTTTTTATTGGATTTATCCTTTTAGCATTAATCGGTTCTATAGATTTTATTACAGGTGTTGAAATCTCGTTTTCCGTATTCTATCTCATTCCAATTTCAATTGTTACATGGTATTCGAATAAAAACCTTGGTTTAATTCTTTCAGTTTTGGGAACTGCTATGTGGGTAATTGCGGATATACAGGATTTATCCAGATACGCCAGCCCGGCAATTCCTTACTGGAACGGTTTGGTCAGATTTTCATTTTTTACCATAATTGTGTTATTAATTCATGAAATTAAGGCATTTAAAGATAATCTTGAAGAAAAGGTAAAGGAAAAAACAGCAGACTTGCTCAAAGAAATTAACGAGCGAAAGAAAACAACCGATGAGTTAAAAAATAAAACAGAGCAGTTAAGCGAGCTGACCAAAAGACTCCAAAACGTTCGGGAAGAGGAAAATGCAAGGATTGCGCGTGAAATCCATGATGAACTGGGGCAATCGTTAACTGCAATTAAGATGGAGCTTATGTGGATTTGTAAAAAAAATTCAAATAATCCTAAGTTGGTTCAAAGTCTGCTGTTAATCAGCGAAACAGTAGATGATACAATAAAGAATGTAAGAAAAATTTCAGCTAACCTTAGGCCAAAGCTGCTTGACCAGCTGGGTTTCTTACCTGCAATCGAATGGCAAGTTAAGGAATTTTCGAAAAGGACAAAAATTAAATGCGACCTGGATATTAATGGAACAATTGAACTTAATCCCTTTGCCTCATCTGCATTGTTTAGAATATTCCAGGAATCACTGACAAATGTTGCCAGACATTCAGAAGCATCAAGAGTGAAACTAAGCCTTGAAGTAAAAGATAATAACTCACTTGAAATTAAAATTAAAGATAACGGTATCGGCATATCGAACGGGTTTAACAGTAAAAAAACATCTCTTGGGATTTTGGGAATGAAAGAACGTGCTCAGTCATTAGGAGGAATTTTGAGTGTGGCTGAAGCCCCCGATGGAGGGACTGAGGTCAGCGTTAGAATTCCTATAAACGAACATTTGAAATATGATTAAAATATTAATCGCTGACGACCACTCTGTAGTAATACGGGGGATAAAACAAATCCTTTCCGAAGAGAAGGACATGGAAGTCCTGGGCGAAGCATCAAATTCGGATGAAGTAATGAAACTGTTGTTTGAACATGACTGGGATTTGCTCATACTTGATATAACAATGCCGGGGAAAAGCGGTTTGGATGCTTTAATCGAAATAAAACAGAGAAAACCTGATTTAAAAGTTCTTATCCTTTCAATGCATCCCGATGAAGAAATAGCAATTAGGGCTTTGAAAACCGGGGCTTCAGGCTATTTGAACAAGGAAAGTGTTCCCGAAGAGCTCATTAGGGCTATACGAAAGGTTTGCTCCGGAGGACGATATTTAAGCGAATCTATTGCAGAGTCGATAGCTTACTCTTCAATTGATAAAGATGTTTACCGTTCAGCCCATGAAGTGCTTTCCGAAAGGGAGTTTCAGGTTATGTGCCTGATAGCTTCGGGTAACTCACTTACACAAATTGCCAACGAACTGCTTCTCAGTATTAAAACAGTGAGTACATACAGGGCAAGGATATTTGAAAAACTCAATTTAAGGTCTAATGTTGAGCTTTCACATTATGCTATAAAACATAAGATAATACCTCACCCTTAATAATTGAATCTAAATACGAATAAAAAATTGCAGACTGTGTTTAAAGCTCAGGCTTTTTTTTTAATAGTTGTAATTCCTATACGAAATAGATTAACTCTAATTTTCTAATTAAAAAAATGTATAACTGATTAAACTAACTGTTTATCAATCCGTTATTTTCCTTTAATAATATGGACAAAATCTTACACTCATTATTGCTAATTCACTTAGTAATAAAAGGATAATAACCTTATGAATTTAAATCTATTTGCTCATTATTAATCAAAATAGTTCTTATACTATCTCTCAGTTGAGATAACTATTTTAACGGTTTAATCTTCAAGCTTAAAGCAGGTCAATTTACCGATATAAAAATGGTTCTTGTTAAGTAGTAGTTCTCTATTTAATTACCCCAACTGCCCGAAGGCTGCAAGCTTCGGGCTTTTTTTTTCATTACTAAATTGCAGCCGTTTTGAGATTGGGAACATTTTTCAGTAATTTGCATATAAATTAAGTAAAGAATTGAATACTTGCTAAAGGAGAACTTAGTTATGTCTTACACATTAAAATCTTTAATTTTGGGGATGTTTTCGCTGTTTCTGTTATCTCCATTCTCACTGTTTTCACAAAATGAATGGGATGACTATAATGTATCATTTACTCTTTATACTAACAATATGTATGCTTCAGGGCAGGATGTCTCGATTAACGTTTATGCATATTACCTCAAAAAAAATACAGTGTTTAATTTTAAAATTTACAAGATAAATGATATTGAAGGATTTTTCTCAAGGCAGACTTCAAATTACCAGATTGACGTCTTAAGCAAAGACAGCATGAATCTTCTCAGCCTTTGCGAGGAAGTTGACAGCTTTGATAAGAAGCTAAAGACCGAGGGTTCTTCCGATTATTATTACAGTTATGAAACCATTACTTATAAACTCACTCAAAAAGGCGCTTTCGTAGTCCGGGCTTCATATAAAAACAGGGTCGCATATACCGGATTTTTCGTTACAGATATCGGAACAATTACCGAAGCATCAAATAACGCATTGCTTGCTTTAACAGTGGATAGGAAAACCGGAGAGCCTATTAACGATGTTGACCTGAGCTTTTTCCTGGGACAGAAAAAAATAGGAATTGGTAAAACAATAGGCGGATTATTCTACAAAGCCCTTGAAAATATTGACAGAGAATATGCAGCATCCAACAGCGTTTCATATCCGTTAATAATCGGCAGAAAAGGTGATGACATTGCCGTCTCGGACCCGTATCTTTATTTCGGATACGGTGCAAATATGTATTCAGTTTATATTTATACCAACCAGCCGGTTTACAGACCCAAATCAAAAGTTGAGTTTAAAGGAACAATCAGGAAATCAACACAAGGCGGGTTTGAAAATATCGGCTCAAGAGATATAACCGTTAAGATTAAGGATTCAAAAAGTGCGGAAGTGTTCAAGCAGGTTGTTAAAACCAACGATAAGGGAAGCTTCAGCGGGGAATTTGATATTGCAGAGAACTCCGCTTTAGGGCAGTATTACATTTATGCTGAGCTTGACCAGGGTCAGCAGTATACCGGCTCTTTCTTTGTTGAAGAATACAAAAAGCCCGAGTATAAAGTCGGCATAACCCTTGACAAAGACCAGTATACAAACGGTGACAATATAAAAGGTGTGATGCAGGCTGACTATTATTTCGGCAGTCCCGTGCATGAAGCAGCAGTTGAATACAACGTTTACAAAAAGACCTTTTACAAGCCGTGGTGGTATTTCAGCGAATACCGCTGGTGGTACGAAGAGTATTATTCAAACATGGATGATAATTATAAATATAACGATGCCGAATTTATTTTCAGCGGAGAAGGAAAGCTTGATAAAGAAGGAAGATTCGATTTTGATTACGAAATTAAAGAGGATTTTAAATCTAAATATAATTATTGGTGGTATTGGGATGATGAGAGAACTTATGAAACGGACTTTGTTTACATTGTTCAGGCAAAGGTTACGGATAAATCACGCAGGGAAATTACCTCAACAAAAACGGTTTACGTAACCCGTGCGGATTTCTTTATGTCGTCAAAAACCGACAAGTATCTCTACAAGCCCGATGAGAAAATTACTCTTGAAGTCAAAGCTATGGATTTTTCCGATAAACCCCGCGAAGTAAGCTTCGAAGCTGTTGTGAATAAGCTCACATGGGGCGGGTATCCGGATTATAAGCAGAGAAAAGATTATGTAACTTCTGTTTCGGGACGCACAAATGCGCAGGGTGTTGGTACGGTAAGCTTTGACGCCTCGAATGAAGGGTATTACTCAATTGAAATTGTTTCCTATGACGAGCGCGGGAAAAAGGTAACCGATTATACTTACTGCTATGTATCAAAAGGCGATATGTGGTGGTGGTATAATGAGTCAGGTGCTGTGCAGATATTCCCGGATAAAGATTCATACAAACCCGGCGAGATTTGCAAAGCTTTGATTGTTACGACTGCGCCCGGAGCAAACGTATTAATTACAACTCAGAACGATAATATACTGACCTATAAAGTCGAGAAAATCGAAGGAACATCAGAAATTATTGAAATTCCAGTTGAGGAAAATGCTGCACCGAATTTCTTTATTTCTGTTGCTTATGTAACGGGTGGACAGTTTTATTCTTCAAGCAAATCCGTTATGGTTATTCCAGAAAAGAAATTTTTGACCGTTTCAATCGGAACCGATAAAACCACTTATAAGCCGAAAGAAGAGGGAACGGTTTTAATTAAAGTAACCGATAACTACGGCAATCCTGTCGCAAATGCAGACGTTTCACTTGGCATTGTTGATGAAAGCATATACGCAATTAAGCCGGACAATACAAAAGACATCAAGAAGTTTTTTTACGCGCCAAAATGGAATTCCGTAAGCGTTCACTACAGCAATGCTTATTCATATTACAGTTATTCCAGATTAATAACAATATACGAAAGATTTAACGTTAAATCGCTGAGCGAAACCGAGCTTGGAACGATTAAAGGAAGATTGACCGATAAAAACGGCAATGCTATGCCTTACGCTACGATTGTTATTGACGGCGATTTTGTTGCCGGCACAACAGGCGAAGACGGAAGCTATGAATTCATGCTGCCTGAGGGAAGCTATACAATCGGTGTTGTAAAAAATAAGAATTCCAAAGAAAGCGATAAGGAGCTCGTTGTTAAAAAAGGGAAGACAATCGAAGTAAATTTAAGGACAAGTTCCGAAGGGTTGGTAATAGATGGGCTTGTTACGGAAAATGAGCAGAGTGCCCTGGATATTACAAGCGGTGAAGTAATGCTTAACGGAAAACTTTCCGAAACCAAAACGATGAATGCTCCCACAAGCGAAGATAGATCGTTAAAGAAAGAAAAAGGCAAAGATGATGATGAACTTGAAAGAGATTTTAAAAATGGCGAAAAATTTGTTGAGGCCGAAACCAGAAGCGATTTCCGCGATGCAATTTTGTGGATGTCTTCTGTTGAAACAGATGAAAACGGCTATGCAACAGTTAAAGTTCAATTCCCTGATAACCTTACAACTTGGAGAATGACTTCGCGCGTAATTACAAATGATACGAAAGTCGGCCAGGAAGTGAATACAATTATAACGCGCAAGGACCTTCTTGTAAGAATGGAGACACCGCGCTTCTTCCAGCAGGAGGACGAGGTAACAATTTCAACTATAATTCATAACTATCTTGAAACCGATAAGGAAACAAAGCTTAGCTTGAAGGTTGAAAACCTTGAGATAGTGGGCGAGTCAAAAGAGCAGATTATAACAATGGGCAAGAATGAAGAAAAAAGAATTGACTGGCGTGTAAAGGTTAATAATCCTACCGGCTTTGCAAAACTCACTGCAACCGCACTAACTAATGAAGAATCCGATGCGGTCGAGCTTAAAGTTCCGCTTCAGCCGCACGGCTTGCAGCTTGCAAAATACCAGTCAATGGATGTTTCAGATGTTGAAAAAACCGAAGTAAAATTCGTCGAAATTCCGCAGTACACCGATTTACGCTCAACCAAGCTGACTCTGAATGTTGCACCTTCACTCTCATCCACAATGCTGACTGCTCTTGATGAGCTTGTCGGCTATCCATACGGCTGCGTTGAACAGACAATGAGCAGATTCTTACCAACCGTAATTGTTGCAAATGCATTTAAGGATTTAAACGCTCCAATCAGCGAGGCAACACAGAAAGATTTGCCGAAGATGGTTGAAGCCGGCTATAACAGACTTTATTCAATGCAGCATTATGACGGCGGCTGGGGATGGTGGACCAATGACCAGTCACAGCCGTTTATGACTTCTTATGTAATCTACGGCTTAACGCTTGGTGAAAAAGCGGGCTATCCTGTCCGCAAGGATGTTTATAAAAAAGGCATAACGGCAATAAAGACACTGCTCAAAAACAAAGATATTGACCCCTCTACGCGCGCTTATATGCTGTATGCATTGTCGTATGCAGACGGCTCCGATACCAAGCTTTTTGAGGAACAGCTGCAGATATTAAGCGATGTAACGGATTTAAACGATTACGCAATAGCACTGCTTTCTATGGCTGCAAGAAATGTTGGTGATACTGAAACCGCAAACAAATTCTCCCAGCGTTTAGTTACTCACGCGCAGGATTTGGGTGAATCAGGGGCTTACTGGGGCGGACAGATATTCAAATACACCTGGCAGGATGATAAAGTTCAGACAACCGCTATGGCAGTCAAAGCATTGCTTGCTGACCCTGTAAGCTTGAAGGATAATCCCGAGCTTCTTAACAAGGCAATCCGCTGGCTTATGCAGCAGCGCCAGGGCGGCGGATGGTGGAACACGCAATCGACGGCGTTTATAATCTACGCTATGGTTGATTACCTTAAAAATTCCAAAGAGCTTGAGCCGGATTATTCCGTAAAAGTTTTTGTAAACAACGAGATGCTTCTTGATAAACGCATGACTAAGGATGACATTTTCCAGAAAGACCTGAAATTTGTTTTAGACGGAGTAAAGCTTAAAACAGGTAACAATGAAATCCGCATTGAAAAAAGCGGAGCAGGAAAGGTGTATGTTTCAAGTGATTTAAGATATTACACATCAGAAGGCAAAATCCAGCCGAGAGAAAACGGATTCAGAGTAGAAAAAGAATACTTTAAGCTTGAAAAATATACAAAGTATAACGACGACCAGATTTCCTACCGTAAAAGGTATTTCGACGGAAGCGTTAAATCAGGTGATGAGATTCTTGTAAAGGTCAGGGTCACAGCAAAGGAAAGCAATAACCAGTACTTTATGCTCGAAGACCCGATTCCCGCAGGAGTTGAAGTAATTAAGGACGACTGGGCTTATACAATCGAGGATGAAAAAGACTACCAGGGCTGGTCATATTACTGGTGGAGATGGTGGTATTCCGATAAGGATATCCGCGATAACAGAGTAACATTCTTTGCAACTTATATGTACGGCGATACATATGAATTCAGCTATATCATCAGGGCGCAAATACCCGGCAAGTATAATGTAATACCTGCAACAGGTATGTTAATGTATTATCCCGATGTCCGCGGTTCTAGCGAAGAGCTCTCGATTGAAATAACGGATTAAGTTTTTAAAAAAGTCCATTTACAGTCATAAAAAAATGTAGGGGCAGACCAATATGTCTGTCCTTTTTATTTACGGATAAACAAATGTAACATAAGCAGTCGATACCGTTGTGTTTTGGAAATTTTTCCCTTCGGCTTTGAATGATATGGATATCGACTTAAAATTGAATCCGGGATTGCACGTATAACCGGCTAAATGAACAAAATAGTCAACCCAGATTTTTGTCGTTGCTGTTTCACCTATCTGCGCGCTTGAGCTGCTCCCCGGACCGGATAATGCATAATACTTATTCTGTCCAACGTTTCCGCTGACGCAGACCACTGTAACATCATGTATAGGAATATTAATTGATTTTGCTCCCTGGAGGTCCTCTGTAACGGCAATTACGTGAAATCCGTCATTAATAAGCTGTTGCGTAAGTTTAATTGTTTTTGGAGTATTTGTAATCGTAACGTTTGAGCCGCCGGAACCAAGATAGGGAACAATAATTTTCACGACAGGAGGCGATGAATCCGAAGCTGGGACTGTTACAGGGTCGCCTGTTAAGCTGAGCAGGATATCTTTAAACAAATCCGAACCCGAAGAACCGCAGTTTAGACCGCTGAAAATAAAGATTGTGAAAAACAAAAATAAAAAAACCCTTTTAAGTCTTTGCTGTAATGAAATGTAGACTTGCGGGTTAACAAATTGCTGAATCATGCTGCCTCCTTTGAGTGAATTTCACAAATATAATAATTTTTTTAAAACTCGTTTTAGTGTATTATTTTTTGCCCTTGACACGTAACCATTCGGTTACGTATTTTTGTATTAAATTTTTCAGCTTAAAATATGAAAACATCACCAATAGTTAAAGAAGTTGTTATAACCTCAACGGTTTCAAAGGTTTGGAAGGCAATTACGGATAAAAGTGAAATGAAACACTGGTATTTTGATTTAGCGGAGTTCAGACTTGAGGTTGGATTTGAGTTTCAGTTCGAAGGGGGTCCCGATGACAGGAAATATCTTCATATATGCAAAATTATAGAGGTTGTCCCCACCAAAAAGCTATCCTACAGCTGGAAGTATGACGGATATGAGGGGATTTCATACGTTACTTTTGAGCTTTTCGAAGAGGGGAAGAAGACTCGGCTTAGGCTCACTCATTCCGGAATTGAAACGTTTCCGGCTGACAATCCTGATTTCGCTAGGAATAACTTTAATGAAGGCTGGACTTCGATTATTGAAAAATCTATCAAAGAGTATTTGGAAAAATAAATCAAAAAATGAAACAAGCTAACGATATTTTTTCAGCATTGGCTGATGACAGCCGCAGGCGTATTCTATTGCTGCTCTCAAAGGAAACCATGCATGTTAATGCAATCGCGGAAAATTTCAAAATCTCACGCCCGGCAGTTTCAAAACATTTAAGAATACTCGAACGGTCAAAGCTTGTCAGGCATAATAAAGAGGGAAGGGAGAATTATTACACTTTTAACCCTAAACCCATGAAGGCGGTGTTTGACTGGCTAAAGTATTTCGATAATTTCTGGGATAGAAAGCTTAACTCACTTAAATTATTCGTGGAGGGGAAAAAATGACTCCCATTGTGAAAAAGGTAAGCATTGATGCTCCCGTTGATAAAGTATGGAAGGCAGTCACCGAGCCGAAACTGCTTGAAGAGTGGATAACTATGCCCAACAATATAAAAGCAGAGCTTGGACATGAGTTTGAGTTTAAAACTGACTCAGAAGGCAAATTCGGCGAGTGGGATAAAATCATAAGATGTAAAATAACAGAACTTGTTTTAAATAAAAAGATTTCGTTCACCTGGCAGTTTGAGCTTATGAATGGCGAAACTCTCGTTTCAATAGAACTCGCTGACAATAAAGGTATAACCGAGCTGACTTTAACTCATTCAGGATTTGAATCCGATACTGAAAAAGGGGAGTATTGGAGGGACAATTCAGCAGACGGCTGGAGAGATTTGCTCAGCAGGTTAAAGATTATGCTTACCGAAAGCGCGGTTAAGCCTGTCGCAGATGTTGCGCTTTTTCGAGGCAGTAAAACACTTCTTGTGAAATATAAAGAGGTAAATAAATATGACCATCAAAGGGGCTGGTTTATTCCGGATGATTTAATGCTTCGGGCCGAGCATCCCGACGATGCGGCTAAAAGAATTCTGAAGGAACAGCTGGGACTGGAAAATCTTTCACCCAAGCTCAGCTTCATTGAATCATTCATAGGCGGCGACAGAAGCTGGCATTTGATTTTCCATTACCATGTTTCAATTGACGGCGGGGTTGAACTAAAGCCAAACACCGAGATTGCAGAAAACAGGTGGTTTGAAATTAATTCATTGCCTGATGCAAAGGAAATTGCCCATCACGGCTGGGCAAAACATGTCATTGCCGAAATTCAAAGCAGATTAAAAAAATGACCGCTTTATTTTTTTTTATTAGGTGAAACAATATACCTCAATTAATCCAGGTAGCACAGACATTCTTGTCTGTGCTATTTAGTAAATTCCAATTTTTTTGACAGACAGGAATGTCTGTCCTACCGAATTTTAAATACAATTGTTGCCGAGGTTTTACGCTTGAAGAAAAGTGTAACAGGGGTCAAAAATGACCGCTTCAATTCTTAGGCTCTAAACCCGGGTTGCCTGTATCTAAAATCCATTTCCAGTTTCCTTTTTTATCTTTCTTCCAGACCGATAAATACGTTCCTTTGTGTGCAATTTCATTACCGTTTTCGTCTTTATCAGTAAGTTCGTAAATCCCGTAAGTATAGCCGAGTTCGCCGGATACGCTGACATCAGCAAATTCTGGGGTCCATGTCAGAGTAAAAGGAGGATTTTCATCTCCCAAAAATTTTTTTATTTCTTCAAGTCCCTCAATGGGATAGCTGTGAGGTCTTAGTAATACCGCGTTATCTGCAGCATAAGCTAAAAAAGCCTCGCGCATTCCTTTTTCTTTTGACTGATTGGAAAAATCAATGTCCACTTGTTTAAGTGTCTCCTTTTCCTTTTGCAAATCTGTTTGAGAAAGCGAATTTGCTGATACTGTCACTAGGAGGGCTAATGGAATTAAGATGTTTGTCATAAACATTAGACAGGGTTGAAAAGGCATTGTGACAGGTGGAAAATATTTACTTCGTTATCGAAATTCCTGCAGGGAACGATGCCATTTCTATATCTTTAATTTTCGTGTGATTATTAATAACATCAATAACTGCCGTTGTACCGGGTCTTGAGCTCCCTGCTGCAGGATGATGAACAAACGTTCCGCTTTGCGATTCACACGTAACATATGCATATCTTCCGTCTGGAGTAAATGCAACCCCGTGCGGCTGAACTCCGACACTTGGGATGGTTTTGGCAACTGTAAAGGTGTTGAGGTCAATAACGGTAACTGAATTGCTGTTTCTGTTTGCAACATAAAGCCACCTGCCGTCCGGTGTGCATTCCGATTGGATTGGGAAGAGTCCCGTTGGGATAATATGTGTAATCGTTCTTGAGTTAAGGTCAAGCACCCGCACATCATTTGACTTGTCACAGGTGACAAACGCATAGCGGTCATCCGGCGAGAGTGACACGGCAATCGGTCTGAATAACCCCGTTCCGTTTCCGTTTGGGGGGACAATGTTTGCAACAGGAATGGTTTGTTCCAGTGCATCATCGGCTGTTCGTATTATCTGTATGTATTCACCAAGCTCACTGACTGTAATCAAATACTCTCCGTTGCTTGTAATCCTTCCGCCGTGAGTGGCGTTCATCGTAATATCTGCAATTGTGTTTAGCACAGTCATATCTGCAGTAATAAAACTCTTGATAAAACGTTCCGTTCCGTTGATGTTGTAATTAGTAATGTACCCTTTTGTTCCGTCGGGAGTAATGATTACGTGTGCAGGAGATGTAACCGCATGCAGACTTCCCAGTTTTTCATAAGTAAATTCATCGTATTTTTCGACGCTGCCTTCACGGATAAGTGTTGTATAAAAATATCTACCCTGGTTATCAACAGCAACATTATGGGGAGATGCAGGCGTATTAACAAGCGTTCCGACTTTCACATATCTTGTAACAAAATTATTATCAAGATTTACCACAACTACAAAATCCGACGACTGGTTAGTGATGAATGCTTTTCTGGTTATGTTGCTGTAGGCGACTTCACCGAAATCATTTTTTGCTCCTTGGTCAATCCACTGCATTAAAAGCTTTACAATGTTTTCAGGCAGGGGGCTGCCGTTTGTATAGGGCGGCAATGGCTTGGGCATAAGCGGCTCCGATGAGGGGGCAAGATTTGTATCAACGTTAATATGCTGAACAAGATGGCTCCATTTTGAGTTATAGGGTATTACCTCAGCCCCGAAAGTTGAGCCGCGGAGCATGAGTGAACCCCAGCTTGTTAAATCTATTCCCGATTGCTTATCAACCGAATTATGGCAGCCTGGGAAATTGCAGTTTGATTCAAATACCGGCAGTATGTCCTGCGAAAATGAAACACTTTGTTTTGGCTCAACAGGTGAGTCATTGCAAGCTGCGAGGTTAATTAAACCCGCAAATAAAGCTATTAATGGAAATAGTAAACTGATGGTAATTCTTTTCATTTCGCTTTTTTAAGTCACAAAAATAGGGTAATCGGGTGCGCTTTTAAATGACAACTGTCATATTAAAATATGATAAATAGTTCCCATAATTGTGCATATAAAGGCAAAATCAAACCATTATTCACTAATTACTGAGTCTTTTATTCCATAATGCTGGGACCCGGCTTCGTTTTTTTGCTTTCTGCCGAAGCTGGAGACCAGAAGCATTATCGGAAAGTCTATTAGAAACACAATTCCTATCATAAGGAGGATAAAGCCCGTCTCATAGTTTTCTATAAAAAATTTCATTTCCGATTTGCTCGGGTCTTTAGGATAATAATAAACCTCGCGAATCTCATTGAGCTTATAATCAATGTCTTCAAGTTCATCTTCACTCGGGTCATAGCTCACATAATATTTAAATGGCGGGTAGCTGCCGCTTACATCACGCAGTGTCAGCTCAACATCTCCGCGGTCGATTTCCTCAATTTTAGTGATTTTGCATTTTATCAGCTTGTATTCTGCTTTCAGTCTTTTATCTTTTTCCATATAATAATATATACCCAGTATTATCAAAACCATCGATACTGCAAGCATTGCAAATGCTATAAATCTTAAAATTTTGGGATTGCCTTTTATTACCAGCCCGGTGCTCATTTTTTTAAGTTTTCAATATTCAATTGGGGAAGGATGTTTTCCTTCATGCCTTTTTGCAGCAATAAATATTACGGGTGATGCTATCAATGCACATCCGCCGATTGAGCCGAAGATAATGGGAAGCATCAAATCACCGCCAATTGCATCTATAGAGAAATAAAATATTATTGCAAGCGTTATAAACACAAACGCAGTCAATAGCTCAATCAAAGCAAACATTTTTAGGAATTTTCCTTTGTGCATTTTATTTTCTGGCCACTACTTCCAGATATTCAGAATCAAAAGCCAGCGTTCCGTCTGTTGCCGCGTTATTTTGAGCCCAAAGATTTTTTAAATCGTTTTTAAATCTTTCGCGGGTGGGTTCATCAAGCATTTCGTACAAAGTTTTGGTAGGACCGAAGTAAGTAATAAAATGTACAGCTGCCTCATTGATAGACATCGGGATAAATTGCCTGAATGTCCACCTCCTCATATTTAAATTCGAAATTCTGCTGCCGAAACGCTGCTTAACCATTGCTTCATCGCCCCATAAAATCGGCGGAGGCACGGGCGGCGGGGGAGCGTAGGAAGCCCCGAGTTTGAAAAATTGTCCGACAAATCCCTGCGGTGTCCAGTTTGCCATTGCTATTGTTCCGCCCGGCTTGGTAACCCTTACGAGCTCGCTTGCAGTAACTTCCGGCCTTGGAGCAAACATCGCGCCGAACATTGTTACAACGTAATCGAATTCATTATCATTAAAGGGCAGTGCTTCGGCATCACCGACTTCAAATTTAGCGTTTAGCTTTTCCGAGGCGGCTCTTTCATTTGCCTGTCTTATTAAATCGGCAACAATATCAATCCCGCAAGCATCAGCTCCGCTTCTTGCCGCCGGAATTGCGAGATTTCCCGTCCCGCAGGCAACATCAAGCACTTTTGCGCCTTTTGGTATGTTTAACCGTTTTATAAAATCTGCCCCTTCCGCCTCGATGAGTTTTGCAATAATACCAAAATCACCCGCTGACCAGACGGCTTTCATTTTTTCCTTTATTGCCTGCATTTCAGGCGTAAGCGCTGCCATAATTTCCTCCCCGGTAGTTTAGATGGATTTATGCAAATATAACATTAATTGTATTTAATTTCTTTGCTCACATCTTGTAAAGGGTAAAATAGAATAAAATTATTTAAAATCTTTGCATATGGATTTTAATTCTAATATTTCGATTGGGCTATCTTTCCAATCATTCTCCCAACAAATTATCAAGTCGCACCCTTTCAGTGGATGCTTATGTAATAAATAGTTACTTGCTTTAAATTCAAATTCTGCAAGACATTTGTCGAAAGTACCTCTTTCATTTCTTCTTGTGAGCAAAGCATCTGGAAATTTAGCTCTGATCCCTTCAATTCTAAAATTTAGATCATAACAAAGAGCCGCAAATAATAGAATGACACCTTGCTCATTTATTGGTTCGTAAACGATTCCTCTTACACCTAGAATGTCACCATGGGATTGAAGTTTATCTATTTTATAAAAGACTTCTTCTGGTTCTTCTGTTGTTTCTGCTATCGATGAATCAATTCCTTCCAAAACAGCTTTTCCTTCATCAGGATCCTGTAAATTATATTGATAGGTTTCTAATCTTTTTTTTCCAGTTTCTGTTATTATCCAAATTCCGTGTTTAGATCCATCTAATTGATTCTTTCTCTTTAAGTATTCTCTTGCCCATCTTATTTTATTTTCCCACACAATATCATTTGGATTTTTATAGTGGTTATACTCTTCAGGGTGATTCTTTAATTTTGCTAACATTATTTGTTCAACCGTCGGATATACTTCTTTGTTCTTGCAGAACCTCCCAACTGCATTAAGGCTTGTAAGAGAGGTATTTCATATTCAAAGAAAGGAATTGACATATTCTTTTTAATTTAATTCATTTGAAAATATTAATAATAATTATTTTATTCTCTCCAAATTTCTTCTCCAACCCTTAAACTTAGTCCGTTTAATCGGTGAATCGGCAAATGCATAGTTGAATTGTTCCTCGGTTATAGCTTCAAGCTCGGCTTTGGCTGCGAACCCCTTTGGTATAATGAGCTCGCCTTTCGTCCCCTCCTTAGCAAGGAGGGGGTTGGGGGAGGTCTGAATTACACATCCACCTAAATCGCCCTTAGAAGGGGGACTTAAAAGCTCTTCCTTCGGGTAAAAGCTCGTATCTTCGGTTATGTGGTTATACTTCGGCGAGTTGTATGGACAAACATCCTGGCAAATGTCACAGCCGAATATCCAACCGCTTAAATCAATGCTATCGGGAATTTCACCTTTGTTTTCAATCGTCTGATAAGAGATACATTTATTTGCATCAACGATGTATTCTTCCGTAATTGCTCCGGTGGGACAAGCAGAGATGCAAAGCGAACAGCTTCCGCATAAATCTTCAATCGGCATGTCATAATTTCCAAACTCGATATTTGTAATTATCTCGCATAAGAACAGCCATGAGCCGTATTCGGGATTTATGATATTAGTATGCTTACCCATCCAGCCAACGCCGGATTTCTGAGCCCACACTTTATCCATCACCGGTCCGTCATCGACGTAATATTTTGTCTTGACCCCCTCGTCCTTCCTGCCCGTTCCGCAGGCGGGCGGACACCCCCCTTGTTAAGGGGGAGACTGCTCATCGTCCACTCCTTAGCTAGACCCGAAGGGCTGTTGCGATTTCTCAGCAACGTAACAGGGTAGGGGGAGGTCTTTTCAATCAACCTGCACAGTTCGTTCAATTTTTTCTTTAAGACTTTGTGATAATCCTTCCCCCATGCATAGCGTGAAATTTTCGGCTTTCCCTCTTCATGTGTAAAAGGAGTGTAATAATTGTAAGCCAGCGAAATCACACTCTTTGCATCTTCCATTATTAATCTTATATCTTTACGCTTTTCAAATCCTTTTTCAATCCACGCCATATCTGAGTCATAACCCAAATCAAGCCACTTGCGGAGTTTCCCAGATTCATTTTCAAGCAATTCGTATTTGGCAAAGCCAATTTTCACAAAGCCAAGCTCTTTTGCTTTATCAATTATAAGATTTTTAATATTTTGGTTGATTATACTTGTCATCCTTTAGGGTGACAGGTGGTGCTTTTTACGGGTTATTCGGTTTCGGGGGCTCGGCGATTTTTATTGAGCGGACAACTGCATCTACAAGCTTCTGGTATTTTTCCATCATTGCCTGAGAAGCAAAGTCAACATTCACCTGGATGTTCTTTATTCCTGTCGGGTCAGTGAACAAATAATACTTTGTTGAAAATTTCTTGCCGCTCGATTTGATTGGGTCAGTTACGTAGGCAACAATCACGCTGTCATCCATAAGAAACGGATTCTTATAGGTTGCCTTATTATATGCGCTGTGCTGAGGGTCGTCAATTAAAATGAACATATTAACTGCCCCCGGGTCTTCGCTAAGCGAATCAGTGCTGATAATTACTCCGTTGAACTCTTTCTGTGTCAGGTTAATCTGCCTGTTATCAATTAATTTCCACCCGGCGGGGAACCACAGCTTTAAGCCCACATCGTTCTGGTCAAAGGTTGTTCTGAGCGAATCTGGCACAAATATTCTTGATGTATCGCGCGAGCCGGAAATTAATGTTGAATCAAATTTCGGCTTGGTAGTATCACCAGCCACATTTTTATTTGTATCGGGCTGTTCGGTGTTATCCTTAGGTCGGGTTATCTTCGGTGTTACGTTTTTTCTTGTAATCTTCGGACGAACATCTTTAACATCGCCTTCTATTTCCTTGAGTTTTTCCTCTTCCTTCATTTTATCGATATCGGGAGGGTTGAACTTAGGCATTTCAAGGTCTTCCACAATTACAATTCGCTGCAGGTTTTCTCCGTTGGGTTTTCCTTCCTTCGGCACAAGGAAGAGATACATTATAAACAGCATGAAGATGTGAAATGCAATTGAACCTGCCAGTCCCCGTTTTGTGTACGGCTGGTAGAGTTTCTTTAGTATTAAGAAATCCGTTCCGGGCCTATCGGTTAAGTTGTATATCTCACTCGGTAATAGCTCCTCTTTTTTTTCATTGTGTGACTCAATAACGATCGGCTTAAGGCCGGTTCTCTCAGCTTTTACCGAGGATGTTTTCCCGCCCCTCCTATGTGATACTTCCTGCTCAAGCTCTTTTGTTGTAACTTTTTCAACAGTAGTTGCACCAACGTCAGGCTTGCCGATTATTTCTGTTTTTTCGCGGGTCTTTTTTTCTATCAGAGTTGAGGGTTTCTCGAAAATGTAATCCTTCTTCGAGCGGAATTCCGAACAAATAGCGATTGTAATATCGGCAAAGCGGCTTTCTACAATAACGTTAGGGTGATTACAGGTATTGCGCACAGCACCGCGTTCGTTTGAGCTGTTAAAAACGCAGTCAATATTAATGCACCTTAAAAAATTTCCGTTTGGCTGGGTTTTTTCGCCTTCTTTTTTTATATTTTTTACTTCTTTTTCTTTCAAAAGCTGCTCTAATACTTAAATACAAAATACTGTGTTATTGTTTCACTAATTTATCTCAAAGAATATTAAGAATTTAGTCAATTTCTAAGGTTTCTCATCCTGCTTGGCGTTAGTTTATTTAACATTAGCTTAGTGGTTATGAACAAAAACACCGAACCCATAAAATTAGTGGCTACCATTAAATAACAAGCAGTTTGAAGATTATATAAATCCGATACCCTGCCAATTAATGCGGGGGCTGGGGTGCTTCCGAGCATATGGGCAACAAACAAATAAAATGCAAACGCAGTTGCCTTAAGCGAGCCAGGTACAATATCCTGAATCAGCGCCACCATCGGTCCATAATACCAGGTCATTAAGAAAGTAGCAATAACCAGGGATACGAGCATTAGCGTTTCATTTTTGGTAGTAATCGTTATATACATAAGGGGAGTTGCAAGCAAAAAGGCAAATGCCATTGATACCGAGCGGGGAAGCTTGTGTTTTGTAAATAAATAGTCAGATATGTGCCCGCCGGTATAAATTCCGGGTGGTCCGCCAATTAACACCGCGAGCCCGATTGTGATCGATGCCTGGTCAACATTATAATCATGATAGCGTATGAAAAACTGTGTCATCCAGCTTATTATTGCAGATGAGGTAAAAGTCAGCATAACTCCCGCAGCAAGCGTTACAATATAAGAGGGAGTCTTAAAAAGCTGAAGAATGTTTTTAAAATTTACTTCCTCCACATTATGATGTTCATGCTTGGTTTCCTTAATTCTTAAAGCTGAGAAGGCGAGTATTATTCCGGGAATTGCAACGATGAAAAAACAAGCTCGCCAGCCTAAATGCGTGCCCAGAATTCCGGACAGGATCATTCCAAGAGTTCCTCCGAAAAACATTCCCAGATGAAATATTGATATTGCTCTGGCGCGTCTTTCCCGCGGATAGTTATCTGCTATCAGCGATGTTGCCGAAGGGGCGTAAGAAGCTTCACCTATTCCGACAAAGCCGCGTGCTGTTAGCAGCTGGGCAAAGTTCTGAACAAGTCCGGTGCAAAATGTTGCAACCGACCATATTGAAACTCCGATTGCAATAATTCTTTTTCTAATCCACTTATCTGCTAAAATGCCAAGCGGAACTGAAAATGTAGCATGAACTATCATAAAAACAGTCCCAACCAGTCCAAGCTGGAAATCGCTTAGTGTGAAATCTTCTTTCAGAAAGCTGAATAGGGGAAATACGATCTGCCTGTCGAAATAATTAAAGAATTCAATCAGCGTTAAAACAAGCAGTATCTTAGAGGGGGACTCGATGTTTTTCAGAGCGGTCCTCTTTTCTTTCTTAAACTAATTTATAAATTAGTGCGAAAGATTTTTTAACAGCTCAACAAAGAGCCTTACACCGTACCCGGTTGCTCCCGGAGTCTGGTATTCTGTAATGGATTCTGCAACATTAAATCCGACACTAGCAATATCAAGGTGAGCCCACGGGTATTTATCACCAGTAAATTTTTTCAGGAAAATGCCGCCCATTATTGTACCCGCCTGTCTGCTTGGACCGGTATTTTTAATTTCTGCTACATCGCTTTTCATAAGCTTATCGTAATCGTCGTAAAGAGGCATTTCCCACACTCTTTCGTATGTTTTTTCCCCGGCGTTAAATATTTTTTTCTTCAGCTCGCTGTCATTTCCCATCAACCCTGCAAGCAGATGCCCGAAACAAATTATAGCTGCGCCCGTCAGTGTGCAAATATCTATAACCGCTTTAGGCTTGTAGTTTGCAGCATAGTCTAAAGCATCCGCAAGTATTACTCTTCCTTCTGCGTCGGTATTATCTATTTCGATCGTTATTCCAGAATAGCTTTTAATAACATCCCCGGGTTTATAAGCAGTGCCGCTGGGCATATTTTCAACTGCGGGAATTAATCCGATAAGGTTAACTCTCAGCTTAAGTTTAGATACTGCCTCAAAAGCTCCAACCACGGCAGCCGCTCCGCCCATATCCATTTTCATAGCTTCCATTCCCTGTGCAGGCTTTAAAGATATACCTCCGGAGTCAAATGTAACGCCCTTGCCAACCAGTACATAGGGTTTTTCAGATTTATTGCTGCCGAAATACTGTAGAATTAAAAATCTAGGCGGATTATTGCTTCCTTTTGAAACGTTTATAACGCCGCCCATATTAAGCTGGTATATTTTCTTTTCATCAAATACAGTAACATTATAACCGGCTTTAACAGAAGATTTTTTAACAAACTCAGCAAATTTTTCAGGGGTCAGCATATTCGAAGGTTCATTTTCAAGCTCACGCGCCATTAAAACAGCATCACTTATAATTCTAGTGTTCTTGACTGCGTCTGCGGCTTCTTTTGTGTATTTAGGCGAGTCAGTAAAGAATACTATTTCATCAAAGGGTGCAAAATCATTTTTTGATACGTATTTTTTTGTTGTATATTGTGAAAGAAAAACCCCTTCGCATATTGCCTGAAGTATATCCGAATGTGAATGGTTTATAATGGATTTTATAAAAGATAAATCCGGAATCTCAAATGCAACGGAAGTTAGTTTTAAGGCATTTAATTTTTTTGAGGCCGATGCATATGCAATTCTGAGCTTTTCAAGCGATATTTCCTTAGAATTTCCTAGCCCCAGAACCTGGAGTCTCTTGCTTTTCGTTTCCCCCCCAACGTATGTGACTATTGTCTGGTTAACGCTTCCTTTAAAGTCTTTGGTCTCCATTAATGGCTCAAGACTGCCTTTGTATAGAGTGTTAAGCCACTGAAGCTTCTGGTCCGATGAATCTTCGAAAGTAACAGAAGTAACCACCTCTGCTCTTATATCTTTAATTTTCTTTACCTCGAATTTTATTTTCATTTACGTCTTTAGATTAGTATTTATTTAATATAATTTTTTGCTTTTTCTATTACGTCTTTGGAAATTTCTTCAACCTTTGCTCCTAAAACAAATGCACCTGCCGCATTCTGATGTCCTCCGCCTCCGAACTCTTTTGCAAGCTCATTGCAGTAAATCTCGCCTTTGGAGCGGAAGCTGATTTTCACGCCGCGCTTGGCTTCGGTTATCACAATCCCAAGCTTAACCGTTTCAAGGCTCATTAAATGTGAGCTGAACCCGTCAATTGCGTATTCATCGGTTTGGGTTTCGGCAAAATCTTTTTGCGAGACCGTCGAATAAACAATGCTGTTACCCTGAACGAGCTGAATGTTATTTAAAAACCTTCCAAGCAGATGAAGCCTGCCGATTGTAGCTTTATTGTAAACTTCCGAGTATATCTCAAACGGGTCTGCGCCGAACTTTAAAAGCTCGGCTGTTATGTTGTGCGTTTCTGAATCAGTCCTGTCAAACCTGAATGAGCCGGTATCGGTCATTATTGCTGTATAGAGCGCGATAGCTATATCCTTATCGATTGCATCTGAACCGGAGTTTTTCAAAAAGCGGTAAATAATTTCACCTGTTGCGGGTGAATCGGTATCAGAAATATAATAATCAAAGCCGTTATCGCTGAATCCGAGATGATGGTCAATTACGACTTTTTTAGCTTTGCTCGCCTTAATATGGGGAGCCATTGTACGGACTCGCTCATATTCATTTGTGTCCAATATAAAAATTACGTCCGCTTTTTCAATAGCGTCTTTATGCTTTGTTTCGTCGAATTGCTCTATAATGTTATCCTTATCAAGGAATGTAAAATTCGCAGGGGTTTCGGAAAAATTTATTATGCGGGCATGCTTGCCCTGTTTTTTTAAGTATATGTAAAGAGCAATTTCACTGCCTATTGAGTCGCCATCGGGGTTAACGTGACTTGTCAGTATAAACTCTTGATTTTTATTAATTAATTCCGCAATTTCCTTAAACATCTCAAAGAATTTGAAATATAATTAAAAAATAGTGATTTATCAATGGTTATTAGGAAAGTTTTACAAAGATTTAATGAAGGTGATTTAATTTGACAAACCTGAAAAAATTGATTAAATTGTCTTAACTGGGAATTCATTTGTCTCCCTCCAGAAAATAAAACTTTAGTTTTTATGAAAAATAATTCCTGCCCTCACCTCGAAAGAGAAAAACTATCCCCAAGTTAAGTCTATGAAAAAAATAATATATACACTTTTCGCTATTTCACTATTTCACCCGTTTGCCATTTCACAGTGGCTACAGCAGGTAAGCGGTATCACCGACGGCCTTCAAGATTGCGATTTTATTAATCAAAACACTGGCTGGGTTTGTGGCAATAATGGAGTAATCCTAAAAACCACCAACGGCGGTGTTAACTGGTTCCAGCAATCAAGTGGAGTTTCGAAAATACTGTGGGGAATTGATGCTGTTGATGAGAATTTACTCTGGTGTGTGGGCCAGTGGAATACAATATTAAAATCAACGGACGGCGGGAACAACTGGATTGTGTTAAGAGACGGACCAACCAGCTCACCTACATTTAGAAAGGTTTTCTTTCTTAACACAAACGCGGGATGGCTGTTAAAAAGCAATTATATATTAAGAACAACAAATGGAGGGACCACGTTCGATTCAACAAACACAGTATTCACTTTCCTTTGGGATATTTACTTTAAAGATGCATTGACGGGAGTTTTATGCGCTGATGGCGCGAGAATTATGAAGTCAACCGATGGCGGCGTGATTTGGAATTTAATAACGATTCCGCTATATCAAGGGGAGCAACCTAATTTTTACAGATTAAGCTTTGTTAATAATTCTTTTGGCTGGACAGTAGGTGAAGGTGATAATTCGGGTTTAGGCAAACTAGTATTTAGAACGACAAACTTTGGCAGTAATTGGGATACAATCGGAAGAGTACAATATCCAAATAATGAGTTTAACTACTCAGTCTTTTTTCCAAGCTTAAGCACAGGTTACTGCGGTGGCACGTCAGGTTTTACATATAAGACAACAAACGGAGGATTTAGCTGGAATCAGCAGGTAGTACCGTCAAACAGCTATAGAGGTGATTTCTATTTTGTTAATGACAGCGTTGGCTGGTCTATTGGAGGCGGCGGGCATATATTTAAAACAACTAATGGGGGTACATACGTCTCAGTTGAGCCAATTAGTAGCTTAATTCCGGAGAATTTTAAGCTATATCAAAATTATCCAAATCCTTTCAACCCGGTTACTAATGTAATCTTTGAAATTGCTTTTGAAGACAATGTTGAAATAATTGTTTATGACATTTTAGGAAGAAAAGTTGAAATTTTAGTAAATGAAAAGCTGAACACAGGCAAATATAAAGTGAATTTTAGAGGTGACAACTTAAGCAGCGGAATTTACATATGCAAATTAATTACATCAAAATTTCAGGAATCTAAAACTATGGTATTAATAAAATAAAAAAGGAGGGGTTGTTATGCTTACTCCGCCATGGAATTAAAATAACAGCAGGCTAAGGGGCAGTCAAACGGTCGTACGTTTATTTTTCGGCAAAAAGCCGAAAAAGCCCCTTTTTGCCTGCTTCATTATACAAACTTAAATAAACAGAATTTCTAAATAAATTCAAATAATTAAACCTATGAAAACAAAAGCAATCATTATTTTAATGCTGATTTCGCTCGGCATTAATTCGCAGGAATCTATTCCGCACATAGAAAGCTGCTTCGATTCTCCGCCTGCCTACTGCTATGACGCCTCATTTCTCGGCGGTCAGTGCAAGCCCGAAAGAATAAGCAGATATACAAATGACCCTGACGCAGTTTTCAGGGTACTTATTGTTTATGTTCAGCTGCAAAATGATCCGAATCCAAGTTATACACATTGGCCCAGAGGTTCCGAGCCGGAATATTTCGGTGAGCTGCTTGCAGAATCGAAGCAAACTACATCTGAGTGGTGGAATACATATGACGAAACAACAGCAAGAATGAGCGATTATTGGATGGAAGTTTCAAGAGGTGAGTTTCATGTAATAGGTATGGAAGTCCATAAAATTTTACCGCACGATAATAACTGGTATGTCTTAAATGGCGGCTCGGCGAGGGCTATGGAGGATTTGTATGAAATTCTGGCTGCCGATTTATCAATTAACTGGCCATTATATGACAAATGGGAAAAAAGCGGAAGCAATTTTATTTACGGTGATGGAGACGGATATATTGATATGATTTATTTTATTTTCAGGAGCGGGACTGGTATAATAGGAACACCAAATGCAAGAATGAGTGATTGTATCCATGGTCAAAATCACATAATTTATAACCAGGGTGGAGTTACGAAGACAATACGCACAGCTTATGATGAATTTGGCAGCGGATTCCAAATTTCCAACGGTCCCAGTCCTCTTGAGAAATGGGCAGCTGTAAGTTTTATACCCGCAGAACATGGTCATTACACTCTAGGGATAAGGGACGGGAATTGGTTTGGAGGTCACCAGGTCTACGGCAAAGTAAATAATCATTTTGGATTCGAAGAGTTTTTTAGTCCTTATGAATTAATCCGGCATGGCTGGTTTCAAACCAAAAAGGTTGACTACAGCGTCTCGTCAACTTATCAGCTCGATGACTGGACTACAAGAAATAATACTTCTCCCTATCTTGACCCGGATGAAATACTTGAAGTACCAATCGGTGATGCGAGCAGAAATGAATTTTTTCTGATTGTCAACAGACAAAAGGTGTCCACGTATGATAAGATAATGTGGGGTGATACAGCAAGAGATGAACCTTATAGAAAATTAGAACATGGCGAATCCCCAAATTATGGAAAAGGAGTATATATCTATCATGCCTACCCTGGTGCAATAGGTTCCGGTTATCAGTGGCAGGTTCCTTTTGACCAGGAATGCGCAGACGGATTGTGGAACTGGGAATACGTTGAAGACAGGAACCCTGACTGGAGCTGTGTTCAGCCCGTTCCATATTACAGACGAACCAATAATGTTGTATATTCAATGAATGACCCGACTACTTTTAATACATTCGGTCAGTCAGACGGCTTGCAGAGTAGAGACGGCAAGAGTGCAAACTTACATTTTAATGAAGGGGGGATTTGGAAAACCTTATTATTCATGGTTTGGCTTAGGCGATACTCCGCCGTGTGAGGGAGGTGATGGAACCGATAGATATTGGACTAATCTTATTGAGGGCGCGCCGTGGATATATGCGCATCCCGCTCCCTATAAAGTTTGGACTTCGAGGGAATGGAAAGGAGACAGATGGGATGCTTGGAAAGTTGGTTATAACGAGGTCTTCTCGCCTTACTCAAGCCCATCTACAGTAAATTGGGATAACCAAAATTCAGGAATTTTCATTTACCTTGAAAGCCAGATTAGCACCATAGCAAATTTTAAAATTTACAAGGTTGGCGTAAACGGAACCGAGGAGCAAATCCTGCAATGGACTCCTCCTGCAAAACCGATGAATTTGAAGGTAGAACATTGCTTTGAAAATCCAAATCCGCCACCTTATTATTTATATAACAAGCTAACCTGGAACCATAATAGAGAACCTGATATGAGGCGGGAAATAAGTCCAGGTGTTTTCGCTAAAAGGTATAAAGTATATAAATCGTCTTCCGCTAATATGATTGATTTGCCGGATGAAAATAATTATTCGTTGCTTTCTACTGTTGACATTATTGAAAACGAGACGCCTTCATATTTAGATGTAAGCGAACCCTCGGGTTGTATGGGTGACCCAAATGCTGCCTGTCCTCCAATATGCTGGGTTTTGCATGCATCAAGATATAGAGTGGAGGCTGTAGATGTGCATAATACATCATCGGTAAAATCAGACTTTGCATCGGTTTTCACCTACAATACTTCAAGCGGCGGCGGCACTCCGGGTGAGGATGATAATCTGTTTGGTTTCAATAACAATCTTCCTAAAGAATTTGCTTTACTGCAAAATTACCCAAATCCGTTTAATCCTTCTACAGAGATAAAATATGAGCTTCCTAAAAACAGCTTCGTTACGATTAAAATCTTTAATGCACTCGGCGAAGAAATCGCAATCCTCGTTAATAATGAATGGAAAGCAATAGGAAGATACAGTGTTTCTTTTGACGGAACAAACTTTGCATCGGGTATTTACTTCTATACTATTGAAGCAGGTAGTTTCAAGGATACCAAAAAAATGGTATTAATAAAGTAAATCTATATTAAAAATCATTAAAAAGGAACGGCTTTACTGCCGTTCCTTTATTTTTTGGACGAGGAGACCTCGCCCCTACAAATTTCCGCTACCTGTAAATCTGATTTTACTCTATATAGCATATATGAGGTGAAAGTAGCAACATGGGCTTGACAAAGATATTAAGATATATTAAATTTACCACGAATTATTAGTCCCCTTATAAAGGGGGGAAAAGGGGATTAGAAATCCTTCATTGCTCAGTATATTATAACGGATTCAGAAATTGCAGGAGCGACCCGGCGGGTCGAACCCTACATTTGCAATATGCAAAATGACAAAATGTCAAAATATCAACATAGCAAAAATGAACTAAAATTAAAGTTTCTAAATTGCCAACTTTACATAATATCGGATTTGAGTCACGGTTTTTTTTCCGCCGTGTTATTTTTGCTCAATTCGGAGAAATTTTGCACTGCCATTTTGCCGTGTTATTTTTGATGAAAATGGAGGAAAAATGAGGGATAGAAGTTTACGATGCGCTCAAAACCACATCTTTGCAGTTAAAGTAAACATCGCTTTTTTCATAGTCAGCTTTCCATTTGCGGTTTGCTATCATTTTCAGCATATCAATCACGTAATCAACTTCCTCTATGGTATTATATAAGCCGAATGAAATCCTGACCGCTCCGCCGATATCAAACTTTTCGCCGTTTTTCAGGCGCCGTATGATTTCTGCGGAGTCTTCTCTTCCCATAAGAAAGCTTAAATACGGATGTGCGCAAAATCTCCCGTTGCGGGTTGCGATTGCTCCTTCATTATTGAGTATGTTAGCCACAAGCCCGTTGTTTAAATCGCCGATATTGAATGTGATTACTCCGAGTCTGTTACGCGAGGGAATACTTCCAAGTACATTGATATCGGGAATTTCTTTGAGGCGTTTCAATGCATATTCGGTTAACTCTATTTCGTGCTCCCTGACGTTATCCATCCCGATTGTGCTTAAGAAGCTTAACGATTCGGCAAGAGCAATAGCGCCTGCAATGTTCGGCGTTCCGCCCTGGTGTCTTTCGGGTGAGTTTGCGTAAACGTAGTCGTCCTCGCTGACAAACATCACAGTTCCCCCGCCCGGAACGTAGGGAACGGCGCGGTCTAAAATTTCTCTCGGACCGAAGAGAAATGCCGAGCCGAAGGGTGCATATGCCTTATGTCCTGCCGCTGCAAAGAAATCGATGTGCCCGGGGTCGCTGTTTGGCTTTACGTCAATTTGCTTGTGTGCAAGCAGCTGAGCGGCATCTACAAGAATCCTTGCTCCGTTTTCGTGTGCAAGCTTTGCGATTTTATGGATATCGACTAAAAAACCAGTTACATTTGATGCACCCGTTACCGCTACAAGTTTGACTTTATTGCTCTTTAGTTTCTGCTCAAGGTCAGCCATACCAAGGGTGCCGTCGGGATTAACGCCGAAATGCAGTACTTTCCCCCTATGCCTGTGAGGTAAATCATTTGAGTGATGCTCCATAAGTGAAACAAGTGTAATGCCGTCGGTTCCCTGCATAAAACAGGCAACCATATCAAGTGCGGTGGTTGTGTTGGAGGTCAGTATTATTGCATTTTCGTTTTTATCTGCCTTAATGAAGTTAAATATCGTTTCATACACTCTGTCAAACAGCTCCGTAGAAATCATTGAAAGAAAATGCCTTCCGCGGTGAACGTTTGCATAATAGTTTTTTATAAAATCTATATACTTGTTTAAAACCCTCTGGCAGGGGTGAGTTGAAGCGCCGTGGTCTAAATAAATCAGGTTTCTCGGAGTCTCTGACCCGTAAACGTTAAAACATTTTTTGGTTATGGGAAATTCTTCCCGGATGAAGTTTATATCAAACACAAACGTAAAGTTAGCTATAAAGGATTTTTAATTCAATGAAAGACTCACTGTAATGCTTAATATAGTCAAATTATAAGATATTTTGAAATGCCTAATCTTAAAATTGTTTAATAATTATATTAGAATATGAGGAAATTCATTCTTATAAAGTTATTCTCTGTGGTATTATTAACCGGTTTATTTTCACAGGAGTATTGGATTAGAGTACCCTCTCCAACGACAAAATGGCTTTTAAAATGCCACTTCATAGACACGGTTTACGGATGGGCTTGCGGAGAGCTGGGTGCGATAATCCATACTTCAAACGGCGGGGTGAACTGGGTAGTGCAAAATTCCGAAATTTCGAGCTTCTCCATTGATGACATTTTTTTCACCAGCAAATATAACGGATGGGCTTTATCGAATGATTACCTTTTCACGGGGACAATAATCTTAAGAACTACCAACGGAGGACAGACCTGGACAAATTCAAGATTTGGTGATACTTCGGTTGTAATTTATTCGGTTTATTTCCTTGATTCATTAACAGGATTTTTGGGCGGCAGCTTCCCGGGGAAAATATTTAAAACCTCAAACGGCGGGGCTAACTGGTTTGAGTGCAATATTGATACGGCGTTTTGCCCGTATCTTTACCTTTTCCCAAAGTATGATTTTGCATTTTTGAATGTAAACACCGGTTATGCCTGCGGAGGACAGATAGATATAGCCGGAATGATGTGGAAAACCACAGACGGGGGACTCAACTGGAAAACTTACTGCGTAACACCCGAACCTTTATACAATATTAAAATTATTAATGCTGCAAAAATTCTTGCTACAGGCGGTGATTTTGAGTACGGTATGGCATTGGCTGTCTCATGGGATTCGGGCAATACGTGGATTTACCACAACACCGAACTGTTTGGGGTCGGCGGGTCGCTTGCATTCAGAACCACTACTGAAGTTTGGGTGCCGCTTTCATTTGCACAAAAATGGGGATTGCATCTGGACTCGGCCGATATTAACACAAGCTGGCTGTTAATCGATACGCCGGACAGCACTTCGGTTTATTATGCGCAATTTGTTACACCCACATTCGGCTGGGCAGTTGGTTCTAACGGCGCGATTTTGAAATATAATTCGGGTGTAATTGGAATTCCTCAAAACCAAGTTCCTGTAAGAAATGCTCTGTTTCAGAATTATCCAAATCCTTTTAATCCTGCTACAACAATTAGCTATTATATCGCCAAGGCGTCGTACGTGAAAATTACAATTTATGATTTGCTTGGCAAACAGCTTCACGTTTTCTTCGAGGGAACAAAACCCGCTGGCTACCATAAACTTAAATTTTCAAACTTTGGACTTGCATCCGGAGTGTATTTTTACAAGCTCGAAGCTGGTGATTTTGTTGAATCGAAGAAAATGGTGATAGTTAAGTAGAAGTTTCATAAAGTTCATAAAGTTCATAAAGTTTGTAAAGCTCATAAAGACGCTTCGGTGAGCAAAACCTTTCCCCGGAACAAACTACTCTAGAGTCAGCCTTACTTAACCACAACCATTTTTCTTGTTTCTGAAAACTCACTTGCTTTTAGCTGGTACAAGTAAACACCGCTCGGATAATTTGAAGCGTCCCATTGGATTTCATAAGTTCCGGGATTTAACTGTTCATTAATAAGAGTGGTGACTTCTCTTCCCAAAACATTGTAAATTTGTAGAGACACATTGCGATGTGCCTCTATAATAGGAACATCGAAACGAATATTTGTCACAGGATTAAACGGATTAGGGTAATTCTGCTTTAATTCGAACTCCTTTGGTATTTCCGTTCCAATCCGCTTAATGCCAATCGTTGTGTAATCAATAATTGCAGACCACACCTGAAAAATTCCCGTATAATTAGCCATCCATACTGGATAAAGATTGCCGTTTCCTGAAGTTAAGCCGATATTATCGCCCATATTTCCTGAGCCGCCGGCGCCGGAAACGGGAACTGGTCTGAATCTGCTTTGAGTAACTCTGTAATCATTCCAGCTTATCCCACCGTTGTCTGAACGTGAAAGATATATATCGACAGAATCAGCGAAGTTTCTGCTGTCATAATAAATTATATTTACCCCACCGTCCTCGTCCACTCTTAAAGCAGGAAAGAACTGGTTTCGTCCGTTGTTAATAGGGTCCTGATTGACTCTGACGCCTGCCGACCACGTGTTTCCTCCGTCGGTTGAGCGGTGGAAAACTATATCGGGGTCGCTGCCTGCAGGTGCCAGGTTTTTATTTGTAATCGCAATGTAAATCCATCCGTTTCGAGAACCCCCTGTTTTATCTACATCGATTGTGGGGAAACTGTTAGCTCTTATATTCCATGGCGAAAGAATCGAGGTTCTTATTCCGTTGCAGTCAATAGCACACTCGGTAACAGACCAGTTTATGCCCCCGTTTGTCGATTTGGCAAAACCAACCCAGTCTTCTGTAAAAGGTGAAGTTGGAATAGCAGAAGACCAGGCAACATAAACAGTTCCTGTCGGGCTTATTCCAATTGAAGGACCGAAAGAACGGTTGCTTCCGCAACTGTTATTTATCTGAATAATGCTTGACCAGTTAACACCTCCGTTGCTTGTGTAAGAAATTACAATAGGATAAGGCGGGGAAAACCTTGTCCAGGCAAGATATGTTTTTCCGTAAAAAGAGCTTGTCGGCGCATCATCTGTTCCTGGAGAACCCTTGTCCTGGTCACCGGTTAAAATTGGATAAGTTTCTGACCATGATAATCCCTGGTTAGTTGAATAATTTGAGAACATTCCGGTTTGAAAACCACCCTGATGAGTAAGAATAAATCTCCCGTCCTTATCAATAATGGGCCCGGGGTCACCCCCGTGTGTGCCTTGGTTTGTCCCTATTACAGAATCTGCACCCCACCAGTTTAGACCACCGTTTGTAGATACATAAACCCCCTCTCTTCTAAAACCAAGATTAGAAATGGTATATGCGCTTGCAAATAATATTTGCTGATTCAAAGGATGTCTGACAATAAACGGTTCAATTTGGTGGCGGTTAGAAGGATAGGGTCTGTAGTTTGCATACTGAGAATATAAACTATCCTCTGAAGCAACAAAAATGAATACAAATAATACAAATGCAGTTTTCATTGGATCTAATTTTTTAACAAATATACAATTATTTAAAATATTTAATAGGTAAAACAGGTTTTTAATTCCAACTAAGAAAAAGGAGGCAGGTTGTTAGTAGAGTCCATCACGCTCTTAAAGTGATTGATTTCGTCGCTGCTTCGCGGTCGGTCAGCGTCCTGCCTCCTTTAATCACAAATGAAAAAAGTAACATTAAAACGTGGCTTGCCTGAACATATATGCCAAAGTCAGTCCTCCGAAGAAGTTTCTTAAAGGACCTGACTCATAAAACCTGCCGTTGGCATCGTTTATGTTTATAAATGCAACGTATTTTTTGTCCGCAATATTGTTTAACCCTCCGTAAGCTAGAACTCTGAATTTATTGAAATTCAAGTCCACTCCTATCTGCGCGTTGATTAAGGTATACGGCTCTGTTTTCAAACTGTCAGTATTAGCGTCATCAACGAACATTTCACCCACATTCTGAATATTCGATTTAATGTAAACAGTATATTTCTTATCGAATATATGCTGGTACATCAGCTCGCCCGTGAAAATGGTCTTTGGATTCGAAGGCTCTATATTGCCGCTGTAATCCTTGTTCGTTAGATTTCCTGCCGAATCAACTACACCTGCAAGGTATTCATCATACTTAAAGTCCTGGTATGTGAAAGAACTCTTCAAAGTCAGCCCTTTGAAAAATTCGGTGTTCAGCCCGATTTCAATGCCTGTTCTTTTTGAAACTGCCGCGTTTCTGAAGTAGACGTCATTATCAACAACAAATGGCACAATTACGTCTTCTATTTTTGTATTGTAGAATGAAAACTCAAAAAAAGTATTGTTAAAATACTTTCTTTTCTCAATCCCCAGGACCTCTCCCTTAATGCCTGCTTCAAAGCTTGTCGATTGTTGCGGCTTTAAATCCGGATTTATAGTATGCACACCGAAATCAGAAGTATAAATATGGTTATCGACTTCATTCCCTGCTGGTGAATCGAAACCGAAGCCGAATGAAGTATATAACGCAATATGCGGGCTAAGCTTAAAGTTTAAAGCTGCTTTCGGTGTGAACTCAGCAAATACCCTGCTTGTATCTCTAAATCCTTCGAGTTCGTTCTTAAAATCGAACACAACCCTGTCATACCTTCCGCTCAAAAGAAGCGAAAGCTTTGAAGGAACGATTTCAATCTGGTCTAATGCATAGGCACCAATATTAGAAATTATTTCCGTGTTTAGTCCCAGCAAAACGTCACCTTTTTGTCCGTTAAAGTTCTCAAATTCTCTTATAGGCCCGTCCTGATAGAATAAATCTGTTCCGATTGTGAATTCATTTGTTCTTTTATTTGATTTCTTCCCGAATGCATATTTATTAACATACCTGAACGTTCCGCCTATTCCGTATCTTGTAAATAAGCGGTAAGTTCTTGCAGTTCTGTCAAATATCTTGATCGTTCCGTATCCCGTTGCTTCAAGCGTGTGTTTCATATTTCCTTTTTCAATGCTGGATATAAGCGTTACGCCTACGCGTCCCTTTTTTGAAATTCTTTTTTCATCTCGGCTCACCGATTGGGGATTTGCCATTGTGTCATTTTCGTTATATTGATCAAGTCTAAGCGACCCCGGAAGTTTTATTAATCCGGTAACATAATATCCGTAAACAGAAATCTTCGATTGAGATGTGAAATCCGCTTCAAACAGACTGTTCAGCCGGTGCTGGTATTCCTGGCTATGCTGGCGGTAACCGCGGTAATTCTGGTAGCTGTATGATGTCATAAAGCGTGAATTTTTTCCGTTTACTCCGACTTTTATGCCATTTTTCCGCAAGTCGTATGAGCCGAATTCATTGTTAAGCTGAACAAATGAAATTGGGAAGAATTTATCGGTTAAAAAGTTAATAACACCTCCCGGCGCATTTGCATACAGTGATGACGAATAACCCCTTACAACTTCAATCCTCCCGATAGCATCGAAATCGATGGCTTCGATTCTTGTCTGCCCGTCGGGCTCTGATTCAGGAATTCCGTCAAGAAGGATTCTTACCCCGCGAATGCCTGTGTTAGAGCGGCTTCCGTAACCGCGTATGGTGATTCTTGTATCGTGGTTGCCGTATCTCGGCTGAAGAAATAAACCCGGCACGGTAAGCAGCACATCCTGCACGCCGACCTTGCGGCTTGTTATCCAGCTTGTCTGGTTTATTCTTGTAACAGGGTATGGTATATCGATAATTTTTTGCTCTATCCTTGTTCCAGTAATTATGATTTCATCGGTCTGATATTTTACCGTATCAGAGGGTTCTTCCTGTGAAAAGAGCGTATCAGCAAAAAACCCAACAAACAAGAGTAGAACAACAAGCTTTGTAAATGCCTTCATTCTCACCTCCTTAACCCTTTTGGGATTAACATTAAGTTTTAATAATGCGTTTCTTTAAGAGTTATGCTCTCTATGCAGAGAGCCCTGTAAAAGGGGGTCCTCTAGAGGAATGGTTTAAAATGACATCAAATTTTACAAGCTCGTAATCATGGGAGAAAATAGCAACGAACTCATTTGATTTTACAATTTCAACGTTTTGGGTTAAATCCGCTTCAGATTTTACCTTTTTTAAAACCGTACAGAAGGAAGCAGTTGATGCCTGCTGATAAGAGTCGGTTACAAAGTGTTTGAAAATAATGTCTTCGTCAAGGAATATGACAGCGTTAAGTCCCCATATAATGTATATAAAGGTTTTTGGCACCCCTCCGCAGTTTAGCGGGGAAATATCAAAACTTTTGCATGTTTTATGAAGATATTTTAGAAGTTTTTTCAACTAAACAAGCAAATATGTAAACTAAACAGCATTTAAAATGTTTTCTCTTTCGTCAAACAGTTTAACAAGCTCGTCAAGAAGAGCGCTTACTTTGTCGGATGCAGTTGATAAGTCCCCTCCTGATTTTGAGCTATTTTCCATTTCCGTACAAGCAGCTGATATCGATTCAACATTATCCAGTAAGTTTGCATCGAATTCATACAGCTGGTTCAGCTTATCCTCTTTTACCTTAACAACATCAAATGCTCCGGAATATCCTTTCGCAGCCGCTTTAAACTTTGCAACGCACTGCTGAAGCTTCTTATCAAGCTTGTCGATTCCGCCCGATTCAAAAAGCTTTCCGGATTTCGAAAGATTTAAAATCGTGTTTTTAAGCCTTGTGTGGTTTGAATCCAGCTTAGTTGCAAGAGTGTTTCTCAGCAGTGTGTCGAGCTCCCTTGAGTTATCCCTGTTCACGTAGCCGTCGTAGCCAGGGATAAACCTTACAATTTTTTCAAGAAAATTCTCTTTTGATTTAACGGTTTGCAGTTTGGAATTTAATTCACTCATTCGTTTTTTGGTTAATTTTTATCGATATGCAAAAATAAGAATTAATCCGTATTTATGCAAATGAAATAAGACTTGCATATTAAAAATACAAATATCAAATTGTTATGAAAATCCAATAATTTGTAAACGGTAAACGGGCTTTGAGCTATCAATTTAATAAAATAAATTCAATTAAATGAATAAGAATATACAAAAGGTTATTAATTACTCAGGCACATTCAAAGGTTCGTTCAGTTTCAGGCCTTTAATTAAATATTGGGAAAAAAGAGCGGCGACAAACAAAGTTTTCGCATCGCATTATGATACCATTAAGAAAAAATTAGAATCCTCTCCCGAGCTTCTCGAGCCGATAGCTGACAAGTCCCTTGTTGAAAAAAATTACGGGTTGGTTGAGGAGCTGCTTAACATTTGCTTTCCCCCTGCTATTCAAGACCATGAATATTATGCAGCCGTTTTCCCGGAGAGTCTTGAAAGCTTTTACGAAACTCCCGGGTTTAAGCGTCTTGGACTCTTTGAAAACCAAATGAGGTCGCAGGCGTTTAACGAAAACTGCTGTTTAACACAGGACGGGAGAATTGTTGCCGGTTATGCCGGAATAATCAGCGGGTTTTGCGGATTGAATGTCAGCTATGAATATCCTATAATATACACCCGAACGGACGAAAAAACAGGGCTCGAAAGGCACTACCGCATCAGGATATTTTCATGGTTCTGCGAGTTCAAAAACTCCGGAAAGCTGAGAGAAATTTCTGAAGCGGAAAAGAAACGGCTTTTTGATAATCTCGACAATGTAAAAGTTTTAACGGAAATTATCCCGCCGGAAAATTTTGAGCTTGAGGGTTTTTTTATTTTTAATGCTGTCGATATAACCGACCAGGAAACACTTTCCTCGCTTAAATTTGACCTGATTCAGAAGGAATCCATTATGTCCTTAAGCAAATTCGAAACCCTGCAGCATAAGCTCAGAACTCTGCTGAAGAAACCGGAAATAAAGCTTGGACTTATTGCCTTTCCATCCGAAAATAAAAGCATGAAGTATGCTTTAAAAATGGGAAGCAGTATAGTTCTGCAGGATACCTTTATTGAAAACGAAATCGTCGGCGATTGTAAAATGTATGACGAGGTTTTAAAAAGAAGGGAAGTAAAGATAATCTATGATGTAAAGGATTTCGGTTGTTCGCCCAGAGTTGAAGAAGCGTTTATGAATGCGGGAATAAGGAATTTACTCATTGCGCCGCTGATTTACAAGGACGAGCTGATTGGAATCCTTGAGATTGCTTCATCGATTCCCGGAGAATTGAACAAGGTAAACGTTTTAAAGCTGATTGATGTTTACCCGCTTTTTGCGATTTGTATTGAGTCAAGTCTTGACGACCTTAACAAGTCGGTCCAATCCGTAATAAAGGAAAAATGCACTGCAATTCATCCTTCGGTTGAATGGAGATTCCGCGATGCTGCGATGGCATATCTAAATAACATAAGAAATGATATTATAATAGAGATGGAAGACATTGTCTTTGAAAACGTTTATCCATTCTACGGCTACTCGGATGTTAAGGATTCGTCTGTTTACAGAAACTCCGCAATCCAGTCGGATTTAATCGAAAATCTTAAATTAGCGCAGGAAATTGTTTTAAAAATATCATCGGAAACCTCGATGCCGATACTCGAGGAGCTTTCGTTCAGGATTAATAATCAAATAGAGAACCTCTCCAAAGGGTTAAGCTCAAGCGGCGAGGTTGACGTTATCGATTTTCTCCGTAACGAAGTTGTGTCGACATTCGGGTTTCTGCAGGATACAAGCCCAGAGGCAATGAGCATGATAACAGGATACAGGGATAAGCTTGACCCGATGTCCGGTTTCCTTTTCAAAAAACGCAAGGAAGTCGAAGAAAGCATTATGTTAATTAATGAAACAATTGCAAGCGAGCTTGACATTCAGCAGGATAAGGCGCAGAGGATATTTCCACATTATTTTGAAAAATACAAGTCAGACGGCGTTGAGCATAATATTTATATGGGGGATTCGCTTGTTGCCGATAAAAAATTTAACCCGATGCATTTGAAAAGTCTCCGTTTATGGCAGCTTGTAACGATATGCATAATCGCCAAAAAATGCATTGAGCTTAAAGACCGGCTAAGCAGCTTGATACTACTCACCTTATTTATGTTCAGAATTCAACATTAAGCATAAAGTTTTTGTATGATGAGAAGAAATTCGATATCGCAAACACTTTTGATGTAAGACATGAGATAATAAAGAAGAGAATCGACAAAGCAGAAATTAAAGGAAGCGGTGAACGCCTTTCATGCCCCGGGAAAATTGCAATTGTTTACTCGCAGGAAACCGAAGCAGAGGAGTACAAGCAGTATATCGCATTCCTTAAAACGAAGAACTATATTAAAGGCGATGTTGAAGGCCTTGAGCTTGCAGATATGCAGGGCATTCATGGCTTGAAGGCGCTGCGTGTTTCCGTAAACAGCAATCTGGTAATCGATAAATCCGATGACGAAAAGCTGTTTGAGCAGACGGTAAAAACCTCAAGTGAGTATATAGGCAGTACAAAGAATTAAATCATAATCTAAAATGAAAACAATAATAACTCTCTTATTATTTGTTATTTACTCTTTGCTATTTAGTATCTGTAAAGCCCAGTGGGAGCCTGATGTGTGGCTTACGAATGACCCTGCCATTTCTTTGATCCCACGCAATAATGCCCGGTGTGTAGCAGTAAATGGGGATAATGTGCATGTTGTATGGTATGATGAAGATGACTGGGAGATATACTACAAACGTTCCACGGACAATGGTGTAAGCTGGGGCACAGATACGCGGCTGACATACAATCCTTCTCCCTCAAGAAATCCTTCAATAACATCAACTGGTAATGTTGTTCATGTGGTATGGTCTGACAGTCGCGACACTACCCCTGAGATATACTATAAGCACTCAACTGACGCAGGGGTAAACTGGGGGGCGGATACACGGCTCACGTTTAACTTTAATTCTTCACAATTACCTTCTATTTGTGTATCCAGTCAAGTTGTGCATGTTGTGTGGACCGGTGATCGTGAGGGGAATTATGAAGTATACTACAAACGCTCAACAGATGGAGGAACAAGCTGGGGACCAGATGAGAGACTTACAAATAATTCTGCGATATCACAAATTTCTTCCATTACTGTTTCGGGTCAAGTGGTGCATGTCGTCTGGCATGATAACCGCGATGGGAACTGGGAGATATACTACAAACGCAACCCAACTGGTAATCCCATCGGGTTAATAAATATCGGAACGGAAATCCCTTCTCATTTTTCACTACATCAAAACTATCCAAACCCATTTAATCCGGTGACGAAAATCCGTTTTGCAATCCCCAATGTAGGGACTGTTCCCCGAACAGTCCGTTTGATAATTTACGACATGTTAGGGGGGGAAGTCACAACACTTATTAACGAAGAATTGAATCCCGGCACTTATGAAGTTGATTGGGATGCATCAAACTATCCAAGCGGGGTGTATTATTATCAGTTGACAGTTAATAGTGAGCAGTTAACACAATACGCTGATACGAAAAAGATGGTATTAATAAAATAATAAATTATTAATGAAAAAAATTTATTCCATAAAATTACTTAAAGTCCTTCTTGCTCTTGCTTTGGTTTCTTTTGTAATTTACGGCTATTCATTCGGAATCATAGGCTTAACGCCAAAAACAACCGGCTCAGGATGTTACTGCCACGGCTCGGCTTCTGCTAATGTAACGGTGTCGTTTTCGGGACCGGATACAGTAACTGCAGGCGATACGGCGGTTTATATATTAACAATAACAGGGGGCCCGCTTATAAGGGGCGGAACGGACATTGCTATCGGAAGGGGAACTATCGATACATTGCCCTTTTCAGGATTAATTAAAATCAGCGGAGAACTGACTCACCGCACTCCCAAGATGCCTTCAGGAAACAGTGTAAACTTTCCGTTTCGCTACACTGCGCCGCAGACCTCCGGCAGGGATACATTTTATGCATGCGGCAACAGTGTTAATTTTGATAATTCAAGCGCAGGAGATGAGTGGAATTTTTCTCCCGGTAAAATTATTTTTGTGAGAAGTCCTCTGGGTATAATAAATAATTCTTCAGCAGTGAAATTTGAACTGCATCAAAATTATCCAAACCCGTTTAATCCGGTAACCAATTTCGAATTTCGGATTACGGAATTCGGATTTGTTGATATTTCAATATATGATATACTTGGAAAACAAATAAAAACATTTGTAAGCGGGAATCTTCATGCCGGCATACACGAAATCCGGTGGGACGCTTCGAACTATCCCAGCGGAGTGTATTTTTATAAGCTAAGTACCGGAGATTATTCTGACACAAAGAAAATGATTTTAATAAAATAATTTTTACAGCAATGAAAAAGATAAATATCTTTTTACTCTTGTTTTTGTGTTTTGGAGTAACTTTCGCTCAGCCCTGGACGGAGCAGGTTTCGGGTGTTACAACTCAGCTTACATCCATTTCTGTAATCGACAATTTGAACGGATGGATTTGCGGCTACAGCGGGGTTGTGCTCAGAACTACAAACAGGGGAACCAACTGGCTTAACGTAAGCGGCAACGGTATACCGGCAACAATCCAGTTAATAAACATTTTCGGAATAAGCCAGACTACGGCTCTCACTGCGGGTTATATCGGGTCAAACACATGGGTTTACAGCACAACAAATGCGGGTGCAAATTGGGTTCAAGTATTTACTCAAATCGGCGGATTTATTAATGCTGTCCATATCGGGCTTGACGGCACCGGCTTAATGATGGCGACCCCGTCGGGGGCAGATGGTCATTATGGAGAACGACTAACAGCGGTGCAAACTGGGATTCGACAGGGCTGTATCTGCCTCAGGCGGGAAGTGAAGCCGGCTATAATAATTGCTTATCCGTTGCAGGAAGCAGAATATGGTTTGGTACAAATAACACACGTATTTACAACACAACGAATAACGGTGCAAGCTGGGTAATTCAGAACGTAAGCCCATACACAAGCATTACATCAATTTGGTTTGATGAAAACGGCAGTTCTACAGGTTACTGCGGCGGGGACAGCATTTTGAAAACCACAAATTACGGAACAAACTGGTTCAGCATCGGGGGGCCGGGTACCGGTTTGATTTTCGGTGTGGCGGGTCTTACTATGTGGGGAGGTAATGTTTGGTATGTACGCAGTGGCAGCCCGATAATTTACTTCGGCTTCGGTACAGGCCAGTGGATGATAGATAATACAGCCCCGGCTGGAACATATCGGCATGTTGCTACGGACCGTATTCCGAATTTTCCATACCTTGCTTTTGCCGTTAGAACCAACGGCGGTATATCATACAAACAGGTTTTTGTACAGGGTATAAAAATGGTCGAGGGAAGTATCCCCGAAAAATTTTATTTAGGGCAGAACTATCCCAATCCGTTTAATCCGGTTACAAAAATCCGTTTTGTAATTCCTCCTGCAGAGACGCACAGCATTTCGTCTGTACAATTAATTGTGTTTGATATGTTGGGCAGAGAAATCACAACTCTTGTTAACGAACGATTAAATCCCGGAACTTATGAAGTCAGTTGGGATGCATCGAACTATCCGCCAGGGGGCGGACAAGTTCCAAGCGGGGTGTATTTTTATAAATTAATTGTTGGTGACAACACCAACAACGGGGGATTTACTGAAACGAAGAAGATGGTTCTTATAAAATAAATAATTACTAAAATGAGAAAAGTAATTTTATTGATTACTGTTCTTGTTATCAATTCTCCAAATAGTAATTCTCAGGGCTGGTTTCAGCAGGTATCTGGTACAACTCAACCACTCTCTTCAGTATATTTTATAAATACAGATACTGGATATTGTGTGGGTTTTAATGCTACAATCCTAAAGACAACTAATGGCGGGATAAACTGGTTTAGCCAGGTATCGGGAACAAGTAATGGTCTTTCCTCCGTTCATTTCGTAGATTCTAACAATGGATATTCATGCGGCACAAATAATACGATTTTAAAAACATCGAACGGCGGGTTAAATTGGCTCGTTCAAAGCGGTACATCCGGGAATCTGAATTCAGTGTATTTTACAGACGCAAATACCGGATATATCTGCGGCAATGGTGGAAAAATTATTAAGACCACCAATGGCGGTTTTAGCTGGAATACCCTGGTTTCAAACACAACCCTAAACCTTTATTCGGTTTTCTTTCCAAATGCTGGCACAGGTTATATATGCGGTGCAGGTGTTGTTTTAAAATTTTATGTGTTTATAATTCTCAAAACAACCAATGGCGGAAATAGCTGGGTTACCCAGATGTCCGACACTTCTTTTTTTTTCTTACGTACAATTCATTTTATAAATGCCAATACGGGATATACAGCTGGTGATATGGGCAGGATACTAAAAACCACTAACGGGGGAGTTAACTGGATTTTCCAGATTTCGAATGTAAATAATTATCTTTCTGAAATATTTTTTTCTGATTTAAATACAGGCTACTGCGTAGGACAAAGCGGAATAATACTTAAAACTACTAATGGGGTGTAACTTATATTTATCCCGTATCAAATGAAATACCGAATGAATTTCATTTATATCAAAATTACCCCAACCCATTCAATCCAATGACAAAAATTCGATTTGATATAACTAATGTAGGGACTGTTCCCCGAACAGTCCGAATTATTATTTTCGGCATTCTCGGCAGAGAAATAACAACTCTTGTGAATGAACAGCTCCAACCTGGAACTTATGAAGTGAATTGGGATGCGTCTAATTACCCAAGCGGGGTATATTATTATAAGCTGATTGCCGGAGATTACTCAGATACTAAAAAAATGATTTTGTTGAAATAATTTTTTTAATTACGATTTTATCATAACCAGCATCATTTTAAATTTTGTTGTTGCCTTTAATGAGTGCGGTTCGTTTGCAGGCATTACAATCATTTCCCCCGTTTTCAGAACATTTTTATTGCTGGAAATAATTATCTCAGCTTCACACTCTATTATATAGACAAGCGCATCGTGTTGCGCAGTGTGTTCGCTTAAGCTTTCTCCCTCATCGAATGAAAAGAGTGTCACGGTACCCGTTTTTTTATTAATAATAGTACGGCTCACAACGGCTCCGGACTGATAATCTATTAGCCCGTTGAGATTTGATTTTTCCAATATTAGCTTATCTGTTGGTTTAATTTTTTCCGTCATTTTTTTATTTATTAAATTAATAACTCAAATATAAATCACTGGTTGAGTAAATACACTGATTTTGGTCATATAAATAATCTAATGTTCATCGATTAACCGGATATCTGTAAATAATATTGTTAAAATAATAGTTCAAATCTCTTTTTTTCTTATTATATTCGGAAAACAAATTGGAGGTTCAAATGAGAATTGCTATTACTATTTTTTCATTAGCTCTGTTTTTCGCATTAAATCAAACAAGGTCCCAGGACCAGTCCTACTACATGCTTCCCTATACGCCTGATCTCACAAGCGGAGAGTATACTTTGCTTCCTCAGGAGAATTTTATCAATCCTAATAAAGAGACAAGGGTCTTCCATACTCCGACTGAAACGATCCTTATCCCGCCCAATATTAGAGTTCACCCGACAAGTAACAGGCAAACCGAAACTGTAATTGTCAGGCATCCCCTTAATCAAAGTATGATGTTCGGCTCAGCTAATGTGCAAAGTCCGGGTATTTCCGAAGGGGTTTATGTAACTACAAATAACGGTGTTAACTGGTTCGGCAGTGATACCCTTATGGGTTTGCCGTTAAACACTCACGGCGGCGACCCGGGAATTGTAATTGATAAAAACGGAGTATTTATTATGGTGCACATCGGCAGCGGCTCCGTGCCAGGAATGGCTTCGAACTTTTCAACCGATAACGGTTTAACATGGTCTAACAGCATTCAAATCGAAGCCGGCAGCCTTCTTCAGCATGAAGCATCGACAGGAACTGACGATACCCCGTGGAGTCCTTTTTACGGGCGGAGCTATACTACATATACTAATGTTTCGGGAATACGCCGGGTTCAGTTTGTCCACACGACTGATGGAGCTATGAGCTGGAGCGCGCCTATTACTATCAGCCCGGTGTCTTCATCAGGTCATTATGCTGCATGGTCTGATATGCCGTCAAGAACCGGACCGGGAGGAGAGATTTATGTTATATGGAATAACTACATAAATACGGGAAGCATACCCGATTCAATCGGCTTTGCTAAATCAACTGACGGCGGAATAAACTGGACAAATGCTACCAACACAGCGTTTAATATTGACGGCTTGCCGACAAGTTCAACAATTAACGGAATGAGATATTTCCACTTTCCGAGAATTGACGTTGATAGAAGCGGCGGACCCAGAAATGGGTGGATTTACATTGTTACAAACGAAAGATTCACCGCTCCTGCAACTGACCTAGCAGATGTAATATTTCACCGCTCCACAGACGGCGGTGTAACATGGTCAAACGGTATCAGAGTAAACCAGGACACGCCCGGAAACGGGAAGTATCAGGTTTTCCCCGCCATCAGGGTTGACGAGGCTTCCAATATCAATATAGTATATTATGATTCAAGAAATACTCCGACTAACGATTCGGTCGAAGTCATTGTTTCACGCTCAACGGATGGAGGTAATACCTGGGTTGATATTATTGTCAGCGACCATAAGTCCAGACCCAAATCCGGTTATCAGGGAGATTATATTGGAATAACTTCAAGCAATGGCAAGGTATGGCCTCTGTGGATGGATGACTTCAGCGGTGTTCAGCAGGCGTGGACTGTAGGCGTAGATATTTTAACCGGTGTTGTTGAAAATGGCTCGGCTCCGAAGAATTTTTCGCTGAAGCAGAATTATCCCAATCCGTTCAATCCGACTACTAAAATCGGTTTTGAGATTAAGGATGAAAGATTCGTTACGCTTGCAGTTTATGATATTACGGGACGAGAAGTCGCTAAGCTTATTAATGCTGACCTGAAGCCGAAGGCATACGAAATTACATGGGACGCAACTGGATATCCAAGCGGAGTATATTTTTATAAACTGATTGCAGGGGATCCTTCGTCGAGCTCAGGACAAGTTTTTACGGAAACAAAAAAGATGATTTTGTTGAAGTAAATTCGTTTAACATATTTTAAAAAAGGCGTTCATTTTGGGCGCCTTTTTTATTTGTGATACTATAAATCACTTCAAAAACTGATTTTTATCCTTATATTATGTAAATAAAATCGGGGGATTTATGAAAAACTCCATTTTTTTGCTGGTTTTATTGCTCCTTGCATCATCAATTAATATTATTAATTCTCAATGGGTTCTAATGTCTAATGGATTAGGTAGCCAGGCAACTAATGAATTAGCAGCGAATGTGAATACTATCTTTGCAGGTGGTGCGGGCGCCTATGGAGGATACGGTGTTTTTTTATCTACTAACAATGGTGTAAACTGGATTCAGACTTCTCAGAATTGGGGCTCCATCAGTGCATTTGCTGTAAACGGAAATAATATTTTCGCAGGAATCTGGACTCACGTATCAATGGGTGTTTATAGGTCCACTGATAACGGAGGAAGCTGGACTTACTCCGGTTTGCAATCTGCAGGTATTTTGTCATTAGCTTTTGTTGATAGTATAGTTCTAACCGGAACTGGTAACGGCACCTTTATATCAACAAACAACGGTATAAACTGGGTTCAAACTAACTCGGGCGGTCCTAGTTCATTAGCTGTAAGAGGGAATTATATTTTTGGCGGGGGAGTAAATGGAGTATGGTTATCAACAAACTACGGTGTAAACTGGAACTATTTGGGATTGGGTAATCAAGCGGTCAGATCCTTAGCACTAAATACAAATAATGTCTTTGCCGGAACTGCTAACTGGATGTATCCTACGGGTGTATATTTATCAACTAATAACGGAACGACCTGGACTTCAACATCTTTAAATAATCGCAATGTGTTTGCCATAGCTGTAAGCGGGTATTATGTTTTTGGAGGAACTTATAATTACGGCGTTTATGCCTCAACTAATAATGGAGCAAATTGGGTTCAGTGGAACGTGGGCCTAGGTGACCTTACTATAAATGCTTTATGTACTTTTAATGGTTTCGTATTTGCAGCGACTAATTACGGCGTTTACCGGAGACCCCTTAGCGAGCTTACGGGTATTAAATCAGTTTCAAATCAAATCCCAAATGAATTTTCCCTTTATCAAAACTATCCCAATCCGTTTAATCCGGTTACAAAAATTCGTTTCGAGTTGCCTGTGGGAGCGACTCGCCGAGTCTCCCTTACAGTGTACGACGCACTCGGCAGAGAAATAGCATCACTTGTAAATGATGAGTTAAATCCCGGCACTTACGAGGTCGATTGGGATGCTTCAAATTATCCGCCAGGGGGCGGACAAGTTCCGAGCGGAGTGTATTTTTATAAGCTGGTTGCAGGTGATTTTACTCAGACGAAGAAAATGATTTTGTTGAAGTAAATTTAATAACATTTTAAATTATAATCCCGCTTTAGGCCTGCCCGCTGCAGGCAGGCGGGATTTTTTTACTGCAATTTGAGCACTTAATCCTTAAATTTGAGAATTATGATTAAAATTATTCAACTACTGATAATTTTTCTTTTTGCCCAACAATCTTTTTCCCAGTGGACGCTATTAAACTCGGGTTCCGGCTCGAATTTTAAATCAATTTACTTTACCTCTGCTTCCACAGGATACGTTTGCGGCTCAGGCGGGGTTATTATTAAAACAACAAACGGTGGGGTTAATTGGAGTTCACTCTCAAGCGGACTCGGCGTTGATATAAACTCCATTTACTTTTATAATGCATCAACCGGACTTGCGTGTGCTAACTCCGGGAATATAATCATTACAACAAATTCCGGCAATTCGTGGAATACTGTTCCAAGCGGAGTGAGTGCTAATCTGTTTGCAATTTCCTTTTTCAATAATGTTAACGGTGTTTGCACCGGAACTAACGGAACGCTTCTGTTCTCAACAAACGGAGGGCTTAACTGGACTGTTGCTGTTGACGGTTTTATAACTACATATTACAGTATTCATATGGTTTCTGCGTCTGTCGCTTATGCGGGGGGAGTCAACACAATCTTCCAGCCGTTAATTGCAAAAACCACAAACGGCGGAGCAAATTGGAACTACTCGGTTTTTTATTTAAATAATAATGAGGGAAATATCAGGGGAATCCACTTCCTTAATGCAAGTTCGGGCTTTGCAGTATCAAATGTTTGGAATGGACAGGGGGCAATTTCATTCACGTCCAACGGCGGAACAAACTGGACGACCCAGCTTTTTGCAAACGCGCTAAACGGTATTGATTTTTCGGGCGGTAATACAGGGTATGC
>JAKEEM010000014.1 GCA_022616535.1 Chlorobiota bacterium | reverse complement strand
GTAAGGAACCGGCGGCAGGTAGGGGGTGTCGGTTTCAAGCAGCAGGTGATTTACACCTGTGTTTTTTACAATTTCATAAGCAGTTAAAGTGTTTTGGTTTGGTTTATACGTAATGTTGCCAGTTAATGATATGTAAAACCCCATATCAACGCACTTTTTTGCCATTTGCTCATCGCCGCTGAATGAATGAAACTGCCCCTTAAGCTTTCCGTTTTCATATTCTTCTGCAACGAGTTTCATTAAATCATCCGATGAATTTCTGTTATGTATAACCACCGGCAAATCAAGTTTCTTTGCAATTTGAAGCTGCGACCTTAATATTCTCTGCTGGAGCTCCTTATCATAAGGTTCCCGGTAATAATCAAGTCCTATTTCACCGATTGCGACGATTTTATTTTCCTTTGCCAGCTCTTCGATTTTTACAAAATGGCTTTCATCAAAATCACTTAAATCATTCGGGTGGATTCCAACTGCGCCGTAAAGCATTTTGTGCTTTTGAACAAGCTCAACGACTTCAAGCGAACTCCGGTAATTCGTAGCAGGTACGATTATGCTCTCCACATCGCTATCAAGCGCACGTGATAAAATATCATCGAGATTATTTAATACGTCAGGGTAATTTAAATGCGCGTGTGTATCTATATACATACTCAAATATCAAATAATAAATATTAAATAGTAAGCATCAAATAAATGTCAAAACACACTGCCAAAAAAATTTTTCGTATTAGATTTGTTATTTGCTATTTGTTATTGGCTATTTGTTATTTGCTATTTGTTATTTATTTGTTACGGTCGGAATTCCTCGCTAACAAACGGCATTAGTCCGAGATGGCGCGCTCTTTTAATGGCAAGCGTAAGCTTTCTCTGCATCTTTGAGCTTATACCCGTAATCCTTGAGGGAAGAAGTTTACCCTGTTCGTTTACAAATCTCTGCAAAAGGCGTGTATCTTTGTAATCAAGGTAAACAATGCCCCTTGTTTTCAGCGGGTCGATTTTCTTCTTCCTTTGCTGCTGCTGTTTCTGCGCCTGCATCGCGAGATACTGCTTTTTCTTGTCGTCTTTTTTGTTTTTTCTCATTCTTGGTTATTACTTATTATTTTTTTAGTTTAAGTTATTTATCATGTATTTAATTGCCCCTTCGATATCAAGCTTGCCGTAGCCCCAATCGGGATTTGGAACACTGCCTGTAAAGTTATCCCGAACAGCGGAGTTCAGTAAAATTTGTCTGATTTGGGTATGCGTTAAGTTTGGGTTATACTGCAAAAGCAGCGCGGCTGCGCCGACCACATGCGGTGCGGCTGAGCTTGTCCCGTTGAAGGTTTCGTAGCACAAGTTTTTCTGAGTGGTGAATGTTGTATGCCCGGGCGCGGTTATATCAACCCCAAGCTTGCCCGTAATGTTGTAGCCCTTGCTGCTGTAGCTTGCAAGCCCGCCCATTACATCGAACCAGGCGAAGTTGACCACATATGCTCCGACAGCAATGCAGCTATCGGCAGTGGAGGGAAAGCACACGTTGGATTCATCGGTGATGTTTGGTGAATCAACCCAGCGTGTGTTGCCTGCCCATGACTGCGATATATCTACCACGTATGCGTGTATTAACGCGTAGCCGGTTGACTTCACCGTAATCCTCCACGTGCCGGTTACGGAGCCGGAGTCATTCTTCGAGCACGAAAGCTTAACCATCCCAGTGCCTTTGGGTGAGGTTTCCTTTGCATAGAAAATGTTATACTTGCCCGCTTTAACAATTCCGCTTCCTTCGCCATTAAACTCAGCTTTTTTGCGGTCTGGGGTTTCAATTACAAAGCTTAAGCTTGTTTCCGGCTGCCGCCACAGGAACGAAAAAAACACACCGTCATTCAGCTTTCCTTCGGAGAACTGGGGCGCGGATACTTTATAAACTGCATAATCGTTTGCGCCCAGTGTATCCTTGATGAGCATATTGCTGGTTGTGAAATTCCCCGAGCCGCCGATTATTGTCACTCCGTCGCGCGCTAATTGGTTAACCATTTGTTCCTCGGGGCTAGAGCCGTCCATAAATTCCCACATCCATTCGCCGTCTTCGAAGAGCAGGATATTGATTTTTTCATCACGCAGAAAGCCGACTAAGTCAGGGAAGCTGCGCACAAAGCGCGGCGTGTAATCGTAGCGGACGCTGGCGAAAACCATTTCCGCATCGGGTGCGATACCGTGTATTTTCTGCACGCCGTAGTGCCCGCCTATAATAAGCCCTGCTACCGATGTTCCGTGCCCGATGGAATCCTCCTCGGTGTAAATTAAATCAACCCCGCGGCGCCTGATTTGCCCGTTTCTTTCCCTTACAGCGCGGATTTTGGATGTCTTAAGCGCAATGAGTTTTTCGCCGGATTCAATTATCCCGTTTTTGTTTTCGTCGATTGCAATTAAAAGCTGTTCGCCGAAGCTGGGTGTTTTTTCGTTGAAGCCCGCATCAGGTCCGAAGTTGCGGCGCTTATCGCTGTTTGCATCGATATAGAGGAAATCGAAATCGGGGTTGTATTTGCGCGGGTCGCTGCCAAGCGAGCCGAGCATGCCGTATGTTTGGTCTTTGATTTCAATGTAGCGTATGATTTCCTCCGGTTCAATTGTGCCGCTTTGGTTAAGGTCAATGCCGTCTGTGCCGGGTGTAAGCGAGCCGTCTCGGTTAACGTCAGCCCATGCAAACTCGCCGCCGTCGGCAAAGAAGAACATAGGGTGGAAAACGTCGATGCCGGAGTCCACGTCGCCAATGATGACGCCTTTGCCCGTTAAGGGCGCGCCGGATTTATCGGTGAATTTTTCCTTTAGGACGGTTGTTACTTCGTATTTCTCAAGCGAGGGCTGTGAAAAGCCTGCGCGCGCGGCAAATAAAATTGCCGTAAGTATTATGAATTTAAATGACATAGAAATAGCAAATATAGTTTAAAATTAACGTAAATTCAATGAATTTGTTAGGGTTTTAACGGGATTTTTTGTGGTTTTGTTCCGTGGGACTTAAAGTTTTTGTCTCTCCCGGTTGTTGCTTTGCAAGCTTTTTCTTCTAATTACTCATTGATAATTATAGTTGGCTTTTGCCTTTTATTGCTCATTGTCAATTGTCAATTGATAATTGCTTACGTGTTCCAGTCTCTGTTGTACCTGAAATCAACGTTAACCGTGCGGTTGGAGACTTTTGCGATAATCGGCATAACGCGCTTAAACTGGTTTTGCTGTATAAGGGATTTAACCGCTTTAATCAGCTTCGGCTTAAATCCCAAACCGGTAAGCTCTTTGTCATTAAAACGCTGGTCAACCATATAATAGAGCAGCTCATCCGCCTCGCGGTAGGTGAATCCAAGCTCGCCTTCATCGGTCTGTCCGCGCCACAAATCCGCCGATGGCTTTTTGCGTATGATTTGCTTCGGGCATCCGAGAAGCTCCGCCAGCTGCCAGACCTGCGTTTTGTACAAATCACCAATGGGGTTAATTGCCGATGCTGAATCGCCGTAAAGCGTCGTGTACCCGAGCAGGATTTCGGTCTTGTTGCCCGTTCCCAGCACAAGCGCCTTATGCTCATTGGACTGGTCGAAGAGGTAAATCATCCGCATTCGCGCAATCACGTTTCCCTTGCGCACTTGGCTGGATTCGATGTCGGGGTCATTGCGGATAAGGCCGTCCACCGCGCCGGTGACATCAAGAATCGTGCTCTTAATCCGGAGCGATTTGATAACGGCGAGCGCATCCTTAACGCTGTCAGCGCTGGATTCACGATACGGCATCAGCACTCCCACAACGTTTTTGGGACCGAGAGCTTTCTGCGCAAGATACGCAGCCACGGTGGAATCGACCCCGCCGGAAAGTCCGATGACAACTTTACCAATGCCGAAGCGGGTGGTTTCGTTGTGGATAAAGTCAACCAGGACCTTAATCAGGTCCCGGTTCACAGGTATTTGGAATGGATTATGTCTTTTCGAAGAGCTTCTTGTAACGGCTTTATTGTTTCCGGTTTCCAAAGTTATGTCTTGTTTAAGACCACTTGGCAGCTAGTGCCTGTTATTTCTTGGAGACCTGGTAAACAATCTTGCGGATTGTATCAAACTGGAGATAGGGGAACATTTCCTGTATTTTATCGATTGCCTCGCCGGCGCTCATTTCCCGTCTCATATCCTTGTACATCTGGCGGATTTTGTAATCACGTATGGCTTTTTCGTCTAATAACTTGTATTTCTTTAGATTATTGTACGTTTCATCGTCAATCAGCTCACTTAATGGGTTATCGCTCTTTGTCTTAACTTGCGGCTTCATTTTTGCCCTCCCGTCCTATGGGACTATTAATGTTAGTTAAATAATTACCTTGCTTAAAAATACAGTAACTTTGTTTAATTATAGGTTCCTTTTGTGTGATTTAGAATACAAATATAATTAAAAAACAAGATAAAAATCAAGTAATGCAGACATTTATGGCAGTTTATTTTATCTTTAACTTTAAATGAGTAGTAGTTCATAACGAGTGGTATATCTTGATTTTTTGTGTGATGTTATTTCTGAAGCTGTTAAGACTTGCAAAAACTTATTATTCTGGATATTTTTACATAATTTGAAATTATTAGGTAGATTCCACTATAAGATATCATATTACACCTCTTTTACGGTATTTGTTTTAACCTGTATTTTACTCATATTTTCGTTTTTCGTTGTTTTTATAACATTTATGTATTGGTCAGCAACTGAAGTGATATACTATATCTTACGTTCTGTCGGTTAAAAAGGATTGTGAAACGATAAAATAATTCATGAAAAAAATTAAAATCATAATTGTTTTAGCTGCTTTTTGGATAATAGCTCTTGCTTCAATTATCGGATGCCGAAAGGAAGAAACGCCTGTTGAGCCGCCCTTTACAAGCCCAACCCAGATATTTTCAATGAGCATGGGAACAAGTGTTTCCGACCTTGTGACTGGTATTAAACAAGCGGATGACGGCGGAATCGTTTTATGCGGTTACACAATTGCATCGGCGTTTGGCGATAATGATATTTTTATCATAAAACTTGCTGCGGATAGAAGCATTATTTGGTCAAATTTATACGGTGGCAGCGGAAATGACCAGGCAACCTATATTGAGAAAACAAATGACGGGGGATTTATAATAGGGGGGCATACTACTTCATTCAGCGGGAGTTTCGACCCCTTGACAATTAAGTTAGATGCAGGCGGAAATATTCAATGGAGCAAGTATTACCGGTGGTGGAATGAGGATTATTCTAATTGTGTAATACAAACCGGCGACGGAGGATATATTCTTACAGGATATTCAAATTCATTCGGCTCGGGAGGTTATGATGTTTACTCCTTAAAAATTGACCAAAGCGGAAGCATTATGTGGGTCAGATGTTATGGGGGACAGTTTAATGAGTTTGGCAATTCAATTAGAGAAACTTCCGATGGTGGTTATATCATAGGCGGATATACCTTTTCATTCGGTTCACTTGGTGACGGGTATGTTTTAAAGCTCTTTGGTGATGGGTTAATCAACTGGTCGAAAACCTACGGAAGCACAGGATTTGATAATATTAAAGACCTTCAAACGTCTTTAAACGGTTTCATTGCCTGCGGCTCAACAATCTCTTTTGGTTTATCCTCAGAAGACGGTTATGTATTTAACATCGATAACCAGGGTTTTGTATACTGGTCAAGAACATTTGGGGGCAGCGTTTCGGGTGTTGATCAGCTTAACAGAGTTATACAGACCTCTGATGGAGGCTATGTTCTTGCTGGAATGCTGCAAAATACAAATGAAAATTCATCGGATATGTGCCTAATGAAGCTTTATGGCGACGGAGCTTTTAATTATGCTAAAATATTCGGAGGAGTCGGTGCCGATATAGGTAATGCTTTGTCGATTAAGTCAGATGGTGGCTATTTACTTGCGGGCTCAAGCGCTTCATTTGGCGCCGGAGCAAATGATTTATATATTCAAAGTCTTAAAAGCGATGGTACGGGATGCCTAACAGATAATCCAGTAACTCCAGTTGGAGGCAACCCTATTATAGAGGTAAACGATGCCTCTTCAGTATATTTTAATGTAGATTTTTATGAGACCAACCAGGCGAATTTGAACACCGCATCTTTTAACACAATTCAAAACACTCAATGCTCGCATGCACCGTAAATGAAAGTCCCAACTTATCATAAATTTGGCTTAACCAAAGCACGAATGAGGCAAAGTGAAATCAGGGATAAAAAGATTTCCGATATTCTAACTCATCATTTAACAATCGGGATAGGCGTTGCATTCGGATTGGTTATTTACGTCTTTTATTACATGCAGGTAAAGCCTGCTACGTTGCTGCAGTTTGTTATGCAGGTATTTTTATTTGCAAGTCTTGGAATTATTTGTGTCGGAGTTCCCGCGGTCCTTTTTAAGCTCGGTGAGATGTTTTATTTCAAACACATAAAAGAAAAGACTAAAGAGCATAAAACAATAACAAAGTATAATGAAGAAAGAGACCAGTATGATTTTTGGAGGATAAGAAAAGATTACAGTTTCTGGAGAATATTAGACGGATTAAGCTTTGAAAAAGAAGTAATGAATATTTTAATGCACCTCGGTTATGAAGTTAAAGACGATTTATATTCCGATGATAATCCAAATGACAGAATTCTCTCCAAGGATGGGAGCAATTTTTATTTATCCTTTAATACTAAATCTACCGAGGTAAAAGAAATTGAATTTATCGACAGCTTAACAAAAAGACAAATTGAGAAAAATTGCAACGAGTTGTTAATATTTTCTCAAAAGGGGTTTAATAAAAAGATAACTGATAATCTGAAAAGCGACAATGTAAAATTATATGATATTAATGGAATAATAAAAGTTGTGAGAACAATTAAATTATAGCTTGCAAATTACAGCTTGGTAACCGGCAAAAAGAAAACTTATAAAAACACAAAAATCCTTGCTACTCTAGGTCCCGCCTCTGATTCAGTCAAAAAAATCATAGAATTAATTGAGTCTGGAATCGATGGAGTCCGTTTGAATTTTTCGCACGGCAGCCACCAATATTATGAACAGGTTTTTAAAAATGTTAACGATGCCTGTGTAGCAGCAAGCGAACCTATTGCCATATTAATAGATTTACAGGGTCCCAAAATAAGAGTAGGGGAGCTTAAACTTCATGAATATGAACTGAGAAATAATGAAAATGTTGAGATAACAATGGAAGATATTATTGGGACAAATGAAAGGTTCACGTGTTCTTATAAAGGGCTGGTTAATGATGCAAAGCCGGGTGATAATATTTTCATCGACGATGGTCTTATCAAGCTTAAAATAGTTTCAAAAAATGACGGCTCAATTTTTTGCAAAGTTATCGAAGGAGGTATTCTAAAGCCGCGTAAAGGAATGAATTTCCCCGGCGTTGAGCTGAACTTGCCTTCTCTCACTAAAAAAGACTACAATGATTTGGACTTTGCATTGACTCACAGGGTGGATTTTATTGCCTTGTCGTTTGTGAGGAAAGTGGAAGATATCCTTGAACTTCGAAAATACCTTGTAAACAAAGGGTTCGATAAAAACATAATAGCTAAAATCGAAAAGCCCGAAGCTGTAAAAAATTTTGATGAAATACTTATTGTTTCAGATGGTATAATGATTGCTCGCGGAGATTTAGGAGTGGAGCTTCCGCCGCAGGAGGTGCCTGTTATTCAGAAAAGCATTATCCGAAAATGTAATAATAAAGGCATTATGGTTATCACAGCAACTCAGATGCTTGAATCGATGATTAATTATGCTGTGCCAACAAGGGCTGAAACTTCCGACGTGGCAAATGCTGTGTGGGATGGGACGGATGTTGTTATGCTGAGCGGTGAAACTTCCGTTGGTAAATATCCCGCGGCAGCAGTCGAAATGATGAATGATATTCTTGTTGAGACAGAGTCAAATATGGATTTAGTTAAAATTGAAAGAATGGATAATCCGTCGTCGCTTTCTGACACAGTTTTTATTTCCGTCGGCAGGGCACTGACTACAATGGCGGTTCAGCTCGGCGCTGAAGCAATCGTATCGTTTACTAGAACCGGCAGAATTACAAAGGCAATGTCAAAATTCAGGCCATCTACAAGGATTATTGCTTTATCAGACAGCTTTGAAGTGATGAATATTCTGCGGCTGGTTTGGGGAATAATACCAATTTATTTTGAAGATATTCCCGATGAAATTGAAGCAATTAAGACTGCAACAACCCTGCTGAGAGAAAGTAATTTAGTTAATAAGGGTGGAACGGTTATATTTACTTCCGGTGCGCCAATGGATGAAAAAGGAAAAGATATCTGGATAAGATTTGCAAAAGCTTAACCATTAATCTAACCTTAATTTTAACTGTAATACATTTCACTACAAAAACTTCGTTTTAATTGCTACATACAAACATTTTTCCGATTATTAATTTTGTAATGCAGATTAAACTATGTTTTTATTACGCGGACTGCTTAATAAAACATACCGGTTTATTAAATCATGTTGTTTCTCTGCATCATTTTCCTCCTGGTTATCCCCTCTTAAAGAGGGATTTTTATAAAAACTGCTTTTTTTATTGGGTTTAATTATTCAAACTCATTGAATAAATTTGCCCTTCTTGAAAAAATTAATTGCAATATTATCAGCACTTTGTTTACCGGTAGCGGTTTTTTCCGACTCGCCGATTGATAATCAAACCGTTACCTTTACGAAATTTGTCGAAGAAATGGCTAAATGCGAAAAGCACACAACATTTGAAAATGTAAAGATAAGATATATTTTTAACGACGACAAATACGGGATGGATAAAAGGTTTAATGAAGGGGCTCCAGAGCTTTTAATAAAATCAAGCATCCGGCTTTTGAACTGTGACTTCGATTTAGACTACTGGTTAGTTCTCCGCAATATTACCTTTCTTGATTACTTTGCGATTTTCAATTGCACTCCAATCAAAGCGATTTTTAAAGACTGCACATTCAAAAAAACCCTAAGGATTTACGGAAACAATATCGAGTTTATCGATATCGATAGCTGCAGACTTGAACACGGATTTAAGTTTGTGAGAAATAACGTTAATGACAGACTTACATTTAAAAACTGTAAAATCTCCATAAATGAAAGTCACTTCGGCGATACTGATGCGCTCGATATGGAACCTCGGTTGTTCCGCCTCTCAAATAAGCTTGAAGGATTTGATTTAACTATCCAAAGCTGTGATTTTGATTTGCCTCCGCACTTAGGAAATAACACTCAATTTTTTATCGAAATCTCCGAATCGGATTTTAACAATCTCAGATTTATCGGCAACAATGTAAATGCAACGCTTGATTTATCCGAAACCACGGTTGCAAATGCATTTGTTACTTATGATTCGAAATTCAACGGGAAAATTGTTATGGATGCCTTTAACGTTAACCCGATTAATACAAGAATTCAATGGTCAACGGTTGAAAAAAACAGAATTGCAATTCTTGATCAGAAAACTCAGAAAGTATTAAGCGGTCAGGATGCTGACAGTATTAACAGTGAATTACTATTTAACAGTCTGATTAGCTGTTATGCAAATTTTTATAATGCTTTTAAGTCACAGGGTAACCGTATAGCCGCGAATGCCTGCTATATAGAATGGAAGGATATCGAAACCTCCTATCTTAAAAATCAATATGCAAGCGGTAAAGACAAAACACTTTTTTTCAACTACCTAATGAATGTTTTTCTGAAAACCTTTTGCGACTACGGAACTAATCCTTTAAAAGCAATTCAAATTGCATTATATGTTCTTTTGTTTTTTGCAGGGATTTATTTTTTCTTTCCGTATACAATTACATCTTTTCACAGGCGTTCGCTGTTCGACCAGCTGAAAGTTTACGGGCATTACCTGTCATCCCCTAAATCGCTGCTTGAAATAGAAGACTCCATTATAGCTAAAGAACAAAAAACTCCCACTTACGCTGATTACATTAATTTCGTGGCAGATTCCAAAGGCAAAGTACCATGGTATTTTCATATTTTCGGAAAGCCGCTTTATTTTCTTGAGCTTTTAAAGGATAAACCTACCAAATTTTTCTATAAAGTAATTGACATATTCCCTGATGAATGGGAGAAAATGAGCCGCTCAAAACAAGTAATTGCGACAGTCCTTTACGGCGTTGTTTTTATGGTGACAGTTCTTTGGTTTTTATTGATTCATATACTTGATTCGGTTGCTTTGAGCTTAAATGTGTTTTCAACCCTGGGATTTGGCCAGATTCCAATCAAAGGTATTCCACGATACTTAACAATTCTCGAAGGATTTATCGGCTGGTTTTTACTGAGTATTTTCAGTGTTTCATTGATAAGCCAGGTAATACAATGATAAATTATAAATTCATTTTAACGGCAACCTTAACGTATATTCCCTATACTATATTATGGTTTTTCTGGCACAATAATGTGTTTCATAAGCTTTATTATTCAGTGCCCTCTTTATATTCAATGAATGAACAAAACATCTGGGCAATGAATATTGCAAATGCGCTATTGGTATACGGATTTGTATATTTTTATTTTAAATCAGTTAAGACTGAAACGAAGTTGTATAATTCTATCTTGTGGAGTGTGTATTACAATTTGTCGGTTATCGGGTTTTTCAGTTTTATTTTAATCGGTATGTTTAAAGAGTGGAGTTTTAAGATTTTAATTCATGATTTAATTTGGGCTGTAATTGGCGGTGCAATAAGCGGCGTATTGTGCTATATTTTCTATTTAAAATTACGTAAAACATTGCGCTCCTAATGGGATAGTTGGGTATTTTCACGCTTCGATTGTCATTCCTGCGAAAGCAGGAATCCATTCAAGCATTTATGGTGGATTCCGCATCAAGTGCGGAATGACAGTAGGGGACGTAAGTTGAAAACACCCCTGCACTAACGGAGCTATGAATCCAACAACTCTGGGATTAGAGCTATATAGGAAATTTATAAGTAATTATAATGGTTTACCATACTAGATTTCCATTGAATTTAAACATAACAATGGATAACTTTACTGCTTTAAAGACCTAATTTTTATATAAATCAGCGTAAAATTGGCAAAAATATTAAGTTCAGTCCTTTTTATTTTAATTGCAACCCTTAGCTACTGCCAGCAATATGTAACGGTTTCGGCGGCTTCAACTAAGAAAGAATATTTCGCAAGCGAAAATATTCGTATAAATGTTAAGGCTGAAATTCAAAGCGGGTTTCATATCAATGCAAATAAAGTCAGCGATGAGGACTTAATCCCAACCACTATTGATATTGAGGGAAGCGATTTTAAGCTCGGCAGGGTTTCCTGGCCGGCTGCGCACAAGTTTAAATTCAGTTTTTCTGAAACCGAGCTTGATGTCTTTGAAGGTTCGATTAATATCGGGCTTAACGTAAAAGCACGAAAAGATTTAAAGCCCGGCAAATATGAAATCACCGGTAATCTTCATTATCAGGCTTGCAATGACAGGGCATGCTTTGCACCCAAAGATGCTCCATTTTCAGTTAACGTAACAATAAAACAAGATACCGCTAAGGTTGATACCTCAAAGTCAGATGTAATCCCAAAAGATACACTTAAAAAATCCGATACTACTGGCCTGGGTGAAATTAAGGACACAACTCGTTCGAGCGGGTTAAAGGAAAACCCGCGGGATACAACCAAATCAATTATTTCTACCGAAAACAAAAACCAGATTGCCGCCTACATCGAGGAAAACGGTTTGTTAGTTGCTTTACTGTTTATTTTTGGAATTGGTTTGGCACTAAATCTCACTCCCTGTGTTTATCCTCTAATCCCGATTACAATAAGTTACTTTGGAGCACAGGTATCGGGAAGTACAGGGAAAAAAACAGCTGTTGCTGTAATCTATGTTTTGGGAATGTCAGTAACATATTCGGTTTTGGGTTTAATTGCTTCATTAACCGGCGGCGTGTTCGGAAGTTTATTGCAGAGCCCGATTGTTATTATAATACTTGTATTAATTTTCATTGCACTTGCTTTGAGTATGTTCGGATTGTATGAAATAAGGGTACCTCAATCCCTTGCAAACATGGGGGCAAAGAACAGGCAAGGTTTTGCCGGAACATTTGTTATGGGTTTAACTGTCGGATTTATCGCAGCTCCTTGTATTGGACCCCTTGTACTTAGTCTGCTGGTTTATGTAGGGCAAATTGGTGATGCTTTTCTTGGATTTACGATGTTTTTTGTGTTATCATTAGGACTCGGTTTCCCGTACATATTCCTTGCAGTATTCTCAAGTTCGATTACAAAGCTGCCGCGCTCGGGTGAGTGGATGGAGGGCGTTAAAATAATTTTCGGATTAATGATGCTGGGATTGGCTTTGTATATGGCTCAGCCGTTAATGTCAGCAAAATTGTATGAATTATTATTTCCTGTATTTTTAATTCTTGCGGGCGCTTACCTGATATTAGTTGATAGAAAAGCTGTAAATTCAGCTCTATTTACTCGAATAAAATATTTTATTGCAATTGCAGGTATTGTTTGGGGTTCGATGAATCTCCAGTTTGAAGACGAGCAGCCGTTCGCAGGCAAGTATGAGTGGCAATTGCTTCAATCGCAGAAATTAATTGACGAGTCAATAGCCAATACTAACGGCAAGCCCACTATTATCGATTTTTATGCCGATTGGTGTGCTCAATGCAAAGAGCTTGATAAGTACACTTATGTTGACCCTAAAATAATCGAACTTTCAAAAAACTTTAATAACATTAAAGTAGATTTAACAAAGGGCGATAAGGAAATTGAAAGCAGGTTTAAAATTCAAGGGTTGCCGGTCGTAGCATTTATTGATAAAAGCGGCAAGGAACGAGAGGATTTGAGAGTAACGGGATTTTTAAATCCTGCGGAATTTCAAAAAGTTATGGAAAAAGCGGTAAGTAATTAGTAATTAGTAAATAGTAAATAGTAAATAACAATTGTAATAGGATGAAGTTTTTAAGAATAATTTTAATGATTTTATTTCCCCTGACGGTGTTTTCACAGAATTCTGAATTCAGGCTTAGTGAAAACAACTCTATTAATTTTAATTTATCTTTATACAAAAATGATTATAAGCTATATGATTCTTTAGAGACTAAAGTGGAACCAAATATAAAGCGCACAAAAAAATCACCCGGTTTGGCTTTTATCTATGGCTTGCTGATTCCCGGTATGGGGCACGTTTATGCCGACCGCTTTGAAACGGGAAAATATTTTATGATTTCCGAAGCTGCGATTTGGCTGACTTACGCTGCTTTTTCAATCTACGGCAACTGGCTTATAGATGATGCATATGATTATGCTGTCCTGCACGCTGGAATCTCGCTTGGCGACAAAGACAGGGACGATAATTTCTTTGTGGATATTGCCAATTACAATAGTGTTGATGAATATAATGATGAGAAGCTTCGCTTTGGAGAATATGATAAGCTATATTTCCCCGAACTTGGTTACGGGTTTTATTGGGATTCCGAAGAAAACAGAAGGATTTACCGCGAAGATAAAATTGCTGGCGACAGAACATTAAATGACAGGTTGTTTGTAGTCGGTGCGGTTTTGATTAATCACCTTATCAGCGGAATCAGTGCAGTTTTTGCTGCAAACAGTTATAATGATGAGCTGAAAAAGAAATCTTCAGGCGGTTTTTCTCTCAGAGCAGGCGTTCAAAAACATTTTAATAAAATTGACGGAATAAAACTTAAATTTACAAAATGGTTTTAGATTGACGAATAAACAAAATTTAATTAATCTAAAGCTTATTATAGAATATGACGGCAAAAATTATTTCGGGTGGCAGCGCCAAAAATCCAAACCTTCAATTCAGGAGACTATAGAGAAATCTTTACAAGTTTTGTTTCCAAAAGAGAAAATAAATCTGGCGGGTGCCGGCAGAACCGACGCCGGTGTTCACGCTTTGAATCAAGTTGCAAATTTTAAAGTAAATAAGTCATCGGTTGAACCGAAGAATCTGAATAAATTAAGATATTCATTAAATTCAATTTTGCCTAAGGATATTGCTGTAAAAAGGGTAAGTGCCGTGAATGATAATTTCAATTCAAGGTATTCAGCACGCAGCAGGGTTTACAGATATACATTAAGCACTGTTAAAAAGGGATTTAGCCACGATAAATGTTACCAAATAAAAACAAAATTTGATATTGATTTAGCGAAAGAATTTTGTAAATTAGTCGAAGGCGTTCATTCGTTTAAGAGTCTTTGCAAAAACAGCAATGATAAACACAATTTTCTATGTGACGTTAAATATGCAAAAGCTGCTCGGAGCAGAGATAACTTAATATCATTTGAAATTTGTGCGTCGAGGTTTTTGCATTCCATGGTTAGGGCTATTGTTGGAACGATGATTAAAATTGCTTCAGGGAAGCTGTCAATAAATAAATTTCAGGAAAAATTTAAAAAAGGAGAAAAGCTAAAGCTCCAGTATGTACCTTCGAATGCATTAATTTTAGTGAAAGTAAATTATTAAACAATGAAAACATTAATTATAACATTAATCATAACATTAACGCTTTTTCTCGGCCTTCAGCTCTTCAGCCAAGTTCAGCAAATTAATAAATTGACTTTGTCCGGAAACTTAGGAAGCAAATCCAATCTTGTAATTGAAGATAAAATTGAAAAACTAACAATAAGCAGCAATCTTTCTTTAACAAGTAATTCATACTCCTTTGAGCCAACAAAGTTAGTCAATGAAAATTTCTTGACAGCTAAATCGAACCTGCAGCAGGAAAAAAAGAAAACCAAATCCGTGGGGCTTGGTATACTGCTCTCGGCTATTCTTCCAGGTGCAGGTGAATTTTATGGTGAGGATTATCTAAAAGCGGGAATATTTATCGGCGTAGAACTGCTTGCATGGGGAACGTATATTTATTTTGAAACGAAGGGTGATAATAAGACCGAGGAATACCAAAGCTTTGCCGATGCAAACTGGGATGTTAGGCAATATGCCCAATGGCTGGTTGACCAAAACTTTGAAGGTGCGGGTGGGGTTAACCCAAATGAACCAAACCTTGAAATTCTAAGGCAGCAGATTAATGAATGCGAGAGCCAGAATTTTTCGCATACACTTCCGGAGCTGCGGTCTCAGCAGTATTATGAACTGATTGGAAAATACCAGAATTTTGTTGCCGGCTGGAAAGATGCGCGTTCGGGAAACACTTGGCTTATTACAAACAGCAACTATTTTACTTACCAAACAGCTATGTTCAAAAGCTATGCAGTTGACAGGCAGGATGCAAATGATTTATATGACTATGCAAAAATTGGTCCAATTACTGCAATATTAAACCACATTCTGAGTGCTGCCGATGCCGCATGGACTATTTCCACCTATAACAAAAATATTAAGGTTGAAACAGGGTTTAGAATGGGTAATTTCCGCTCGCCCTACACGTATAAAATCGAGCAAATGCCGACTTTTAACGTGAGTGTAAGCTTTTAATTATCCAATAAAGGACTTGAATCCCAAGCCGCTGAAATAATTTTTAGCGGCTTTTATATTTTGTGGAGTGAAAAATCCATACACGGCAGAGCCGCTGCCGCTCATTAATGTATAAACCGCTCCTAATTCCAACATTTTATGCTTTATTTTTTTAATCTTCGGATATTTTGGGAATACAATTTTTTCAAAATCATTAACCGTCAGGGCTGCATTATCGGGTTTAAATGTTTTAACATTTCTTATAATTCGTAATTTGTAATTTTTAATTTTTAATTGATTATAAGCCCATTTTGTCGAAATGTGAACCTCAGGACTTACAATTAAAATTTTGTAGTTGATTTTGAATTTCGGGAGTGATTTAAGTTTTTCGCCCCGTAATGTTGCATAAGCAGGCTTTCCAAACAGGAAAAAAGGGACGTCACTACCCAAGTCCTGCGCGCAGCGATTGAGCTTCTTTTCATTTATATCATTTTTTTTAATTTTAAAATATTTGGCAAGGATTTTAAGGACACTTGCTGCGTTTGAGCTTCCGCCTCCGAGTCCCGCGCCAATCGGAATGTTCTTCCTGATTCTAATATTAATTTTATATTTACCTTCAATATTAAATTCCTTAAGGAAAAGGTCTGCAGCTTTAAAACAAATGTTATTTTTATTATTAATGTTGGCTTTGGAATTTGTCCAAACGGAAATAATGGCAGTTTTTGATTCGTTTAATTTTTGAATCTCAAGTTTGATGTGGTCATATATTTTAACAGGATAGAAAATGGTCTCAATATTGTGATAGCCGTCTGAGCGTTTTGAAAGGACTCTTAATCCGATATTAATCTTTGCAGGCGATTTTATGCAAATGATTTTACCCATTAATACAAAAATATTATAAATATCTTGAATTTAAAATTATAAGACTGCTTATATTTCCTTTTAATTTAAAGAGGAACATTTAAAGAGGAACATTTAAAGTTATGGTAATAAGGGTGTTTCCTTTGTTATATTTTCTCGGTCACAATGCTCTCATCCAAATCGAGGTCAATTTCGTGCTTCCGCATTGATTTCTTTGATGGAAGCTTAACGATTCCTATTTTACTGAACAGCTTTATAATATAATAGGTAATATCTATCTCATACCATTTTACGCCCATATTTATGCTTGAAGGGTTTCTGTGATGGTCGTTATGATAGGATTCACCGAGGAAAATAAAATCAAACGGATATAAGTTTGTTGAAGTATTTTTAAGTTCAAAGTTTCTGTACCCGATTTTGTGGCCGTACCAATTCACAAAAATTGCATGTGCAGGATTCATAAGTATTGTAACCGGAAGCAGCAAAAACTGCCACCATGCTGTAGCAAATACAGCGTAGAACGAAATATAAGCGGCAATCCACAGAACTTTCATCCACCTGGAATCCGCCCAGCTATCGAACCACGGCCAATCAGGAACATCTTTTTTAAAGCGTTTCTCTATTTCGATATTCTCCCAGTAGCACGCTGTGTACATCTTACGGGTATTTTCCATCATCGCAAACAGGTTTTTGTGGTTGGAAGGCGAGTGCGGGTCTTTAGGTGTATCGGCGTAAGCGTGGTGCATTCTGTGCATAACAGCGTATGCTCTCGGGCTCATATACGTAGCGCCTTGGGATATAAATGCAAATACGTAGAAAAATCTTTCCCAGAATTTGTTCATCTTAAATGACCTGTGAGCCGCGTAACGGTGCTGAAGAAATGTCTGTGAGAAAATGGATGTGTACCACTGGATGATGAAAAAAATGATAATAACCATAAATAATACATTAAATTAATTCAACTTATGATGCGGTTTAGTTATTCTGCGGATTATTCGAGCGAAGGTATCAAAAAGTGAGGTCTGATAGAGTTCCTGTCGGCTTTATGATAATCTGATGATTACATAATAGCGATAAATTATTACAATAGAAACTAATTTATTTTGCCGCTTTAGTCGAGATTTTTTTATTTTGTGAAATTTTTTATTCAGCACCAGGACCTAAAATAATTTGAGTTTGCGTAATTAATTTTGTTTGCAAAAGCCATATTCTATCTGCATTGTAAAAACATTAAAAATAACCTATATTTAAGATTATCCCGATTTTTAAGTAAGTAAAAATCAATTGGTTACAATAAAAAATCCGTGATAACGAAACGGGTTTTATTTTTTTTGAACAATAAGATATATTTGAGATTTCTGAATCAAAATGTTTAAAGAGCTGCCCGATAAAATAAATTTTGCAAAGCTTGAAAAAGAAGTTTTAGCGTTGTGGAGTGAAGGAGATGTTTTTCACAAAAGCATTAGCACACGTGAAGGGAAGCCCACTTTTACTTTTTACGAAGGTCCCCCAACCGCCAATGGCAAGCCCGGCATTCATCACGTTATGGCGCGGACTATTAAGGATTTGATTTGCCGCTATAAAACGTTGAGGGGGTACCAGGTTTACCGTAAAGCAGGATGGGACACTCAGGGACTGCCGGTTGAAATTGAGGTTGAAAAGTCACTCGGCATTAAATCCAAAGACGATATCGATAAGCTTGGAGTTGAAAAGTTCAATCAGGCATGCAAGGATTCGGTTTTCAAATACCTTAAGGAATGGGAATACCTTACTGAAAGAATGGGCTATTGGGTCAATCTTAAAGATGCTTATATAACATATAAGAATGAATACATCGAATCAGTTTGGTGGTCATTAAAAAAATTTTTCGATGCGGGATTAATCTACCGCGGATACAAAATCCAGCCCTACTGCCCGCGCTGCGAAACCCCGTTGTCATCACATGAAGTTGCCCAGGGCTATGAAGATGTTAAGGACCCCTCGGTATATGTTGCATTTAAAATTAAAAGTGGACAGGGATATGACGGTTTTGAATTTTTAGTCTGGACGACCACTCCCTGGACACTGATTTCCAATGTTGCTCTTTCCGTGGGACCGGAAATTACATATGTTAGGATAAAATTCAAAGATACTGACGACAAGTTAATTCTTGCCGAGGACAGGCTTTCTGTTATAAAAGAGGATTATGAAGTTCTCGGAGAATTGAAGGGCAGTGAGCTTGAAAATATTGAATATGAGCAGCTACTTCCCTACGTAAAGCCGGAACAAAAAGCTTTCTATGTTACGCTTGGTGATTTTGTCAGCACGGAGGAAGGTTCAGGTATCGTTCACATAGCACCTGCATTCGGCGAGGACGATTACCAAATTTCAAAAAAATATAACCTGCCCGTTCTGCAGCCGGTTGATAAAAGCGGTAAATTCACCGATGAAATATCTGATTTTAAAGGTCGCTTTGTTAAGGATGCCGATGATGATATTATAACAAAGCTTAAATCCGAGGGTAAGCTTTACAGGAAGGAAAAATTTGTCCACTCGTACCCGCATTGCTGGAGGTGCCACTCGCCCCTGCTTTATTATGCAAGGGAAAGCTGGTATATCAGCACATCCTCTTACAAAGATAAAATGATTAAAATTAATAACGAAATTAACTGGTTCCCTCCGGAAACAGGTTCAGGTAGATTCGGCAACTGGCTTGAGGAAAACAGGGACTGGGCGCTATCGCGTGACAGGTATTGGGGCACTCCGCTTCCGATATGGGGATGTTCTAATGAGGATAAGTGTGATTGCAAGTATGTTGCAATCGGTTCGATTGAGGAATTAAAACAAAAGGCAATAAATTTTGATGAAGTTTTTCCTGATGAAGAAAGTATTGACCTGCACAAGCCGTATATTGACAGGATAAAAATAAAATGCGATAAACACGGCTGCATTTTGACAAGAGTGGAAGAAGTAATTGATGCTTGGTATGATTCCGGCTCGATGCCGTTTGCCCAGCATCACTTTCCTTTTGAGAATAAGGAGCTTTTCGAACGCAACTATCCTGCCGATTTTATTGCTGAAGGCATTGACCAAACAAGGGGCTGGTTTTACTCACTTCATGCAATCGGAACATTTTTGTTTAATGAAAAAGCTTATAAAAATCTAATCGTTAATGATTTAGTCCTCGATAAAACGGGACAGAAGATGTCGAAGCACGTTGGTAATATTGTTGACCCGTTTGAAATTATGGATAAATTCGGCGCCGATATATTAAGATGGTATTTAGTCGTCTCTTCTCCGCCGTGGCGTCCCAAAATGTTTAATGAAGACGATTTGGTTGAAATCCGCAACAAGTTTTTTGATACACTAATTAATACGTACAGGTTTTTTGTCTTATACTGCAACTTGCTCGGAATTAAAAAGAGTGATTTAACCACAAACAAAATTCCTTATTCTAACAGACCTGAAATCGACAGATGGATTGTTTCTGCGCTCAACTCTCTTAAGAAGAAGTATATTGAATTGATGGACTGCTATGACATAACCCGTGCAGCGAGAATGGTCAGTGATTTTACAATTGACGACCTTTCTAACTGGTACGTTAGAAGAAACCGCAAACGCTTCAGAAATCCTGAAAATGAAAATGATAAGCTCTCCGCCTACCAGACTTTATTTGAAGCATTAACTGAGCTGTTGAAATTAATTGCTCCATTTTCTCCGTTTCTGTCGGATAAATTATTCACAGAATTAACAGGTGAACAGTCCGCTCATCTTTCGTATATTAATCCCCCTGATGAAAACCAAATCGACTCAATGCTTGAAGATGAAATGAGAATCGCACAAAGGATTGTTTATTTGGTTCGCTCGATGCGCGTTCAGTTCAATCTAAAGACAAGACAGCCCTTGAAGCAAATACTTGTTGCGGTGTCAAATGCCCAGGATGAATCATCAATTGAAAAAATGAAAGACGTTATTCTTGAAGAAGTAAATATTAAAGAGCTTAACTTCATAGAGCAAGACAGCCCTATAATTAAACGCAAGGCTAAACTGAATTTTAAAATTGCAGGTCCCAAATTCGGTAAAGATGTGAAGAAAGTCCAGCAGCTTGTGACAGAGTTCCCTGATTCGAACATTAATGAGCTTGTGGGGAGCGGTTCTACATCTTATAATGGATTTAATTTTACAAATGAGGATGTAATCATTTATACTGAAAACATTGAGGGCTGGGTAATTGAGTCGCAGGATGACTTAACGGTCGCGCTTGACATCAAGCTTGACGAACAATTAATAAGCGAAGGCATTGCGCGTGAGTTTGTGAGCAAGGTGCAAAATCTTCGAAAGCAGAGGGAGATGGACGTTAATGACAAAATTAAAATAAGATACAAAGCCGAAGGTGAGCTTGAAAGCATAATCAGCAGGCAGAAGAAATATATTTCGGAGCAGACTATGGCTGTTGAGCTTGATACCGCCTCAAGCGATAAGCTTAACGGTTATGAAGAAATTAACATTAACGGAAGACTCTGTAAAGTCGCAATTGAAAAAATATAATTTTAATTAGCACAAAAGGGATTATACTATGGCTGTAATAAAAGCAAAAACAAAAAAGAAATCGCTTGCCGATAACAAAAAACCGGCAAAAACTTTAAATGCATCAAAAGGAACCTCTAAGGTGAAAAAATCAGTTAAGGGATTAAAGAACAATGATGAAAAAATAACCGAAAAAAAATTAGGCAGAACTTATCTTACAGATAAGGAGCTTAAGCATTTTAAGGAGCTGATTATTGAGCAAAAAACTGAAATTCTTGAAAATGCAAGACGGCTTAGAGAGTCTTTAATTGACGAAAGCACTGGAGATTACGTCGGTGATAACTCGACTTTCTCGATGCATATGGCAGAGCAAGGGAGCGATGAGATGGAGAGGGAAAAAGCTTATATGTTTATCCAAAGAGACGAGAAGCATTTGTATTACTTGGAAGCCGCTCTTTTAAGAATAGCTAAGAAGACCTATGGTTTATGTGTTTCCTGCGGCAAGCCGATTAAAAAAGCAAGGCTTGAAGCCGTGCCGATTACCTCACACTGTATTAATTGTAAACAGAATTTATCCAGTTAAAATTACAGTTAAAAATATTTTATTTTGAGAATATTACTTGTAACGTTATTAGTTGTTATTTTAGACCAGGTAACTAAGTTTCTTGTAAAGGGAATTAAAATTGAATCACTTGGAATAAATATTACAGGAATGCCCTACGGCTCTTCAAAACCTCTTATTGGCGAATATGTTAAACTTACATTTATTGAAAATCCCGGTATGGCTTTCGGTATCGATGTGGGCCCCAAAATGTTCCTCACAATCTTCACTATTGCAGCATCTGTTTTTATTTTTTTCTACATTTATAAGCACAGGAAAGACGGACTCGTTTTAAAGCTTTCGCTGGCGTTAATCCTCGCCGGTGCAGTTGGTAATTTAATCGACAGGACCTTTTACGGGCTCATTTACAACTACGCTTCGCTTTTTCACGGGAAGGTTGTTGATTTTGTTCAGGTTGAGTTCTGGGATTTCACTTTCTTAGGCAGGACATATACGACATGGCCTATTTTTAACGTTGCCGATGTTTCTGTATCACTTGGATTTCTAATTATACTTCTTTTTCATAACAGGATTTTTAAGCATGAATCTAATTCTGTTGAAACTGGAACAGCAGGAAATGAGCTTCTCAACGAGTCGAGTCGTCGACCCCTGAATTTTGAAAACAATTCAAACGGTTCAATAACTCCGGATAATTTAAAAGAAAATTCTCAAATTGAAGATACAAAGGAAAATGCTGTTTCACGTCCCGGCGGGACAGGCGAAAATAAGGATTGACAAGTATCTGGCAAATCACATTGAGAATTCCTCCCGAACCAAAATCAAAAATGCAATCAATGACGGGTGTGTAGAGGTTGACGGCAGGAAGGTCAAAGCCAATTATGTTGTCCAACCCAATGATGAAATAGACATCACACTTCCGTATCTCCCTGCAAAAGAAGACGTTAAGCCCGAGAATATTCCTCTTGATATACTCTTTGAAGACGATTACCTTATGATAATTAATAAGCCGGCAGGTATGGTTACTCACCCTGCTTATAAGAATTACTCCGGCACCCTGGTTAATGCTCTGCTTTATTATATGGGTGAAAATGCGAATAAGCTTCCCAAGTTAGACGGAGATGAGGATGATGGGGGAATGGAACGTGCGGGAATTGTTCACAGGCTTGATAAGCTTACATCGGGCTTGCTCGTTGTTGCTAAAGATGAGGATACACAAAGGAAGCTCTCTAAAATGTTTTCTAAACATAATATTGAACGCGAATACTGGGCGATTGTTTGGGGGCATTTTAAAAATAAAAAGGGAGTTATCGAAAAATCGCTTGGCAGGAATCCAAAAGACAGAAAAAAATTTTCGGTTTCCGAAAAAGGAAAGCACGCAATAACAGAATACGAAGTAATTAAGGAATTTGATTTCACTTCGCTGATTAAGCTTAAGCTCCACACGGGCAGAACGCATCAAATCAGGGTGCATATGCATTCAATCGGACACCCTGTATTCGGCGACCCCGATTATGAAGGCACTAAACCGCACGGAGTCCAGATTACAAGCAACCTGAAACACAGAATCAATAACCTGCTTGAGCTAATGCCACGTCAAGCTCTTCACGCAAAGGTGCTGGGATTCACTCACCCCATAACCGGTAAATCACTCAGACTTGAAAGCGAGCTGCCTCAGGATATGAAAGAATTGATAAAGAAATTGTAATAGTAGTAGAGGCGAGGTTCCTCGCCCAATTTAATGAAAACCAAAATCCAAGATAAAATTTATTGGTTTTGCTTCAAGCGGCAGCTGAAGGAACTATATTATCTGCTTTTTGCAGAAGGGTATATTTCGAGCTCCTGGGATGAATTTTCAGCTCACTTCACAGGGAAAAAATTCCCGATAGAAAAGAAATACACAAAAAAATTAAAGTGGGAAAAAAGCAAGTATACTTTAACGGTTCTTATAAATTATTTATTCGAAAAAGGTTTCCTCAAATATTCGGATAATGCTCTAAGACATTTCAATAACGTTTCCAACCCGGTAAGTGAAAAGTATCGCCCTCAAAATCAGAAAACAGCTAAGGAATTTCAATTAAAGTTAAACCAATTATTCCCTGCCCGCTCAGGTTACAGGTGTAAAGAAAGATTGTATTATAAATCGAGAAACAAAGAACCTCTTCGTACGGTACTTAAAGGTTTGATTGGACGGTAGAATAAGGCAAATGCTAAGACTTGAAAGTGAGCTTCCGGAAGATATGAAAGAGTTGATGGAGAGACGATAACCACCATTGCCAGCTTATAAAATGGGTTACCTTAATTTCGGAGGATATGAATTAATCGATACCAGGTATTTAAGCGCCCTTGCGAAGCAATCTCTGTTGAATAAATTTATAAAAAGGGAGCAACTACAATTTTTTTAAGCTTTTTGTATTTTATAAACGTCTTGAACCAATCAATAGCAAATAAGATAGGAACCGTCAAAGCAGCTATTGTTTGCGCAAGAATACCAAGGAAATTATTCAAGGGTGTATGAGGTTGGAATTTAAAATCGAAATAATAAAAAGTTATTATAAAGTTTGAAAGTAGAATTATAAGCCAAGATAATTTGAATGAATATTTGCTAAGGCCAATTTTTTCTAAAATGAAAACAAAAATCAAAAAAATTAACATATCAATAATGCCTAAGAAACATAAACCTAAAATAAAAAAAGTTACGAATAGAATAGTTAAAGCGGAAATAATTATTTTCAAGGGGTTTTCCTCTGGCAGGCCTTTTACATAATTTACAAGCAAAATTATTCCAATAAAAAAGGAAATCATAAAAATTATGACGAATATCCATTTATAGTATTTTAACGATGCATTTTTTTTAAAATTATCCCTCTTTATATTACGTGAATAACTATAATATTGGGCTTTTGTCGAATTTGTTAATTTTAATGCTTCATCTCTAGCATTATTTATTTCTGCACATTTAATGGTATACTTTCTCTTCTTTTCCGGAGTTTGAACAAGGTCTGGATGAAACTTTTTCACTAAATTTTTCCATGCATTATCAATCGTTGACACATCACTCTCTGGACTAATGTCTAAGATTTCCCAAGGAGTTTTTCTATTAAACATTTACAAAATTAATGAAATTTTTAATCACAACTTTACCCATCAATTCTTATGACTTGAAACAACCTTATAAAAACAGTAATTTTATAAATTAATTTCAATTTGCCGGAGTAGCTCAGGTGGTTAGAGCGTCGGAATCATAATCCGCAGGTCGTGGGTTCAAGTCCCTCCTCCGGTACAACTAACCCGCCTGCCCTTCAGGGGAGCAGGTATTAATTCTCGTTTTTATGGAGAAAAACCGCAGAGAATAAGGAGATTTATTTATTGTGTGTCAGGATTAAAAACTGACACAACCTTGCATACTTATTTCTGCACAAAACAATGCCGCCTTGGGTAACTTTGAAGCTATCAATAAGGCCGACCTTCATACCCACACAAACTTCTCTGACGGGATGTTTTCGTCCGAGGAGTTAATCCTAAAGGTAAAAAATGCAGGATTGACACATCTTGCCATTACTGACCACGATAACGTTGACGCCGTTGAAGAAGCTCTTGATTTCGGCAAAGGACACAATATCGAAGTAATCCCTGGTGCTGAAATAAGCGCTGAACACAATGGGAAGGAAACCCATATTCTTGCATATTTTATCGATTACAAAAATGAAGAGCTGCTTGAGTATCTCAGGGGATTCCGGAAGGAAAGATTAAAAAGAGCGGAAAAAATCGTTGTAAAGCTTAATGAGCTTGGCATCCCGGTAAAAATTGACGATGTTCTTTCCAAAGTTAAAGGCAATGCATCAATCGGAAGACCGCATATTGCAATAGCACTTCTCGAAGGCGGTTTTATTAATAGTTATTATGAAGCTTTTAACCGCCTTATTGGCGATGATAAACCTGCTTACGTAAAAAAACCCAATATATCTGCCAAAGATGCAATTAAGTTAATTTCCAGATGCGGGGGTTTATCATTCATAGCTCACCCCGGCAAAAATTTAAGAGACAGCAATACTCTTTTTGAATTGATTGAATTCGGGATAGACGGTATTGAAGTCATACACCCATCGCATACTGAGTACGACACGGCTTATTTTCAGGATATAGCGGGACAGTATTTTCTGCTTGAGTCGGGAGGGAGTGATTTTCACGGCGGGAGAATTAACGATGAGTCCGTTTTGGGAAAGTATTATATAGGTGAAGCCAAAATCAGCGCGATGAAAAACCGTTTATTTGTTACTTAAAAAAAATTATGGCAAAAGATAAAAAAAGAAAATCAGGCAAAATTGCAATTGTCGTCAGCAATTATAATAAACTTGTAACCGAAGGTCTGTTAAAGGGTGCATTGGAGGTCATAAAAGAAAGTGACTTTGACGAAAAAGATTTGAAAATTATTTATTGCCCGGGTGCGTTTGAAATTCCCTTAACAGCCAAACATTTATGCGAATCAGGCAAGTATTGTGCTGTAATATGCCTGGGTGCGGTTATAAAAGGGGAAACTGCGCATTTTGATTACATCTCTGATGCAGTGACACGCGGCATACTTCAGTTAAATCTTGAATTCGGTATACCCGTTACTTTCGGCGTCCTGACTTGTTACACCGAAGAACAGGCAATTAAGCGTTCAAGCAATGATGCGGAAAACAAGGGAAGAGAAGCTGCACAAACCGCGATTGAAATGATTAAGCTCCTGAAGGAAATTTAATACAGATATTTTAGTGAACAAAACCCGTATAACAACGCTATTTAACATTCAATATCCGATTGTGCAGGCAGGAATGGTGTGGACCTCGGGCTGGCGGCTTGCGTCTGCAGCAAGCGAAAACGGATGTCTCGGTTTAATCGGTTCCGGCTCAATGAAACCCGAACTTTTAAAAGAGCATATAACAAAGCTTCGTAACTATTTCAAAGAAAAAAATATTATCAAGCCCTTTGGTGTAAACATTCCTTTAACCAGAGGCGATGTGAACGAGCTTGTTAAAACAGTTATCGATGAAGATGTAAAAATTGTTTTCACATCGGCAGGAAGTCCCAAGGTTCATTCTAAAATACTAAAGGAAAACGGGATTACACTTGTTCACGTGGTTGCTTCTGTAAAGCACGCATTAAAGGCGCAGGATTCGGGGTGCGATGCCGTTGTAGCCGAAGGATTCGAAGCCGGGGGACATAATGGGATTGACGAAATTACTACATTTTGTCTCGTGCCGCAGGTCGTACAGGCAGTTGAGATTCCGGTAATAGCTGCAGGCGGCATTGCAACAGGCGCGCAGATTGCGGCCGCGTTTGCTCTTGGTGCAGATGGAGTTCAAATTGGCACAAGATTTGCGGCAACATTTGAGGCGTCAAGCTCTGATGCGTTTAAACAGAAAATTGTCGAGGCAAAGGATGACTCAACTGTTTTAACGTTAAAAAAACTCGCCCCTGTCAGACTTTTTAAGAACAAATTTGCCCTTGAGGCACTGGAAGCTGAAAAAAGCGGAGCCAGTGAGGAGGAGTTAAAAGAGCTTCTTGGAAAAAAACGAGAAATGCAGGGTATTTTTGAAGGAAACATCGATGATGGCGAGCTTGAAATGGGACAGTCATCCGGCTTAGTTAATGATATTAAAAGCGTTAAGGATGTTGTAAATGACCTGCTTGAAGAATACGAAAAAACTATTGCCTCTCTTAAATAGCTTAAATCTGCAATGAGACCCTTCGCTTTTGCCTTTCAGGCAAGCCGCTCAGGGTGGAACACCACTTCAATTTGTATTGACTTCTAAAAAGAAATAGATTAGATTTTACAATCCTGTCATTCCTGTTTTTATTTAAATCGGCTGCCTGCAGCTCAGGATAGGAGCCGAAAAAAAATTTTACCAACCAAAATCATACAGGAGGGGCAAAATGAAAAAAATTTTACTCATCACTCTTCTTTCTTTAATCTTCATCCATTTTATGTATCAAAGCGACGGCCCAAGTATTTGGACACAGTCATTAAGCGGTTCGGGTGCAATTTGGGGAATAGCAGTAAAGCCGTCGAACCAGCAGATAATATATGCTGCGAGTAATACGACGGGAATTTGGAAAAGCACCAATGCCGGGGCGAATTGGGTGCAAATGAATTCCGGTTTGGATAACTTGGTTCTTCAATCCGTTGCTGTGAGCCAATCGAATTCCAATGTTGTTATGTGCGGGTCGACGAATACCGGAACGAACCCCGGTGTATACAGGTCAACCAACGGGGGAACATCTTGGACAAGAGTAGTGACTGGTATTACAGAGACAGCTATCAATATTCAGACAGTTGTAATCGATCCTGTTAATGCTGATATAGCATATATAGCTGTTTTTGACGGGTTGACCAATTCTGCAAACGGCATATACAAAACCTCAAATGGAGGTGTACTTTGGACTCCGATAACAACAGGCATTGGAGCTATAAAGAATATGCTTTCAATTGCTATAAATCCTTTAAACCCGAATGTGTTATATTGCGGTACTTCGTTTGACGTACCGACCTCGATGGGTCCTTCGAAAATTTACAAAAGCGTAAACGGCGGAGCTCTATGGACCGATGCGAGCAACGGGCTGCCAACCGCAACGACTGAAATAAACCCTGTAAGAACTTTAAGTATAGTCCCAACAGATACTTCAAGAGTGTTTGCAGGGTTATTTATGAATACGACTAACGGCGGAGCATACCTGACAACAAACGGAGCGGGCTCATGGTCAAGGATACACGGAAATTTGCCGGGGACTGTGGGCACTTTAATCAGGGCAGGAATTATCAGACCAGGAACAACAAATGAGTTCTTCGTTGGCTTTGACGGCGGTGGGGCAAATACGCGTGGTGTTTACAGAACTACTAATGGCGGAGCGACATGGGTTGACTTCAATAATGGTGTTTTGCTGAATACTTTTTCTGTCAGGGCTCTCGGATTCAGAACCTCAGGTGACAGCACCATATATGCAGGTGTTTCGCTTCCTGTTGCAAATGTGGGGGTTTATGAATACTCATGGCCTCCGGTCGGTATTAACGACCCGAATTCAGGTATTCCAAAAGAATTCAATATTTCGCAGAATTATCCAAATCCGTTTAACCCCGTTACTGTGATTGATTTTGCGGTTCCGAAATCATCTTATGTTACTATTACTGTATATGATGTTTCAGGAAGGAATGTAAAAACTCTGGTGAGTGAGCAAAAATCGGCAGGATACTACCAGGTTACATTTAATGCTGTGGGATTATCAAGCGGGGTTTATTTCTATAGCATCACTGCAGGTGATGTTTCGACTCCGCTCAGTACAGGTTATACGGATACTAAGAAAATGATTCTGGTTAAATAGCTTTTTTGCTTCAACTTGCCCTCAACCCTGTCCAATTTAAGCGGACAGGGTTTTTTATTTTATATATCACCAGTTTTAAGTAAATTTGTAATATTATTATAACTTACTATTGATGAAAGAAGTAATAAAAATTGCCTCAGGGCAGGGGTTTTGGGGTGATTTAATCGACGCACCTCTCCATCAGGCAACAAAAGGACATATAGATTACCTTATGATGGATTATCTCGCCGAGGTCACCATGTCGATTCTTCAAAGGCAAAAGATGGCTAATCCCTTATACGGATACGCGCGTGATATCCCGCCGTTAATGAAAAAGCTTCTTCCGATTATTGAAGAAAAAAGATTTAAAGTAATTACAAACGGCGGGGGAGTAAATCCGCTTGCCTGCAGGGACGAGATTTTCCTCATCGCGAGCGAACTCGGTGTGAAAAACCTCAGGATAGGAGTTGTAATGGGAGATGATATACTAAACCGGCTTGATGGTTTCATAAACAACGGGCTCACTTTTCAAAACCTTGAGACCGGCGAAATCATAGACAGAAAGCACAGGAAGTTTATAAGCGCAAATGTTTATTTCGGCGCTGAACCTGTAGTTAAAGCATTAAGAGAAGGCGCGGATATTGTTATTACAGGCCGTGTTACCGATACGGGTTTAACTCTTGCCCCGATGATTTATGAATTCGGGTGGGATATATCCGATTGGGATAAAATGGCTGCAGGCACAATTGCAGGACATATTATAGAATGCGGCGCCCAGGCTTCGGGCGGGAATTTCCTCGGTGATTGGGAATCAGTGCCGGATATGGAGCATATTGGTTTTCCAATTGTTGAGGCTTATCCGGACGGCAATATTTTTATTACAAAACACGAGAACACCGGCGGAACGGTTACCGTGGAAACCGTTAGCGAACAGCTTGTATATGAGATTGGCGACCCGAACGAATATATTACACCAGATTGTATTGCTGACTTTACATCAGTTAAGCTTGAACAAACAGGTAAAGACAAAGTCAGGGTTTTTAATGTTAAAGGAAAACCATCTACGGAGTTCTATAAAGTATCTATGTCTTTCAATGATGGTTATAAGGCATTCAGCCAGCTTACATATTCTGCTCCCGAAGCTTTGAAGCGTGCACAAGCGGCTGATAAGATTATTAGGACAAGGTTAAATGAGCTTGGACTTGATTTCAGCGAGATACGAACCGAGTATCTTGGTTATAATTCATGCCACGGACCAATTGCAAAAAATGGTTCGGACCTTAACGAGGTTGTTCTAAGAATTGGAGTCAGAGCTAAGGAAAAATCGGTTATTGAACGCTTTGCAAAAGAAATAGCACCGATGATTTTGACAGGACCTCCGGGAGTTACGGGCTTTGCAGGCGGCAGACCCAAGCCGTCTGATGTTGTGGCATACTGGCCCGCACTGATGCCGAAAGACCGAGTCCAGCCGGAAGTAATTGTAGAGAGTATTTAGAACTTTAGGCGAAAACTATAAAAGAATACGTAAAAATCATATTTTTACTTCTTCATTGAATACATTTACATTAATAACTATTTTTACCTCTTAATGCAATAAATCTTTTAACAATTAATTTCTATAAATATGGATAACAATAAAGCAGGGATAGTCGGTTACGGTGCTTATATACCGCGCTACCGCATTCGTGTAGAAGAAATCGCCAAGGTATGGGGAGCCGATGCCAACAGTTATAAGAAAGGACTTGACGTTCTGGAAAAATCTGTTCCGGGACCTGACCAGGATACGATATCGATGAGCGTTGAGGCGACAAAATATGCTTTAAAGCGCGCGAAAATAGACCCCCAGGAAATCGGAGCCATTTACATTGGCTCGGAAAGCCATCCATATGCCGTTAAGCCCTCCGGCACAATTGTTGCCGAAGCCATAATGGCTACACCTGATATTCACTGTGCCGATTATGAGTTTGCATGTAAAGCCGGCTCAGAGGCAATGTTTGTATCGATGAGTCTGATAAAAGCGGGAGAGATGAAATACGCTATCGGCATAGGCGGCGATACGTCACAGGGTGCGCCTGGCGATGCGCTTGAATATACAACTGCAGCAGGTTCGGCATCATTTATTTTCGGAAAGGATAATCTGCTTGCCGAGTGTCTCTACACACACTCCTATATGACCGATACTCCGGATTTCTGGAGGCGCGAGTATATGCACTACCCGAGGCACGGCGGAAGATTTACCGGCGAACCTGCATACTTTAAACACACTATCGGATGCGGTAAAAAAATTCTTGAAAAATCCGGAATGAATCCGTCTGATTTCCAGTGGGCGGTATTTCATCAGCCAAACGGGAAATTTCCCAAACGTGCGGCAAAAATGCTTGGATTTTCGTTTGAGCAGATAAAGCAGGGCTGGCTTGTTCCGCTGCTTGGGAATACATACTCCGGCGCTTCTCCTATTGGATTAACTGCTATTCTGGATGTTGCAAAACCCGGAGACTTGATTTTTATGGTGTCTTACGGCTCCGGTTCAGGAAGTGATGGTTTTATATTCAAAGTTACCGATAAACTTCCTGAAGTTCAGAATCTTGCACCGCACACAAGATACCAGCTTGAAAATAACAGGATATATCTGGACTACGGGACTTATACGAAGTATAGAGGAAAGATTCTTAAAGCAGAATGATAAAAGCAGTGAAAAAGTGAAAAGGCAAAAGTAAAAAAAAGCAAAGTAAATAAACGCGATTTTTAAAATTTTAATAACAGAAAAATGAGAGAAGTAGCAATAATCGGTGTCGGCTTGATGAAATGGGGGGAGCTTTGGAAAAAGTCCTTTCGTGATATATTTGTCGAGGCGGCGCTTAATTCAATTGATGACGCCGGAGTTGAGAGAATAGATTCGATGTACATTGGTTGTATGTCAGGCGGACTGTTCACGGGACAGGAACATATCGGCTCGATAATGGCAGATTACCTTGGTCAAAAGCATATTCCGGCTGCAAGGGTTGAATCCGCCTGCGCTTCCGGCGGTTTGGCTGTAAAAATGGGATTTTTGGAAGTTGCATCAGGAATGAGCGATATTGTTCTTGTTGGCGGTGTTGAAAAGATGACCGATGTGGATGGCGGCGGGGCTACCGCAGCGCTTGCAACGGCTGCAGACCAGGAATATGAAGTTTATAACGGTATTACTTTCCCCGGACTTTATGCAATGATTGCACGGGCGCATATGGATAAATACGGCACAAAACGGGAACATCTTGCCGATGTTGCCGTGAAAAATCACAGTAATGGACTGCATAATCCTAATGCACAGTTCCAGATGAAAATTTCAAGAGAAGATGTTCTGAATTCAGTGATGGTTGCAAGCCCGTTAAGGATTCTTGACTGCTCGCCCATTACAGATGGGGCAGCGGCAATGATATTGTGCGACCTTGAAACTGCTAAAAGGATTTCGAAAAAAATGCCTGTGAGGATTTTAGGAATCGGACATGCCTCCGATACGATTGCCCTTCATAACAGGAAAGACCTTACAACACTTAATTCAACCGTTAAGGCGGCTCAGGATGCATACAAGATGTCTGGCGTCAAGCCGTCGGATATAGACGTTGCGGAAGTTCATGATTGTTTTACAATTGCTGAAATCGTAGCATCCGAAGATGTTGGCTTCTTTGAAAAAGGAGAAGGCGGGTGCGCAGTAAGTGACGGCAGAACACAGATAGGCGGGCAAATCCCTATTAATCCTAGCGGCGGATTAAAATCCAAGGGCCATCCCGTAGGAGCAACAGGCGTTGCTCAGGTAATCGAGATTGTCGAACAGCTCCGAGGCAATGCAAAAGAACGACAGGTTGAAAATGCAAAAACAGGGTTAACACAAAACATGGGCGGCTCGGGCGGAAGTTCTATTATTCACATTTTGAAAGGAGAAGAATAAATGTCTGTAGCAAGATATTGGAGGGAAATTCCAAGAAGGTATCGGCTTGAGGCAGGGAAGTGCTCTAATTGCGGTTATATAGCATTTCCCCACCGTCTTGTTTGCCCCGAATGCGGGAGCAGAAAATTCGAAGATTATAGGCTTAAGGATACGGGCAAAATTGTCAGCTTTACTACTATTGAAGTCGGCCCGACTGAATTTTCGGACCAGGTGCCGTATAATGTGGGAATTATCGAGCTTGGAGATGAAGTAAGGATAACGGCTCAAATAGCCGATGCAGACCCTAAGGATATAAAAATCGGAGGCAAGGTTAAGCTTGAATTCAGAAAGATTCAGCAGGACGGACACGCAGGTGTTATTAAGTACGGGTATAAGGCTGTGCTGGTATAGAATTAAATATTGGGACGGGCACCCTGAGAAACCTTTATTTTAAAATGTACACCCCGCGGGAAAATTTATTATTTTGTGGCTTAAAGGGAATTTCATTTCGATGCTGCAGAAAAATCATAAGGTTGCAAAGATTTAAATGATAAAAACAAAGATGAATAAAATATTAGTTATCGGCGCAGCGGGACAAATTGGGTCTGAGCTGACTGTTGAATTAAGAAACAGGTTTGGCAACAACAATGTGATTGCAAGCGATATTAAAAATGCCTGTGAAGACGTAATGAGCGGAGGGAAATTTGAGGTTCTGGATGCAATGGACGGAAAGCCGCTAAAAGAAATTGTAATTGAGAATGAAATCGGGCAAATATATCATCTTGCAGCAATGCTTTCGGGTAATGCAGAAAAAAACCCTTTAAAGGCGTGGGATTTGAATATGACGGGTCTGCTTAATATTCTTAACTTAGCAAAAGACGGCGTTGTAAAAAAAGTATTCTGGCCAAGCTCAATTGCCGTCTTTGGTCCCACAACTCCCAAACAAAACACCCCCCAGTTAACAATAATGGAGCCGAGCACGGTATACGGCATCAGCAAGCTTGCCGGTGAAAGGTGGTGCGAATACTATTTTAATAAGTATGGTGTTGATGTTCGAAGCCTTCGTTACCCGGGACTAATCAGCTATAAAACCGAAGCGGGCGGTGGAACAACGGATTACGCTGTTGAAATATTTTATGAGGCGGTTAAGAACTCAAAGTATGAGTGCTTTCTGAATGAAGATACCGTATTGCCAATGATGTTTATGCCCGATGCAATTAAAGGGACAATTGAGCTGATGGAAGCGGATTCGCGCAGAGTTAAAATCCGCTCAAGCTATAATATGAGTGCAGTAAGCTTCAGTCCAAAAGCACTTTCAAACGAGATAAAAAAACATATTCCTGATTTTTCGATGGCCTACAAGCTTGATTTCAGGCAGAATATCGCGGAATCCTGGCCTCAAACAATTGACGATTCCGCAGCAAGGAACGACTGGGGATGGAGCCATAAATATGACCTTAAATCAATGACTGAGATTATGCTTAAGGAAATAAAAAAGAAAATTCATGTAGCTGTTTGAAGTATATCTTTGAAAAAGGGTTGCAACCCCTTGTTCAAGTCTATAGAGTTTTTTTACTGCCCTTTAGGCGGTTTATTCACTTCATTTAAAAATTCAAGCACTTCCTTATTAAACTCTTCTTGATTTTCCATATTGGGGAAATGCCCTGAATTCGAAATTATCTTTAAATCCGAGTTTTTCGTTTTGCCGTAAATTATTTTTGAAAACTCCGGCGGAGTGAGCTTATCGTCTTTTCCGACAATAATTAATACGGGTAAATCCAGTCTTTCCAAAAATTCAGTAGTATCGGTTCTTGCAGCCAGAGTTAAAAGGGCTCCTGTTATAGCTTCGTTTTTCTGCCAGCCCACCATTTTCTTCAAAAATTCAACAAGCTCTGGTTTTTCATTAAAATTTGCTTCACTCAGTGCACCCTTAATGAAACCTTCGGTAAACTGCTCTCTTCCGCCGGATTTAATTTGCTGAATCTGCTCAGCCCGCTTTATGCGTGCGGGGTTGTTATCCGCTTCGGATTTAGTATCTGCAAGGATTGCGCCCTTGAATTTACTTTGGTATAGCTCCAATGCTCTGAGTGCAATATATCCGCCCATTGAAAGACCGCAAATTACTGGTTTTTCGATTTTGAGCGAATCTATAATTGAAACTAAATCGCTTACGTGAGTATCAATTGTAAAATGACCGTCTCCAAGCTCACTGTATCCGAAGCTCCTTAAGTCATAAATTATAACCCTGTAATCATTCTGGAGGGCCTCAGCCTGTTTATCCCACATTCTGTTGCAAAGCGGAAATGCGTGAATAAAAATAACAGTTTGCGAGTTATTTTCCCCGAATTCAATAACGTTAAGCCCTCTTATATTATGCTTTGTCATTTATGTTTTCTTTTAAAGTTTCAAATATTTTTTTTAAATAAGTAAGCTCATTTTGCCGAATGCGGTTTGTGAGAATAAAATTGATGTTATTAACGGCGTATGGAATACTCTCCAAAAACTCTTTTTTCCCTTTTACAGAGGAAAGATACCCGTATGCTCCGAGTGCCTGCAGAATTCTGATTAGGGCAAAATACCAGAAATAGTGCAGGTATTTATTTTCTTCAACAGAAATTAGGTTTTTCGCTAATGTTAAATAATATTCAAGAAACTCTTCCCTGAATTGCTGAGGGATATTTGCTTTTGCATCATATAATAATGATGCCAGGTCATACAGCAGAGCTCCGCGTCTTCCCGACTGAAAGTCAATAAAATATAATTTATCTTCTTTAATCATAATATTGCGTGACTGAAAATCCCTGTATAAAAAAAAATCTCTTTGAAGCTCTAAGACTTTGTTCTTCAAAAATTCCAAATCTTTATTGAGCTGAATTTCATCAAGTCCGTTTTTGTAAAACACTTTTAAATATCTTTCTTTAAAATAGTTATTATCATAATCTATGTTTTCTTCACCGAACTCATTAAACTGGTAGCATAGCGAATAATCAATATCCCCGCCTGCAATGATTTGAAATTTTGTCAAATTTTCAATAGCTTCTTTGTAAAGTGATTTTAATGAATCTTCGAAACTATTGCTTTTTTCGATTTTATTTAAAAGTGTTTCATCGCCCAAATCTTCCATTAAATAAGAGACCTCGTCTTTGTTTACTATAAATATTTCAGGCACGTTCAGTGCATGAGCTTTAAATGTTTTTCCAAAGCTAATCAGTGCTTTGTTTTCGTCTGTTTTTTGATTTACAATGCCAATACATGAACTTCCGCCTGCTGATTTAAGCCTGACGATAAACCTGTCCGAACCGTGTGACTTTAACTGTTCAAACGATTCCACCGGTTTGCCAAAATGTTTAATATGAAGATTTTGAAGTGCAGTATAATACGCTTTTTGGGTAAAGTGAGATAAATCCATTCTATCCTTCGTAGGAACCTTTTGCTACTTTTTTCAATATCCAGCCGTATTTATCTATGAATATCTCTTTTGGGGCAGAATCGACAGTTAGATTAAAGGTCTGCTCGCGGCTGTCATTAAATACTGTGAATTCCTTATCATCGGCGGCGGTTGAGACTGTAATCTTAACCGGCATTTTATAAACTTCGATATCGTTTTTCTGAACCTGCCTGAGAAGAACTCTGACAGTGTAAACACCTGAGCTTTTCTGGTTCTGAAAGTCCTCAAATTTCCATGAGTATTCGTATCTTGGTCTTCCCGTCCCTTTATACACCCACTGGTCAAAAAACCAGTCAAGCTTGCTTCCGTAAAATTCCTCAAACACTTCCTGCAGCTGTGATGTTTCAGCATTACCGTATTTGTATCTTTCATAATACGCTCTTACAGCATTAAAAAACGGTTCGTCTCCGAGTACACCCCTCAGCATATGGAGCACCCACGCGCCTTTGTGATAAATCGTTGCGTAAATTGCGGGGTTATCGATAAATCCCGGCGGGTCATATACCGTTCCGCTGAAGTATCCGTAATCAAAACTTTTCATATGGGTGAAGTAAGCTTCCATTCCGCCCTGGTGTTCCTTCCACAAAGCTTCACAGTATGAGGCGAATCCTTCGTTAAGCCAGATGTTCTTCCAGTTCTTTAGTGTTAATGCATCGCCGAACCATTGATGCGCAAGCTCATGTGCAACAACGTAATCATACCGCTTATCGCCGGTTTGCAGCAGATAACCCATCGATGTCAAAGTCTGGTGTTCCATTGCCCCGCTTGTCCATCCGAATTCAGCCATCCCGTATTTTTCGTTAATAAAGGGATACTCGCCGAACCTCTCTGCAAACAAGCGAATCATCTCCGGCGTATCTTCCCAGTCAACCCTTGCTTTTGAGCTGTCTTTAGGGAAGGCATAATACACTACGGGCATCTTTGTAATTCCGTCAAGTGATATATATGAATCTTCCCAGTATGAAAATTTTGTAACAACAATGCTGACAAGGTAAGTTGCAATCGGGTAATTCGTTCCCCAGTGATAAATAACCGTTCCGTCTTCGTTAATCTCTTTATCCATCAGCAGACCGTTTGAAACGCCTGTCATTCCGTTTGGACATCTTAGCCGCATATTTGTCGTAGCTTTGTCGTCAGGTAAATCCTTGCATGGCCACCAAACGGGTGCCCAGTTCGGCTCGCTTAAGTTATAAATTGTCATATTGCCGTAAAGCTCTTTAAACGAAAATGAATCGAACCCCTTTTGCACCGGTTTGCCGGAGTAGTTAATTTTAATTACAAAATTTTCCCCGCTTCTCACGGCATCATTTATCTTTACAATGATATAATTTTTATCTCTTGAATAGGACAAGTCCTGCATATTCGGAATATTCCTCACATCATCATAAATATTGCTGAGCTTTGTCATATTAGCATAAGCAACACTGTTTACATTCATATTGTCGTAAAGGTTTATGTATATCACGCTAAGTGTATCGTTTAGCGAGTTTGCCTTCATATACCACTCGCCGGTAATGGATTTATTCGGTATATCGAACGATAAGCTTATATCATAATGCAGAGCATCGTATTGATTTTGCTGTGCTACAATTTTCGGGTCGTCGTCTCTGACATCACCGCCGGTGCCTTTGAAAAATCCGTATACTTTTTCAATAACATACAGCCCTTTTTCCTTGGAAAGCTCGGTAATTTCATGCCTGTTTTCATTTGCCTTTTCGGTTAATAAATACGCACCGGTGAAAAATACCGTTGAAACCAGAAGATTGAATATAATTCCAATTGTGAATAAAATCGTTCCTTTTTTGGCTTTTTGAGGGTCTATCATATTAATAAAATAAAATTATTCTGCAATGATAACTTAAATTATCTTAAAGTTAAATTTAAAATTTACTGGTTAACTAATTCTGATTATATAGGGTTTCCTTAATATTTGTTCCTTAAATTACAAAAGAATTTAAGGCTTTTCAAATTGAACATTGAAAATTCTAAATTGAAAATTGAATCAGTAGTTATCTATCTGCGCTCTTTGCAGCTTGCCTGAGTAATCAACATAAACCGCCTTCCACTCGGTATAGAAGTCATACACCGTCCAGCCGCCTTCTCTATGACCGTTGCCTGTTTCCTTCACTCCGCCAAAAGGCATATGCGCCTCTGCGCCGATTGTTGCCCCGTTGATGTATGTAATGCCCGCTTTAATATCCCTTACTGCCGTGAAAGCGGAGTTAACGTCCTGCGTAAAAATTGATGATGATAACCCGTATTTTGTATCGTTGAGAATATCTATTGCTTCTTCAAGCGAGCGGGCTTTGAGCACCGAAAGCACCGGACCGAAAATTTCCTCCCTTGCGATGCGCATATTGCGTGTTACGCCGGAAAATATAGTCGGCTTGTAGAACCAGCCCTTTGTTAAGCTGCCTTCTTGTGCAATCTCGCCGCCCAAGACAAGCTTTGCCTTATCCTCTTTTAATCCGATTTTCACATACTCATCTACGGTTTTTCTCTGCCCTTCGCTTACACAGGGACCAACATCGACTCCCTTATCATTTCCGTAGCCGAGCTTTAATTTCTTCGCACGTTCGATAAGCTTTGCTAAAAACTCATCGTGGATTTTTTCATGCAGTATGAGTCTTGATGTAGCAGTGCAGCGCTGACCCGTTGTGCCGAATGCACCCCACAAAACTGCATCGAGTGCAAGCTCCTGATTTGCGTCGTTCATTACAATCTGCGCATTTTTACCGCCCATTTCAAGCGATACACGCTTAAGCGATGCGCCTGCAACTTCATTTATGCGTTTGCCGACGTTTGTTGAGCCAGTGAATGAAATCAAATCAATCTCAGGGTGGTTTATTATTGCCTCGCCCACAACGCTTCCTGAGCCGTGAACTAAATTGATTACTCCCGCTATGTATGCACTGCCAAGCACCTCGTGCAGCGATTCATCAATTATTTCAACCAGTGTGTGCGCGGTTTTTGGCGTAAGCTCAGCGGGTTTGAATACGCACGTATTGCCGCAAACGAGGGCGGGAAAAAGCTTCCATGTGGGAATTGCCATTGGGAAGTTCCACGGTGTAATGAATCCCCCAACTCCGACCGGTACGCGGAAGCTGAGGTTCATTTTATTGGGCAGTTCGCTCGGCGCGTTATAGCCAAAGAGCCGCCTGCCTTCGGATGCGGCGTAATAAGCCGTGTCGATTCCCTCCTGCACATCGCCCTTGGTTTCGGCAATGACCTTACCCATTTCGCGCGTCATTTCAAAAGCGAGCTCATCCTTGCGCCGGGTAAGCTTATCGCTGACGAGCTTCAGCACGTCGCCTCTTCTTGGAGCTGGAACAAGCCGCCACTTTTCATACGCTTTGCGCGCGGATTTAACCGCCTCGTCCACGTCCTCTTTAGCCGAGGCGGGGAACAAGCCGATTAAATCGCCTGAATCCGCCGGATTGCGGTTTTCTGTATATTTATTAGATAAAGGGTCAAGCCATTTGCCGTTTATTAAGTTTTTATAGGTCATAATCGCACTCGAAAGTCCCCCTTTGTTTTTAAAAGGGGGAGCATAGTTTTAATAACCGTTAATTTTTGATTAATCCCAAATTTGTAATGAAGATATAAATACAGTCGGGGATTTGAACACAAAAATACCGATAATTAAAGTGTGTTTCTATGCAACAGACCTCCCCTAAATCCCGTTACGTTGCCAGGAAACGGCAACAGCCCTTCGGGTCTTACTAAGGAGGGGACAGTTGAAACGTCTCCCCCTTACCAAGGGGGAGATATAGAGGGGGTCTGAAATATTTTGAACAGGTATTGCTGGACTGCTGCAGGCAGGGGGGATGGGGTTTCGGCAAATCTGAATATTATTACCCTGAACCATAAACGGAAAAATTAATTTTAAATTTAATCGGGGGTTTGAATAACGCAGGGGAGTTTTGACTTGCATTTACTCACCTAAACTGCTAATTTTTATTAATTATTTATCTTACAAAATTTCAGATAAATTGAGCTCAAGTGTTGAGGCTTACAATGCAAGTAAAGTTTGAATTAAAATTCGTTGTAAGATATAGCTCTAAACTGCTCTTCAAAAACCATACTATCGATGATAACTGAGTTAAGACTACAAAATTTTAAGTGTTTTGAAGATTATACAATAAGATTTGATAAGTTTAATTTGATAGTAGGACGAAATAATTCTGGTAAATCTACAATAATTGACGCATTAAAACTTGTTTCTGTTTTAAGAAGATATGGACCATACAGACAGTTTTTCAAATTCAAAGATGGTGAAGACACCATAGCGGCGTGTTATTTAGAAGAAAGAGATGTTGATTTTCCATTAATAAATATAAGGTATAATTATAAGGATGAAGAGTCAATTATTCATGCAAAATTTACGGATGACAATGAAGTTAAAATAATATTTCCACCAGAAGGTAAACCTTACGCAATTTTTTTAAAAGATAACAAACATATTTTTAATAAACTATTTATAAGAAGGGATTTTCAACACTCAATCGGAGTTATACCACCTGTTGGTACTTTTGAAGAATTTGAAAAGCTTAGTGAAAAAAAATATGTACAGTCAGTTTTAATATCGCATTTAACACCAAGAAATTTTAGGAATATTTGGTATTATTTCCCTGATGACTTTGATGAATTTAAGGACCTAATAGAAAGAACTGCCCTGGTTATACAATAATGCTCCCCGAATTTGATAGAAATGAAAACAGGCTTTCTATGTTTTTTAAAGAGGAGGACATAACGCGAGAAAATTTTTGGCGGGTCATGGATTTCAAGTTTGGCTACAATTAGTTACATTTTTAGTTAAAACAGGAAGAATGGAAACGCTAATCTTAGATGAACCAGATATATATTTACATTCAGATTTACAAAAAAAATTGGTCATGTTATGCAAGGAAAGATCTGTCCAGGTTATAATGGCTTCCCACGCTGTTGATATAATTGAAGAAGTAGAACCCGAAGATATAGTAACGGTTGTTAGAGGTACAAACGAATCTAAACGATTATCAAGTATAGATGAGGTGCAAAAATGTATTAGTCAACTTGGGTCAATTCAAAATTTAAAATTAGTTCATTTTGTAAGAGGTAAGGTATGCTTATTTGTAGAGGGAAAAGATATTAAATATTTAAATATAATAGCAGAAAAATTAAATCTTAAAAAATTTGTTAATGGTGAAGGATATTCAGTTGTTCCCTTAGAAGGATTTTCAAATTGGAATAGATTATTAGATATAGATTGGATATTTAAAAATACCTTTAATGAAGTAATAAAATGTTACGTTATATTAGATAGAGATTATTTTACTGATTCCGAGGTGGAACAAATAATAAATAAACTGACTGAAAAAAAGGTTTTAATTCATGTTTGGAATAGAAAAGAAATTGAAAATTATTGTATAAATTTTAATTCATTATACAGGCTTTTTATAAAGAAATTTCACCAACGATGGGGGTCAAGTGAAAAAACTTTATCTGAAGGAAAATTTAAGGAGTATTTATTATCTATCGTTGAAGAATTAAAACAAGACGTTGTGACACAAGTTATTGCTAGAAATATAAAACTAAAAAATCCAAAATCACTTGATGAATCTACGGTAATCGGACAAGTGCTTAAAAACTTTGAGGAGGACTGGCGAAAAGAGGATTATAAAATAAAAGTTATTTCGGGTAAAGATTTTTTTAAAAAATTTAATAACCATTTAAACAATGATCTCAACATTGCTATTTCGGTTAGTCAAGCCTTCAACGAATTATCATTGAAAGAAATGCCTTTAGAAATTGTAACAACCTTACATGAATTTATTTCTTTAACAAATACGGCATGAGTCGCACATAGATTTAGCAAGAATAATCACTTTTTACCACCTCCCAACCCTGCATATATAACAATTTCCCCATTGACTTTTCTCTTTTTTACCACTATATTAAAAATAGGTAGTTTAGTGGTGTTACTACCGCCAGAGACCCCCTCTGTCTTGCGACATCTCCCCCTTGCTAAGGGGGAGACTTAGAGGGGGTCTGAAAGGATTTAAAAATTTTAAAATTTAACCAAAAGTTTCACCCTGCAATTCCAAAAATGTTAAATGCATTTAGATTTAACCATATTTTTCATCTAACTTTACATAATATCGGATTTGAGACACGCAAAATATTTTTTGAATGAAAAATTTGCTCAAAATCAAACGGAATTAAGGGGTGCTTTCTAAATTGAATAAAACCATTAATAAAGCTAAATTTGCTTACACAATAGTTCAATCATCAATAATTCAATATATCAATATATAGAATGCCAAAATTACAAGGAACAGGAACAGCGATTGTTACACCGTTTAAATCAAACGGGGCGGTTGACGAGCACGCATTAAGAGAGCTTGTCGATTGGCAGGTTAAAAGCAAAGTCGAATTCCTCGTGCCGTGCGGCTCAACAGGCGAAGCAATTACAATGACCCGCGGCGAACGCAGGCGCGTCATTGAAATTGTGCTTGAGCAGGTGAACGGGAGAATCCCCGTAATCCCCGGCACGGGTACAAGCTCAACTATGGACTCGGTTTTGCTCACCAAAGACGCAAAACAGGCGGGCGCGGAATTTGTGCTTGTGGTCGGACCCGCATACAACAAGCCCACACAGGAAGGGTATTACCAACACTTCAGGCAAATTGTCGAGGAGTGCGATATTAAAGTCGTAATGTATAACGTCCCCGGCAGAACTGCAGGCAATATACTGCCTGAAACTACTCTAAGACTTGCCAGCGAATTTAAGAAGCATATAATTGCAATCAAGGAGGCATCCAATAACTTTGAGCAGATTATGCAGATTATCAATCACCGCCCGAAGGATTTTGCAGTCGTCTCGGGCGAGGATTCACTTACACTTCCGCTTATTACTTCTGGCGCGGACGGCGTTATCAGCGTAATTGCAAATGAAATGCCGAAGGAGTTCAGTGATATGGTGCGCTTTGCATTGAAAGGCGAAATGAAGAAGGCGCAGGAGCTGCATTACAAAATGTTTGAGCTGATGAAGCTCAATTTCATTGAATCGAATCCCATCCCCGTTAAAACAGCTCTCGCTATGATGGGCAGGATTGATGAAAACTTCCGCCTGCCACTGGTAAAGATGACCAAACCCAATAAAGAAAAGCTGAAAAAAGTGTTGAAGGAGTTAAAGCTGGTTAAGTGACGGTTACTTTATCAAAACCATTTTCCTGGATTGAACGAATTCACCGTTACCTGCTGCCAGCTTGTAAAAGTAAACACCACTTGGGTAATTCGATGCGTTCCACCGGGCTTCGTAAGTCCCAGCGTTTAATCGTTCATTGACAAGCACGGCGATTTGTTTTCCTGTAATATCGTAAATCGTAAGTTGGACTGTTCGGGGACCAGTCCCTACGGGTGGGATTGAGAAGCGAATCTTTGTCATCGGATTAAACGGGTTTGGGTAATTCTGGTAGAGATGGAATGAGTTGGGGACTTCATTACCAATTTGCTGAATGCCGAACAAATCCCAGTTCTCATAGAAATACAAACCGCCCTTTGTATTGCCAACGAACAGGTCTTTATCGGTATCGGCGTTAATATCAACAATAAACGGCACGGCATTGGTTGAAACGTTAATCCCCGCATAGCTTGTGGTAACGAGCACAAAATTCGGATTAGTTGGCGAGCCGTCGTTTCTGTAGTGATAAATGAATCCGTTACGGTTGCCAACCAGCAAATCAAGGTCACCGTCGCCGTCAAGGTCACCCAAGTTCGGAGCGGCATCGTTGCCGACACTGATGTTCTGGTAATTGTTTGAAACAAACTGGTAATTGAATGATGACGCGCTTCCGATGTTTCTATAATAGGTTAATCTTCCGTTTGAGCTGCCGACGAGCAAATCCAAATCGCCGTCGTTATCCAAGTCAGCCAGACAAGGCGCGCTTGACTGAACAAGATTCATCGTATCAAGCTGCGAGGGCTGATAAGTGAAAACGGGATTAGAAACAGTCCCCGTATTTTTGAAGAACCTCAGCCGTGCAAGCGAGAAATAACCGAGCACCATATCCTTTTTCCCGTCGCCGTCCAAATCACCAATAGCCGGCGCGTAGTTGAAATTGAAAACGTTAAGCGGCAAACTATCTGTAACAAGTGTATAGGCGGGAGTAGTTGCCGAACCGGTGTTTCGGAAGAACCCGACCGAGCGGTCACATCCGATGAAAAGGTCAAGGTCATTATCGTTGTCAATGTCTGCAAATGCGGGGTAGCTGAAAGCCCCTATATCACAGGAGAGTATGAAGTTGTCGGTAATTTTACTGAAAGACGGATTGTTCAGCGGCCCGTTGTTCTTATAATAGACGAAGTTATCAATGGTCTTTGAGCCAATTAAAACGCC
>JAKEEM010000077.1 GCA_022616535.1 Chlorobiota bacterium | reverse complement strand
GTAATTCTATGAAGATTCGTTAAGTCTGCGTTAATAATATATAAATTTGTCGTCCTTGCTCCGCCGAATTCAGAAAGACTCGGATAGCGCGTGCTTGCAAAACAAATCCTGCCGTCGGGAAGGTAGCACGGGTCGATATCATCATATCGAGTGAATTTATAAGCAATCGGACCAAACTGTGAAAGGTTTAAATTTCTGTTTGTGAAAGTAATTTTTCGAAACCCGGTTCCGCTGGAATTTATTTCGTAAATCCTCCATGAGCTGTCCCTGTGCTCAACTCCTGCAAAAAGAACTTTAGAAGCGTCCCAAAAAACCGAGGGGTCTGATACATCGAAAAGAGTAATTCCGTTGAAATTCATCGTGCTGTCAACAAGCACTCTAACTGTATTATTAGCTTCCCTGACCAAAAGCCTGCCTCCAACAACTTTAAATCTTGAAAAGGGACCCATACCGGGAAGCAATCCCGATTGCTGGTAATAAAAATTTCCTCCCTGCACAAGATTTCGTGAAACGAAAACTGTTGGGTATGATTGTGAGCTTAAGGATTGCTCTAAAAATAAAAACATTAAGCCCAGTAGTATAACCGGGCTTAATATATTGTAAATAAGTTTCATTTATCTGACGAAGAGACCCTTCGCCAGCCTGCTACAGGCAGGCTGCGCACAGGGTAAACGCTATTTATAAGTTACAACCACAGAGGACACTTTTTTATCCTTATCCCAGGCGAGCATTATGCTGACTTCCCTTTTATCTTTTGTCCAGAGCGTCATTCCGCCGTCATCGCTCATCATCTCACCCTCACCCTTTTTGAAGCCGGCTTTTTCAACAGCTTCGGCGAACGGAGTCAAAATATCTTTGGGTTTATCGGTCGATTCAAAAGTAACAACTGTTCCCTCGGATGTATTTAATGACCCAAGGCATTTGGAATTTGCGGGCTGCGGAATATCGGAGGGATAATCTGCGGGCATACCTTCTTTTATACCAAGCTCATTTGCTCCGGAAGTCTGGCTGCCGGGAGACTGGTTCTGATTTTGCGGAGCCTGCTGCTGGTTTTGTGAGCCCGCATCGGTTTTGTTATCGCCTGCTGTCTGCTGCTGCTCGTCCTGTTTTCCGCAGGATAAAAACATAGCTGTCGCCAGAAACATAACGGCAAATAAATTAAATTTTTTCATTCATTAAAAAATAAGTTCAACATTGTAGTTAATTACTGGTTGTTAATTATTGCAAATTATTGCTTCAAACTTGCCTGCCACCCAGCTTTTGGTTGTGTCATTAAAGAACAAAGCTATTTGCCCTTTTACGATTTTACCCGAAATACTTTCGACTTTCAAAGCGCAATTCCACTCCGCGGTAGACTTCCCGCCCTCCAGCTTGTAAAACGCATTGTATGTCTTGGGGTCATCGCTGAATTTTGGTTTTAAAAACTCACCCTGCTCAATTGCAGCACCTTTATTCATAACTGTAAAACCCGTGAAATTTTCAATAAATCCGCAGTCCTGCTCCGGTTTTACAACTGAAAAATTTATCACATTATCGTTTGTTCCTCTCCAGCGTTCAAAATTAATGTATTGAAAGCGGACTTCCTTGCCCCGAATCATCCCTTTTACAGGAAAATCAGGAATATCACTTAGCGAAACATCATCCTTCCACGCGAATTCCTTTTTTTCAATCTGAGTCTGCGTCTTATCACCTTCTTTGTTACCGCAGGCATTGAATAATATTAAAAAAAATATTAAAAAGAACGAGCTAAGAATCAGAAATATTTTATAAACCAATATTCTAATTAAATCAATATTCTATTTGCAGAACTTATTATATCTATCGTTAATTCTTCCCCAGTTGAGATTATTCAGGAAATTATCTATGTATTTAGCTCTGCCCGGACCATCTTTATGATAGTATGCATGTTCAAACACATCGCATGCTATAAGAGGAACACCTCCCCAGATTGCCCCGTATTGATGTTCATCGACCAGAACATTAATTAACCTTCCGGAATACAGCCTGTCAAAAACCAATAGCCCCCATCCGCTAAGTTTTGCTGCGACAGCGCAAGCCTTAAATTCCGTTTTCCAATTATCAACAGAGCCGAAGTTATCTTCAATTGCCTTTTTAATATCGGCGCCTTTTGAAATATCCCCGTCACCGCCCATATTGTCCCAATATACGTCATGCAGATACGCGCCGGAATGATTCCATGTAAATCTTCTTTTCAGCTCGCCGATATCGCTCCAGTTTCCGTTGGCTTTTGATGCATCGGCTGACTCAAGCTCTTTTTCGATATTATTAAGAAATGTTACATAACCCTTATGGTGAGTATTGTAATGCCAATCTGTAGTTTCGGCATCTACTACGTCTTTTAGAAGTGTCTTTGCCTCCTCATCGGAGTACGGACGAGGATTAAACTTCCATTCATAAGCCATTTTACTTATTCCTCCTTTAGGTTCAGGGTTAAAAGCACCCTTTGTATTTTTATTTATGAATTTAAACTTCGGGAATATCTCAAGAAAGTAAAGCCCCAAGGCAGAGGTTTTCAGAAATTCCCTCCTGCCCTGCTTCAACATAATTATACTCCGAACGAACTTCCGCAGCCGCAGGTTTTCTTTGCCATGGGATTATTGAACACAAATCCTTTGCCGCTCAGACCATCGGTGTAATCAACGGTTGTTCCGGCTAAATAAAGAATGCTCTTCCAGTCAACAACGACTTTTACACCGCCGAACTCAATAATTTTATCGGTTTCTTTTATTTCAGAATCGAAACCAAGCGTATAGCTCAAGCCCGAACAGCCTCCGCCTTTAACACCGACTCTCAGGCCGAACTCCTCGCCTATGTTATTTTCCGTTCTAATCTTTTTGACTTCACTGATTGCCTTTTCGGTCAATACAATTCCGTCTTTTAATTCTGTTTTTTCAAGTTCTTTAATTTCAGCCATTTTAATAAATATATTAGATTTCTATAATTTACTCTATTTAAAGAAAAAATTCATACCCAAATAAAGTGACCAATATGCTATTCTTCTATCGTGTGTAAGCCCGTTTGTGGGACTTGCCTTATCCCTGAATACAATCACATGCGCATCGTTAGGAGTTTTTTCATCGGTTTGCCTGTTCCATAAATTATCGTAGCTGTAACTGTAGCCCAAAAACATTCCCAAAGTCTTTTTAAACCTGTAATTCAGGTTCAACCCGGCAAGATAGCCGTATCTTGGTGTTACCTTAAAAAAATCAAGTCCCGCTTTGTGAAAAGTCTCCCCTCCGATAAAATTCACTCTTAACAAACCGTAAATTACGGGATAAACTTTTTTGTCGTGTCCAAGCGGACTTATTTCAGCCCCGGTGCCAAGTGAAAATGACTGAATTCTTACTCCGATATCGAAATCCGATGGTCCCGGATGAACGCTGAACAGGTTATTATACCCTATATTTAAAAGAGCCTTAACAAAACCGCTTTTGGTAAAACTATACTTCAAAAACGATTGAACGCCGTATCCCGCTTCTGCTCCAAGATTATCGGAAACCAATAGCCTCTTGCCGTCAATAAAAATCTGGTCTTCTGTGCTGTTTATTGTTAAATTAGTTCCGTGTGCTTCAAGCAACGGCTTTGAATAACCTACATTGAAGCTTATTTCTATCCTGCTTTGAGAATGAACGTTAATGCAAACTGCCGATAATAAAAAAACAAACAGTTTATTACGGCTCAGCATACACTCCTTTTTTTGCCATCTGGTAGGCGGGAGAAATCTTCCTCAGGTAGTTTACTTTTTCAACAACCTTATGAATTGTATATTGGATTTCTTCATCATTATTAAACCTGCCTAAGCCAAACCTTACCGCCGAATGTCTTAAGTCCTCACTAATATTAATAGCATTTAGCACATGAGAAGTTTCCATCGAGCCGGAGGAACAAGCGCTTCCCGTCGAGAGCGCAATTTCCTTCATTGACATCATTAAGGCATCAGAATTGACGTATTTAAAGCTTAAATTCAGGTTATTTACCAATCTTTTATCAGGATGACCGTTAAGATATACTTCATCTAATTGCGAAATAATTCCATTATACATAGTGTCTCTCAGATTTTTAATTCGGGAGATTTCCGAGTCCATTTCATTCAATGCAATTTCACACGCCTTGCCAAATCCGACTATACCGGGAACGTTTAGCGTTCCAGCGCGTAAATCTTTTTCCTGCTCTCCGCCATCGGTTTGAGGAGTTATTTTAATCTTCAGCGATTTATTTTTTATGTAAAGCGCCCCGACCCCCTTTGGTCCATGCATTTTATGCGCGGAAAAGCTCAGCAAGTCAATATTGAGTTTCGAAACATCAAGCGCAATCTTTCCAACCGCCTGGGTTGCATCGGTATGGAATAAAACACCCTTTTCTTTGCAAATATTTGCAATATCCTCAATGTGCTGAATCGTTCCTATTTCATTATTTGCATACATTACAGAAACAAGTATTGTCTTACCTGTAATAGCATTTTTCAATTCATCCAAATCAATGAGTCCGTATTTATCCACACTTAGATAAGTTACCGCATAACCTTTTTTCTCAAGACTCTTGCATGAATCCAAACCTGCTTTATGCTCAGTTTTTACTGTTATTATGTGATTGCCTTTATGTGAGTACGCATCGGCTGTTCCTTTTATTGCAAGGTTAATGGACTCAGTTGCCCCGGAGGTAAAAATAATTTCCCTGCTGTCGGAATTAATTAATTTAGAGACCTGCTTTCTTGCATTTTCAACCGCGGCGCCTGCTTTCCAGCCGAACTCATTTGTGCTGCTTGAAGCATTGCCGTAAATCTCGGTAAAAAAAGGCAGCATTACCTTAACAACCCTTGGGTCAGGCTGAGTTGTTGAATGGTTATCAAGATATATAGGAAACTTAAGCATTACACTATTTCAGAAAGCATTGTTGAATTAAAGTAACTGTTTATCTGTCTTTGAATCTTCTTTAAAGGGCTGCTTAAAATACATGTTTCATAAATCGTGCAGCTTTCGTCATCATGCTGCCCGCAATCGAGTATGTATGTATCGCCTTCGATTGCATTGAAAATTGTAGCAAGACTTAACTTATCCGGCTTTTGGGTTAAGGTATAACCGCCTCTAGTTCCCTGCACCGAGGCCAGTATTTCTTCCTTCTTCAGCTTCTGCAAAATCTTGGAAAGCAAATCATAGGGAATTTTATACTTCTCCGATATTTCCTTCGATGAAACAGGGTTATTCTCTCCCTGCATTGCCATATGCTTAACGGCAATTAAACCATATTCTACTTTTTTTGATAGTTTAAACATTTAAGTATTATACCTGTCTTACAAGCCGTGCTGCAAACGAGCCGTCTATCCCGTGCTTATGGGGAAATGTTTCGATGCATCCGTCAGCATTAACAAGCTCTTTATGTACATATTTCGAAGCATCATCGATTTTAAAGTCCGGATTTTTTTCAAGGAAATCCTTAACGACATCGGTGTTCTCTTCCTGCTCAGTTGTGCAGGTGCTGTAAACAATCACTCCCCCGAGTTTTAGATACTTAGCAGCATTCGCTAAAAAAATTTTCTGCAAATCCGAAAGCGAAAAAACATCTTCAACTTCGCGTTTCCATCTAATCTCCGGTTTTTTGGAAAGCACGCCAAGCCCCGAACAAGGCGCATCGAGGAGTATTTTATCAAACTTTTGACCGGTTATTGCCTCATTTTGAAAATCATTTTCTTCGTCAAGAATAAACTCAACATTTGTTACGCCAAGCCGCTCGGTATTTTCCTTCATCATTTTCAGCTTAATATCATATTTATCGACCGCAAAAATTTTCCCTTTGTTATTCAACAATTGTGCCAAGTGGGTAGATTTCCCGCCGGGTGCGGCGCACATATCAAGTATTGTATCATTCTCACTCGGGCTTAAAAGTATGGACACAAGCCCGGCGCTTTCATCCTGAACCGTGTAGAATCCGTTTTTAAAATCTTCATCAAGGTATATTTTTGACATCAGGCGCAGTGTTATAAAATTATCGATATGCCTGCAAGTTCTGTAAACAATGCTTCTTTCTTCAAATCTTTTAAGTACGTCCTGTTTACTTGCCTTAAGTGTATTAATCCTAAGGGTCAATATCGGACGTTTATTGTTTGCTTCTGAAAGCTGCTGGGCTTCATCGAAGCCAAAACGCTGAATCCACCTTCTAACCATCCAGTTGGGGTGTGACTGCATTATTCCGAGATATTTTACTTCGTCAATCTCCCGAGTAGGGTAAACAAGCTCGGCTTTCGTTCTAATGATTGTCCGAAGCAGTCCGTTAACAACATCACCGTGTTTCTGCGTGCTGATTTTTTTTACAAACTCAACCGCTTCATTCACTGCGGCAAAATCGGGTATTTTGTTTAAGAACAAAATCTGGTAAAGCGCAACACGCAGGGTATTTTTAATCTCCGGCGTGCATTTTTCCCAGTTGCCGCGGTAAAAACCGTTTAAAAACCAGTCCAAGCGCCGCATCCATCTGATTACACCGTGGCAGATTTCATTAAGCAATGATTTATCGTAATCGTTTAAAACCTCGGTGCGGATTTCCGAATCAATCAGCTTATCAAGGTATGAATCCGTCCGCTCGACTCTTGTTAAAATCTTCACGGCAATGCTTCGTGCATCGGAGTAAATTGTATCGCCTTTTGGCTTTTCGCGCTTGTAATGCGGCTTGTGTTCCCGCCTTGTTTCTTCGGTTTGGGTTTTTACTTCGACTTCATAATCCGATGGTGTTTCCGCATCTGTTTCACCAGTATTTTGAGCCAAAATGTCCTTATTTTCTTGAGTATTATCCATATTTTTCTCGTCCATCTGACAAATATACCTTTATATTAAGCTACTATCAATGAAAGTGATATCCCCGTTTTAAAGGGGGATTTACTTGTATTCTTTATGTTTTTTCAATCTTTTATCTTTGAAATATTAAACAAAATTTATAATAAAAACGCTTCAAAACTTTTGAGGTAAGATGATAAGTATTAAAGATTTAAATCCGAACTTATTAAATGCCGAATACGCCGTAAGGGGACCCATTGTAATTCGCGCGCAGGAACTTGAAAAGCAGGGGAAAAAAATTATTTACTGCAATATCGGCAACCCGCAGGCATTAAAGCAAAAACCGCTTACATACATCAGGCAGATTTTAAGCTTGATGGAATACCCCGATTTGCTGAATCACTCAAATGTAAATGAACTTTACCCTAAAGATATAATTGAGCGCGCCAAACACCTGCACCATTTAATGCCGCACGGAACGGGCGCATACACTCAAAGCGCGGGAATGCCGTTCATTCGGCAGGCGGTGGCGGAGTTCATCCAAAAGCGCGATGGTATTCCCACCGACGAAAGCCATATAATTTTAACTGACGGGGCGAGCAAGGGCGTTTCTGCAGTGCTGATTGCGTTGATGAAAAATAAAAATGACGGCTTTATGATTCCCATACCCCAATACCCCCTTTACAGCGCAACGATTGAGCTCTACGGCGCAAGCCAGATTGGATATTTCCTTGATGAAGGAAACTCATGGCAATTGAATGAGGAGATTTTAACCAAGAGCTTAACCGATGCAAAGACCAAAGGAATTAATCCCCTTGCAATTGCAGTGATTAACCCCGGCAATCCCACCGGGGCGGTGCTTTCATACGAAAATATTGTGATGATTATAAACTTTGCAAAAAAACATAATCTTTCCATTATGGCAGATGAGGTTTACCAGGACAATGTCTACGTCGAAGGAGGCAAGTTCCACTCATTTGCGAAGGTTATGCACACGCTCGGTGAGAATTCAATTCCGCTTTTCAGCTTTCACTCGGTTTCGAAGGGTTATATGGGCGAGTGCGGGCACAGGGGCGGTTACCTTGAGCTGCGGAATATTCCCGACGATGTGCTTGCCGAGTTTATCAAGCTGCAGTCGATTAGTCTTTGCTCAAACACTGTGGGGCAGCTTGTAACGTATCTTGTTGTTACACCTCCTCAAAAAGGAGACGAAAGCTACGGGCTTTTTGTGAAAGAACGCGACGGAATATTAAACGACTTAAAAACCAAAGCGGAAATTTTGGGCAAGGGGTTAAATGAAATCGACGGGATGACTATTGAAGTCCCGCAGGGCGCGCTGTATGCGTTTGTAAAGCTTGAGCTGCCGCATACCGGGGATGTAAGCAAGATGTCACCCGCTGAGCGGCTGGCTTATGACACAAAACGCGACAATGATTACTGCATGGCTTTGCTTGAGGAAACGGGAATTTGCGTTGTGCCTGGCTCTGGATTCGGGCAATTGCCCGGAACACTGCATTTCCGCACAACATTTTTACCGCCAAAGGACGAGATTGAGGAATTAGTGAAGAAGATGAAGGAGTTTCATGGAAAGTATGTTAGTCAGTTAGTAATTAATAATTAACAATAAAAGCAGTTAAAATGAAAATAAGTTATTATATTGATACTGACTCGCTTTATATTGATTTAAACTCAAAACAAAGTGCCGAAAGCAAAGAGGTTTCAGAAGGTGTGGTCATCGATTACGACACCGAAGGGAAGGTAGTCGGAATAGATATTGATAATGCAAGCAAAAAAATTGATTTGAAAGGGGATTAGGAGCTTTAACAGTCCCCCTTATAAAAGGGGAATGAAAGGGAGATTAGAAATCTAAGCAGAAGGGAAAATCAGAATTTTTAGCCGAGCGGAGTTTTTAAATCCCCCTAAATCCCCCTTTTAAAGGGGGACTTGAAAAGAGTCGGAATAATTCCAAATCCCCCTTTTTAAAGGGAGACTTAAGAGTAAATGAAAAAACCATTCATTCCATACAATAAAAAATTAAAGCAGCTTTCACGCAACTTGCGGAATAATTCTACTCTTGCAGAAGTGCTGCTTTGGAACGAGCTTAAAGCCGGGAAAATTCGCGGATATAAGTTTAACAGACAAAAACCCATCGGTAATTATATAGCAGATTTTTACTGTAAGAAACTTAATCTGGTAATTGAAATAGACGGAAGCAGTCACATAAATAAAGAGTTGAAAGATATTTACAGACAAATTAAATTAGAAAAATTAAAACTGAAAATTTTGAGATTTGAAGATATTGAAGTAAAACAATCACTGCATACTGTACTACACAAAATTGAGAGGTTTATTAATAAATTTGAAAAAGGAAGTCCCCCTTATAAAGAGGGAATAAAAGGGGGATTAGAAATCTGAAGAAGGGGAATCAAAATTTTCATTGTAAGGCGTGATTTTTAAATCCCCCTTTATCCCCCCTTTTCAAGGGGGACTTGAAAATCACAACAACATCAAATTTCTTAAAATGATAAAACAAATTTTTATTTTTCTAACAATTTTATCAGCTTCCTGTAATATTTCCGATTCCACCGGTAATTACGGAGAGGTCGTGAGGTTTGAAAAAGACAAGCCGGTCAAATATCCTGATTTCGAAATTACGTATCTTGGAGAAAGAAAGCAAACGGCTACATTTCCGAACGGGAGCTCATTCACGTTTACGTATCAGGATTTTAAAATAAAATCTGCAAATGAAGAAAAAACCATAAGCTGGACAAGCGGAACAGGCGATATTTCACCGGCGTATTTAGAAGCCGCAGGAATGCAGTTTATGCTGGAATTGAGAGCATATGAAAACGGGAAAAAACGAATCGATAATGACCAGGTGGTTATAACAAAAATGTAATTATAAAATTGAAAATTTTAATCACGGGAATATCGGGATATCTTGGAACGTACCTTGCTTATGAACTCGGTCTAAAAGGCGGGCTTGATATCACCGGAATTTATAACAATAACAAAAAAGAGTTCGATTACATTAACCTAATACAATGTAACTTAACTGAACTCGATGAGCTAACAAAAATTTTCAACGAAGTCAAACCCGATGTAGTTTATCATCTTGCATCGGTAACTCCAACACGGATTGAAAAACTTAGCGACCAATACGTAGAATTCTTTAATAACAAAGTTACCGAGCATATAGCAAAGCTTTGCGGAGAGAATGATTCGCTTTTGATTTACACTTCGACTGATTTAGTCTATGCTGAAGGTGAAAACTTAAAAGAAGATACTGCAAAATTAAAACCTGTTACTATTTATGCCAAATCGAAGCTTATGGGCGAGAACTCTGTTTGGGCCTATGCGAAAAAATATTTAATCCTTCGCAGCTCGCTATTATACGGCTTTACACGCTCAGCTTATACTTCATTCTTTGATTTTGCTTACAATAAATTAAAAAGCGGAGAAAGCATCAACTCATTTATAGACCAGTTCAGAAATCCGTTATACGTTGAAGAATCCGCAAAAATTCTTGCCGAGCTTCCGGGTGTTTATAAACAAAACGACACCATTAATCTTTGCGGTGATGAATACTTATCACGGCACGACATGTGTTTAATGATGGCGGAGTTTTTCGGGTTTGATAAGAATCTTGTTAAAATGGCAAGCTCGGGCGAGTTTACAGATTATCCGCTCGTCAAGAAAATTGGCTTGAACAGCGATAAATTAAAATCGTTTGGCTTTACAACAGACTCATTCGAGAAAAATCTTCATAAATCCTTAAAATACACATACTAAAACATTAAGGATTCATATGTAAACTTAGCTCAATAATAACCGAGCTTATAATTTCTGAAACCGTTAATCGTTTCCCTTGCGCTTACTTTTAAAACAGTGGCAATCGGAATTGCAATTAATGCGCCAAACGCACCAAGCAGCTGGTTGCCTATTAAAATCAAAGCAATGATTGTAATCGGGTTCATATCCGAACCTTTTGAATAAATATACGGCTGGATAAATGAAGCGTCCAATACATAAATTATAGTAAACATTATTACGATGGGTAAAAGCATCTGAAAATCGCCGAACTGTATAACTGAAATTAGTATTGCAGGAATTCCGCCTATTATCGGCCCCGCATAAGGAATTAAATGTCCCGCACCTGCAATAATACTTATAATCACCGAGCTGTTAATGCCTAAAATCGAAAGCCCGGCAAACGCCATTACTCCAAGCAAAAAAGCATCAAGCAGCCACGCCCTTACGTATGTGCTCAGCTGTTTTTCGATTTTATCAAAAATATTTATCGTCATTTCAAAATATCTGTTCGGGACAAGACTGATGATTCCGTTTTTAATTTTCTGCCGGTCTCTTAAGATAAAAAACGTGATAAAGGGTATGATAATAATTAACAGCACAGTAGATACCACTCCGGAAATCAAATCCTCAACTCTTGCTAAGGAGGATTTAACGAAAGTCTCAATTTCTTTGCCAACATCTCCTTTTTTAATATACGGAACATTTTTTTCAATCCATTTCTCAGCAGTTTTAAGTTTTTCGGAAACCTGAAACTCCTTATATGACTTTTGCAGTGAGTCGGACTGCTCAATAATACTCGGCACAACAAGCTGGTAAATAAAATACCCGGCTACTGTAATCAGCACATATACTATTAAAATTGAAAGCGACCGCCCAATTCCCTTGCTTTCGATGAAATCAACAAACGGGTTTAGCACCAGAGCAAAAAGAAGGCAAATTACAAGGGCGATAAAAATATCGGTGAAAAAAGCAATGAATGCGGCTATTGTAAGGATTGGGATGAGCAGAATAAAGATTTTAGCAATCCCGCTTAAAGGTCTTTCAGCTCTTGTTGAAAACGATGCCACTATAAGATTGTTTATTTAATATTTTTGTAAATTATTTCATTTATTACATCGTAGTCAAACCCTTTTCGCACGAGATAATCGAATGTCTTTTTTTTCTGCTCTTTCTTATCGAATGCTTTGATTTTCACAAAGTATTTTTTGAAGTTTTCCATTGCAAGTGATTTTTCATCTATCTCGTTAAATACTTTCTCAATCACATCTTCGCTAACTGACTTCGGAACTCCCTTTTCAAAGAGCTTCTGCTTCAGCAGTTTCCTGCCAACGGGTTTTCTCGAAATTTTTTCCCTGATTAGCTGTTTAGCAAACTCTTCGTCATTTGTCAATCGCAGTTCATTTAAGTGAGCAAGAACTTTATCGATGGTATTACCGGAAATTTTCTTTGACTTAAGCTTTTTTTTAATTTCCGATACGGTTCTTATTCTGTATGAAAGAAAATCATATGATATTTTCTTGGCGTAAATATATTCATCGAAGTCTTTAATTTCGTTAAGCTTTCCTTCGGGTACGTCGTCGTCTTTTCTTAGTCCGTATTTTAGAATTGTATCTTCGAACAACCCGCAAAAAAACTCATCATTGACATAAATATTCCACCTTTTCCTGTTTTTTTTCTGCTTTTCTATTTTGGTTACCAGCACGATGGATAAAACATTACAAGATTCTTACTTTGACTTGGATTTTTCCTTCTCTTTAGCTTTAGGCTCCCCATTGGATGATGCATCAGAAGCAACAGTAATCCCCATCATCTCCCTAACTTCCTTATCAAGCTGTTTAATCAGGTTTGGATTCTCGATTAACACACTTTTAACGCCTTCCCTCCCCTGCATTCGCTGCCCCTGATAGCTGAACCACGCTCCGGATTTCTGAACAATTTCAAGATTCACAGCTGTATCAACTAAATCACCCAGCTTCGATATGCCTTCGTTATAAATAATATCGAACTCAACTTCTTTAAACGGCGGTGCGACCTTGTTTTTCACAACTTTCACTTTGGTTCTGTTGCCGATAACATTTTGCCCGTCTTTAATCTGGGCAATTCGTCTGATATCCAACCTGACCGAAGCGTAAAACTTTAATGCCTTGCCGCCGGTTGTGGTTTCGGGACTGCCGAACATTACTCCGATTTTCTCCCGCAGCTGGTTTGTAAAAATCAGTGATACGCGGGATTTTGAAACAGCAGCGGTAAGTTTTCTTAAAGCTTGTGACATCAATCTTGCCTGAAGCCCCATATGTGAATCGCCCATTTCGCCTTCTATCTCAGCTCTTGGGGTAAGAGCCGCAACTGAATCTATTACTATAACATCAAGGGCATTGCTTCTCACGAGTGTTTCGACAATTTCAAGCGCCTGCTCGCCGTATTCCGGCTGGGATATTAAAAGATTTTCGACATCGACTCCAAGCTTTTTTGCGTAGCCGGTATCCATTGCATGTTCGGTATCGATAAATGCGGCGAGTCCCCCCTTTTTTTGGGCTTCGGCAATTACGTGAAGACAGATTGTTGTTTTACCGGAAGACTCCGGTCCGTAGATTTCGGTCATCCTGCCTCTCGGAATACCGCCGACCCCGAGTGCGGCATCGAGCGAAATTGAACTTGTTGAAATCGATTCAATTGTGGTAATTACACCGTCGCCAAGCTTCATTATCGAGCCCTTGCCGTGGGACTTTTCAATCTGGTCAATAGCAATCTGCAGTGACCTTAATTTTTCATTATCAGCCATAAGTGCTGCGCCTTTCTGTTTTACTTTTTTATTTGGACTGGTCAAATATAATTATTATTAATAATACTTAATATACCTGTCAATAAGCCAGGCAAGCAAAGTTATTATTAATATTAAACGCTCTGGTATCATCGGGTGATATTAAATTAAATGTAAATGATTAATTTGCACCCTATGCCGTTGCTACGGCAGGCAGGTCCAAAGGTCCTCTGTAGAGACTTGCCATGGGCAAGTCTCTACAATAATAAAAAATAAAACCCATTTGTCACGAATTTTACAAATTACCGAAATTTTAATTTATTCACCATTTTACCACTCTTAACAAATTTTCCTTAAAATTTTCCCGCAATCAAAACATTTTCTTCGCTTTTGCTATTTATGTTTTATTTTCTGCATTCATCACGCTGACGCAGCCGAAGGGTAAGCTTATGAACTTTATAACTTTACCAACTTTCACCTCATTACTGCCTAATGAGGTGAACTTGCTTGACATTGCGTTTTTGATATAGTAATTTTGCCACGCTTGGTTCAACAGCGGTTGGAGGGCTGCTGCAGGTTACCAGTCCGATACCGTGTAAAAGCACTATTGGACGGGCGATGAGCCGTTCCGCCGCCTCTAAAGGGCGGGATTTGTACAACTGGCTAAGCTTGGTCTTAAGAGTAAACTTTCCGTCAGCATTGGGGTATTC
>JAKEEM010000076.1 GCA_022616535.1 Chlorobiota bacterium | reverse complement strand
CTGCGTCTGAATCCAAAAACCAAAGCTTTCGATAAAATTAACGAAGACAGAATTAAAAAGGATGATTATTTCGAGAAGTCATCTTCGGAATCCAAAAAAATAATTTACTGGTATGACTACGAGGAAGAGCCCGAAAGAGACGGAGTTTATTTCTACAAGCTGAGAGGTTATAATTCGATGGGGCAGGTGATGTTTGAGTCAGACGAGCTTAAGGTGGGGGTAACTGGTATAAGAAACTTTAAGCTTGACCAGAACAAGCCGAACCCGTTTAATCCAACGACAAGCATATCTTACGAATTATTTGAAGCTTCACATGTTAAGCTAAAAGTATTCGATTTGATTGGCAAGGAGATTGCAACACTTGTTGATGAAAACCAGGCATCGGGAACCTACACAGTGGAATTCGACGCTTCGAAATACTCTAATCTGACAAGCGGAATATATTTTTACAAGCTTGAAACGGGCGCATATACCGAAGTAAAGAAAATGATTTTAACGAAGTAGTTTAATAAACCATTAATTCAACAATAAAAGGGCTTTTAAAAAGCCCTTTTTTGTTTCTCTAATATTCAGGGCAAAAGCCCTTAATCTTCCTTAAGATAATCATCACGACCTAAAGGTCGTGGCTAATACATTTTATTCCTCAACCGCCTTATTTGACTGAAATAGATTTATTTTACTTTCAGCTCAAACTCTTTTTCAATTTCATCGCCGCTTCTTAAAATGCTTAGCTTTAGCTTATCTCCAATATTCATTTCCGTTATCAATCCCCAGAAATCAGAATCGCTTGATACTTTTTCACCGTTAAGAGAGGTAATGATATCTTCTGATTTAATGCCTTCCTTATCGGCGGGACTGCCTTTTTCGACGCTGACTACAATCACTCCCCTTACATCTTTGAGCTTAAAATACTGGAGAATATTCTGGTCAACGGTTTGTATTCTGAGCCCGATATCATAATTCCTCTCAATCCTGCCGTCTTTTTTAAGCTTTTCAATAATCTTTTTAACTTTGTTAATCGGAATTGCAAAGCCCAGCCCTATATTTCCCGATGCAAAAGAGTTACCCGTAAAAATCAATGTATTCATCCCGATAACCTCGCCAATGCTGTTGAGCAAAGGACCGCCGCTGTTGCCTGAGTTAATTGCAGCGTCGGTTTGAATCATATTGCGGTAGAACCTGTTTTCACCCGCACTAAGCTTCATCCCGGTAGCGCTTACAACTCCGACAGTTACCGTTGGCTTTTGATTCACCTCAAACAACCCAAACGGATTGCCGAGGGCAATAACCCACTCGCCTGTTATTACATCTTCTGAGTTTCCGAACGTGACATACGGCAGACCGGCTTTGTTTATCTTCAAAAGAGCAATATCCGTAAAGGAGTCTTTGCCGATAATTTCAGCGTCAAGATGTTCGCCGTTTGTCATTGTTATAACTACTTTTGAAGCATTGCCGATAACGTGGTCATTTGTAATTATATAGCCGTCATCGGAAATTATGAAACCGGAGCCGAGCCCGTGGACTTCCTGCTTGTATGAGCGGTCACCGAAGAACTGCCTGAAAAACGGGTCATTGCCGAACATATCGCCGAAGGGGTCTTTAAACTCCCTTATTTCAGTAACATTTATTCCCACAACTGCGGAGGAAACCGTGTTCACTGTTCTTGTAATGGCATTTTCCCTTCCGTCGGTTATGTTCTGATTTATGCTTTCTCTAACTTTGAGCGTAGCCGGAGATTCATTTTTGAAAACGAAATGGCCGAAAACAAATCCCGAGATTAACACTGCAACAAGCAGCAATGCGAAAATATAATATTTACTTTTGTTCATATTACTTTGTTAGTGCTTTCTATAAATAATAAAACCGTTAAAGAGGCTTAAAAAATTCTTGAATTTTTTATCTGCAATAAACACAGATTACAGCCTTAAACGGTTTTTAAAAATTACTTCTTCCTTTTAATTGCCCTTTTTACTGCTTCGACGATATATCTTTTGGAAATGCCGTATTTTTCAAAAAGCTCGCTTCCTTTGCCTGATTCGCCGAAAGTATCACTTGCTCCGACAAACTCAACGGGAGAGGGATACTCCTGTGCTAACGCTTCAGCAACGGCGCCACCCAAGCCGCCTTTTTTCTGGTGGTCTTCGACTGTAACTATGCATCCGGTTTCTTTTGCTGCTTTTACAACAGCGTCAGTATCAAAAGGTTTGATGGTATGCATGTTAATAAGTCTAATGGAAATTTTCTCTTTTGCAAGCTCCTCGGCTGCAAGTAAGCTTTCCCAAACGCAGAGTCCGCTGGCTATAATTGTGCAGTCATCGCCGTTAAGGAGTGTATCGGCTTTCCCGAATTCAAAAGGAGCTTTGGGATTTGTAAAATTCGGCGAGTTATCCCTGTAAAACCTGATATAAAACGGAGCGTAAATTTTAGTGCACTCAATAACTGCTCTGTATGTCTGGTTATAATCACAGGGAGTTATCACATACATATGCGGGAGCACTCTCATAATGGCAACATCTTCAAGCGACTGATGTGTTGCGCCGTCGGGACCAACGGTTAATCCGCAGTGTGATGCGCAGATTTTAACGTTCATTTCGCTGTATGCAATCGATTGCCTTATCTGGTCAAAGGGTCTGCCTGTTGCAAATTCTCCGTATGTTGAGGCAAACGGAATCTTACCCACAACAGAAAGCCCCGCGGCAGTTCCCATCATATCCTGCTCTGATACACCGACAGAAAAAAATCTGTCAGGGAAAACATCTCTGAACATATCGCTCCTTACAGAGCCGCTTACGTCTCCTCCCAGCACAACCACATCAGGGTTTGTTTTACCGAGTTCAATCAATGCCTCGCCGAAACCCTTTCTTGTTTCCTTTAATTCGGGATTTTTTAAATCAAGATTTTCGACTAAACAGCTTACAGTTTTGTGTATAAAATTCATGATATTATTTTTACTCGCACTCGTTGGTTCTTAGTTTGGTTTTAAATTTTATATTCTTATCAATCTTAGGGATTTTAGCAATCTCATATGGATGTGTAACTGCTTGAGTAACAATACATTTTGCCCCGGGAGAGGTTTCAAACACGCTGACAGTTAAATCGGCCGTTCTTCTGATTACCTTATCGAAATTTATTGCATACCCGCCTGTATTTTTTGCACCCATAAAAACTGCAACAACGTAATTCTTGCTGAAATCGACTTCGGGTATTATAGGCATCTGGTCCAAATCTTTGTAAACTTCATTCATCAGCTTCTGGTAATCATCGTTATTTTTGCAAATAACCTGTTTCTTTTCACCGATTGCACAGTAGCTTCCTCCGTGAATAACCTCAAAAGGAACGATTACCTCTTCCTCTCCCTGGTTGGAGCAGGAAAGCTCAGCAAAAGCAAAAAATAATATTAATATATAACAAAATTTACTTGCCATTATAATAATCCACAAAATCCCCGAATTTAGTAGGGAAGAGCTCACTTAAGGCAACCCTGCCCTGTTCATCATTTGGAGGAACGCCGTGCCATTTATAGTTATCCTCCATAAATGAAACTCCCCTGCCCATTTTAGTGTAAGTCAAAAGTAAAGCCGGCTTGCCTTTTACTTTCTTTGCTTTATCAATTGTATCAAGAATCTCCTTCATATTATGCCCGTCGATTTCAAACACTTCAAAACCGAAGGATTTCCATTTATCGGCGAGCGGTTCAAGCTTCATTACGTTCTCGGTCCTGTTATCAATCTGGCAGTGGTTTCTATCGACAAAGACGGTTAAGTTATCCACGTTATGGTGAGCAGCAGTCATTGCGGCTTCCCAAATTTGTCCTTCGTTAAGCTCGCCGTCGCCGCAGATGCAGTAAACATGGTTCGGTTTGCCTGAAAGTCTTAAGCCGATTGCGGCTCCGACAGCGATTGATAGTCCCTGCCCCAGCGCGCCGGATGCTATTTCAACTCCGGGCAAACCGTGTGTTTTCAGCGGAGCGGGGTGGCCCTGGAGCCGCCCGTTAATTTTCCTCAAAGTTTTAAGCTCTTCAAGAGGAAAATAACCGCGTCTTGCAAGTGTTGCATACCAAACGGGAGCAATATGCCCTATTGAAAGAAAAACATAATCCCTGAAATCAGCATACGGCTGTTCGGGAAGTATATTTAGCTTATTGAAATACAAAGCCGTAAAAACGTCGGCAAATCCAAGCGGACCGCCGGAGTGGCCTGATTTTGAGATGAGGAGCATATTCATTATGTCGCGTCTTATCTGGCGCGCCATTTCATTTAAATCCCCAATATCAGTAAATACAGGGTTCTTAAGATTTGGAAACATTAATTACTTAGATTTTAATTACTTATGATTTTTTTTGAAATAAATTTTTAAAAACTTCCGTATGTCTTGACAATATAATTATCGTAATTACAATAGAAAATACAGTAAAATATGTTAGTGAAAATCCGAAAATTGCAGAATTAACAACTAGCCAGTCAAAATTATTCACTAAAATTATATAAAGAGGCATGCAGAATGTAGCCACCGTATTGGATATTAAAACCCTCTTTTTCAGTGAAAAAACAATGAGCCAGACTAAGCACCATCCAATTAATATAAAATAATTAACCACAAAAAAAATTCCTGCCCCTGTTGCAAGTCCCCTGCCGCCTTTAAACTTAAGCCAGACCGGAAAGTTGTGACCAAGAATCAGTCCGCAGGCACCAAGCATAACCGAGGGATAAGCGATACTTAACGGAAACATCATAATGTAAACGGGAAGCAACCCCTTGAGCAAATCTATCAGCAGAACAGAAGCTCCGACTATTTTGGACCCGCTTACTTTAAACGAGTTCAGAGTGCCTACGTTTCCGGAGCCTTCTTTTGTTATGTCTTTATCGGATTTCAGTTTTACAAACACGTAAGCAGTGGGAAATGAACCAATTAAATAACAAAGAACAAATACAAAAAAATTGCTTGCAGTTAACAGACCAGTCATTGATTAAAACTGGTCAAGAAAACGAACGTCATTTTGATAAAAGAGTCTTATATCCTTTATTCCGTATTTCATCATTGCAATTCGTTCAATCCCCATTCCGAAAGCATAGCCTGTATATTCTTCGGGGTCATAGCCGACAGCCTTAAAGACATTCGGGTGAACCATACCGCAGCCGCCGATTTCAAGCCAGCCTGTATCTTTGCAGGTTTTACAACCCTTGCCTTCGCATATGAAGCAGGTTATATCAAGCTGGGCAGAGGGTTCTGTAAAAGGAAAGAAACTCGGAATAAAGCGCGTTTTAGTATTTTCTCCGTAGAACTTTTTTACAAAATAGCTTATGACACCTTTTAAATCTCTCATTGATACATTTTTATCAACATACAAGCCTTCTACCTGATGAAACATAAAATAATTTTTCGGTGTAACTGTTTCATTTCTGAAAACCTTGCCGGGGCAAATAATTCGTATAGGGGGTTTATTTGCAAGCATCGTCCTGACTTGAACGGGTGAAGTATGAGTCCGCAATACGTATTTTTTGGTTTTATCAAACTTGTTCTGAATATAAAACGTATCCTGCAAATCTCTTGCGGGATGATGCTCGGGTGTATTAAGCGCATCGAAGTTGTAGAATTCCTCTTCAAGCTCGGGCCCTTCGGTAACTTTAAAGCCGATTTCACGGAAGATTTTTACAAACTCGTTAAGAGTTTGGATTAAAATGTGCTGCCTTCCGATTGAAAAATTCCTGCCCGGAAGGGTGAGGTCGATTTCCTCGGCTTTAGAACCACTCTCTTCAATTGATTGCTTAACTGAGCTGTACTTTTCCTCGGCAAGCTTTTTTACTTCATTAAGCTTTTTCCCGATTACAGGTTTTTCATCCTTGCTTACATTTTTAAGCTCATCAAACAGCTTTGATAATAAACCGTTTCTTGAAATAAACCTGAGCCTGAAATTTTCAAGCTCCTCTTTATTTGCAATGGTAATCGAGTTAATTTCTTTTTCAGCTTCGCTGAGTTTGGAAAGCATAGGTGTTTTAACTTAAAGACTTAACTTAAAGCAAATTTAACAACTTCGCTGAATGCTGCGGGGTTATCATAAGCAAGCTGGGCAAGCGTTTTCCTGTTAATATCGATATTCTTCTTATGAAGCGCGCTAATAAGCTTGGAATACGTTGTATTATTATCCCTTGCCGCAGCGTTGATTCTTACCGTCCACAGGTTACGCATAACCCTTTTCTTAAGCTTTCTGCCTGAATATGAGTGCTGTCCGGCTTTTTCAACGCTGTGCTTGGCAACAGTTATAATTTTGCTTCTTCTCCCCCAATAGCCCTTTGCTTTGGCCAGAACTCTCTTTCTTCTTTTTCTTGATGCAACTGCATTTACTGAACGCGGCATTTAATATTTATCTCCTGTAATAATTTTTGTTTATGATATAAGCATTTTTTTGACTCTTTTTTCATCGGCTTTGGAAACCAGTGAGGTATGTCTCAGCTGGCGGATTCTTTTAGACGATTTTTTTGTCAGAATGTGTCTTTTAAACGAGCTTTTTCTTTTGAATTTTCCCGATGCCGTCTTTCTGAACGTTTTGGAAGCACCGCGGTTCGATTTCATCTTTGGCATTTTTTACCTGCTTTCTTTTTTATAACCTGCTTTTTTTTATTTACCTTGCTTACTTTTTTATTAACCTTTGATTTCTATATTAACTTATTTTTCTATTTCTGCTTTTTGCTTTGCCTGCTGCTTCTTATAGTCTTCGATTTTTTTCCTGTCAGGTATTAGCATTGCTGTCATATATCTTCCTTCCATTTTGGGGGGTTGTTCAATTTTTCCTACTTCGGAAAGTTTCTCAAGTATCTCATCCATCAGTCTTCTCCCCAAATCCTGATGCACCATCATTCGGCCTATAAATATTATTGTCGCTTTGACTTTGTGCCCCTCAACAAGAAATTCTTTCAAATGCCTGCACTTAAACTCCATATCATGTGTATCTGTATT
>JAKEEM010000075.1 GCA_022616535.1 Chlorobiota bacterium | reverse complement strand
TTGAGAATTTGTTTGTAAATCAAATTCAACTTAAAACTTATTTATTTTTAAATCAAGATATATTAAGATATATCAATTTTTATTTAATTTTGAGTTAATTTTGATAAATCAAATGGTTAAAAAGGAGAATATAATTTTAAAAAACCCAATAAATCTTGAAATTTCTGCGGATTTATTCTACGGCGGTGACTCAGCAAAGTCCCGACCACTGGTTATTTTCTGCCACGGTTTTAAAGGATTTAAGGACTGGGGCGGATTTCCTTATATGATGGAAAAATTTTCAGGAGCCGGATTTGCCGCCGTGAGCTTTAATTTTTCCTGTAACGGAGTTTCAAAGGAAAAGCCGACTGAATTTACCAAGCTTGATTTATTTGCCCAAAACACCCATACCCGCGAGCTCGACGACCTTGAGATTATTGTTGACCATTTTTACAACAGTGCAAACGAGTATAATATAGATAAAAATCACATCGCTATAGCGGGGCATTCAAGGGGCGGAGGAACAGTGATTTTGAAAGCAGCTTTCGATGAAAGAGTTAAATGCATTGTTACACTTTCTGCAATTGCAACTGTCGACAGATGGACGGAGCAGCAAAAAAAGAGGTGGAGAGAAAAAGGATTTATCGAAATTCCCAATATGCGCACAAAGCAGATGATGAGAATGAATAAAACTTTTCTTGATGATATTGAGCAGAACTCCGAAAGATTAAACATTAAAAAAGCAATGGGAAGACTTAATATTCCCGCTTTAATCATCCACGGAAAAGAAGACCTTGCCGTAAAGTACACCGACGCGCTTGAGCTTTACGAAAATTCAAATAAAAAGCTGACCGAGCTTTATTTAATCGAAAACACGGGACACACATTCGGAACCGAACACCCGCTTAAGGGCACAACAAAGGCTTTTGAGGAAGTTATTGGGAAATCGGTGGAGTTTTTGAAAAAGGGATTGTTAATGGTTTGAGCCGAATTTTTCCTTCAGCATTTTTTCGGCAATTTTCGGAACGAAATATGAAACGTCCCCTCCGTTTTTGGCTATTTCCTTTACAAGAGATGAGCTTATAAATGAATAATTCTGACTGGGAGTTAAAAAAACCGTTTCGACATCCGGTTCAAGCGTTTGGTTAGTGAGCGCCATCTGAAACTCATACTCAAAGTCCGAAACCGCGCGAAGTCCCCTGATTACCGCCGAAGCTTTTTTCTTCTTAGCGTAGTCAACAAGCAGCCCGCTGAATGAATCCACCTCCGCATTTTTAATATCCGAAACCGCTTGGCTGAGCATTTTAATCCTCTGGTCAACGGTAAAAAGCGAGCTTTTGGATGAGCTTTCACCGACCGAAATTATAATTTTATCAAAGAGCTTGGATGCGCGTTTTAATACGTCGATATGCCCGTATGTTACGGGGTCAAACGTTCCGGGATATATGGCAATTCTTTCATGCATTATTTTAAATCAGTCTTTTGAAACAAAAACTTTAAAGTTTGTCACGCCGATTTTTTTATCGACAATATCAAACTCCTTTATTTCATATAAAAATTTACACTCAGTGCCGAATTCCACCACAAAGATACTAAATTTTAAATTTAAAACGGCTGTGAGCAGCTCATTGTAATTTTCATATGTATAGGGAGGGTCTGCAAAAATCAAATCATATCTTTCACCGGAGTTTGATTCCAGAAAAGCAATTGCATCTTCATTGAATATTTTGATTTTGTCCGAGCAACCGAGCGAATCCACGGTTTTTTTAATCATCTTAATCTGATGAACTGACGGCTCGACAAAATGACATCGTTCGGCTCCACGGCTGAGCGATTCAAATCCGAGCGAGCCGGAGCCCGCGAATAAATCAAGGCATACGGTCTGGTCAAAATCAATTAAGTTGTTTAAGACGTTAAAAAGTGTTTCCTTCGCCCTGTCAGAAGTCGGTCTGTATAAGTTTTTTTTTGTGCCCGCAGCTGCGGGTGATGAATAAATCTTTCTTGATTTATATTTGCCTGAAATTATTCTCAAGCTTAGCGGGTTAGTTGATGTTTCTTAATGCGGCTCCGCAGCTTGCCGCATAGCGGCAGGAATTTTTCCTTATGTTCTCATCCTTTAAAAACAGCTCCGACGCTCTTATCCCGCCGAAGGGATTTGTGATTTCGACCGGTGCCTTGTCAAGCTTTCTAATGACATCGATAACATCTTCTTTAATTTCCTCGCCGTATACGTATATCATATCAATACCGGCCAAAAGCGGATTGCTCAAAAACATAGAGCCGAGCTTTCTTGACAAGTTTAGCTTACGCTCAGGCTCGGAGTTAAATTTTGAATACGTGTAAAACTTATATTTTTTGTCATCCAGCAGGCCGTAATCAACCCTGTTTTTTTTCAAACCAACAAGGAGCGCTTTTTTGCCTTCAAGTATATTTTCATAGCTTTTTCTTATGGCGTGTTCTGCCGAAAAATGGTCTATATCAACCAGAGCAAGCTTTAAGCCGCAGACTTTAAAAATCCGCTTGATAAACTCAATTGTATTTTTTTTAACGGCTATTATTAAAAACTCATCCGAGCTTTTTGCGGGCATTGGGTTGTTCAGCCGGTATGTATTAATAACAAAATCATTATAGTTATCCGGGAAATAATTTGAAAGCTCCCAGTAAATATTCTTGTTTACAGTATGTCTGCCCTCGGAAAAATCAATAGGAAGTGTAATCAAAAACGCCTGCGATGTTCCGATTGATAATGATACGCTTGCCTCCTGAAGATTTCTTTTGGTTACGTAGGCTGCTATTTCACTTGATATATTTGTTAATTCCTTCTGGTTACCTTTATGGAGTCCAAGCTCATCTTCAAAGTCAAAATCAACCTTCACGGACTCAGCGTTTTCAAGCTTGGGATAACCGTTATCCCGGGAAAGCTCCGTAAAATGAATATTATTTGAGGAAAAACTTATTCCAAGTGATTTAGTCAAGTTTAATATGATTTAATACAAAAATAAGGTGTTAATGGAGAGCAATCAATTCAAATAATTTATTATTCAACCGTAATAAAATCCTTCATCTGCTCAAACTTTTTGTCTCCAATACCTTTGACTTTCTTAATGTCCTGGATTTTCTTAAAAGGTCCCTTCTGCTCCCTGTAATCAATAATCCGCTCAGCCGTAACTTCCCCGATACCGGGCAATAGCTGCAAGTCACCCGCATAAGCAAGGTTTATGTTGATTTTCTTTCCAAGCGGCAGTTTATTTTTTTGGGGGCTGTCTTTTTGTTTTATCAAGCTGTCTGAAAATCTCCTCAGCTCGCCTGCTTTTTCCTGCTGTTCGATAGTTAGATTATTTTTTTCAAGCTCGGAAAATGACTGCTTAACCTGTTCTTCGAATTTTTTATCTGAGCTGGAATAATCATACTCATTTGGTTTTTTCCAGCCGGAGAGCCTGATAATCAATCCAATGATAAAGGTAAGAAGCAGAAATCCGATTATTAATAACTCTCTTTTTGTAAAGCCAAGTCTGTTAATAAATTTTGGCAAGGGTAATAAATTAAGAAAATGTTCCTTTTACTTTGCCGAAAATACCTTTTGATTTACTTTTGCCGTGCTCTCCCTTCGGTTTGATGTTTTCGGACTTCGAGAGCTCTTTGAAGAGCTCCTTCTCTTTTGAGGTTAATTTGCTGGGGATATAAACGTTAACGTGAACAAGCTCGTCGCCCCTACCGGAATGGTTTAGGTGTTTGATTCCCTTATCGCGAAGTCTTAAAATCTTCCCCGCATGTGTGCCCGGTTCTATTTTCAGTATAACCGTACTCCCTAAGACTGGAATCTCAACCTCGGTTCCCAATACGGCATCGGTAATGCTGATTGTCAGGTTATAATGAACATCGTCTTCTTCACGCACAAAATATTTGTGCTCAGTTTCCTCAATTAAGACGATTAAATCGCCTGCGCTTCCTCCCCTGATTCCAGCGTCGCCCTGCCCCCTGAGCGGAATGTAGTTGCCTGTTGAAACACCCGGGGGAATATTTACTTTGATTGTGGCTTCGTTTCTTACTCTTCCTTCGCCCATGCAGTGAGGGCATTTTTCCTTTATGACCTTTCCTTCGCCGTTGCATGTATGGCAAACCTGTATATTAACAAACTGCCCGAACATCGAGCGAGAAACGTGCCTCACTTCCCCGCTTCCACCGCAGGTGGGACAGTTGACGGTTCCGCCTGCTCCTTTAGCGCCGCTGCCCTGGCAATTGAGACATTTTTCATACCTTTTGACTTTTACTACTTTCTCGACGCCTTCGGAGATTTCTTCAAGTGTAAGCCTTAGATTAATTTTTAAATCATTACCTTGAATGCCGGGCTGCCTGTGCCTGCCACTTTGCCTCTGGAAACTGCCTGAGCCGAAGAACTCGTCAAAAATGCTTCCTCCGCCGAAAATATCGCTGAAGTGGCTGAAAATATCATTAACGTCTGTAAATCCATGTTCGAAACCGGTTCCCCTCATTCCGGAATGCCCGAATTGGTCATACCTTGCCCGCTTGTTGGGGTCTGTTAATACCTCATAAGCTTCGGCAGCTTCTTTGAATTTTTCCTCTGCTTCCTTATCACCCGGGTTTCTATCAGGATGATACTTCATCGCCAGCTTGCGGTAGGAGGATTTGATTTCACTTTCTCCGGCAGAGCGTGAAACTCCAAGAACTTCGTAGTAATCTCTTTTGCTCATTTTGTTTATAACCTTTACTCTGATTTAGCCGATACAATAACTTTTGCATGACGCAAAACTTTATCTTTTAAAAAATAACCCTTTTCAACTGTATCCAGAACCGTATTAGGCTCTGCTTCGCTTGGCTGCTGCATCACAGCCTCGTGAAGGTTCACATCAAATTCTTTTAACTTTGAATCAATTTCCTTCAATCCCTGTTTTTCGAGAGTTTTTTTAAACTTATCATATACAAGCTCAAGTCCCTTTTTAAATGACTCTGCATCGTGTTCCCGGTCATATAATTTCAGAATCCTGTCGAAATCATCAAGCACAGGGAGCAAATCAGAAATCAGCTTTTCGTTTGCATAAGCAAAGAACTCAGTTTTTTCCGCATTTGTTCTTTTCTTAAAGTTATCGAATTCAGCGGCTTTCCTTAAATAGCGGTCCTTAAGTTCTTTTATTTGATTTTCAAGCTCTGCTATTTTTTTATCCTGTGATGAGCTTTTCTCCATCACATTTTCATCAATTTTTGTTGCTGCATTTACTTCCGTCTTTGCTGTGCTGTCAGTATTTAAATCATCCTTTGATTTTTCTTCTTCCATTTTATCTTTTTTATGTTTCATATTAAAATTAAAACTTAGATTAAATCTTAGATTAAATCTTTTCCGTGATTAGTTTTGAAGTATAGTTCAGCATTGAAATCATTTTGGAATAATTCATGCGTTTTGGCCCGATTAAAGCAATTTTCCCTTTAACATCGCCTATTGAATATGTAGTGGAGACGATACTGAAATTTTTCAGCTTTTCATCCTTATTTTCACTTCCAATGGAAACTGCAATGCCGCTCGATTCAGAAGGCAATGAGTTTAAAACATGAACAACCACATCTTTGTCATCGGTAAATTCAATTATATTTTTATAATTTGAGGTATCATCAAACTCCGGCTGTGAAAGTATATCTGTTGTTCCGCCTATATAAAGAGTCAGCCCTTCTTTTTCATCCTGGAATATTTTATCAATCGAATCGATAAATACTTTTATAATTTCTTTGGAGTCGCTTTGCAAATCCCCAATTCTTTCCCTGAAAGTCCTCCTTATTTCTTTAAGCGTTAAACCACTGAGCTTTTGATTTAATATCGCGGCAAACTTACCCAGCTTGTTTCTGGGAAACTCGGACTCAACATCAAATAAGATGGTTCTTACAAGGCCTGATTGGACGGAAACAACAACAAGTAATTTTGTGGATGACAGGCTGACAAGTTCTATTTTTTCAAACAGCCCTTCCGAGAGATAGGGCTGGCTGACTATGCTTATTTCTTTTGAAAGCCTGCCGAGTATTTTTGAAACCTCCTTGTAAATTTCATCGGCTGCCAAATCAACATCTCCGATTTGGTTCTTCAGGAGCTCCCTGTCATTTTCCTTCAGTGGTTTATCATTCATCAGCTCATTTACAAAATATCTGTATCCCTTATCTGTAGGTACCCTTCCCCCCGATGTATGGTGATGGGTGAGGAAATTCAAATCCTCAAGGTCACTCATTACATTTCTAATTGTCGCAGGAGATAGGTTAATATCTGTTTTTTTAGAAATATACCGAGAACCCACAGGAATTGCGGTTTTTATGAAATCGTCTATAATATATCTTAATATTATTTTTTCCCTGTTTGAAAGTTCATCATACATTTTAGCACCGCTAAAGTTTAATTGCTGATAAAACTAAAATAGTTCCATTTTATTCACAAAATTATCTTAAAAACAAATTTTTTGCAAGGATTTGTTTGAACTAATTTTAATTTCCTAATTTACAAATTGAATAAATTATCTAATTTTGTGTAAAAAAATAACTGAAAATTACGCCTAATAACGGAATTATAGTAATGGTTTTACATTATGAAAAACTAACTAAATTACGGTATGGAATAACTATTTTAGTTCGTGCATTTTTGTTATAATTGTAAGTTAAAAAACTGAAATTTATAGGGTTAATTATGGGAAAAACAATGTACACCTTCGTAAAGGTTACAGTCTCTTTTTTTATTTTTTTAACAAGTTTAACGTATTCACAGCTCTCAGGCAGCTATAATGTAGGCGCCGGGCAAACATATACCACTCTCACCGGAAGCTCCGGTTTTTTTGACGCCGTAAATACACAGGGTTTAAGCGGAAATGTAACAGTCAACATAACCTCAGATATAAGTGAGCCCGGAACAGTCTCTCTTAACCAGTGGTCCGGAAGCAATACAATTACAATTCAGCCTTCCACTGCATCATTAAAAACTTTAACCGGTAACGTAAACTCCCCATTATTTAATTTCAACGGAGCAGACAGAGTTACCATTGATGGAAGGGTCAGCGGCTCGGGAAGATATTTAAGTTTTGTCAATCAGAGCACATCCGGCTCAACATTCCGCTTTATCGGGGGAGCCACTAATAACACAATCACTTACTGTATCGTTGAAGGAACAAACACAACAATAGCCGGAGGAACAATTGAATTAAGCACCTCATCAGGTTCAATTGGTAACGACGACAATACAATTTCAAACTCTTTACTAAGAGATGTCACTTCGGGTGGTACGCCCGTGAACATGATTTACTCCAACGGCTCAACATCGCCTTCTTCAACGCAAAACAAAAATATTACTATATCCAATAACGAAATTTACAATTTTTACAGAAACGGCCAGAACTCATCTGCTGTCTATTTGGCAGGAGGAAGCAGGAATTTTACAATCACCGGAAACAGCTTTTATCAAACCGCTACAAGAACTAACACTCTTTCATCAGGATGGAACGTTATTAACATAAATACAAGCGCTGCAACAAATATTACAATAACAAATAATTTCTTTGGAGGAAGTGCTGCAAACTGCGGCGGTTCCGCCTGGACTGTCAATGGAAATGTTTCGAACTACCTATATTTCATAAGATTCAGCACAGCAGGAACATCATCTGCTTCGAATGTTCACGGCAATGTTATGAGGAACGTGAGCTTTACCTCAACCCCGTCAGCTTCAGCAGCTTCATATTTTGCAGGAATAATAATCGAAAGCGGTTTGGTTAACGTGGGAACAACCTCAGGAAACACGATAGGAAACACAACTACAAACGGTAATATCACATTAACCTTCAACGGAACAACTGATAATATTATAAACAGGGGAATTGACCACAGAGGTTCAGGAAGTATAGAAAACAATATTATCGGTTCAATCAGCATCGGGGGCACAAATAACAGAACCGTAAGGCTTGAGTGCATTCTTTATTCTTCAACGCCAAGTGCCGATGTCTCGATTTCAAACAATACAGTAGGCAGCTTAACCACAAGCAACAGCATTCAGCAGATATCAGGCTCATTCACATGCCAGCTTACTGGAATACACAGTGCTATTAATACAAGGACTGTAACTATGGATAATAACACGGTCGCTAATCTCAGAGTTATATCAACTAATACCAGTTCAAGGGTTCGGGGTATTTTTCAGGCAAGAAGCACATCGGCGCCCATTGTGGTTACTGATAATACTATTTCTGAGCTATACTGCGCGGGCTCAAGCACTGACAGGTTTCCCGACAACTGCATGCTTATCGGACTGTTTACGGGGTCCAATTCAGTTACCCAAACCGTAACAGGAAATACAATAAGCGGACTTTACGGAACAGGAAATTCGAACTCATATGTTCAGGGATTCAGTTTTTACAATAATGTTGCAAAAGGCAATTTTGAAAACAACAAAATTTATAATTTGAATCACAGTTCAACATCGGGTTCCCCAAGAGTATGGGCTGTAAATGCTTTCTGGGGAAGCTGGAGCTTTTACAATAACCAAATTTCGGTAACAAACGGTGAGGCTTCTGATAATATAACTCCGGAAATATCAGGACAGAACAGCAAATATAGCAATAATTCAGCTATTTCACTAAACACTGACGGAATTAATGTAGCGCAGGATTTAGTGAAAGAAGAGGAAGTCCCTAATTTAAACCAAAGCGAAAAACCCAAAATATTTATCGACGGCGACGCTTTTACCAATGCGGCAGAACTTAAAGGAATTCACGACGAGGCTGAATTCCCATGCGTATATTACTATAATTCAGTCTACGTCGGCGGAACCGCTGCATCAGGAAGTGCCGACTCATGGGCTTATGACAGGCCTTTATCTGCCTGGCCTACTCCCGCCATACTAAGAAACAATATTTTCTTTAATGCAAGAACGGGCGGTTCAGGAAGCCATTATGCCTTCGGAAACGAGGTAGGTGTAACGAACTGGACTAACACTTCTTCGAACTATAACGTATTTGTCTCATCTAACTTAAATACGATAGGCACATGGGGCGCAGCCGACCAGACGATTCAGCAATGGAGAACTTCTTCAGGCGGCGACAAACACACATGGAGCACTGTAAGCACTTCTTTTAGCGCAACCAACCTGTTCAACGATATTGCAAACTGTGATTTAACTATAAAAACCGGTAACTTTGAAGCATGGTTAGTTTCAGGAAAAGGAATTGGTATCGCAGCTGTTAGTACGGACTATCAGGGCAATGCAAGACCAACGGCAGTATCGGGCGGATGTTCCGATATTGGTGCGGATGAATTTTCCTCAACCCCGCCAAATAATCCATTAGCCACCGTTGATAATCCCCCTGGAAGCGGCATAACATCAAATTATTCGCTTTGGGGAAGAGTGCTGCTGACAATTGAGTGGGGAACAGGAGGAAGCTCATATCCGTCATCTATGAATGTAAGGTATTATTCAGGCGTAAACCCGGGCGGTGTTTTAGGAGGAGGTTACTCTAATTCATACTGGGATGTTACACCCAACGGCACATTGAGCGGTGCATACTATGATATAACAATTAATTTCGGCGATAACGAAACTTATTCAATATTAACTCCGGGTTCAAATACACGACTTGCAAAATACGATGGAACGTGGGAAGTTTTTTCAACATCGGGTACAGGAAATTGGGAAACAGAGCTTAATTGGGCAAACTATTGGGCTAAAACAAGAGGCATGATAAGCTTCTCCGATTATGCGCTTACTGACGGAAGCAATCCCCTTCCGGTGGAGATGTGTTCATTCAGTGCCGCAATTATGAACAGGGACGCCCATCTTAACTGGGTTACATGCTGGGAAATTAACAATATGGGATTTGATGTTGAACGAAGAACATTTAATTCTTTAACCAGCAGCTACGGAAATTGGCTCAAAGTCGGTTTCATTGAAGGACACGGAACCACTAATGAACAGCAAAGCTACAAGTATAAGGATTTAAAGCTGGTAACCGGCAAGTACCAGTACCGCTTAAAACAAATTGACTATAATAGTAACTTTGAATATTACAATTTAACCAATCCTGATGAAATTATAATCGGCAAGCCAAATGTTGCAGATTTATTCCAGAATTATCCTAACCCGTCAAATCCTGTTTCAAAGGTGGATTTCCAGATACCGTTTAACGGCAAAGTAAGCATTAAAGTGTATGATGTTTCAGGTAAGGAAGTTGCCGTATTAACCGATAAGCAATATGAAGCTGGATTTTACACGGTGGAGTTCAATGGGTCAAATCTTGCAAGCGGAGTTTATTTCTACCGGTTGATTGCAGAATCAACTGACGGAAACAGGTTTACAAAGACAATCAAGCTTGTCTTAATAAAGTAGATTAATAAAGTAGATTAATAAAGTAGATTAATAAAGTAGCCATCCTTAAAGTGATTTAGTTTATACCCCAACACATAAACAACACATTAAAGGCAGGTTAAAAAAACCTGCCTTTTTTATTTAATTGCACGCTTGTTGACACATAATAAAGTTAGAAAATCTGCTTGACATAAGCAACTTTTTTAGCTATTTTACTTCAAGTCCAATCTTACTAAGGAGGTTTAGCTAAAATGATAAGAATTTATCACCCCTGTAATTACCCCCCCCCCATTATTTTTACAAATTAATATTTAATTAATTTGGGTTATGAAATCCCTGCTTATATCCTTAGCCCTCCTTTTATTTTGTGTTTTTATAGCTGCCCAGCCGCATTACACCCACAGCCAGCTTGGCTTATCGCTTAAATTCGGCAACATAGATAAAAGCCGGCTAGACATTCACACCACCATAGCAGACGACTTTAACAATGACCGTTTCGAAGATGTTGTTAAACTTGATAGAGCATCGGGAATGCTGAACTATTATGTAAACGAGGGAAACGGGTATTTGAGCCAAGTAAAATCATTGCAGGTTGGCAAGGCAGAGAGCATATCGCTTATGGTAGAAAATGCGTGGACAAAAAACATTCTAATCAGCTATTCCGGTAATAAATCTAAAATAATATCAAGCCGCGAACTGAACTCATCACAAATTGAAAACAGACAAACTTACGGCTTGCCATTTTCAAGCTCAACAGGCGGTGAGTTTGACTTTAACGAAGTTTACCAAAGCAAGGGCTACCAATCATTTTGGAACTGTGTTGCAGGTGATATAGATAATGACGGCAAGAATGAGGTAATATTTGCGGGCAGACCCGATACTGTTTTTCAATGCGATTCCGTGCGCATTTTTGTTTATGAAAGCGCGCCGAATAACACTTATGTGCTTGACTGGGACACGGTTTACAGGAGCGGCTTCCAGCAGACCGCATGCCTTGGGTTATTTGCGATGACGGATATAGACAACGACGGCAATAAGGAAATTTGTTTTGTTGACCTTTTCTACCTGAAATTTATAGAATGTTATGGACCAGGTCAGTATAAATATTTTTCCTCAAATATACTTATATACTTTACCGAAGGGTCGCCAAGTATTTTTAAAATTTTGGAAGCCGATGTTAACCATGATAACAGAAAAGAGCTGTTAGTAAACCACGTAACAACCGGAATATTTAATAATCCAACCAAAATATTTATATGCACGTTTGCAAACAAGTCATCAACTCATTTTAACTTCAATATAAAGCGAATTAACGTTCAGTTCCTGGCAGGCGATATAGACGCGGGCGATATTAACGGAGACGGCAGGGATGAAATCCTTCTCGGGGGAGCAGGGGGACCAAGCGATGAGCTTTATTACTTTGATTCGACAGGTTCTAATATTTTATGGTATGGCAACGGCGGAGCAGGGTATGAGTTTAAGACCATTTATACTGGCAGAAATATGGGAGCCGCTTACTCCATTGCAAGAGACTTAAACGGAGACGGCAAAAAGGAATGGCTATGCTCGGCAATAGGACAGGGGTTCGGCGGCTTTGCAGTGATTAGACACATTGCAGACAGCACTTTTCAGGTCGAGTATTATGATACGACCTTGTATAATGCACTTGGCACTTTTATAGCAAAAGTTGACTACAATAATGAACAATTTGTATTTTACCCAAGAACCCGAAGGGTCCCACCAAATTTTATATATCATGGTTATTTGCATATTTATAAGTATAACAATGACTTTACTTTCTCAAGGATTTATGATAAAGATTTCTATCCACAAATTGGAATCATTGGATTTATGAACATCCTTGACATAGACACTGATAATAAGCTTAACATCGTGCAAGCTAAAGTAACTAATGAATTTTTAACATATTCGAGGATTTCCGATTTAGAAAACGAATATCCAATTGGAATAATTAATTATAATACCCCAGTCAACTTTAAACTTGAGCAAAATTATCCTAATCCTTTCAATCCATTAACGAAGATTAAATACATCATTGCTAAGTTTGCATTTGTGAAACTGATAGTTTATGATGTACTTGGCAGAACCGTGAAGGTTTTGATAAATGAGAAGAAAGCTCCAGGAACGTATGAAATAGAATTTGAAGGGAGCAGCTTAGCAAGCGGGGTATATTTTTATAGACTTGAAGCTGATGGATATTCCGATTTTAAAAAGATGGTTCTCATAAAATAAGATTGTAACTCGAATCGGTGATTCGAGCAGTCGAAACATCGTTTCGACTTACACTGTTGAAAGGAGGTTTTAAAAATGAGTCCACCGGATAATAAATAAAAGTGGGGATTATTAAATATATGATTTTAATTAAAAAATAAGCAGAAGAAGGGCTTCCAACAGCTTACCACAGCTTGTCCCGACTTGTCGGGGCATTAATTGGAATTTTTATCCCGATTGCACGGGATGCCCTTTTCTGCTATGTCTGACAGTGAAAAACCCCCATGGTTCGACTATGCTCACCACTAGTAGGCGAAGTAGTCAGGCAAAACTAAAGAAATATTTTTAAACTTTAAATCCATAAAAAAATGAAAACAAAATTAGCATTAAATTTGTTTATTTTAGCCCTGTTTTTGTTCCCGTTATTATTACTTTCCCAGCCATACGTAAATCAAAACGGGACATTAGTTGCAGTTCACCAGCCCGGTTCTAACAATTATAGCGGGTGGCCGCTGCAGATAGATGTAGCTGCAGTTGCTTTTGACAGAATTGATAACAATAACAGTCTTGATTTGATATTTACTCAAAATTCCGCAACAATTACTAATCCTAAGACTTACGGCAGTTATAAGCTTAATGACGGCAACGGGAATTTTAACGGGACGATTTTTGATTTTCATGTCCAAGAATATGTTGCAAACGGCTGGACTGGAAAAGATGCTGCATTTGGTCAGTTAAGAACAGGACAGCAAAAAGATGTTGGACTTGGCAGGGAAGCCTGCGCGCAGAAGTTCCAGAATTTGAACTATTCCATAAACAGCGTTTTCACCGTTCACAGCAACCAGTCTAATTCTATTTCGTTTGGCAATTTACAACCACTTTTGAACGTTCAGGATTTAGTCGTAGCTGAGAACGGACGTATTGCAGTATATTATAATGACGGGCAGGGTAATTTGCCTACGACAGAAAATGCTTACACTGTCAGCGGCACAACAGGTATAAATACGCTGAAGGTGATTGCTAAAAGACTTCGCACAAATCAAATTTTTGATTTGGTTACCGCAACTTCCACAAGGGTAAGGATATACAGGAACAACGGAAACAATAACATAACCTTTTTAAACGAAATTAACCCGTCAAATGATAACCCTATTTATGATATTGACGTAGCAGACATCAATAATGACGGTCATCAGGATTTGGTAGTATTAACCTTCGAAAACTTAAAAGGATTTTTAAATAACGGAACAGGGACTATTTCTTCCAGCCCTGTATTCAGTGTCTCCGTGCCAGCCAGCACCTATAATAAAATTAAGCTTGGAATGATGGAATCAAGCGACAACTTTCCAGAAGTAGCTATTGCAGGGGCTGATGGACATATATTAATTCTAAGGCACAGAACTCCTTCACAGGGTTATTACACATATCCTTACAGCGGAAATCAGGAATTTTACGGCAGCGGGTTATTCCATATTAGTATTCGTGATATTGAGCTGGCTGATATTGAGAGTCTGGGAGGTTTAAGTTTAATTGTAAGCACAAGCAGATCAAGTGGTTTTAGCCAAACAGATTACATTGGTAAGCTTGCCGTTTATAAGCATGCAACAACTGACCCTGAGCCTTTTCCGCCGGTTATTACATCGCAGGAAGTCGTTAACGGCAGAGCAGTAATTTATTTTACTAATCACGAAGAACCCGATTTTGCCGGCTATAATGTTTACTTGAGTATCAATGGGGGACCGTGGTATAAGCAAAATACTTCATTAATAACCGGCTCAAGCTATACGGATTATAATTTCAAAATTACAGAAGCAGGGGAAGGTGATGAACTAAGGTATCACGTCAAAGCAGTTGATAATGCAAGTAATGAATCCGGGGAATCGAACTATGCGTATTTTTATGCCTGCGCAAACTGTGATAACCCAATTTCTGGAAATGGAAACCAGAGTGAGTTAGAATTTAAATCCGGCAACTATCCGAATCCGTTTAATCCATCAACTGTTATTAATTATACAATTCCTAAATCTTCGCTTGTTAGTATTAAAATTTATAACAGCTTAGGTCAGGAAATTACGACGCTTGTAAATGAATTTAAACAGTTCGGCAGTCATCAGGTAACATTTGACGGCTCAAATCTTTCAAGCGGTATGTATTTTTACCGTATTACAGCAGGCAGCTATACGGAAACTAAAAAAATGCTGTTAGTAAAGTAGTATCTAATTAAAAGTTTTTCACAGATTTTTTAAAATCAAGGCAGGTCAAAAAACCTGCCTTTTTTATTTAATCTTATAGGGTTAGTATAAATGAAAATTATTAAAATTAATTATGGATTTATTCGACGCAATTGTAAACCGTAAAACTACCAACACACGCTTTGCGGATAAAAAAGTCACCGCCGAGCATATTGAGCTGCTCATAAAAATGGCATCCCACTGCCCGAGCCATTTCAACAGCCAGCCGTGGAGATTCATTGCCGTTACAGATGAAAAAATAATAGGGAAAATTGCTAAGATTGCAGGCGACTCGATGGTGCAGCTTATGGAGGACGGCAGGTTCTGGAGACAATACAGGAAGTATTTCCGTTTCAGCGAGGAAGAAATAGAAAAAACCAAAGACGGCATTCACATAGACCACCTGCCTGCTGTATTAAAACCGTTTGTGAAAACAATATTTTCCGAAAAAGGCGGTAAAGTTATGGCTAAATTTAAAGTCCCGCGGATTTTAGGGAATGACGAGGAAAAATTGGTGGCATCGTCTCCCCTCTTATTTATTATATCGCTTACTAAAGATGAATACAAGCCCGGTGAGCTTTCCGGATTTTATTCCGTTATTTCAATGGGTGCGGTGATTCAGACTCTGTGGCTTGTAACAACCGCAATCGGAATGGGGATGCAGTTTATATCCACTCCGGGAGAGATATCTGAAAAATGGAGGGAGATTTCCTCTATGCTTAATATTCCCTCTGACTATGAAATGTGCACAATATTCAGAATGGGATACGTTGACCCGAAAATTAAAAGACCTACTATTGACTGGAAATCAAGCCAGCGCAAGGGAGTAAGTGACTTGGCATTTAGAGATGTTTGGGGCAAAGAAATTTGACATTATTTGCTCTAGCGAGTGAGCTTTGACATTTGACATTAAGAATATCCTCCTCATTTCAGGATTGGTTATTTACATCATAAATTATGCCATCGGCTGGCTTTTGCATTTTAAAATCATTTCAATGACGAAACGCACTCACCAGATTTTCTTTGCTGCAATTATAGTTAACTTATTCGGCTTACTTTTTTATTTGGACTTCCTGTCGGCTGGATTTATACTTTGCTCAATATCTCTTGCAATGATGCTCGTCCTTCCCTTCGGCAAAAAAGGAGGGATATATCACAGGATTGTAAGCAGCACGGGAATTTTAATATATCTAATTTTTTTTATACTATTTGGGGGAATATTGCTTAATTGAATTAGAGAAATAATTATAATAACTTTGTAGAAACTCCAGTATAATATAGAATAAGCAATAAATGGTTAAAATAACATATCACGGCCATTCCGCCTTCGAAATTAAGTCGGGTAATCACAATATAATAATTGACCCTTTTTTAGAGGGAAACAAGCACGCTAAAATCAGACCCTCGGATGTTAAGGCAAATTATATTATCTTAACCCACGCACACGGCGACCACCTGGGCAGCGCCTTTGATATTGCAAAGAAAAACGGAGCAACGGTAATAGCGGTAAACGAGCTTGCTGATTACGCTGCAGAAAAGGGCTGCAAAGCACACAATATGCACATTGGCGGCGGGTATAACTTTCCTTTCGGCAGGGTAAAGTTTACAATTGCGCATCACGGCTCTTCAAGTCCAGACGGCAGGTATATGGGCGAACCGGCAGGGGTTATAATCACAATAAACGGTAAAAATATCTATCACGCAGGCGATACAGGGTTATTTCTCGACATGAAGCTTATTGGTGAAATGACTTCACTCGATGTTGCACTGGTTCCAATCGGCGATAATTTTACAATGGGAATTGATGACGCAGTAAAAGCGGTTGAGTTTTTAAATCCAAAGCTTTCTGTTCCGATGCATTACAACACGTTCGGCATAATAGAAGCTGACCCGAATGAGTTTAAGCGAAAGGTTGAATCCATAGGTAAAAAATGCATAATAATTCCGTTTGGTGAATCAATAGAGGTATAAAAAAATTACGTATAGTTGGCTAAAGTAATTTCCATAGCAAATCAAAAAGGCGGTGTGGGTAAAACCACAACTGCGGTAAATCTGTGCACCGCGCTTGCAAACTGTGGATGTAAAGTGCTGCTTATCGATATCGACCCGCAGTCAAACGCAACATCGGGGCTCGGCTACCCAACCAACATAATGGAGGGTTCGGTATACGAGCTTTTAATAGAAGCAAGGAATCCCAAAGAATGTATTACCGATACCGATATCGAAAACCTGTATTTAATTAAATCAAATATTAACCTTGTCGGAATTGAAATAGAAATTGTTTCAATGCCGGAGAGGGAGTTCATACTAAAAAACAGGCTTAAAGACATAAAAGATTATCTGGATTTTATTTTCATAGATTGCCCTCCCTCGCTCAGCTTAATTACACTTAACGCGCTAGTTGCTTCGGATTCGATTTTGATACCCGTGCAAAGCGAATATTACGCGCTTGAAGGATTAACTCTTTTGCTGAACACGATTAAAATGGTTAAGAACCGGCTTAACCCGTCGCTTGATATCGAGGGGTATCTATTGACAATGTTCGATTCAAGGCTTAAGCTTTCAAACCAGGTTGAAGCGGAACTTGAAAAATACTTTGCCGATAAGCTCTACAAAGTTAAGGTAATGCGAAATGTTAAAATCAGCGAATCTCCTTCATATGGGAAACCTGTCGTAGCTTATGACCCCTTTTCAACGGGAGCAAAAAATTACACAGAGCTTGCCAATGAATTCCTGCGGCGAAACAAAATGGAGCACCTGCAAAAGTTCGATAATATCCTTACGTATGACGCACCAAAGTTCGAAGTCGTAAACAAAGAAACGGAAGAAAAAAACATTAACCAAATTAATTAGCAGCTAAATTAAGAAATGTAAATTAAGAAATGGCAAAAGATAAACCCAAGGGCGGCTTAGGCAAAGGACTGGATGTTTTATTCGGCGGCTCGGCGGTTAACGAGCCTGCTCGCCATGAAAATATAACACATGAAAATATAACCGAGCTTAATCCGAATGTTGATGACCATATTTTACAGCTTTCCATAGAAAGCATTAAAGCAAATCCGTACCAGCCGCGAAAAGATTTCGATATAGCAGAGCTTAATGAGCTTGCTGAATCAATTAAGCAAAAAGGTGTTATCCAGCCAATAACAGTCAGAAAATCAAATGACGGAAATTACGAATTAATAACGGGTGAACGCCGACTGCGCGCATCTAGACTTGCCGGTGTTGAAAAAATTCCGTCATATGTGCTGGATGTAAGTTCAAAAGAGGATTTGCTGGAAATTTCTTTGATTGAAAATATACAAAGGGCTGATTTAAACGCAATCGAAGTTGCCGAAGGCTATCAGCGCTTAATTAAAGAATGCAATTTAAAACAGGAACAGGTTGCCGAGAAAGTCGGGAAATCCAGAAGCGCGGTTGCGAACACTCTCAGACTGCTCGGCTTGCCCGAGGAGATAAAGCAAAGCATCCAGAAAAGCGAGATTTCCGAAGGGCATGCGCGAGCGATTTTAGCAATGGATAACGAAGTTGACCAGCTGCTGCTTTGGAAAAGAATCACTTCTGAAAACCTCAGCGTGAGGAAAACGGAGTATTTCACAAAAAAATCCAAACGCAGCAAAGATATCCAAAAAGATAAGAAGATTTACGAAATTACAGACCAGAACAAGGCGGCAATAAAGTTTCTTGAAGAGAAATTTATGGAGCATTTCGGGACAAGGGTTAAGCTTCACCCAAGCTCACCCAAGAGCGGACAAATCATCATTGAATATTATACTGCGGAAGACCTGGAAAGAATTATTGATTTGTGCAAGAAGTAACTTTTTTGGTATTCCCGCGAAGGCGGAATCTCTTTTTTTTGCCCTAAAGCACAAAGATACTAATAAGATTTAATCTAAATTATTATTCATAGTAGATAATAGGTTCGTATAACCACTCAAATATAATATGTATAACGAATATTTTATAGTAAAAATTGAGGCAATGCGCAAATTTGGACGTTATGCGCAACTTTATGACAACAGAGCCGCATTGACAGAAACCTTATTTAATGAAACTTTATAAAAAGATAGAACAATGACAAAAAGTAAATTACTACAAATGCACAATGTCGGTATCGTTGTAGAGTCCCTCGATAACGCCATTTCTTTTTTCACAGAGATAGGTCTAAAGCTCGAAGGGCGAGCCACAGTCGAAGGTGAATGGGCTGGACGAGTAACCGGACTAGGTTCTCAGTGCGTAGAGATTGCTATGATGGTTACCCCCGATGGACACAGCCGCCTCGAACTTTCACGATTTCTCACCCCACCAACTATATCAGACCACAGGACTGCTCCTGTGAACGCACTCAGTTATCTTCGTATCATGTTCACTGTTGACAACATTGACGAAATGGTATCCAGACTCACCAAGCATGGTGCTAAACTCGTTGGAGAAGTGGTTCAGTACGAAAAAGTGTATCGGCTCTGCTATATTCGCGGCCATGAAGGACTTCTCATCGGATTGGCCGAACAACTCGGCAATAAATCAGCGACAGATATTTTAGAAAACTCTTGACGGAGGAATTTTCGCTAAAAAAGTCGCTTGACAATAAAAACTGTGGGTGAATACAGACAAGAACGCCATATCGCTAACACGGATTTTGACAAACCACCACCTTTGACATTGATAAAGAAGATGGTGAAATTTAGGGTTGATGAAGACTCAAAAAGTAAAAAGCCGAAAGCCTCAAAGAAATCAACATAGTATCAATTATGACCGAGAAAATTGCAGATGGTGTAGTGCACGATGTTCCGAAAGATATGGAAAAAGCATTGACTTCTAAGGAGCAAATGCTTGCCCTCTGGAACAACCTTACGCCAATCCAACGAAACGAGTGGATATGCTGGGTTACTATTGTCAAAAAATCAGAGACGAGAGCAGAACATATTGACAGTATGCTTAAAGAATTGAAAGAGGGTAAACGACAACCTTGTTGTTGGCCTGGCTGCCCGCACCGGAGACCAAATGCGAAAAAATGGTTTAAATGACATTACACAATATGGACACAATTACATACAACAACAAACTTTCCTCTGATGACAAAGCAATTTGCGATTTGCTTTTTCAGGAAATCAACAAACATCTGCCCGAAGCAGAAAGTAAAATCTGGCATGCTCATCCCGTTTGGTTTTTAGAGGGAAACCCGATTGTCGGTTACAGCAAACAAAAAGCGGGAATCAGGCTGATGTTCTGGAGCGGGGCTGACTTTGAAGAGGAAGATTTAACTGTAAGAGGCGGGAAATTTAAAGATGCCTCTGTTTTCTACAATAATTTTTCTGAAATCAAAGCAATAGATTTAAAACGCTGGTTGAGGAAATCAAGAGAAATTCAATGGGATTATAAAAACATAGTAAAAAGAAAAGGAAAATTAGAAAGATTAAAATAGTATGAAAACAACACCCGAACATGATGAACGAATTGCAAAGATGTCTTTAGCATCTGTTTACCCGCACTATATCACAAAAGTTGAGAGTAAGGGCAGGACTAAAGAGGAATTACATCAGGTAATTGAGTGGCTGACCGGTTACGATAAAAAAAAGCTGCAAAAACTTATTGAAGAAAAAGCGACTTTTGAAAAATTCTTTCAGAATGCAGCAATAAATCCTAATGCTCGCCTCATTACCGGTGTGATCTGCGGCTATCGCGTGGAAGAAATCACAAATCCGTTAACACAACAGGTAAGATATTTGGACAAGCTGGTAGATGAATTGGCGAAAGGCCGTAAGATGGAGAAAATTTTGCGGAGTTGAGTAGAGTGGTCCTGTGGACTTTCCCGGTTGTTGGTGTTACCTGTGGTGAACGAAGCCGAACCATCACCAACAACAAAAAGAAGAGACCCTTCACTACATACAGGGCTTGAGTTACATCCTCTCCGGCGCTGAAATCCCTATTATATCAAACCCATTCTTTAAAACTGTTTTTGATGCTTCACATAATTTAAGACGCGCGTATGATAGCTCTTTTTCATCTGCATTTATTACCCTGTGGTTATGATAAAACTTGTGATAATTCTCTGCAACTTCGTTAAGATAAGTGATAATTTTATGCGGCTCATAAGCTGAACATGCGGAGGCAACAACATCGGGAAACACTGATAATATTTTCAATAAACTGATTTCTTCCGCATTATTAAGCAAACTGTAATTTACATTTGCTGAGTTTTTATAATCGGGAAAAGCTTCGTTAGCGTTGCGAAGTATACCGCAGATTCTTGCGTGTGCATACTGCAGGTAAAACACCGGATTTTTTTCGGATTGCTCCCTCGCAAGCTCAACATCAAACTCAAGGTGAGTGTTTGCGCTTCTCATAACAAAGAAAAACTGTGCCACATCAACCCCGACGTCATCGAGCAGGTCATCCAGATAATAAACATTATCGGAACGCTTGCTCATCTTAACGGGCTTGCCTTCCTGCACAAATGTTACCATCTGGTGAATAATTACTTTAATCTTCGATGTGTCATAACCCAGCCCCTGCACACCTGCAAGGACTTCCCTGTAAGTATCGCCGTGGTCTGAGCCGAATACATCAACAATCAAATTATACCCTCGCTTGATTTTATCTATGTGGTAAGCCATGTCAGGCATTCGGTAGGTGGGTTCACCGGTTGCTTTTACTATGACTTTATCCTCGGCGTCTTTTTTATCTTTTATAAGTTCGGAAGTCTTCAGCCAAACCGCCCCGTCTTTTTCATACGATAAACTGCGTTTCTTAAATTCATCCAGTGTTTCATTTATCTTTCCCGAATCATAAAGCGAGCTTTCATTAAAGAACACCTCATGCGTTATGCCGAGTCTATGAAGAGTTTGGCGAATTGATTTAAAGCACCAGTTCTCGCCTGCCTGTTTAAATATTGTGTTATCGGAATCAATCAGCTTATCGCCGTGCTCCTTCTCAAGCAGGTTGGCTATTTCATAAATGTATTCTCCTGCATAGCCGTCACTTGGAAACTGGTAGTCCGGCTCGAATATCTGCCGGTATCTTGCGTAAACAGATTTGGCAAGTGATTCCATCTGCTGTCCTGCATTATTGTAATAATACTCCCTTGTAACTTTATAACCCGACCATTCTAATAAATTGGCTATTGCTTTGCCGAGAGATATATGCCTGCCGTGTCCTGCATGAAGCGGTCCCGTCGGGTTTGCACTCACCCACTCAATATTTGCAGTTTTGCCTTTATTTGTTTCGAGCCTTCCATATAAGAAAGAACTGCTTATTATTTCTTTTAATTTAACTTTATAATAATTATCAGAAATGAAAAAGTTAATAAATCCGGGTCCCGCAATTGTTACTTTGGTTACGTATTCATCAGGCACAAAAAGCTTTTCAATAACTGACTGGGCAAATTCTCTGGGATTTTTATTCTCCTTTTTCGCATACATCATCGCCGCATTTGTTGAAATATCGCCGTGCGACTCATCTTTCGGGCGCTCAAGGATTATCTGCCCTGCATCAATGCCAAGTGATTTTAAAGCTGACTCAAGCTTGATTATTATGTGACGTTTAATATCCACTGCGTTTTATAAAAAACCCACCGTATTGATGGTGGGTAAAATATTATCTATTATAAAGATGCTGAAACAAAGTTCAGCATGACATTATGCCGTAACTTCTTCAATTTGACCAACTAATGCACCCTGCTCGCCTATTATTTCATAATTCAATCCGGCAAACTCAGGCACTTTATTAGCAATGTCATCAAACACATCTTCCGTGTTTTCATAGCCGAAATCACTGCCCATAGCTTTTGCCATTTGCGTTATGACTTTCCATACAGGGCGTGCATTAAACTTTGCGCCTTTTGTCCACCTGTCATTTTGTGCACCGAATTTATCAAGCCTGCTTACGGAAAACTCGCCAGGAAGTCTTTCCTGCTCAAGCGTTGCAATGGCCGGTCTTATTCTCTGCACGCGGTTCTGGAAATTAACAAATGTCCCGTTAATTTCTGCATAAGTAGAGGCAGGGAAAATCACCGTAGCCTTTTTGCTCTTCTCAAAGAAATTACTTATGTGCAGTATTCCGACTTCAATAGCTTTTGTTATGTCTTCGGTCCGTTCAAGCCGGCCAAGACTTTCATTAATCATATAGACAAGCTTAATCTGCCTGTTTAATATTTTTTCTATAAACTTGGGGTTTATAGGTTTTATTCCGAGATATTTCAATCCCGCTGAGTTCGGAGTTTTATCTGCTTTCAGCAAAAGCTTATCGTCTTCACCTTCGATGTGCGGAATGTAGGCAATATTTTTTGTGCCGATAACTTCTTTTGCAAATCTCTTTAAAGCAAAATTATCCTCTAAAGTTGAATGAGGTGAAGCTATAAAAGCAATCTCGTCCCTAATATAATTTTTAAATTCGGAAATTGCTCTGGCTATTGCATCGTCCCATTCGCATTCGGAAAGCTCATAGTTTTCGTCATTTAATATTCCGCCTTCAAGGGGTCTCATCATTGGTGAGTTGACACGGGTTTTTTCATCATTAACATATTTAAAAGTGTTCAATCTTCCGTAATCGCACATCCAATATTGATTTACATCCATATTTTCTCTTGGAGTTAATCTCAAAATCTCATTATCCCTTACCCATATATGCATATTGCATCCCCTGGCACAGCCCGTGCAAACGCTTTTTGTGCTTGACATATCCCAAACCCTTGCCCTGAAGCGGAAATCACGCGAAGTGAGCGCCCCAACCGGACAAATTTCAATCACGTTCATCGAATACGGGTTATCAAGCTTTTTGCCGGGAAAAGTTTCGATTGTAACGTACTCGCCTCTGCTGACAAACGTAAGCTGCGTCTCACCGGCAATTTCCTCGCAGAAGCGGATGCAGCGCGAACAGCTGATGCATCTTTCGGCATCAAACATAACATTCGGACCAAGCTCGACTCTTTTATCCTTATGAATTTTCTCCTCATCGAAACGTGATTTGCCGATGCTGTATTTATATGCGTAATCCTGCAGCTTGCACTCACCTGCTTCATCGCAAATCGGGCAGTCAAGCGGGTGATTAATCAGCAAAAACTCCATAACCGCGTTACGCATTCTAACGGCTTTTGGGCTGTTCGCGAAAACCACCATTCCATCGGTTGCCTGAGTTGCGCATGCAATAAGTCCTTTTGGCGCTTTTTCAACCTCAACAAGGCAAATACGGCAATTCCCTGCAACACTCAAAGAAGGATGCCAGCAAAAATGGGGAATATCAATCCCGGCGGCTTTAGCGGCTTCTATTATAGTCTGACCCTGTGTAAATTCTATTTCTTTTCCGTCAAGCTTAAAAACAGGCATAAGTCAATTTAATTATGAATAATTTGCAAATTTACCGTTAATAAAGAGTTTTATCAATATAGAATTTTGCCCCGATAACTTGTATCTTTGTGCTTTCATTTAACTTAACCAAGGGTAATAACTATAATATTTGCTTAAACCGCTTCGGAGGCTATACGACTGGGTTCTGCATTGGGCTGAAACACCCTACGGACCGCTCGCTTTATTTATACTTTCCTTTTGTGAATCTTCATTTTTCCCAGTTCCGCCCGATGCACTGCTGATTGCACTTTGCCTGGGGATGAGAAACCGCTCGTTTAAATTTGCGATGTACTGCACAATTGCGTCGGTGCTGGGTGCACTGCTTGGATACACAATCGGGCATTTTCTCTGGTACGCTCCTTCAGGCGAGTTTACGGGAATTGCACGCTTCTTTTTTGACCATATTCCGGGATTTACTCACGAAGCATTTGCAAACATTGAGGTACAGTATAAAAAGTGGGACTTCTGGATTATTTTTACGGCTGGATTTACTCCAATACCATATAAACTCTTCACTGTTACCAGCGGGATATTCAACATCAATATTCCGATGTTCATCATTGCATCGGTTGTGAGCAGGGGTGCAAGATTTTTTCTTGTAGCTTATTTAATCTGGAGATTTGGTGAAAAAATCCGCTCATTTATTGATAAATACTTCAACATTCTGGCTTTAGTTTTTACAGCCCTGCTAATTGGGGGATTTATTGTTGTGAAGTATTTGATTTAGTTACAACTCAAACCCTTTTACATCTTTTTACAACTCATACAAACCGCTTTACAAGTTATATATGATATTTGTATTGTATTACACAACTCATTTATCCCTCTTTAACCTCTGTTACTTCCCCCGGTAATCCCAGTTGCCGGGGTTTAGTTAAAGATAATTTGTAAATTTCATCATAAATTATAATAATAATTATTATATTGAAGTAAATAATTTTAATTATGACAATATCCGTTAAAATTAAAGACAAATTAGCCAGAAAAATTAAAAAAATATCTGAAGAAACCAGAAGAGATTCTTCTTACCATTTCAATAAGGCGTTGGAAAATTACATATCAGAGCAGGAAGATTTAAAGGAAGCTTTAAAGAGATTAAATGACAAAAACGATTCTTTAATTACTTCCAAACAGCTAAAAAAATCGCTTGGCTTATAAAATAGGCTATAAATCATCGGTTCAAAAAAGATTTAAAGCGCATTTCAAAAAACGAAGCAGGAAAAATTATAGAGGAAATCAAACAGACCCTTGCTGATAAAGCCAAATCATTCCCACAGCTTAAAGGAGAATTTAAAGGACTCAGAAAATTCAGAATTGGCAATTACAGAGTTATATATGCAATTGAAGATGGTGATGTAGTAATATTAAAAATCGGACACCGCAAAGATATCTATAAATAACAAAAAAAGACTTTTAAATAGGGACTCTTTCCGTTTCACCTTTCACCTGCCTGCAAAAGGCTGGCTTTTTTACGATTGTATTTGCCTTAAATATTGGTTAATTTTGTTAGATATTTATATGAATTATCCTATATTTGAAAGGATTTGGTGAGTTATTCAGCATACCACCGGAAAAACCGAAGAAAGTGCATCGAGCGGAAAATCCGAAAACCAGCAAAAACCACAAGCCACGCAGGAGCAAAAGGGGCAACATAAGAAGTTTTACAGGCCAAACGGGCCTTACAGACGTTTCCACCATCACCACAAGCAAACACAGCAGCAGGGACTTAATCTCTCCAATAAATCAATAAGTGTCGTAATTCCGCTTTACAATGAAGAAGAATCTCTTGTTGAGCTGTCAGTCGCATTAAAAAAAGTTTTCAATGAGCTTCGGTGCAGCTGGGAAGTCATATTTATTGATGACGGCTCAACTGACGGCTCATACAACAAGCTGCAGGAAATACACAGAGTAAATAACCGTTTCAAGTGCATTAAGTTTAAACGCAACTACGGCAAGTCAGCTGCCCTGCAGGAAGGCTTTAAAGCCGCAAAAGGTGATTATGTGATTACAATGGACGCGGATTTGCAGGACGACCCTGAGGAAATTCCCGCACTCATTAAAAAACTTAATGATGGATATGATTTAGTCTCAGGCTGGAAGAAAGTGCGCCGCGACCCGTTTATTAAAAAACAGACATCAAAGATTTTTAACCTTGTCACAAGTATAATGGTGGGCAAACGCCTGCATGATTACAACTGCGGGCTTAAAGTGTACTTGAAAGATGTTGTTAAAAACATAAAAGTCTACGGTGAAATGCACCGCTACATTCCGGCGCTTGCTCATCTTTCCGGCTACAGGGTTTCTGAAATACCTGTTATGCACCACCAGCGCAAATACGGCAAAACGAAATTCGGCGTTTCTCGTTTCCTTAACGGAATATTCGATTTAATCACAGTAATATTTACAACCCGATACATAAAACGCCCGCTGCATTTATTCGGATTCATTGGTGTCCTAAGTTTTACAGCGGGATTAGCAATACTTACGTACTTAACGATACTTAAATTCTTTGAGTCAACCCCGATAGAGGGAAGACCTTTGTTTTTCGTAGGGATTTTGCTTGCAATTGTTGGGGCGCAGTTTTTTTCAATCGGCTTAATCGGCGAAATGATTACGAAGAACTCCACCGATAACGATAATGTTATAATAGATAAAACCCTCGGGTAAATTCTCCTTAAAAACAAGAATTTAAAACAGCATGGAAAAGATATTAAACGAAAAAACAGTCATATCTCCAAAAGCTGTCGTCTCACCCAAAGCAGTAATCGGTCTTGGAGTAAAAGTCGGGCATTTCTCAATTATCGAAGAAGGGGTTACTCTCTGTCCTAACGTCGAGATTCACACAAGCGCCGTAATTCACAAAGGAACAACGCTTGGAAAGGGTGTAAGGGTTTTCCATTCAGCAGTAGTTGGCAGTGAGCCGCACGATTTAAAATTTAAGGGAGAACTAACAACTGCTGAGGTCGGAGAAAACACTGTGATACGGGAATTCTGCACAATCAGCCGCGGCACGGCAGCAAGAGGAAAAACAGTAATCGGCAGCAACTGCTATCTTATGGCGTATGTTCACATTCCGCATGACTCAATTATCGGCAACAACGTGATTATGGCAAACGCGATTAATATGGGCGGACACGTTGTTATCGATGACTGGGCTATAATAGGTGGACTTGCTGGAATTCACCAGTTTGTTCATATAGGAGCACACAGCTTTATTGCGTTCAGCTCACGGGTTACACAGGACGTTCCGCCTTATATACTCGCAGGCGGCTACCCGCTGAATTACAAAGGATTAAATCTGGTAGGCTTAAAGCGAAGGGGATTTTCGGATGAACAGCTGAGGCATATAAAACAGGCATATAACTACATTTACGGCTCAACTTACAACATAAGCGATGCAATTAAAGCTGTTAAAGATTCCGTACCAATGACTGAAGAAGTCAAAAATATCATTACATTTATAGAACAAAGCGAGCGCGGCATAATCAGAAAATGAACATAATCAGGAAATGAAATGATTTCGGAAAACAGTAAGTGGAAGTTTATCGATTCAGGTTTTAAGGACGCACGGTATAATATGGACTTTGACCTTGCTTTGGTTGAACGGTGCAGGAATGAAGACACCTCGTTTCTTAGATTTTACAGGTGGCAGCCGTATGCAATTTCACTCGGCTATAACCAAAACCGGGTTTTAAACGAGCTTAATTTAAACACTTCAAAGTGTCTTGACGAAGGAATAGACATTGTCACCCGTCCTACAGGGGGAAGGGCGGTTTTGCATTCTGAGGAGCTTACTTATTCAGTAGTATTTAAATCATCACGTCAAACGAGAGAGCTTTACAGGGATATTTCTCTTGCAATTCTTAGCGGATTAAAGCACCTTGACACAAAGCTTGAGAGGCTTTCATTTACAAAGGATACACCTGATTTATTGAAGCTGATTAAAACAGGAATGTATAATCTCTGCTTCAACTCTCAGGTAAAATACGAAATTAATTTCGAAGGCAAAAAGCTCGTGGGCAGCGCGCAAAGAAAATTCGGCAGTATTGTTCTTCAGCACGGCTCGATTCTAATCGGCAGGCATCATAAAAATATTGTAAATTACCTCAATCTCACAGGTGTTGAAAGAATTAAGATGAAAAAAGAGATTGACCAAAAAACAATATGCATAAATGAAATTTTAAAAAGGGAAACCCCGTGCGAGGAAATTTCCAATGCCGTTTTTAACGGATTTGAAGAAAGCTTTAATATTAAGTTCAATAAAATAAACCGGCTTGCTAATTATTTCTTTTCAAGCTCCGCAGCGGTTGAACCAATTTTAAATTAATGGCAGACAAGAGGACGGAAAGAAAGAAGCTGACGACAAAAACCCTTATCACTATGAAAAAAAACGGAGAGAAAATTGCCTGCCTGACAGCATATGATTTTTTAATGGCCCGTTACCTTGAAGAGGCCGGTATTGACGTTGTGCTGGTCGGCGACTCGCTCGGCAACGTCGTTCAAGGCAATCCGACAACAATTACCGTAACCCTTGATGAGATGATTTACCACGCAAAGATTGTAAAAAAATCAATTAGAAATGCGCTACTTGTTGTTGACCTGCCTTTTATGTCATACCATGTGGATTTAAAGGAAGCAGTCAGAAACTGCGGACGCGTGATGAAAGAAACCGGCTGTGACGCAGTTAAGCTTGAAGGCGGCGAGCGGATTGCCGAAGTAGTTAAGCATTTGGTTAAGGTCGGAATCCCCGTTATGGGGCATCTTGGATTAACACCGCAGTCGATAAATATTTTCGGGACGTATGTTACAAGAGGAACCGACCCCAAGGAGGCAAAACAGATACAAAAAGACGCTAAGATACTCGAGGAAGCGGGGTGTTTTGCAGTTGTACTTGAGAAAATTCCTGCCGAGCTCGCAAAAAAAGTCACAACATCAATTAAGATACCAACAATCGGAATCGGCGCGGGTATAAACTGCGATGGCCAGATTCTTGTAACTCACGATATGCTCGGAATGACGGAAATGTTCCGTCCGCGCTTCGTGAGGAGATATATGGATTTGGCAACTGAGGCAAAGGATGCATTCAGGAAATATATTAAGGACGTGAAAGATAAAAAGTTTCCGGGTAAAGGTGAAAGTTACTAACCTTATAAACTTTAAGAACTTTAAGAACTTTATAAGCTGTCTAATACATTAAACATATTATTCATAGGCGATATAATCGGCGAGCCGGGGCTTAAGTATGTCGAGGAGAATCTCAAAAAATTAGTTGAGAAAAACAAGATTCATTTTGTTCTTGCCAACGGCGAAAACCTCTCCGGCGGAAAGGGATTTTTAGATAAAGACGTTAAGCGTGCATTCGATTCGGGAATAAACTGCTTAACAGGAGGCAACCATACATTCAGCAAACTGCAATCGGTTCATTTGCTTAAAGAAGATGCAAGAATGCTCCGACCCGCCAACCACCATGATGACGTTTACGGACGCGGATACCAGGTTTTTCCCGTAACAATTGACGGCGGTCTGTTTAAGCTGGCAGTGATTAACATTATGGGCAGGGTTTACATATCAACATTAAACTGTCCTTTCAGAACAGCCCATAAGCTTGCGGAGAAGCTGAAAAAGGAAACCAACCTTATTTTAATTGATATGCACGGCGAAGCAACAGCGGAGAAAATTGCCTTCGGGTGGTATATGGACGGCAAAGCAAGCGCGGTAATCGGCACGCACACGCACGTGCAGACTGCTGACGAAAGAATTTTACCAGGCGGAACGGCTTATATTACCGATGTAGGTATGACGGGAGGATTTGACGGTGTCATCGGCGGCAACAAGGAGGCATCGATTGCAAGGTTTTATTACCAGACACCCCACAAAACTGACGTTGCTTCAGGCGAGGTTAAGCTTAATGCAGTTGTGGTTAATATCGATTTGCAGACCGGTAAATCACTTGGTATTAAAAGATTATTCGAACCCGCGTGGAAGTAACCCCTCGTCCGCCAGAGGCGGACACTCCCCTTTAGCAAAGGGGAGACAGATAATTACCCAAATTTTTTATCTCGCTCGAAAGAACCCCGTCGAAGTTCTTGGGATACGTTTTT
>JAKEEM010000013.1 GCA_022616535.1 Chlorobiota bacterium | reverse complement strand
GAACCAAGCGTGGCAAAATTACTATATCAATTTTAAAATGTCAAGTCAGTGGTGGCACAATTCACCTCATTAGGCATATATGAGGTGAAAGTTGGTAAGTTTATTAAGTTCATTGAGTTACCCGCCAGATTGTCATTCTCGCGAAAGCGGGAATCTAGAGGATAATTGAAGAAAATTCGAAAAATGTTTTGATTGCAGAATGGAAACAGCAAAAATTTGTAAGAGTGGTAAAATGTTGAATAAATAAAAATTTCGGCAATTGGTAAAATTCGAGGACAATTATCTTTTGTTAAGCTCCCCTCCTTAGACAAGGAGGGGTGGCGCGAAGCGACGGGGTGGTCTGAATTGTTTAAAAGCACCACCCTTGCGCCTGCTTGAACGCAGGCTTTTTCCCCTCCTAAAAACAGGAGGGGAGCAAGATGATTTACTTTATCAAAACCATTTTTTTGGTTTGGGTGTAATCGCCAGCGAAGAGCCTGTAAAAATACACACCGCTTGGGTATTTTGACGCATCCCAATCTACTCCGTATTCACCCGCAGTTAACTTTTCATTTACCAAAACCGCAATTTCACTTCCGAGGACATCATAAATTACCAGCTTTACAAGTGAATTTTTGGGCATGCCAAATTTAATATAAGTCACTGGATTGAACGGATTTGGATAGTTTTGGTGTAATCTGTAATCGTTTGGAACTTCGCTTGAAACCGGCTGAATTCCGACGAGGAACCCCTCGGCTCTTATACCAAAGTTTCTAAAGTTCGTGAACTCAATTATAACCGAAGTCCATATATAAACTCCGCCTAAGCTTGGAATCTTATAAGCATCTCCGCCGATTGTTCCGTTTTCATCTGCTGAAATAAAGAACGGAAGAACAGGATTGTTATCCCATCTGACACCAATGTAATAAGCCCTTTGTGTTAATGGAATATTTACGTTGTATCTGTATCTTGAGTGCAGTGGGTAAATAGCTATGCTTGGAGCTGATACACCATTAACACTAGCGACTAAGTTACCCGGCGAGTCGCCAGCACCTGTTGTATCATATACAACAAGGTCGTAGGTTAAGCTGCCTGAAGGCGATAATGCTGACCATGTAACGCAGATAGCCGTTAATGTTATCGGCTGAGAAGGCATTATCATCTTTTGAACAAACCTTGTTGAGTCGCCGTTGGTAATAGTGCGGTAGCCGTTTTCGTAAGTGCCGTCGTCTCTCATGATTCCCGGCGGCGAAGGAGAGCAAGTAATGCCGGTATCGGCCTGCGGAGTCCAATTGGGACCGTCGTAGTGAGACCTAATATCGGGAAAAGTGTTTTGCGCGCTTGAACCAACTGCAAGGAGAATTAGCAATGAACCTAAATGTAAATTTAATTTTTTCATAACTGTGTTATTTAATTAAAAGCATTTTTCTAACAGCGATAAACTTTTCTGTCTCAAGCTTGTAAAAATAAATTCCGCTGGATAGGTTTGTCCCGTAGAAATCGATTTCATAAGTATTTGCGTGTTTAAATTCATTTACAAGAACCGCAGCCTCTCTGCCGAGAACATCATATACAACGAGCTTAACATTCGCATTTTCCGGCAAGCCGAATTTAATCTTAGTTGAAGGATTAAACGGATTTGGATAGTTTTGGTACAGGCGGTATGAGTTGGGAATTTCGAGTGTATTGGTTATACCAAGTGGGGGGCACTCTGTTTTTAATACCACGCACCACGCCTTTAGAAAACCTGTATCTCCGTCTGCAGTATCAGTTATGTGGAGATTCCAATAACCCCCGGCATTTGCGCCGTTGAATGCCTGAAGCAGACTTGACGGTCGGAAAGAACCCGTAAACGGAGCCGTACCGCTTGAAATCGGAACTGATGCCGAATCATTTAAAACGGTGCGTATGAAATTATCACCCGAGCCTCCAACCTGATTTATTATTTTTACACCAACATTGCTTTTGCGCAGATAGAATGTTAAATCGCCGTCCCAGGAATGAATTACAGTGTCAATTCTAACATTTACATCAAGAACGTTGCAAAAAACATTAACAGAGGCAAAAATGGAATCTTTAAGTTCACTATGGTCAAGAATAGGGGTATTCAAACCGTTTCTGCAGTAAGTATATTGAATTCCTGGGAATAATGATTGCCCTTCAGCTCTAATTCCTAAATTTTTAAAGTTAGGATGTTCACTTACAATAGATGTCCACACAAAATTACCAGCTGTATTTGGAATTTTATAGCCGGGTCCGCCACTTGTTCCGTTTTCATCCGATGAGATAAAAAACGGAAGCAGAGGATTATTGTCCCACTCAACACCGATGTAATACGCCCTTTCAGTTAATCCCGCTATTATTACATTGTACCTGTATCGGGAATGAAGAGGAAAAATGGCAATGTTGGGTGCTGAAACGCCTTCAATACGAGTTATTAAATTACCCGGACTTCCTCCAGGACCTGTAGTATCATAAATAATAAGGTTATAAGTTAAGCTTCCCGAAGGAGCTAATGCTGTCCATGTAACGCAGATTGCAAGAAGTGTTATTGGCCGAGAAGGCATTATCATTTTGTGAACAAATCGGGTTGAGTCGCCGTTTGTAACCGTGCGGTAGCCGTTTTCGTATGTGCCATCATCTCTAATTATTCCCGGCGGCGAGGGCGAGCAGGTTATGCCCGTATCGTACGGGGGTATCCAGTTGGGTCCGTCGTATAAATTTCTGACCGCCGATAAATAATTTTGCGGGAAAATGTTTAAGGTGAAAATAAAACCGAAGAGCACGAGCAGGAAAAAGCGGAAGGTCTTTTTCATATGATTATAAAATTATTTTCGTTGTTTCAGGTTTGCGGACCTGACACCTCACTAAATATAATATTAAAACTTGGCAATAATAAGCTAAGATTTTAGGATAAAATGAGGTTTTCACCCCAGTTGTTGTTCTTGGCGCCTGCCCGCACCACGCAACAACAATTTTAGGGATAAGGTTTGAAAAACAAAGCGGGATACATCAAGATGCTATCATTATTAAACCACTGGATTGCTCCGCGCTTCGCTGGTCCCGCCGGAGTTTACCCCGAACTTGATGCGGGCGGCAATGACAGAAAGCACAATAAAAAAATCCCGCCCCATTGCTGAAGCGGGATAACACATAAATCAATATATATTAATTCATATTCTTATAATCTTATTTATATAAAATTATACTTTACTTACGTTCCTGGCCTGAAGACCCTTTTCGGTTTCCTCGACCTCGTACTCAACTTCCTGCCCATCTTCCAGTGAGCGGTAACCGTCACCGTTGATTGACTTGAAATGCACGAACACGTCCTTTCCGTCGTTTCCTGTTATAAAGCCAAATCCTTTATCAGCGTTAAACCATTTTACTTTTCCTTTCTGCATTCGAGATTTCTCCTCCTTTCTAAGTAATAAAAATTCAAACGCTAAAAGCTACAAAAAATTAGCGTCCTTGAAAAACATCCCGCCCCGTCCCGAAACTTTCGGGATTCTCCTGTACGAGGTTTTGAATCAACAATCGTAAATACATTTTTTGTGAGCCCGGGAGGTCTCGAACCTCCGACCCTCTGCTTAAAAGGCAGATGCTCTACCACTGAGCTACGGGCCCTGCCGCTGCCTGCTGGAGGCAGGCAAACCAATTGTACTGTTCCTGCCTTCATGCGTTTTGAGCAGTTTTAATTTTCGCCTTTGCAGTAAGCAGTTTTTGCTTGGCAGATTCTCTGTCTGTGCCCGGCTCCTTTGAATCAAGAATTTTCTCTGCTTCTGATTTTTCTCTTTCGGCTTCTTCGCGGTTTATCTGGTCTGCCGGAATAAGCGATTCGGCAAGCATTGTTATTTTATTTGCGTGAACCTCCACCGTGCCGCCGCTTGTGGCAAAATAATTCGTGAAGTTATCCCTTGTAACAAACTTTAGCGTGCCCGGAATTATTGTACTGATGAAAGGGGCGTGATTTGGCAGAACCTGAAAGCTCCCTTCAATGCCCGGAGCCGTGAAGCTTTTTACATCTTCGCTGAAAACTACCCTGCTTGGTGTTACTATTTCTAAATGAATTAAGCTATCCGGCATTAATTATGATACTTATGTTGCTGTGATTCTTGTAAACTTTTTTAACTCCTTGCCTTTTCCAATGCCTCTTCAAGCGTCCCCACCATATAGAAGGCATTTTCGGGGATTTCGTCGCACTCCCCGCTTATGATAGCTTTAAATCCTTTGATTGAATCTTCAAGCTTAACATATTTGCCCTTCGTACCTGTGAACTGTTCTGCGACAAAGAACGGCTGCGAAAGGAACTTTTGAACTTTTCTTGCTCTTGCAACGGCAAGCTTGTCCTCATCGGAGAGCTCATCGATGCCTAAAATATTTATTATATCCTGCAGGTCTTTATACTTCTGCAGTACTTCTTTAACTGTCTGCGCAACGTTGTAATGCTCCTCGCCTAAAACGTGCGGGTCTAAAATTCTTGATGAGGAAGCAAGGGGGTCGACCGCGGGATAAATTCCAAGCTCGGAAATTTTCCTGTCCAAAACTGTTGTTGCATCAAGGTGCGCGAACACTGCCGCAGGCGCCGGGTCGGTTAAGTCGTCCGCGGGCACGTAAATCGCCTGCACCGATGTAATCGAGCCCTTCTTTGTGGAAGTGATTCTTTCCTGCAACGCGCCCATTTCCGTTGCAAGCGTCGGCTGGTAACCTACGGCTGAAGGCATGCGTCCGAGCAGAGCGGAAACCTCTGAGCCCGCCTGAGTGAAGCGGAAAATGTTATCGATAAACAAAAGAACGTCCTTGCCTTCCTCATCGCGGAAATATTCAGCAACGGTTAAACCTGTAAGTCCCACTCTCTGTCTTGCGCCGGGCGGTTCGTTCATCTGTCCGAATACCAATGACGTTTTATTGATAACGCCTGATTCCTTCATTTCGCGCCAGAGGTCATTTCCTTCTCTTGTACGCTCGCCCACGCCCGCAAAAACGGAGTAGCCGCCGTGAAACGTTGCGATGTTGTTAATTAATTCCTGAATTAAAACCGTCTTGCCTACTCCCGCACCGCCGAATAAACCCGTCTTTCCGCCTTTGGTGTACGGCTCAAGAAGGTCAACAACTTTAATTCCTGTTTCAAGGATTTCCTTCTGCGTCGAAAGCTCCTCAAGCTTTGGAGCGGGACGGTGAATCGGGTATTTCTTCTTCGTTTTAACCGGTTCAAGCCCGTCGATTGAATCACCGGTTACGTTTAATAATCTGCCGAGAACTTCCGGGCCAACTGGAATTTCAATCGGCGAGCCGGTATCGATTGCATCCATTCCCCTTACCAGCCCGTCGGTTGTATCCATCGCAACTGCGCGGACTCTGTCCTCGCCCAGATGCTGCTGGACTTCTGCGATTAAAACGTCCTTATGTCCGTCCGGATTTTTACGGGGTATCTGCAAAGCTGAGTAAATCTCCGGCAGCTTGCCGCCTGAGAAATCGATATCAAGTACAACGCCTATGATTTGTACAATCGTACCCTTGTTGTTAGTATGTGTATCCGCCATTAATTCTTAAAAATTGTATACTTATATACTTTTTTAGCTGAAATAGACTACAAAGATATGGAAAAAATCCGAAAGTTGAAAGTGTGATTTTACTGCGTTTTGGGGAGATTTCGCAGGAATTTGAGGGATTTAGTATAGTTTCCACATTACTTCAATGTAAAGCTCAAAGGCTTTGAATGCCTGAACTGGCTGAATTTTAAAATTGAAAACTCTAAACATTACCGTCTTTATCCACTTTTTCCATAAGTTCTTCATGCTCGGTTTCCTTGAAATATCCTTCCTTATATCAAAAAGGACTTCCATATAATCGCCTTCTTTATAGTAATAAATCCTTAATGATTATCAACTCGACTTAAAAATTACTTGAGATTTAAAACATAAACAATTCATTTATGATATGACTAATGCTTACACCTTCTCAGCTACAATGATGCAGTTCTTGGTGTCAAATGAAAGCGGGGCGAAATTAAAATCGCCGTATACGTTTAGGATTTTAAACCCGTTTCTTTTCATCATCGAAGTAAGCTCGGTTACTGAGTAGAACCTGAAATCGTTTTCAATATGTTTTACAAGTTTTCCTTTGATGTAAATATCAAATGTATCGCGATGAGAGCTTTTTACATGGTTATACTCACGTTTAATTTTTACATAGCCGTTTTTGATTTTGCGCCTGTCTTCAAACAGGTAACGTCTGATGATAAAATCTTTATTAACATAATCCATAACAAATTTACCGCCGCGCTTTAGTGATTTGCTTACTTGTTTAATTACTTTTTCGTCTTCTTCATCGCTGGAGAAAACAGCAAACGAGGTGAACATATTTATAACTGCATCGAATTTATTTTTAAACGGAATCTGACGCATGTCTTTTTTCACCCATTTGATTTTCAGTCCCTTCTCATCAGCGTTCTTTTTTGCAATGCTTAAATAGAGACGGTTAATATCCTGTCCGGTCATATCATATCCACGCGAGGCAAGCACGTTTGTGATTCTTCCGTGCCCGCAGCAAAGGTCAAGCATCTTAGCTCCTTTTTTCAGCTTTAAAACTTTTTCAAGGAAGCCGCATTCAACAGGCGCATTTTCATTTTTAGGTTCTATGCCGACTATTTCAAAATACCACTCACTGTAAAATCCGGTTTCATCCGCATACCATGGAATTTTTCTGGTTTTATTAGTTTTCATAAAGCAAATATAGGGCTTATTTGTTCTATTAAAATGATTGCGGTCATAAAATTCTTTAGTATTTACGTTCCCTCCTTAATAAGGAGGGGAACTAGGGTAGGTCTAAAATTTTTTACAGACCCCCTCTTAATCTCCCCCTTACTAAGGGGGAGACGGACTTGTGCAATAATGTCATAGTTTAAGGGAAACTCAGTGGTTGTTGATCTTGGCGCCTGACACAAAAAAAAGCCTCTTGAAAGAGGCTTTTTGATTCATCATAAACTTAGGCTTTTTAATCAGGCTCGCCGTTTCCGTCGTTATCCTGAAAAACTCTGAAGTTTCCTCTGATGTTCTCTTTTATATTACGGTCAATCTTCTGTTTATTATTTGGATTCATTGGGTTCATATAGCTATGATTTTCATCGTAAAACCACAGAAACGACCGGATATTCAGCGTAACATTAGTTAATGTTGATGTAACTATGAGATTATTCGGAAAGGTGAGCATCTGCACAGCGGACTTATCGTATTTATAAACAAACGACTCGTTATCATATGTGCCTTTAACAATTATTGAATATCTTGAGTTGCCTTCAGCAAATTCAGGGTCAGGCGGTGTTTCATTTCCTCCGGGCTTATGGATTTTAAAGTGAATTTTATCGTATGTGCCCTCAGGTATTATCTCATGGCCTATATAAATAAGTCTTGAAGAGTTATTGGGTGTCTGCACAATGACAACGGGACCAACCTTGAAATTGTGCGTGTTACTTGAATTAGCAACGTTTAACTGAATATCTTTCATAAGGACCTTTACTGTTTCAATGCTTAGAACGCCTGTGTTAACAGAACCGAGTGAATGATAATGGCTGAACTGAAAATTGCCCTGGGGCTTATCCCCAAGCTGCTCCGTAACTCCAACGCCGTCACTTTTACAGCCGACAAGACAAAAACCGATAAACAGGACAATAGTTAAACCAAACTTGTGTGTAAAGTTTTTTAAGGTGTTCATGATTCCCCCTCATTTTTTTTATTGAATGAACGTCGTTAATATACTCAACAAAGGTTTTCGGGGAATTCATTTTAAGAAGGTATTTGCAAAATTTAACCGTTTAACGGCAGTAAAAACCTCATTTGTAAGCGTATATTGAATAGCCGTTTCACGGCAAAGGGGAAAATATGGATATTGAAGTCCCCTCCTTAGCAAGACCCGAATGGGAGACGGAAAAATTACTTTACACTCTCATCGCAAACGTAAGTGATTGCTTTGGTAATTTGCGGCGGATTGAAGTGGATGCAGTTGGAATTCATAACTAGCTTCTAAAAATTATTAATATAAATATATACATAATTTGATGAAATTGTCAGAAATATAGAGGAATAATATTCTTTAATTTTCAGTAAATTTAAATTAAATTACATATGTTTGTAAATCATAACATATGAAAAATGGAAGCTATTAAATATATTGATTTATTCTGTGGCGTTGGTGGTTTCCGCGTTGCCATGGAAGAGGCGTGTAAAGAAAATAATATTATACCTCGATGCGTTTTTTCAAGTGACATTGACATACATTCCCAAAAAGTTTATGAAGCCAACTTTGACGAAAAGCCATTCGGAGATATAACAAAAATTCATGAAAAAAATATACCCGAGCATGATATTTTATTTGCAGGATTTCCTTGTCAACCATTTAGTATAATTGGACAAATGCAAGGTTTTAACGATATCAGAGGAACATTATTTTTTGATATAGCAAGAATTTTAAAACGCAAAAAACCAAAAGCTTTTGTTTTAGAAAACGTAAAACAATTGGTTGGTCATAACAAAGGGAAAACTCTTAAAACAATTTTAAATACATTGCAAAGTTTAGGTTATTATGTACAATACGCTATTTTAAATGCTCTTGATTATGGGTTACCTCAAAAAAGAGAAAGAATTATAATTGTTGGACACAGGCAACCAATTATTTTTTCTTTTCCAGCACCCACCAAACCATTCAAATCCTTGTATGAGATACTTGAAAAAAAAGTTGATAAAAAGTATTACGCTTCCGACTACATAAAAAAGAAACGCAAGATAAAACATAAATCGGCATATAAGCTTTCTATATGGCACGAAAATAAAGCAGGTAACATATGCTCATATCCTTATTCTTGCGCTTTGCGTGCAGGCGCTTCACATAATTACTTATTGGTAAATGGTGAAAGAAGATTAACACCTAGGGAAATGTTTCGATTACAAGGATTTCCGGATACTTTTAAAATTGTGGTTAGCGATGGACAAGCTCGTAAACAAGCTGGAAATGCTGTGCCTGTTGACGTTGCGAAAGCTGTAATTTCAAAATTGCTACCGTATGTTGCCAATACAATTGATATGACAACAGTAATAAAAGAATACGAAGTTACCAATATATATATCCATAATGGATAAAACACCCAAATTAAGAACAGTAACCAAATCATTATCACCATTTCCTCTCAATGAATTTTCGAAAGACTTTCCTTATATTTTAGGTAAAGAATTAGTATATCTATTAGCTACAAAGGGCAAACCTGTACTTGAAGGACCAGAATGGGAAGCAATATTTGCTAATTGCATAGGAGCTGAATGGAAACCTTCGAATGTAGGGCTAGATGACGTAATTTTAGGCAATACAGCTTGGGGCGCTAAGACCGTGAAAGCAATTAAACCTAGCAATCAAAAGTCTGTTAGATTAATCTCAGGAAGAAATTCTCCAATTTATTCATTTGGAGAAAAAATTGATACTAGCACTGACCCTAATACAATCGGCAAATTTGTATTAGATATTTGGAATGAACGAGTGTCCTCAGTAAGGGAAAAATTCAAGAATCTAAGAACTGTTGTTCTAATAAAATCTAGCGATTTAACGGAAGTTGTAGTGTTCGAATTTGACACGATTAGGTACGACAATGAATTATTCGTTTGGGAATGGAACGAAAACAAAAATCTTATTGGGATTGAAAAGTCTCTAAAAGAGCACAAATTTACTTGGCAACCCCATGGTTCTCAATTTACTGTTATAGAAAAAGTACCAAATAAAAATTTAATAATTAAAATTAAAAAACCCAAAACCCTTAACAAAGAAAAGATATTGAAATCTCTTAAATTCGATAAATCTTGGGTTACCGTTATTCATAAAAGTGGCTGATACATTTACTAAAGAAAAAAGAAGTTGGATTATGAGCCAAGTTAAAAGCAGCCATAATCTTTCTACAGAATTAAAATTAATACATTTTTTTCAAGAAAATAAAATTAAAGGATGGAGAAGAAATTTTAAATTATTTGGCAAACCTGATTTTGTATTTCCTACGTTAAAATTAACCGTATTTGTTGACGGTTGTTTTTGGCACGGTCATGATTGTAGAAATGTTTCGCCTAAAAATAATAAGATTTATTGGAAAGGCAAGATAATCAAAAACAAACAAAGGGATAAAATAGTTAATTCAAAATTAAAGTCCGCCAACTGGAAGATAATTAGAATTTGGGAATGCGAGTTAAGAAAGAATAAAATTCTTAATCGTAAATTTAATATAATACTAACCTAATTTATCAATTAATACTCGCATTCCTTAATATCATTGTATTCAACCCGTCGATGTACATTTCCTGCACACGGCGGGATTTTAGGTAAACAATTTCGTTGTAGTATAAAACAATCCAGGGCGAGTCCTCCATAACGAGCGATTCCATTTCGTTGTAAAGCTTTTTGCGCGCTTCAAAATCGGTTAACCTCATCGCAAGCTCGTAAAGCGAGTCAGCTTTGGTGTTCGAGTAGTGTGTGTAATTTGGACCGTTCGGGGTCTTGTTTTTGCTGTACAACAAAGCCATAAAATTTTCCGGGTCGAAGTAATCCGCCCCCCAGTTAGCCCGCCAGAACGTAAGCTCACCCCCCACCTGGGAGCTGCGGAGTGTCGATGCCTGTATGAAATCCAATTGGACATCGATACCAATATCTCTTAATTGCGCCTGTACCGCCTCGCCGATTAATTTTTGCGTATCGTCATTTGAAACAGTTAGCTTAAGCGTTAAACCCATTCCGTTTGGATAGCCCGCATCGCTTAGGAGCTGTTTGGCTTTGTCTTTATCATAGCTGTAGCCCTTTGTATCTTTTGAAAAGCCGGGCATGCCCATAGGGATGGGTCCCTGCTCTCCCGGATTGCCGCGGTGCTTAAGCACGTATTTAATTATCTTCTCACGGTCAATTGCATAGCTTATTGCCTGGCGCAGAGTTTTATTTTCAGCTAGCACACTTCCCTTTCCGCCGGGAGATTCCCTGTTTAACTGAACTGCAAGGTAAACAGTGTTAAGCCACGGCTGTTTGATTAGCTCGAAGTCGTATTGAGGGAGCAATTTCCCGTTTTCGTCCGTTATCTGGCTCAGCACTTCGGGAGAGGGCTCATAGTAATCAAACTTGCCCTCATTGAAATCAAGAAATGCGGTCTCTGAGCTTTTGATAAATGAAACTTTAATCCCGTCAAGCTGAACGTCGGGCTTGCCTGCCTTATTCATACGCCAGTAATTTTCGTTTTTGGCAAGCTCAAGCTCGCGGTCAACTTCCCAGCGTACGAACTTCATCGGTCCCGTGCCGACGGGATGATAGCCGAAGTTCTCTTTGTAGTGTTCGACCGCCTCGCGGGGATAAACAAATCCGTACGGCATTGTGAGTATGCTCAAAAACGGAGCAAAGGGTCTGTTAAGCGTTATAACCAGAGTCGTATCATCGGGGGATTTGATGCCCGTGATTTCCTTCACATCAAATTTATTTTCTTTAATCGAGTTAATGTATTCAAGCGCGCCTTTTATTCTGTCGCGGAACACCCATGCGCCGCGAGTTTTGGTGCGGGGGTCGCAGACTCGCTCATAGCAGTATTTGAAATCGCTTGCTTTGACTTCTCTCCCTTTCCCGCCGGGAAAGCACTCGTTATCGTGAAAGAAGACCCCCTTGCGGATAGTGAAGGTGTAAACCAGCCCGTCGGGTGAAATATTGTAGCTTGTCGAAAGCAGGGGCTCGAGGTTCATTGCGCGTGTGTACATCAGGAGTCCCTCGCACATTTGCATCAGCGGCCAGTGAGCGGCATAGTTCGAGCACATAACGGGGTCAAGGTTTTCTATGCCCTGAGGCTCGTTGTATTTAAAAATCTTGTCTGTGGACTCTTCTTTTGAGCAGGATAACAAAAGGCATATAAGAAGGATAGGAAAATATCTCATGAAATAATTTTATATGGAAGTTTTAGAAATTTAACAAAAATATGATAATATGAGGTAAGATAAAATATTAATAATTCTAAAGCCCATGCTGTGCTTTCGTCTATTGTATTCAAACTTTATAGTCTTGATTCCCGCCTTCGCGGGAATGACAGGCAAAAGTAACTTGACAAATCAGAATCTATCTATTATTTTGGAAACTAATAAGACGATTTTAGTTTCCAACGACTGTTAAATGACAACCCAAACTTTCATATCGGATGACCGCGAGAAAATCCTTACCTACGCTCAGGAGAGGTTTTTCAAAGAGGGCTTTTACAAAATCAGCATGGATGAAATCGCGCGGGAGCTGGGGATGAGCAAGAGCACAATATATAAATATTTCCCTTCCAAAGTTGAGCTTGTAAATGATGCGGTGAAAACGCTTGTCGCATCGGTAAAAATAAGAATCGAGTCAGCAATTTCAATGGATTCAAACGCCGTTGAAAAATTCTTAGCGGTAATTAAAATCCTTACGGAGACAATAACTCGTTTTACGGATAAATGGCTGAGCGACCTTCAGCACCACGCTCCCCAGATTTGGGAAGAAGTCGATGAAACCCGCAGGAAGCTGCTGTATGAAAACATTTCGAAATTAATTTCACAGGGGCAGCGCGAAGTATTAATCAAAAAATACCCCCCGGAAATAATTATCACATTAATAACGGGAGCGATGCGGAACATTGTCAATCCCGCATTTTTGATTTCAACACGCTTCAGCTACGACGATGCGGTCGAGTATGCTTTTAAAATTCTTCTCAACGGAATCTTAACGGAAAAAGGACAAAAAATTTTAGAACAGTTAAAATTACAGAAATGAAATTTAAAATAATTTCATCAGCGTTATTATCAATACCGGTTTTGTTTTTACTTACAGGGTGCGGGGATGACAATGATAAAAGTTCAATCAGCGCATCGGGGACGATTGAATCGGTTAATGTAACGGTAAGCTCAAAAACCGCGGGACAGATTAAAAACCTTAACTTCAACGAAGGCGACAGGGTGAAAAAAGGCGACCTGCTGGTAGAAATAGACCATGATTTACTTGATATCCAGTTACGGCAGGCGGAAGCGGGAGTTGAGCTTGCCTATGCTCAGTTGAAGCTTTTGAAAAGCGGAGCAAGGAAGGAAGATGTAAAGCAGTCCGAGGAGCTTTTGAAACAGGCAAAGATAAATCTTGACTTAGCTAAACAGGATAAAGACCGCATAACGGAGCTTTACAGGCAGAACGCGGCGACGAAAAAAGTCTACGATGATGCGCTCGGCAGGTATGATTTGGCTTTGGCACAGTATAACTCAGCCAGGGAAAATGTGCAGAAGGTTAAGACTATAATCCGCCCCGAGGAAATTGAGCAGGCACAGGCAAATCTTAAGCGCGCTGAATCAAACGCGGATTTGCTGAGAAAAAATATAGAGGATTCCAAAATCTACGCACCGGTTGACGGATTTGTTTCGAAAAAATTTGTTGAGGCGGGAGAAAACGTCGCACCGGGAGCGTCGCTTTTAAAAATTTCCAATCTTGAAACGGTTGATTTGGTGATTTACATACCGGAAATGGAGCTTGCTAAGGTTAAGCTGGGACAGGAAGCGGAAATAAAAATCGACGCGTTTAAGGATAAATCATACACGGGCAAGATAATTTTCATTTCACCGGAGGCCGAGTTTACGCCGAAGAACATACAGACACCCGAGGAACGCACAAAGCTTGTATTTGCCGTGAAGATACAGATACCAAATCCCCAATTTGAATTAAAGCCCGGGCTGCCTGCTGATGCGACGATAAAACTCAATTAAAAATTACCTGCCTGCGCAGGCAGGCAAATTAAAAATTACGAATTGAGTGAGGCAATAAAAATAAAAGGACTGACAAAATCATTCGGTGATATTGCTGCCGTTAATAACCTTTCGCTCACCGTTGAAACTAATGAAGTCTTTGGTTTGGTAGGACCCGACGGCGCGGGCAAAACCACGCTGATAAGAATGTTGTGCGGGCTTGCGGAGCCGGATTCGGGAGGTGCGAGTATACTCGGATATGACCTCGTTAAGCAAAAGGGTAAGATTAAAGATGAAATCGGATATCTTTCACAGAAGTTCAGTCTTTACGCTGACTTAACGGTCGATGAAAATATAGAGTTCTTTGCAGAGCTGCACGGAGTTAAGCATTTTACCCAAAGAAGAAACGAGCTGCTTGAGTTTACGCGGCTGGTAAACTTTAGAAGGTTCCTTGCCGGAAAGCTTTCCGGCGGGATGAAACAGAAGCTTGCACTTGCCTGCACGCTGATACACAAGCCGAAAATTATATTTCTTGACGAGCCGACAACCGGGGTTGACCCTGTCTCAAGGAGGGATTTTTGGAAGATTCTCTCTGACCTGCATAATGAGGGCGTTACAATTGTCATTTCCACTCCCTACATGGATGAAGCCGAAAGGTTCAACACTATTGCAATGATGAACCAGGGAAAATTACTGATGGCAGAATCACCTCGGGGGATAAAGGCATCGATGAATAAAATAATACTGGAGATTATCACATCAAACCTGCGTGAGGCATACGGTGTAATCAACGAAAGCGGGTATGAGCAGCAGTTATTCGGTGACAGGCTTGATATAGTAATTGATAACTATGAAAAGGACAGTCCCCTAATTACAGAATTGCTTAATGAAAACGGAATCAAAATTACAGAACAAAGAATAAAAGCGGTTTCGCTTGAAAATGTATTTATTCATTTATTAAAAGCCTCTCCCCACCCCTCTCCGAAGGAAAGGGAGCTGAACCCGTGAATTAATTATGAACTCGATAGAGGTCAAAAATTTAACCAAATGCTTCGGGAAGTTTACATCGGTTGATAATATTTCATTCGATGTAAAGCAGGGTGAGGTGTTTGGATTTTTGGGGGCTAACGGCGCGGGCAAATCGACAACAATTAAAATGCTGTGCGGAATACTCGAACCCTCAGAAGGCGATGCAACAGTCGGGGGATTCAGCATAAAAAAAGAATCGGACAAAGTTAAGCAACAAATCGGCTATATGTCCCAAAAATTTTCCTTATACAGCGATTTAACGGTAGAGGAAAATATAAACTTCTTTGCAAGTGTTTACGGCCTTGAAGGCGAAAAGCTTGAAGAGCGTAAAAAATGGGTCTTAAAAACTGCAGGGCTTGAAGCAAGAACAACATCGCTTACCGGAACTCTTTCAACGGGTTATAAGCAAAGACTCGCCCTTGGATGTGCGGTTATACATGAGCCGAAAATTGTCTTTTTGGACGAGCCGACCGGCGGAGTTGACCCGATTTCAAGAAAGAATTTCTGGGACCTGATTAATAACCTCTCTCAGCAGGGAATAACTGTATTTGTGACTACACATTACCTTGATGAAGCGGAGTTCTGCAATCGCATTATGATGATTGATGCAGGAAAGATTATCGCAGGGGGAAGTCCCGGTGAACTGAAAACAAACTTTCTAACTAACACAATACTTGAGCTCGATTGTTCATCCCCTGACAAAGCAATAAGACTGGTTGATGAAGTTAATTGGATTAAAAACACTGCCTACTTCGGAGAATTTATTCACATTACGCTGGCTGATGAGGCAAGAAACGAAATCGATACTAAAATAAATGATATTAAAAAGCTTCTTATTGAAAACAACATAGCAGTTAACAGAATTAACAGAATTGCCGCATCGCTTGAGGATGTATTTGTAAATCTGCTTGAAAAAGAGACGAACTGAAAAATCTATAATACAAAATGATTTACAGAATTTACGCAATAGTAAAAAAGGAATTCAGGCAAATTAGAAGGGACGCCAGAACTCTTTACCTTATTTTTTTCTTTCCAGTATTTTTACTAATGCTTTTCGGCTTTGCACTGACGCTTGACGTTAAGAACATAAAAATTGCAGTGAGGAACAATGACAATTCCCCCGAGGCTCGGGAGTTTACTGAGATGCTGCAAAGCTCAAGCTACTTTAATGTAGTGGGTTATATTTATAATGAGCGTGACATCAACAAATACCTTGATGAGAAGCTGGCGCAGTGCGTGGTTGTGTTCCCGGAAAGTTTTTCTGAGGATATCGGCTCAGGCAGAACAGCAAAAATACAGTTTTTAATAGACGGTGTAGACGGCAACACAGCCACGGTGATAATGAATTACATGCGAAGCGCTTCGCTTTTCTACACTCAGATAATTTCGCAACAGTATCTTGCCCGAAACGGGCTAAATACGTTCATACCAATCGACCCTCAGCCGATATTTTGGTATAATCCCGACCTAAACACGACAAAATTCCTAATCCCCGGCTTATTTTCAATGATACTGATATTAACAGCTGTGATTTTAACATGCTTATCAATTGTGAGGGAGAAGGAGCTCGGTTCTATGGAGCAGTTAAAGGTCTCCCCTTTGGGCTCGCTTGAGCTAATAATCGGAAAGACGATACCATATACAGTTGTAGCACTTTTTGTAGCAGCTTTTACTCTTTTAATAAGCAACCTGGTTTTCGGGATAGTTGTAAAGGGCAATTATATTTTATTATTTATTTCAACATTAATGTTTTTAATTGCAGCGCTCAGCATAGGCATATTCATTTCAACAGTAGCGGATTCGCAGCAGGTAGCATTTCAGATTGCAACTGTCGCGACGATGCTTCCTACTTTCATACTTTCAGGCTTTATATTTCCTATTGAAAGCATGCCCGTGGTTATACAAATATTAACTAATTTTACACCCGCAAAATTTTACATTATTATTTTGCGCTCAATAATGCTTAAGGGCGTTGGCATTGAGGCGTTCTGGCAGCAGATGATAAGTCTTTTGATTTTTGCATCGGTGTTTCTTACAATAGCAACTATAAGAACTAAACGGGCAAAAACTTAATGAACCTGATAATAAATTTCATAAAAAAAGAGTTTTTGCAGTTCAAGCGCGATAAGAGAATGTTCGGCGTAATTTTAATTGCTCCTGTTCTGCAGTTGATATTTCTGGGTTACGCCGCAACGCTGGACGTTAAAAATGTAAAAACTGCAGTATGGGACCAGGATAAAAGCGTAACGAGCAGGGAGTTTATAGAAAAATACGAGAAGTCAGGTTACTTTGAAATGGTTTATTACACTTCAAGCTATAATGAGCTTAATGAGCTTATTGATAACGGGGAAGTCTTAATGGCAATTGTAATTCCAAGGGACTTTGAAAAAAACATTTACAGCGGAAAAACAACTGGGCTTCAGACAATCTTCGACGGAACTGACGGCAACAAGGCGCTGATAGCCGCTGGATATTCTATTGGCATTACAACAAGCTTCGCGGGAAATGTTATGAATGATTTTATTGAACGGCTTGGCGGAAAGAATTCGCCGCTTACAAAAATTCCGGCTATTGAAGCCGAAACGAGGGTATGGTATAATCCGAATTTGGCAACGCGAAACTACATGCTGCCGGGAATTGTCGGCTTGCTGATTATGATAATCACAATTAATCTCACTTCTATGGCGATTGTAAAGGAAAAAGAAATCGGGACGTTTGAGCAGCTGATTGTTACACCGCTGAAGCCGTATCAAATTATAATCGGGAAGCTGGTGCCGTTTTCAATTCTCGGGTTTGTAACAATAACAATAGTTATTACGGTAATGCGATTGTGGTTCGGCATTGAAGTCCGAGGCAGTGTTGTGTTTTTATACCTTGGGGCATTTTTGTTTATGCTTTCCACGCTCGGGTTAGGACTCTTTGTCTCTACAATTTCACGCACACAGCAGCAGGCAACTATGACATCGTTTTTCGGGGTTATGATGCCGATGATTTATCTCTCTGGCTTTGCATTCCCTATTGAAAATATGCCCCAGTGGATTCAGTACATAACATACATTATTCCTCTAAGGTATTTTATTACAATAGTGAGGGGAATAATTTTAAAAGGAATCGGAATTGAAAACCTTTATAATGAGTATCTTGCGCTTCTGGTTTTCGGTGCAGTTATACTTGCACTAAGTTCGCTTAGATTCAGGAAGAAGCTTGAGTAAGGACGCTCGCCCCCACCCCCTCTCCCAAAGGGAGAGGGGGAATACTCTAAAAGGGAAAAATGAAAATGTTTTAAAAAATTAAGGGTTTTTAACATAAAAAATACTTGCATTTATATATATTAAGATATATATTTGGGTATAATTCTAATGAAAAAGCCACTAAAAATAACAAGTACAGCTTGTTTACTTTTACTTTCCGGCTTGCTCTGGGCTGCCACGGAGCTTCAGTATTTCACCGCAAAAAATGAATCAGATGCAATTCTTTTGGAATGGAAAACCGGTATCGAAGATAATTTAAACCGCTTTGAACTAGAAAGAAGTGCATCTGAGCCAAATAACTTTATTCATATCGGCACCGTAACAGCTATCGGAAGCAATTCATATTATTACTTCCGCGACGAAAGTGCTGCCAGTCCGACATCTCCGATTTATTTTTACAGGCTCAAACTAGTCGATAACAACGGGGGTCATGTATATTCACAGACAATAACCGTAGCACGCGTAATCTCAAGCGTAAGGGATACATGGGGCAGCATAAAAGCTATATTCAGATAAGCCGGTTTACAACCGACCATAGGCGGCTAGTTCATGCAAATACATTTCTCTGTTTCACCTTTAATTTTACATAATATTTTCTTAGGTTATGCGAGTCTTTCACAATAAACTTAATTTTAAAAATTAACCTAAAAATAAACTAAAGGAGAATCATGGCAGACCGAGAAATTCTATCCCAAATTACAGACCAGGAAAAATCAGACGGCAAGATAATGGCTATTCTTGCTTACATCGGCATTTTAGTATTCATACCGATGTTCACATCCAAACAAAACAAGTTTGTTATGTTCCACGTTGAACAGGGACTCGCGCTCTTTATAGTTTCAATCATTATTTGGATATTCGGAGGCATTATCGATACTGCACTTTACAATACGGTGAGCATTTCAATACCATGTTTCGGAGGATTAGTTGGCGGATTGTTAAGGTTATTCGTATTTATTTTAATGATTATGGGTATCATCAATGCTGCCGGCGGCAAAGTCCAGAAACTCCCTGTAATCGGAGATTTTGGTGCAAAATTCAATTTAGTAAAATAATTTTCTAATTCAGGAGAAACCAAATGGCAGAATCAACAAGACAGGTTAATTTTACACAAGAAGACGTTAATAATGGTAAAACAATGGCCATTATTGCTTACCTTATATTTTTTATACCATTATTAATGGACGATATGAAGAGAAATAATTTTGTAATGTTTCATACAGAGCAGGCAATTGTACTCTTCATTTTAAATATTGTAGCGGGAATTATCGGAACAATTACCTGCGGTATAGGATTGATACTATACATTCCCTGGATTATCTTTTTAATCATGGGAATTATGAACGCTTCTAAAGGCGAAGCCAAACCATTGCCTTTAATCGGGCAGTTCGGAGAAAAATTCAACCTTGTAAAGTAATTCATTTTATCTTTATTTTACCCGGCACATAAATTATATGCCGGGTTTTTTATTTTAAAACCATAAGTTATATCTAAAATTATATGCCTGAGCAATTAAACCTTTTAAAAATATTTGCAATAATATCGGCTGTAATGAACCTGTTATTTGCAATTGGCTGGATAATATATACCATAGTTTTGGGAACATTTTCATGCGGTATTGGGTGTTTATTCGGAATTATACCGGTTATAAATATTATTGCATGTGTAATGGATTTTATTGCTTATAATAAGCTTAATAGCCAAAACCATACAGGAACATACAGCTCTGTTCAGTTTGCAGCTATTTTTGATATTGTAACAATAATAACAGGAAATGCTGCCAGCATGATTTTCGGTATTATCGGTCTGGTTTATTTAAACAACGGAGAATTAAAAAATTATATGGTGCAAAAAGGTATTTATTAATACTACCTTAAATTTACGGACATAACTTTAACTCTTAAAATTTTTTTGTATATTTGTATAACTTACCGAAGGAAATTTTACTTATCTCAAGTTGGCAGAGTTTATTCATCTACATAATCATTCTCATTACTCCTTACTGGACGCTATCTGCACCATAGACGGACTTGTTGAAGCTGCCGCGAACTTTAAAATGCCGGCGCTTGCGTTAACAGACCACGGCGTTATGTATGGCGCAATGGAGTTTTACAAGAAAGCTCTCAAGGAAGGCATTAAACCAATTATAGGATGCGAAGTATATATTGTTACAAAGGGCTCAAGATTCGATAAAGGCAAAGGCGATGATGTTACAGATACGATGCTTGGCAAGGATAAGTCAGCACCCAAGGGCTTCAATAAGCTTTCTAAGAGGAAATCCAATTATGACCACCTTGTTTTGCTTGCAAAAGATGAACAAGGTTATAAAAACCTGGTAAAACTATGCTCAATAGGGCACACTGAGGGCTTTTATTATAAGCCAAGAATTGATTCTGATATACTTCGCCCTCACAGTGAAGGACTGGTGGCTCTTTCGGCATGTGCAGGAGGAGTAGTATCTTCGCATATAGTGCATGATGATTTTGATGCTGCTAAAGAAGCTGCTATTATTTACAAGGAAATTTTTGACAATGATTTCTATCTGGAAATTCAGAACCACGGAGTTGAAATTGAAGAAAAAGTGCGTGAACACATGCCTAAACTTGCAAAAGAACTTGGACTGAAGCTCATAGCAACAAACGATATACATTATATTAAACATGAACATCATATTCCGCATAATTTATATTTGTATATAAGCACGGATTTATCTAAAGATAAAGAAGGGAAAAACCTTGAATCTGAATTACGCTACGAAACAGACCAGGTTTACTTTAAATCAGCAGACCAGATGTGCGAGCTGTTTAAGGGTTTTCCGGAAGCTATTGAATCAACATTAGAAGTGGCTGAAAAATGCAATTTGAAGCTGCCACAAAATGAATATCATATGCCTAAGTTCCCCATCCCCGAAGAATCTGGGGTAAATACCCTTGATGAGTATCTTGAAAAACTCGCTCACAAAGGTTTAAACGAAAAAATCAAAAATGTTACTTCTGCTGAAATAAACCGGTTAAATAATGAGCTTGAGATTATAAAGAAGATGAATTTTTCCGGTTATTTTTTAATCGTAGCTGACTTTGTAAGCCACTCAAAACGAAATAATATATATGTCGGTCCCGGCAGAGGAAGCGCAGCAGGCTCGCTAGCGTGTTACGCTCTGGGTATTACAAATGTTAATCCACTTGAGTATAACCTGCTTTTTGAAAGGTTTTTAAACCCCGAAAGAGTTTCAATGCCTGATATAGATATTGATTTTCAGGATGATAAAAGAGATGATGTTATAAACTATTCAAAGCAAAAATACGGAGAAAACTCTGTTTCGCAGATTGTTACTTTTAACAAGCTAAAAACAAAGGCAGTATTAAAAGATGTCGGCAGGGTTTTGAATTACCCTTTTGATACAATTAATGACATTACAAAACACGTTCCGTCAATTTTCGGCAAGGTGAAATCACTTGCAGACTGCTATAAAGATATTCCCGAGTTCAAGCAGTATTTCGACGGGGCTAAGGAGCGCAAAAAACTGCTTGATTATGCTATGGTTCTTGAAAACCTGAACAAGAACGTGAGTATGCATGCCTCAGGGGTTGTGATTGCGCCCTCAGACATTACCGATTATGTTCCCGTAGCAAAAACTCCGCAGCTTGATAACCAGTTTATGACTCAGTATGACCTGAAAATGCTTGAAGAAGCGGGATTAATAAAGATGGATTTCCTCGGACTTAAAGAGCTGAAAATCTTACAGCATGCTATTGATTTAATTGAAAAAAGACATGGATTAAAAATCAATCTAGATACTCTGGCTCTTGATGACGTAAAAACATTTGAGCTTTTTTCAAGCGGTAATACTATTGGCATATTTCAGTTTTCAAAACCAAAAATGAGAGAATGCCTTTCAAAGCTGAAACCTAAGAATATTAATGACCTTGCCGCTATGAATGCTCTTTACCGCCCGGGACCGATGGACCTCATTCCAGATTTCATTGACAGAAAATCCGGGAAAAAAGAAGCTGCTTATCTTCATCCTAATATGGAAGCTGTGCTCAAGGAAACTTACGGTGTAATCGTTTACCAGGAGCAGGTGATGCAGCTCGTTAGGGTTATTGCAGGCTACCCGCTTGCCAAAGCGGATTTAGTAAGGCGGGCAATGGGCAAAAAAGACGAGAAGGCGATGAAGGAGCAGGAAGCGGAATTCATAAAAGGTGCGGTTCAAAAAGGATATGATAAAAAGCTTGCCAAGGATATATTTAAGTTAATTCTGAAATTTGCCGATTACGGCTTCAATAAGTCGCACAGCGTTGCATACTCAATTTTAGCTTACCATACGGCTTATTTAAAAACACACTATGCACTTGAGTTTATGACATCGCAGCTTAACTGCCGCTACGGCGATATGGATGAGATGGTTCTGCTTATAAATGAATGCAAGAGAATGAAAATCAGCTTAAGCCTGCCGGATATTAACGAGTGCCACTCTGAGTTTGCTATAAGCAAAAAATCAGGCAAGGATGAAATCCTATTCGGGCTTTCGGCAATTAAAAATGTGGGCAGGATTGCAGTTGAAAATATTATTAAGGAAAGAACCGAAAAAGGTACCTACAAAAGCTTTATTGATTTTTGTTCGAGAATAGATGCGCGTGTAGTGAATAAAAAAACCGTCGAAGCTTTGATTTTCGCCGGAGCATTTGACTCGCTTGAGAAAAACCGCAAAAAGCTTCACGATAATTACGAAGCAGTATTGTACAGGCATAATACCAAAAAGCCCCTTGAAACGGGTCAATCATGGCTTTTCACGGGCGAGAACAGAGAAATTGAGGATGTAATCCTAAAGCCGCTTGGCGATGATTACCCTGACTGGTCAGACAGGCAGAAGCTCTCGTTTGAGAAGTCCGTTTTAGGTCTTTACGTCAGCGCACACCCACTTGACGATTACCAGGAAGAGATAAACAAGCTTGCAACCTTGAGATTCGGCGATGTAGCTGACATCGAGAACGAGGAAGTTGATATAAGCAAGCTCCATCGAGTAAGAATGTGCGGTGTAATAAACGATTTAAGAGTCAAGCAGAGCAAAAAAGGCAACCGCTTTGCTGTTTTTATGCTTGAGGATTACACGGGACAGGGCGAGTGCGTTGTGTTCCCCAAAACATTTGAGGAGCATATTGAGGTTTTAAGAAATGACATAATTGTAACCGTTACAGGACGTGCCGATGAAAACGGAAACACGGTAAAAATCATTGTGGATGAAATTAAGCCGCTTACAAAGCTTGTAAACGAAGATAAGCCCATTGAAAAGCTTACCATCCGTATAGATTCCAACTCATTTAATCCCGAAAAAATTAACGAAATAAAGCATTTTTTAAAGGGGCGCAAAGGAGTTTGCAGGGTATTTGTAAGACTTAAAAACGGCAGCAAGGAAAGCACTATGGAACTTGAAAACGTAAAAATTCATTATGACCAATACTCGGAAAAAGTTTTATCCGAGATTTTCGGAAAAGAAAATCTTATATTGCAATAAATATTGTGAAAAATTATTATTTTAATTTACTATATGTAAGGAGATAAAATGCATCCAATCGAATTAAACGACGCTAATTTTCAGCAGGAAGTAATAAATTCAAACGTACCCGTACTTGTTGATTTCTGGGCTGTATGGTGCGGTCCATGCAAAATCATAGCACCCTATGTTGAAGAGCTTGCAGGCGAATACGAAGGAAAAGTTAAGGTCGGAAAGCTTGACGTTGACAACAACCCTCAGGTATCGATGCAGTACGGAATAAGAAGCATTCCGACATTGCTGATATTCAGGGACGGCAAGGTAGCCGACCAGATAATAGGCGCGGTTCCAAAACAGGCAATCGCTCAAAAACTCGATGCCCAGCTTCAGCCGGCATAAGTTTAAAAATTAGAACCATCTACCCCGCTCTAGCCTATGTGCGGGGTTTTTTATTTTATTTTTTGCTAATTTTACGAAAATGTTTTCATTAACTCAAATACTGCTTTTTATTCTGGTTTTATTAACCGCGGGATACGCTTTATTCATATATTTTTTTTCAATTAAAAACAAAAAAACGCTTCCGTTAAAATATCCTGTTATTATTTCATACATTTTTTTTACATCACTTCTGGTTTTAATTTTATTTTATACTGTAAGATTTATAAAACATTTTGGATTTAAAGGATTTATATTACTTGCTGTAATTTATTTAATTGCGGCTTTGTCGCTTTTGAACTTATCAATAAGATTAAACTTAAAGCACAAAATTAAAAAGTTAAAACTTAAAAATGTTAAAATTTAAGTTAACACCTCTTTTATTTGTTGGTTTGGCAGTATTATTTGGGTGCAACTCATCCAGCATAAAAAAAACAAATGATGTAAATAAAAAAGGTGATTATTTAAATCCATACTTCCCGGCCGCTGAGGGAAATTACTGGACATACATTAACGAAGCACCGAGGGAAGAAACCGAAACGTTTACGATCAAGGTAGAAACGATTAAGGATAAAATTGCAGGGCTCACGTCATTTCCTTACCTTACTAAAGAAAGCTCGACCCAAAACATTTCAGTTAATGAAAAAGGAGAGATTGAAATAACGGGATATTTCGGCAGCAGCGGAGTGATTTTCCCTGCAGCAGAAAATTTCAAGAAAGGATATCAGTGGCATTTCGGTGTATTCGGCGGGCTTGTAAACGAAGAAAACTTTAAAATTGAAACCGAAGCCGGGACATTTGAAAACTGCCGGTATGTTACTCTGAGTGACGGGTTTACCTTTTCTTTCGAAATGTGGTTTAAAAAGGGAACCGGTATAGTAAAATGGGGGGCAAACAGAACCAATCCCCCGACATTAAAATTTATTTATTATGTTTTGAAGGAATATAAAGTTAATTAATGTACGATACTTTATTCTACTTTTTCTTTGCCGCTGTAATAGTTTCTGCAATGTATATTTCCTTTTCGGAAAACATTTATAAAACATTTTTCGCACTGCTGATATTTCTTATAAGTGTTCGCGGAATATTTACAATGCTCCTTTCGGAATTATTCGCCTTAATCGGATTACTTGCATTAATTCTTCTGTTATCTCTAATTTTAATTTTTTCCTCAAGATTAGAAAACCTCGTACAAAAAGTAAACATTGCTGGCTCATCAACCAATTTCCCCTTTATCATTGCAATAGGATTAATGACGGCAATAGTTTCGGGATTGGTGACTTCCACAAGATGGAGATTATTCGCTTTAAATTACGATCTAAATACTTATATGCTGATATTCAGCAAGTATCTGCCTGCATTACTTGCTGTATGTTTTGCATTATTTATAATTGTAAGCTCGCTTGGATTTATATTAAAAAAAGGGGCAGCTAAAACAAAATGACACAACCAAAATGATACAAGCCGGTATAAACCATTTCATTTTTTTAAGTGCTGCACTCTTAGCACTTGGAATTTACACAATAATCGCACGCAAAAATATTGTCAGAATAATTTTCGGTTTTGCAATGGTTTTTACTGCTTCAATTATAAACCTTGCTGCATTTGGCAATTTCAGAGGATTTAATCCTGAAGGACAGATTAATTTGTACTTAACAACTGCTGTTTGTTTATTACTGCTTTTTGCATTTATTGTACTCGCTTACAGGTATTATAAAAATCACAAAACTATTGAGCTTGATT
>JAKEEM010000074.1 GCA_022616535.1 Chlorobiota bacterium | reverse complement strand
CGTGGCAAAATTACTATATCAATTTTAAAATGTCAAGTCCTTCGTGGCGGATTCACCTCATTAGGCATATATGAGGAGAAAGTCTGTAAGTTCCTTAAGTTCATTGAGTTAGTTAAGTAAAAGCGAAAAAAGAAAAAAGCAGAAAACAAATCATAATCGGCAAAAGCAGAGAAAATGTTTTGATTACGTGAAGATATCAAAGAAAAAGTGTTAAGAGTGGTAAATTCAGTAATAAATTAAAATTTCGGCAATCGGTAAAATTCACGGACAATTATTTTTAATTAAATCCTGACAGCCGCAAAGACACTAAGACGCAAAGAAGCATCTGAACCCCCTTCTGTATTTATTTGGAGATTCAATTCTGGATTAATCATAGGGTACAAAATTACGAAGATTCTCGTCCCCCCTTTAACCAAGGTAACTATATACCAGTTAGGACAAGCAACCTTCTTTGATTGAATCTCGTTTAACAAATTTAGACTGGTTAGATATTATCCTCGTTCCGCAAAGAAAAACGGAAAGGGTAAGGTTATATAATGAAAAGAGCAACCTCAATAATGAAGGTTGCTCAAATTTCATACGTGAATCAGATTTTGCCCCTGTAGTTCAATCGGATAGAACAGCGGTCTACTAAACCGCAAGTTAAACGTTCGAGCCGTTTCAGGGGCACTCTTTAATCGGGGTGGTAGCAGAAAGACGTCTTGGGGCTTAGGAGCCTGACGTCGAGGATGCAATATCCTCCCACTCCACCTCTTTTAATTTAAAAGAACTATCAAATATAATTAGATAATATTACTTTGTCAAGTATAAAATCAGCTATATTTGCTCAATATACGGTAATTTCAAAACTTTGTTATAAAATGAACTTTGTAGCTTAAAGTTCTCAAAATTTTAGAGATAAATTGGGCATTTGACAGGACAAAAATATCATACTATGATACTAATAAACAGAAACTAAAGAGTATATTTGAATAGTTAAATTAATAAAGACAATGGAATATAACAATTTGATTCAAGTTTCGCAATATTTCAAAGACGAAAAAACCTGCAAGGAACATCTCGCTAAACTACGCTGGAGCGGTAATGTAACTTGTCCGTTTTGTAACCACGATAAAGTTTATGTTACCAAAGCGGGTTATAAATGTGCCAATCCGAAATGCTATAAGAAATTCACAGCAACCGTAGGAACGTTCTTTGAAAATACAAAAATATCATTAAGAAAGTGGTTTTTAGCTATCTATATAATGACATCTCATAAAAAAGGCATTTCATCTTTACAATTAAGTAAAGATATTGGTGTAACTCAAAAAACAGCGTGGTTTATGGCACATAGAATTAGAGAAATGCTAAGGGCTAAAAATCCTACTATGTTACGAGGTATTATCGAGGCAGATGAAACATATATTGGGGGGAAAAACAAAAATAGACATTGGGATAAAAAGGTAAAGGGGAATCAAGGTAGAAGTTTAAAAGATAAAAGTGTGGTTATAGGTTTATATCAGAGAAATGGAATGATTATATCTAAACCTATTGAGAACACCACAACAAAAATTATCCCTCAAGCGATAAAGGAGAACGTAAAAAAGGGTAGTCATTTAATTACAGATGAGCTTTCTGCTTATGTTATGTTTGACGGAAATTATAAACACAGTATTATTAAACACGCACAGGGTGAATATGCTAACGGTAAAATTCATACAAATACTATTGAGGGATTTTGGAGTTTATTAAAACGTGGCATTATAGGTATTTATCATCAAGTTAGCGAAAAACATCTTGAGAAATACTGTAATGAATTTAACTTTAGATACAATACTAAAGATTTTAATGAACAAAATAGGTTTGATAAATCCATAACGCAATGCACAGGCAGGTTAAAGTATAATGAATTGATTGCTGAATGAAAAAACCTAAAAAGAAACGAGCTAATAAATACGAAAAAAAAGTTGCAATTAAAGGGACTTTTGATGAAGTTCTAAAAATACTAATTAATTCCCCCCCACCTACCTTAAAAAAACGAAAAGGAAATGTCCGAAAGCGAACTTCAAATAACTAATGAGTATTTATTTACTCTTTTCGATTGAAGACGAAGTCTTATTCGTATTCGTTTTCGCTTCGCTAAGGCAATTCTTTTTTTTGCATCGAGTAATGCCTGTTTAAAAGATTTATTTCTTTGATTTTTTTTAATCATTCAGTCCCAAATTTTATGCTTGTGAGTTTGGGTGAAACTTCATTTTTAAAATATTGGTCTTTAATAGATTCATTTTCTGAACGCAATTTTTCTAATTCTTTTAATACACTATCCTCTAAGTATAAAATTTTATCATTTCCGATTATTGCAAATTCACCTGCTTTCCCAACTCCAGGTGCATTTTCAGCTCTTTTTTTCCCGTTATATACTGCCCAAAGAGCATCGTATAGATTTGCTTTTTGGGAATATGAGTTTTCAATGAAACATTGTGCTGCGTGAGGTTCTCCCGAACCAATTTGAAAATATCCGATTGAGTCAAAACATTCTGAAGTTCCTGGATTTCCAATAAAATAAATATGTCCGCCTTCGTTATCTACCCCAGCTACAATTATTTCAATTCCATAGTCATAAGATGATATTTGTTCATTTAAAGACATACTTACATCTGGTGAGAGGAATTGTGCTTGTCGGGGGAAATCACTTAATGTTAATCCGATTGGTTTTAAATATAATTCTTCTGCTTTTTTTAATCTTGCCTTCTGGTATATATCTTTAATTTTTTCAACAATGTCTGGCACTGTTGATGTAACTAACCCCGAAATTTGTTTTTTCAATGCAGTGACCAATTCAGTTTGGCGTAGTCCTGCTCCTGCAGTCATAATAACACAAGTTTTTGTAATCTCGATTATTTTAGATTCTGGATGTTCAAATTGTATTGATAACATACCCGCAGTGAGCATTTTATCTGATGTTACAACTACTTTTTGAGAATCCTCGCAAAGTGCTGCAATACAAATAGTCATTAAATTTCCTTGATTAATTTCCATAAAAATATATTATTAAGTTTAAAATATCAACTATAAAAAACTCACGTTAATAAGCGGTTTTTAAAGGATTTTTGTCCTAACTGGTATATAGTTACCTTAACCAAAGGGGGATTAAGGGGGTTTACAGCATTTAATTTCGCAAAATTAATGCTTAAATTTGCAGTTTGGCAGTCAGCCACTTTGAAGGGGGATGGAAAAAATCCACAAATTAAAGCCCGAAAATCCAATAAAAGAGTTCGACGAATTTGCAGCGATAGTAAAACGCCTTCGTAATGAATGCCCGTGGGACAGGGAGCAGACTCATGAATCAATACGCCACCTTTTGCTTGAGGAAACTTACGAAACCCTTGAGGCAATCGATGAGAAAAATTACGATGAGCTGAAAAAAGAGCTGGGTGATTTGCTGCTTCATGTTGCATTCAGCGCCGTTATTGCCGAAGGCGACGGCAAGTTCGATTTGAAAGACGTTATTGAATCGATTAACCAAAAGCTCATCTCGCGCCACCCGCACGTATTCGGTGAAGTAAAAGTCAGCGGCACAAAAGACGTGCTGAGGAACTGGGAGCACATCAAGCTCGGGGAATCAAACAGAAAATCGATACTTGACGGCGTTCCGAAAACACTCCCCTCCCTCACACGCGCTTACAGGATACAGGAAAAATCATCCAAAGTCGGGTTTGACTGGGATAAGAGCGAGGACTCTTTTAAAAAAGTAGAAGAAGAGCTTGAGGAGTTCAAAAAAGAAGCAGAGAAAAGAAAAGACTCACACGGAAAGATTACAGATGAAGACCGGAGAGAGCTTGAGAAGGAGCTTGGCGATATTTTATTTGCTATTACAAACTATTCTAGATTTTTTGAGATAAATCCCGAAAATGCCTTGAGACTAACGATTGAAAAATACATTAAGCGTTTTCAGCACATCGAAACGGAGCTTAAAAAGCGCGGCAAAAAGATAACGGAATCAAACCTTGAAGAAATGGATGAAATCTGGAACGAGTCAAAAAAAATTTTTAATTAAATAAATGAAAATGAGAGCAAAAATAATCCAGCTGCATTGGACAATTCTATTTTTACTTTTCGTTTTTCAATTTACTTTTTCGCAGGCGAAGTTTCCCGAGGAAAAAATTGCGGAGCTTCAGGCGAACCTTGATTCAATCTGCCTGCCTGTTTACAATTCAGGGATAAAAATTTCATGCAAGGTCGTTCACGCCGATTACAATAAAACGCTGTATGAGCTTAATCCTGAGGAATCTATGACACCCGCATCAATTACAAAACTCATTACTTCAGCTTGCGCATTTTCAAAGCTTGGGGTGAACTACAGCATTCAGACAAAAATCTACACCGATGACAGCGATATTAACGACGGAATAATAAACGGAAACCTGTATTTAAAGGGCTACGGCGACCCCGATTTGAACTCAAACGATATGCTGTATCTTGCAAATGAAATTACAAAAAGAGGGATAAAAGAAATAACCGGCAACATCGTTGCGGATGAGTCGTTTTTTGACAACAATTATAACACGCTTTCGGGTTATTATAAAGGCGATACGGGTCCCTCCTACTGGCCGTATGTAAATGCTCTTGCTTTTGATAAGAATTCGGGCTCGTACAACCCCTCCACCTCCGCAGCATCGATGCTATCGAGCAGCTTAACTCTGGGGGGAGTAAGCGTAATGGGCACGGTTATAATGGGTACGACTCCGAAAGGGGCAAAGGAAGTAACGCAGGTAAGCCACTCAATTTACGATATTCTTGCATATATGAATAAGGAAAGTGATAACCACTCAGCAATTACGATTTTTAAAATGCTGGGCGCAAAGTTTAAATCCAATCCCGGCACGCTTGAGGACGGGCAGGAAGTCATAAGCTCATTTTTAACGGGACTCGGCGTCGACCGCTACTCATACGAGATTCTTGAAGGTTCGGGGCTGACAAGGTTTAACAAAGTCAACGCTGAGCTTTATATGAAGCTTTTGAAATACATTTATGATGACCGATTTATGTTTGATTATTTTTTAAACTCCCTTTCGGTTGCAGGCAAAGACGGAACACTGAAAACGAGAATGATTGGGACCGAAGCCGAAGGCAATGTTTACGGTAAAACGGGAACTTTAAACGGAGTCAGCTCATTATGCGGTTATGCAATCGATAAGGATAATGAAATATTAATGTTCTATATAGTGATGAACGGTTTTGGCGGAAATGCAACATCAATGCGTGACGCGCAGGATTATTTTTGTATGTACCTTGCAGGGTTTTCGAGAAAACAATAATCAATAATCCATTAACAATAGACAATAAAAAAAATACTTGCCTTTAATTATATACTCACGCAGTAAATGAAATTTAAGCTTGAATCGGAATACAAGCCCTCGGGTGACCAGCCGAAGGCAATAAATGAATTAACCGAAGGTGTTTTAAGAGGCGATAAGTTTCAGACTCTTTTGGGAGTAACGGGCTCGGGTAAAACCTACACAATCTCAAATGTAATTGAAAAAATCCAAAAGCCCACGCTTGTGATGTCCCACAATAAAACTCTTGCGGCGCAATTATACGGAGAGTTCAAAAGTCTATTCCCGAAAAACAAGGTTGAGTTTTTCATCAGCTATTATGATTACTACCAGCCGGAGTCATACATCCCCCACACGGATACTTACATTGCGAAGGATTTATCGATTAACGAAGAAATCGACCGTCTCAGGTTAAAAGCCACAACGGCTCTGCTCGAAGGAAGGGAAGATGTAATTATAGTTGCATCGGTTTCATGTATATACGGCATCGGCGCGCCGGAGGAATACGCCGAGCAGGTTTTAATTTTAAGCAAAGGGCAGAAAATATCGCGCAAGGAAATTCTCAACAAGCTAATAGACATCCATTACGTAAGGAACGATTTTGAGTTCAAGCGGGGTGTGTTCAGAGTGAGAGGCGATGTAATCGATGTAATACCGGCGTATGAAGATGATAATGCAATCAGAATCGAGCTTTTTGACGATGAGGTTGAAAGCATACTTTACTTCGATAGGAATTCAGGCGAAATAACCGGATTGGATGAAAAAATCGTTATTTACCCTGCGAAGTATTTTGTCACATCGGAGGAAAAGCAGCAGAAAGCAATCCGTGACATTAGAATAGAGCTGAATGAACGTTTAACTGAGCTTCAGCAGCAGGAAAAGCTGATTGAAGCCCACCGGCTAGAGCAAAGAACGAACTTTGATTTGGAAATGATACAGGAAGTCGGCTACTGCACTGGGATTGAGAATTACTCGCGCCATATGGACCAGCGCCCGCCCGGCTCAAGACCTTCGTGCCTGTTTGATTACTTCCCGAAAGATTATCTGCTGATTGTTGATGAATCGCACGTATCGGTTCCTCAAATCAACGGAATGTATAACGGCGACAGGCAGAGAAAGCAGACATTGATTGATTACGGTTTTCGCCTGCCCTCAGCGCTTGATAACAGACCGATGAAATTTTCCGAATGGGAGGGGGCGTTAAAACAGGTAATTTTTGTGAGCGCAACCCCGGGTGATTACGAGCTTGAAAAATGCGGCGGCGTTTATGTCGAGCAGATAATCCGCCCGACGGGACTTCTTGACCCGGCAATTGAGGTGAGACCCACAAAAAACCAGATTGATAATTTAATAAATGAAATACGAGAGAGAGCTCAAAAGAAAGAAAGGGTGCTGGTAACTACACTAACCAAGCGAATGAGCGAGGATTTAACGGACTACCTATTGGGCATAGGAATAAGAGTCAGGTATATGCATTCAGAAATAGACGCTTTGGACAGAGTTGACATATTAAGAGATTTACGTCTCGGTAATTTTGATGTTTTGGTCGGAGTGAACCTGCTGAGGGAAGGACTTGATTTGCCGGAAGTATCGCTTGTGGCTGTAATAGATGCCGACAAAGAAGGTTTTTTGAGGTCGGAGAAATCACTGATGCAGACGGCAGGCAGGACGGCGAGAAACGTTAATGGGCTTGTGATTCTATACGCAGATAAGATTACCCATTCGATGGATAAAGTTATTAAAGAAACTGCACGCAGAAGGAAAATACAGGATGAGTATAACAAGAAACACAACATAAATCCCAAGACCGTTTATAAGACGCTGGAGGAAATAATGAGCTCTACTGTTGTGGCTGATTCAAAGGCAAAGCAGGACCAGCGCCGTGGAAGAAAGCGGGGAGATATGCAAAGAACAAGTCTTTCTATTTTAACAGACCCGGTTCAAAAGAGGATGGATAGTGAAGAAAGAAGGGACTTAATTAACCAGCTCCGCAGGCAAATGGTGGAAGCGGCAAAGGATTTGGAATTCGAACGTGCGGCTGAAATAAGGGACGAAATAAAAAGATTAGAGAATTGAAAATATTGATGAGGGCCAAAATATCAATAATATTTATATCGTGTTTATTATTATTCACAAACCTTATGTGCAAAAAAGATACCGATGATGTTAAGATAGATACAACAAACCAAACTGATTCAAACAAAACCAAGTTTAAAAAACAGGGTGAAGTTTATTTTCAGGATTCATTAAAAAGCCTTGTTAAAAAAATTGACGTTGAGATTGCCGATACCGATGATGCGCGCCATTTAGGCTTAATGTTCCGCGAAGGAATGACGGAAGACCAGGGGATGCTCTTTATTTTCCCCGCCGAGGAAGTGCAGGGATTTTACATGAAAAACACTGTTATGCCTCTTGATATACTCTTTATAAACTCAAAGAAACAAATTGTGAAAATACACAAAAATACTGAGCCCTTATCGGAAAAAACTCTGCCTTCGATTAAGCCGGCATTATATGTAGTTGAGGTTATTTCTGGATTTACTGATAAGTATAAAATTAAGGAAGGCAGTTATATTGACTGGAGAAGAATCTAATTAGTTACCGAGATTAGTTAAAGTAAAACTCCTCTCTTCTGTCCTCCAAAACATTATTAAGCTTAGTAACGTGTTTATCCAAAGCCTTTGACGGGTCAATATCAACAATAAAACATTCCTCCTTATCATCTGAACCCCTGTAAATGTAATTGCCCTTCGGGTCAACAATTACGCTTTTGCCGGTAAAAGCCAGCTCTTTGCCGCCGTTTATGTCTTTCCCTATTCTGTTCGCTGTAATTGTAAAGACGTGGTTCTCAAGCGCCCTGGTGAACATTGCAGTCTGGCAGTACTGCATTACAAGATTCGACGGGTGGCATATAATCTGCGCGCCATTTAAAGCAAGTGTTCTGGTTATTTCGGGAAAAATCCAGTCAAAACAAACCATCATTCCTATTTTAACATTTCCAAAGGTTCCTTTAATTTCATGAGTTTCTAAAGGCAAATTGCCCGGTTTAAACCAGAGCTTTTCCTCCGAAAAAAGCTGCAGTTTTCTGTATATCTTGATTTCGCCTGCAGGTGACACCAAAACGGCTGAGTTGTAAAAGCTCCCTTTACTCCTTTCACAAATTCCGGATACAATATAGCCGTTTATTTCTTTGCAAATTTTTACTAACGCATTGCAAAATTTTCCGTTTGGTATTTCTTCCGCTAACTTATTAAGCTCATCAATTGAAGAAAATAAATAGCCCGAGTTTGGAAGCTCGGGCAGAACCAATAAATCGAAATTTTTATTGTGCAGCAGTTTTTGAACCTTCTCTATGTTTGCGTCAACATCACCGAATTCAGGTTTAAACTGAAGAAGTCCAACTTTCATTAACTAAGTAGTAATTATGTTACACCTGAACGATACGGTTTTTGAAGGCATTATTGGGTCATTGGTGTAAACTGTAATAGTTTTTTCGTTAAAACCGCTTCTTCCCTCTGTATTGAAGGTAAATTTTATTTTGCCAGTTTCACCGGGCTGGTATTCCTTTTTTTCGTCGGCAATAACTCCCGTGCACCCGCAGGAAGTAGAAATATTCTTTATAATCAGCACGCTTTTCCCTGTGTTAGTAAATTCAAATTCACCCGTCACCTGCGGACCCTGCTTTATATCGCCAAGGTCGATTTTATCATCGGCAAAAGTGATTACAGGCGGGTTTAGCTTCGGGTCATGTGAATTTTTATTTACAAGAAATGCCGAAAATGCGGCGACCACAATAATTCCGAGGGCGAAAAAAACGATTTTACCTGCTTTACTGTCTCTCATAATCAAAAGTGTTTATTTTAAATTATTGATTTTTCTGTTTTAAGATTTCCCCGAATCGAATATCTGTATAAGTTAACACTAAAAAATAACATTATCAAATCCTCAATAGTTCTCAGCCAAACGTTTGAGGTAGTTGAGGGATCAACACTGAAGCATCCGCAGGATATGTCAAGTCCCCTTATGAGCGCTTGTGATAAAGCAATTATAAAAATAACCAAAAGTGTTGAATAAATTAACAGCGAGCCCTTGACCCATTTTCCTGTCATCAGAAATAAACCAGTGATAAGCTCAAGCCAAGGCAGAAAAACAGCAAGCGGATTTACCAGCTGAACAGGCAAAACTCGGTAATTATTAATTATATCGGCAAAAGCCTGGGGATTTGCAATTTTCTCCAGGCTTGCGTAAACAAATATTGCACCCAAGATTATTCGCGCTGAAATTACAAAATATTTATTTTCAAATATTTTTTTCATAACTTAATTAGCCGGGTAACCAGCCTCCTTCCACTCATCCCACCCGCCGTGGAAGATATAGACCTTTTTAAATCCCATCTTAGCCATCGCATAAGCCATATCAATGCTTACATCGCAGGCAGCGCTGCAATAGGTAACGTAAACCTGGTCTTTGGGGAGGCCCTCGAGCACATCTTTGTATTTATCAAAATCATGGAATGGAATGTTCATAGCTCCTTGAATATGGCCTGCATTATAATCGGAGGCATCGCGTGCATCAATAAAACGGTATTTTTTATCGAAGAGCGCCTTTGCAAAATCAAGCTTTATATCTACCGGTTTAACATAATCTTTAAGCTCGGCATTTTTTACGGAGTCTTTGCCGTTTAGAGCTGTTAAAGAATCCTGAATTCTTTTTAATGAATCTGATTTGTTCTTTGCTAAAATCGAGTCCTGCATTCTTTTTTCATTGAGGAGCCTTAGCGAATCCTCTCTATGGCTGGAAAGATTTTTAATTGAGTCTGCTGCTCTTTGAATTGAGTCCTGAATCCTCAATGCATTTAAAAGACTGTCGCTTTGGGTAAAATCAACAACTTTTTCTTCGCCAAAAAACGGAATTCTGTTTGGATTGGTAATATTATAAAAAACACCGATAAGGAGCGTTAGTAAAAGTATCCCCCCGATTTGTAAAAGGGTCCGCTTATTCAACAAATCCTGTTTTTAATTTGGTTTAACATCTACCAGAACGGGAATTTGGAACTCGCCCTCGGTAGTTTTTATAATGATTGCGGCGTTGATGGCTGATTCCTCGTAAATCTTAATCAATATATCAAGCAACGCAGCTTCACCTGAACCAAGCGCCATTTTATCCGATGTAACTTTTATAACCGGAGTGTTGGATGTAAGCTCCGTTATATCAACTTCTTTATCAAGCGAATTTGTAATTGTAGCAATTTGCTTTAATTCCTCTCCCACCCTGCCTTCGGTTATAATTGACTGCGGGTTAATGGAGAGGGGGTCTATCATATTCATACTTATCTGTATATTATGATAATTGTTTTCCTTCTCATTTGTGGAGACCATCAGGCTTTTCATCGTCTGCCCGAAAGCCTGCCCGTTGAAAGTAAATTTTATTGAACCGCTTTCACCCGCCTTAATCAGGTCACTTGAAACGAGTGCGCTTGAACATCCGCATGAGGTGCCGACACTGGTAATCTTTAAGTCTTCATCGCCCGTATTTTTAAACTTAACCTCATGGACAACTTCTTTGCCCCTCAGATGGTTTCCCGTATTTATAGTATTGCCTCCTTCAACCTCCATTTTGGGACCGGACTGGGCAAAAGTTAACAATGGAAGCAGAAATATGGCAATTATCGATTTCTTCATAACCTTAATTTTGAGTATTTATGCAATTTAACATTACTTTTCTGCAAAAACAATCCGCTAACAGCGAGATTTTCAATTTACTGATTCTTACTAAAACTAACTTAAATAGCCATTTTTTTGTTTCACAGTTTAATGACTTTTAGCAGAATTTTACAATTGTTAACTTTGCGTTTAAATACATTAAAATCTTGAAATTAGACGCAATATTTTTTGCAGCACACCCTGATGATGCAGAACTATGCTCGGGCGGCACAATTATAAAACTTGTTAAATCAGGCAAAAAAATTGGTTTAGTTGACTTAACTCAAGGTGAATTAAGCACCAGAGGCACAAGCGCAGCAAGAAAAAAGGAAGCTGAAAGAGCAAACAAATCACTTGGAATTTCTGTGAGAGAAAACCTGAAAATTCCCGACGGCAATATTGATAACAATGAAAAAAACAGATTAAAAGTTATAAAAGTTATAAGAAAATACAAGCCTGAGATAATTTTCTTCCCTTATTTTCACGACAGGCACCCTGACCACCATCATACACATATGCTGGTTAAGAGCGCGGCATTTTATTCGGGACTTGTGAAGATTAAAACCGAAAAACTCGCTCCGCACAGACCGAAGAGAAATTATTATTACATGCAATCCTTTGTTTTTGAACCTAACTTGATTGTTGACATAACAGATACGTTTAATGATAAAATGAAATCGATTGAGTGCTATCAAAGCCAGTTTTACAATCCCAAAAGCAAGAGTCCGCAAACATATATAAGCGAAAAAAAATTTAAGGGATTCATAGAGGCTCGGGCGGTATTCTACGGATTTCAAATAGGAGTAAAATACGGCGAGCCGTTTTACACAGAAGAAAAAATCAGAATCAATCCGAAAGCTTTATTTGAAATATAGTTTTTTAAATATAATTTTGAGATTTAATTTTGAGATTTAATTTTTTGAATTATTTTGATGAAATCATTATTAAATAAAGAATCGATTACTATTATATTTGTCTTGGGGATTCTGGTGCTGGTTTCCTCGGGAGTAGTTGTATATATGAATTTCCGTGACCAGGAAGATTACCAGGATTATTCAATGATTTCATATAACAGAATTACACTGTTAAACAATATATATTCCGGCATTTCGGAAGCCGAATCATTAAGAAGAAATTATTTTACCTCCAGTGAAAAACAATATCTTGCAGGGTTTAAGTCCACTGCAGCTGTTATTGATTCGCTTTTTATAAGATTAAAGCAATACCCATACGATGATTCCGACCAGCAGGGAGCAATCGATACTTTGAAATCTTTAGTTTCGGCCAGAATTCAGATTTTCAAAGACGGCATAGAGCTGCAAAGCTCAAGAGGCACAAATCCCAAAATTCACGCGGGTAATACTGAAAAAGGCAGGGTTGTGCAAAGCGATATAAGAAACCTTATTAACAGGTTAAAAGCCGAAGAGCTTGAAACACTTGATAAGAAAAATGAACTGGCTTCCAAAGGATACTGGTTTACTTTTTATACCATTATAGGGGCCACAATTATCGGATGTTTGATTTTTATATTCGTTTTTGTATCGATTAAAACTAATGCTTCCAAAATATTTGACAGCGAATCAGGCGAAATAACCAAGCAGGAGCTTGAACAGATTGTAAGGGAGCGAATGGTTGAAATATCGCAAATAAATCAGAAGCTTTATCAAAAAATTGACCTATTGGAAAAAACCGAAAATGCTCTAAAGCAATCAGAACAGTATTACAGAATGCTGTTCGAGCAGGCACATGATGCAATTATAATATTTTCGCCTGACGATGAGAAGGTGCTGGATGTAAATCAAAGGGCTTGCGAGATTTACGGGTTTTCAAAAGATGAATTTATAGGATTATCACTGAAGACTGTCTCCAAAAACGTTCCTCAAGGAAAAGAAAACATTGAAAAAACATTAAAGACAGGTTATCACAATAACTTTCAGACCGTTCATTACAGAAAAGATTATACTGAAATGCTTATAGAAGTAAACGCGTCGGTGGTCAGTTATATGGGCAAGCCCGCGATTCTTTCCTTAAACAGGGATATAACAGACAGAGTGTTAAAAGTAATCTGAAACATTACATCTGAAACATTACATCTGAAACATTACCGTCTCCCTTTATGTTTTTAGTTTACGGCTTATTAGCTATATTTGAATATATTTTTTTGATATAAATTTATTGATTTTATTTTACTTTAGGAGCAAAAATAATGAAGCTAAACCAGATGCAGGGAATGCTGAAACAGGTTCAGAAAATGCAGGAAAAGATGAAACAGGTACAGGACGAGCTTGAAAACAAATTCGTAACCGAAGAATCAGGCGGTGGAATGATTAAAGTTACAGCAAACGGAAAATTGCAGCTTACAAAAATAGAAATCGAAAAGGAAGTAATAAATTCCGATGACCCAGAAATGCTTGAGGATTTAATTGTAGCAGCTGTTAATAAGGCAATCGAGTCAGCGCAAAAAATGGCACAGGACGAAATGCAGAAAGCAACCTCCGGCATACTGCCAAACATACCGGGGCTCAATCTGCCCGGACTATAACACTCGTATGCAGACATCAGAAACCTTGGAAAAGGTAGCCGAGGAGCTTTCAAAGCTGCCAAGCATTGGGCGAAAGACCGCCCACAGAATAGCTTTGTACTTAGCAAAATCTTCCCCGCAGGATGTTATAAGCCTGAGTGATGCACTCCTTAGCTTAAAAGATAAAATCAAGCTGTGCCCCCTATGCTGCAATATAACCGAAATTGAGCCTTGTGCAATTTGTGACTCCCCTAAGCGGAATAAAGATACAATTTGTATCGTAGAGGAACCGACTGACGTTTTTGCCATCGAAAAAACAAACGAGTTTAAAGGCGTTTACCATGTGCTTCACGGAATAATTTCCCCGCTTGACGGAATAGGACCGGAAGATATTAAAGTCAAAGAGCTGCTGAGCAGGCTTTCGGGAAATGTCGATGAAATAATTCTAGCACTAAACCCAAGTGTGGAGGGTGAATATACTATTACATATCTTAGTAAGCTAATAAAACCTCTGAATATCAAAATTTCAAGAATTGCCCGGGGAATACCTGTAGGAACGGATTTGGAATTTGCTGATGAAATCACAATTGCAAAAGCATTCGAGGGAAGGATAACTCTATAAAAAAATGCAGCTATAAAAAAAATGCAGCAGTGGTTTAAAAAATGGTTTAACACACAGGAATATTCAGACTTATACAAACACAGAGACGAAACTGACGCAAAGAAAATCGTTTCCCTTATACTAAAAAATATCAAACTTAAAAAAGACTCAAAAGTGCTTGACCTTGCCTGCGGAAACGGGAGACACAGCGTATTATTTGCAAAAAAGGGGTTCAAGGTTTTGGGAATTGACCTTTCACCCTTTTTAATCAGCCAGGCAAAAGGCAAGCTTAAAACAGACTATAAAAAGTTTAAAAATAACTTACGGTTTGAAATCAGGGATATGCGCGGGATTAGACGCAAAAATGAGTTTGATTTGGTGGTCAATTTATTCACAAGCTTCGGTTATTTTGAAAAAGATTCAGAGAACTTCAGAGTTATAAAAAGCATTTCAAGCTCACTTAAAAAAGGCGGGCATTTTTTCTTAGATTTTTTAAATCCGCCGTATTTAAAGAGAAACCTTGTGCCGTTTGATATGACCGGCGCAAAGTCATATTTAAAATCAATTGGAAACCCTAATATTATAATACAGGTTAGGGAAATCAAAGCCGGCTTTGTAAAAAAGAACATACTAATTTTAAAAAACCTAAAAAACTCAAAATACCCGCAAATCTATAATTTTTACGAAAAAATTAAGCTATATTCGTTAAGTGATTTACGGAGGGTTTTTAATTCAAGCGGACTAAAAATCAAAAAAGTTTTCGGCAATTATTACGGCAGTAAATATGAACCAGTTAAGTCAGAAAGACTGATAATACTTGCTCAAAAAAAATAAAATACTTGTGCTTTTGCTGGCGGCTGTTTTTCTTATGAAGGGCTGCGGAATATTTGATACACGCGACCCCGAGGAGCCGTCCAACATCCGTTCAACCTTTGTTCCCCCGACAACGCCTGAAATTGTTATTGATAACCTCTCGTTTTCAATACTCGAAAAAAATTCCGAAAATTATATTAAATGCATATCGGCATCAAATTTTCAATATGTACCTGATTCAAAATCACAGCTTCTTTACGGGCAGATATTCCAAAACTGGGACCCGCTTGCCGAAAAACGCTACATGGATAACCTGATTTCGCAGACAAATACTAATGCATCTTCAGTTTTATTTCTTGATAACGAAACCATTACTCAGATTACCGCTGACTCGGCTTCATATCAGGCGGATTATATTATAGTCTACCAGCACAACAGGGTTAACCTGCCTAAATCAGCTACCGGCAACCTGCTGCTCACTCTGAATTCAGATGAAAACTATTTATACTCAATTACACGGTGGCAGGATTTCAGGCAAAACGATACCGATTTTACGTGGAGCGAGCTTAAGGCAAATTTCAGCAACTAATAAAACAGTTAACAGTTAGTAGTTTTAATAGTTAATATTTAGAAGTTTAAAAATTATATAGTTGAAGCAACCCGTAAAGAAATATTTTTTTTATTGCCTATTGCTAATTGTTAATTGCTTATTGTTAATGAGCTGTTTTAATCCCTTCTCTCCAAAAATAGATAACTCGACCTCCACAGAAAACATTTTAACAGACCAGAAGACTGTTGAGGGACTTTTTCAGAACTTCAAATACTCATACACATTTAAAGATACGAGCATTTACGGGCAGCTGCTTGCGGAGGATTTTGTCTTTTCCTATTTCGATTACGACTTGGGGGCAGATGTTACGTGGGACAGGGCTACGGATATGAGAACAACTAACGGGCTGTTTATAAACACTCAGGACCTTAAGCTGATTTGGAATAACATAGTATTTGAAGAAGGCGACAGCGTTCTTGTAGATGTGACGCGAAGCTTTAACCTTACGATTACATTCAACCCCAACGACGTAATTAATTTTTACGGTTTTGTGGATATGACGCTTACCCGTCCAAGCGCTGATGACAAATGGCGGATTAAACGCTGGAAGGATTTAACAAACCCGTAAAATTAAAGGGCATTCCAAAATAGAATGCCCTGAATAAAAAATTCTAATCTTTTACTTAATTAAAATCATTTTTTTGGTGTCTTTAAAATTACCCGCTTCAATAGTATAGAAGTAAATACCGGATGCAAAGTTTGTTCCGTCAAATAAAACTGAGTATCTACCTGTTGATTTCCATTCGTTGTTAACAACATTTTCGATTTCCTCACCAAGTGCATTGTAAATTTTAATCGTAACAAAGCTGTTTTTAGGAAGCTCGTATTTTATCTCTGTCGCTGGATTGAACGGATTAGGATAATTTTGCAGTAAAGTAAATTCTGTTGGAGCAGTGTTATTAAATGAGGGAGGATTATCGCCTTCTTGTGTGCCTCCGCCGCTTGATGTATTGAACGTAAATACCGATGCAAAGTCAGACTTAACCGATGGAGTTCCATGTACATCTACTGCCTCCACCCTGTATCTGGCTGCATGTAATATCCAGCAGATTGGAGGACAGGCGGCATTTGGGTCACTCATACACCCAGAGGGCTCGCTTACATCAACATAAGAAGGTGTTTGGTTTTCATCGATATCAACAGTTGCCAGCAGCGAATAATTATTTTCATCCGGAATATAAGTGGGATTAACTGAAGATACTTTATATACATTATACCTTTTAAAAAAAGTCCCTCCAATATCTCTTCGCATATCTGGTTCCAAATTATGATTCCAAGTCAACTTGTTATACCCATAACTTTGTTGTTGATAACAGTGCTCAATCTTCAAATTCATCGGTTTTGCCGGAGGTGTCCACTGAAGTATTTGTTCTAATGTACCGTTTACACCCACCTTATAAATTTTAAAATTTGCTATGGTGCTAATCTGGCTTTCAAGATAAATGAAAATTCCTGAATTTTGGTTATCCCAATTTACTGTCGACGGGCTGGAATAAGGCGAGAAAACCTCATTATACCCAACTTTCCAGGCATCCCATCTGTCACCTTTCAACTCTCTTGATGTCCAAACTTCATAAGGAGCCGGGTGAGCATATATCCAAGGCGCGCTTTCAATAAGATTAGTCCAGTATCTGTCTGTTCCGTCTGCGCCAGAACCGCAAGCCGATGCATCACCTAATCCAAACCAATTATAAAGGCTTTTTCCATCATGGTTAAAAATATTTGTTGTCCCGGGACCATTGCAATAAGTAGGATGTTCACCCCCGTTATCGTTCATATTATAAACGACTTCTACGCGCTTGTAGTATTCTACATCCTGAGTGCAGCTCCAATCAGGATGCTGATAACCATCCTGTACCCAGTTGTATAAGCCGTCTGCACACTCCTGGTCAAAAGGAACCTGCCACTGATAACCTGAGCCAACTGCACCGGGATATGCGTGATAAATATATACCCCTTTACCATAATTCGGTGATTCGCCATATTCTAATTTTCTATAAGGATCATCATGGGCGGTATCTCCCCACATTATTTTATCGTAAGTTGATACTTTTTGCCGGTTGACAATCAGAAAAAATTCATTTCTGCTCGCATCACCTATCGGAACTTCAAGTATTTCATCCGGGTCAAGATATGGTGAATTATTTCTTGAAGTCCAGTCATCGAGCTGATAACTTGACGAAACGCCGTAGTCAACCTTTTTGGTTTGATACCATCCATGCCGAATTAACTCATAAGGGCTAAAGAATTCTTCATAACCATGGTAATTGTTTACCTTACCGTAACCTTGATGCCCGCAATCCCACTCAGGGGCAAACACCCTTACTCCGAGAGTGTAATGACCATGCTCAGCGGGTATAAAGCTGACCGCCGACCATTGTTGAAGAGGCCTTGGACCGTCAGAGATTTGAAAACCACTGCCAAATTCATTCAAATCAGGATAGATTTTTATTTCTCGGGTTTGATTATAAATTACGTGGCCTTGTGAATGACTGCACGCGGTAAAGCTTGCGCTTGAGTTTCCAAGTACAGTGCCGGGGCTTCGCCATATAAAATATATCATATCAACATAACCGTCAAACGGCGCCCCATAGCGGAAGCCGCTTCCGTCTTTACTCCACTGGTCGTATAATGTCCAGTCAATTGTAGGGTCATCATCCAGCTTATCGTACAATTCATCCATCGCCTCGGCGCCATTAGTATACTGGCCGCTTTCTTTGTCTAAAATTATATTAACTTCCTGTCCAATTACATGAAATTTTCCGCGGGAAACCTCCATCCAGTAATCGCTCATTCTTGCAGTAGCTTCATCATAAGCATCCCACCAGTTTGGGTTTGAACTTTTGGTTGGCGAAAGCAGTTTTTCAAAATATTCAGGGGGCTGTCCCTTCATCCAGTGGGAATAATTAGGATTCGGGTCATTTTGAAACTGAGCATAAACAATTAATACCCTGAACACAGCAAGCGGGTCAGATGTATATCTGTCTATGCTTTCGGGCTTGCACTGCCCTCCGAGAAAAGAGGCGTCATAGCAGTAGGCAGGCGGAGAGTCGAAGCAGCTTACTGAGTGCGGATTAAACTCCTGCGAATTAATGCCGAGTGAAATTAGCATTAATGTGATGATTGATTTTGTATTCATATCCGTTATTATTTGAATTTTTATTGAAAACCTGTTTATTTAAGTTTGTAACTAATAAGGCGAGCAAAAGGGCGTAAATCCCTTTTTGTGGATTTACTTTTAATTCCTAAACTTAGCGGTTCACGGAATGCCCTATGCTTGCCTTTTTTATCTTGTCATTCCCGTGTAAACGGGAATCCAGTCTTAGATTCCTGCTTTCGCAGGAATGACTCTCAGTTACTTTATGGCGGTCGAATCATTTTATAACCTCCTTTCTATTTAATAAGTGTAAATTTCCTTACTTCAAAATAATCAGACGAGCTTAACTTATAGAAATAAATTCCCGTTGATAAATTAATGGCCGAATAATTAATTTTATAAAGCCCGGGGCTTATTGTTTCATTTAATATTACTTCAATTCTTCTGCCAAGCATATCAAAAACTTCCAGGGTATATTTATCACTTATCGAAACACTGAATTTAATACTCGTTTGACTATTAAAAGGATTCGGAAAATTCTGAAATAATTTAAAATCTTTGGGTATTGTGCTACTAATTGGCTCTATTGCTACATACGTTCCTCCGTTACTTGTTTTGAAAATTTGTCCTCCTCCTCCAACTGACCAGCCGAGAGTGTCGTTAACAAAATTAAAATCACGCCTAAAACCATTCGAAGGAACAATCTGCTGATACCAGTTAAAACCGCCGTTAGTTGTTTTAAATGTATAACCAGAAGTCCCCCCGCAATAACCGGTATTTAAACTGGAGAAAAAGACGCTGTAGTTCTCCTCTCCAATTGGATAGAGGACTCTTGCAATTGTATCCCAAGAGCTTCCGAAATCTGTGGTCCTGTATACTAATTTTCCTAATCCGAAACTGCTTCCTTGTGCAACTATCCAACCGGTGTTGCCAATAAAAGAAAGTCTATAAAAATCCGGTTGTCCGAAATTGTGCAATGGTATGGTTATCTGGTTCCAAGTAACGCCTCCATCGGTTGACTTCATAATTAAAGAACCGTCACCGCATAAAACACCTGTCAATGCATCTTTAAAGTAAATATCCCTAAGGAAAGTGAATACTACAAAAGTGGAATCGAATGTCAAACAGCCGTTAACAGTCCTCATTATGTAGTTATTCCCTAGTATCCAGCCAGTGTTTTCGTTCAAAAAGAACGCTTTAAAAAAGCTGTTACCCATCATCGGAGGTCCGTTTCTTATTGCAATCCAGTTATTACCCCCGTTTGTTGTTTTCAAAATTGTTTCATCATAGCCGACACAGTAAAGCACACTAGCATCAACGGCATCAATACCCTGAAGAATTTTTGTAACTCCGCTTGGCTGCTGGAACCAATTTAACCCGCCATTAGTAGTTTTTAGGATTACTCCGTTACTGCCGGACACCCAACCGGTGTTTTGGTCAACAAAGTCACAGTCATAAAGCGGGTTTGTAACCCCGCTTACCTGCTGAACCCACTGGGAGTAGCAATTAACAATGAACAATGAGCAATGAACAATAAAAAGCAAAAATATTTTTCTCATAAATTTTATTTTATTAAAACCATTGTTTTTGAAACCTGTATTTTTTTTGTAACCAATCTGCATATATAAATTCCGCTGCTTAAGTTATCACCGTTAAAAGTTAATTTATATCTGCCTTTTTTCATATTTTCATTAAACAATACCCTGATTTTTCTACCAAGCACATCAAAAATTTCAAACTGATAATTTTCATTTTCAGAAATATCAAACTCAAATATTGTCTGGTTATTAAAAGGATTTGGGTAGTTTTGGTAAAGATTAAATTTACCGGGAATTATTGAACTGACAGGCTCAATTCCAACAAACTGCCCCCCAGTTGTTGTTTTAAAAATATGACCACCGCCGCCAACCACCCAGCCGACAGTATCATTAACAAAATTAAAATCCCTTCTGAATGCCCCGCCGGTAATGACCTGCTCGTACCAGTTAAATCCTCCGTTTGTTGTTTTAAATGTATAACCACTAGTTCCCCCGCAATAACCCGTGTTTAAGCTTGGAAAAAAGACAGAGTAGTTAAACTCATTATTGGGATATTGCACTCTGCCAATTGTATCCCATGAGGAACCAAAATCTGTTGTTCTGTAAACCAATTTCCCAAGACCGGAGGCACTGCCCCCCCGACCGTCCAGCCAAAAGAATCGTTAACGAAACTTAACCTCCAAAAATCAGGCTGCCCGAAATTGTGTAATGGGACAGTAATCAAATTCCAAACCACACCGCCATCAGTTGATTTCATAATTCTGGCGCCATCAGTACACAAAACACCGGTTAGTGCATCTTTAAAATAAATATCTCTAAGGAAAGTGAATACTACAAAAGTGGAATCGAATGTTAAACAGCCGTTAACAGTCCTCATTATGTAATTATTTCTTAATATCCATCCAATGTTTTCGTTTACAAAATACACTTTAAAGAAGCTGCCGCCCATCATCGGAGGTCCGTTTCTTATGGCGAGCCAGTTATTTCCGCCGTTTGTTGTCTTCAAAATCGTTTCATCATAGCCGACACAGTAAAGTATATTGGCATCAACTGCATCGATACCCTCGAGCCGTTTGTTTACACCTGAATTTTGCTGCACCCAGTTTGCACCGCCGTTTGTGGTTTTTAGTATTACGCCGTTGTCTCCGCTAGCCCACCCGGTATTGGAATCAATAAAATCAATATCAAGTAGACTTGTAGTTACGCCGCTTACCTGCTGTAGCCACTGTGAAATGGCGAGCTGGTGAAATAGCGAAATAGCGAATAGGATGAAGGTTATTTTTCTCATGTTACCGCAAATTAAATAAAAATGAATTAAAAAATAATTAAGAAGGGCTTTGTAGTTTTTGGAGCTAAGTGGGTTCTGGTTTTAAAAGCATTTTGCAAACCTCCTATTTTAAGGTTTAATTAATTTGCATTTAATCTTACACCTTTATTTTCACCTGCCCGGATGTAATTAAGCCGTTGTCGTCGCCGTTTGATAGTCCTTCCGGATGGTTATGGAGGTATATTTTGTAATAATACCTGCCGGGGGTAGCTCCTCGGTGTTAAGATTAACCAAATGCTTTCCCGGCTCTTTGTGGGAGTTAATTAGAGTGGTTACGGGCGAACCGATTATATCAACTACTTTTACGGTTACATAGCCCGCCTGGGGGATTTCAAATTCAATTTTGCACAAATGAAGATTTTAAATTAGTTTATAAATATCAATAATTTTCAAAAGCGATACCCGGCTTTTTCTCCCCCTCGCTAGTAGAATTTAAAACAGCCGGGTATCAAAATCATGGCTTTTGTTGCCATGCTGGTGCTGATTTCCTTCTCAGCCGTTTTATTTAACAAGAATCATTTTCTTTGTATCAACAAAGCCGTTTGATTCAAGCCTGTAATAATAAACTCCGCTTGAAAAACCTGAGGCATTAAAATTAACCTCGTATGAACCCACATTTTGGTTTCCGTTTACAAGCTCTGCAACCTGCTCGCCAAGCGTGTTATAGACATTTAATGTAACTTTTCCGTCCTTGGGAACCGAGTAGCTGATTACGGTTGCAGGGTTGAAAGGATTCGGGAAATTCTGCGAAAGCATAAACGAAACCGGGTTTGTGCTTACGATTAAATCCTTTTTCGGTGAAACGTTTAATATAACATTATCAAGCCCGCCTTCGCCTAAAGTTACCGGCTTTGAAGCGGAATTCTGCATGACTTTATGAGCTATCAGAATATAGTCGCCTTCCGGAATATTGTTAATCCTGAACTCGCCTTTTGAGTTTGAAACTCCGAATCCAATATACTCATTGCCTGATTTTGCATAAACAACAACATCTTTTATAGGCTGGTTATCGGATAAAACTAAGCCCGAAACATTTGTCATCGGAGTAAAAGGTGCATTCCCTCCCCCGCCGACTCTTTGAACATAAATATCAATTCCAGTGTGATTTTGCATAGCATCAACATGCACCATTAAAAGCGGGTCAATTGCACTTGGATAGCCGGTTGGAACATAATCTGCCTCAGGTTCTATATTCGGAAAGCCGATTAAATCCTTATGAAGCGCTCTTATTACACCAAGAATATAATCGCCTTCTGTATTTATGTTAACCTGAGTTTCAAACTGGCCAAATTCATTAAAAGCTTTTACAACTCCTGAGGAAACGACCTGGCCGTTATCTGCATACCTTACCTTGCCGGATATGGTAACATAATCTGCCTTTGAAGTTTTTATAACTGCTAAGATAAAAAATACTGCTACGAATAATGCTGTGGTTGTTTTCATTTTAGTTTATCCCCCTACTAAAATTAATTTAGAATTAGTTTGGTTTTAAATTATTAATTAAATTGGTTTAAATTCATATTTAATTTCAAATCACTGATTTTATATCACGGATTTTAATGCTTCCATTTTCAAGGATTCAAGCGTATCGGCTTTATCCCAGTAAATATTAAAGAGCCCTGTTATAAACCTTGCAAAGCGTTTATTCTTGATAATAATATCGGAAGAATCCTTCGAAGGAGTGTTCTCGTCAAATAAGCTGATGTAAATAATTTTTTCATCGAAGACGGCAAGAATCTGAGGAACCTCCTCTATGAACCTGATTTCCTCGCCCTGTGAAGAGAACATCTCGCAAAGCCTTATTAAGTCCTCTTTTGTTACACTTTGCCATTTGTCGTTTATCTTGAGCTTAAAGTCGGTGCTGTTTTCATAAATAGATTTAATGTAGCCTCCGCGTTCGAACAATTTTTTAACCTCTGCATCAATCTGAGTTGAAACATTTCCCCTGAAGCGGTTCATAACCATTATTCCCCGGTGAGATTTTCTGACAAGCTCCAGAAATTTAAACTCCCTTTGCAGATTATGCCCTTTGATAAGCTCGACATCTGTTTTAAATTCGGAAGGCTGTTTTGTCTTGTAAAAGGGCTTAATCTCATCGAAGCAGTTTTTCAATTGCTGAATTTTCTTCTCGTAATCTGATTCAATTTCTATCCTGAATTTATCCTCAATAATTTTCGAATCGATTATTTCGAAAAGCTGTTTTGTAGGGGTCGAAATTTCATTGCAGTAACCCTTCTCGGCAAAGCTTCTTAAAACCTGGTAAACTGATGTTCTGGGTATTTTTGCATCCTTTGCTATCTCAGCAGCGCTCATCACCGAACCCTGGTATAAAGCAAAAAAAACTTTTGCTTCGTATTCAGAAAATCCGACTTTTTCAAGCTTCTCTAACAAAGGTGCTGTGAAATTAGATTGTTGTAGCTTTAACTACAACAAAACTATATTAATTTGTAACGTTAGTCAAGTCCTGCACTACGCATGTCCTAAAGCATTACTTTAATAAAAATACTTAATTTACAATAATTAATAGTGATAGGATTAAGAGGAAAAAATAAAAAAATTTTTAAAAATTTTTTCTTAAAAAGGGGTTTTTACATGTAGTATATCATACGGACTACTTTAATAACACAATTTTTTTAGACTCTATAAAATCACCTTCTGCAATTAAGGACACAAAATAAACACCGCTCGCAAATCCGCTTGCATCAAAATCAACATAATCTTCGAGTCTGGGAGGCCTCCGCTCATTTAAAACAGTCTTTACTTCTCTGCCGACTGCATCGTATATTACAATTTTTACGTTTGCAAGACGCGGAACGTTAAAAATAATTCTTGTCTTTGGATTAAACGGGTTAGGATAATTTTTTACCAGACTAAACTCACCGGGAATAATAACATAGTCAGGTCCGGAGGAATATTTTATTACCAAACTCCAGCTTAATAAAGAACCGCCGTCGCCAAAAGCATTATCAACTACTCTGAGCTTCCAAATGCCGCTAGAGTTCTCTCCGTCAAGCAGCCAAAGTCTTTCGATGGGTTTAAAAACCCCCGTATATGGTGCCTGTGCGGAGGAGCTGTCAATTGAGAGGGCGGCTTCGTCATCAAAGTAAGTATTTGTAAAATTATCACCGTCTCCGCCTGTTCCGGCAACAAGAACAATTTCAGTGCCTGAGGGAGAGGTTAAGCTTACGTTCAAATCTGCATCATAGGTATGCTGGATATCAATTGCACAGTTTACGTCAAGAATCATCCTGCTAACCGGATTATTTAAAACCGATACAAACGTCGTCTCTGAATTAGCAATTATTGGTTTCGGAACATCCGAACTTAAGTAAAAAGAATCAACTGTCGACGTATTACGAACGAACATAAGCTTTGGAGGCGGAATTGTTCCCGGGGGATTTACTCCCGCCCCTCCAAGGGGATAAGTCATGAAGTTAGGCACGGGCGTGACGTCCTGCGCCGCAATATAATAAAACAATCCCTCGCTGTAGGGAATTAAAGGAAATGTAAAACGGAACCTGTATTGGGAAATTTTAGAGCCGATTATTACCTGCAGGTTATTAGTCTGCAGTGTTCTATAATATAAACGCGGTGAATTTAAGCCTGTCCCAACACCTGCATTATCATAAATATCTGCATAAACAGATATTGGATTATTGTATACCCTTGATTCGGGCGGAAAAATGTTTATTATAGGAGGCACTCTTTCATATGTCTGGTTAGGACCTGCCGGCGTCATTTTCAAACATGAATCGGCATCTATTCTGCCGTAACCCATTTCATAATTCCACAAACCGTTTTCCTTAACCACATTATATGAATAATTACCGACTTTCTTTGCAGTTCGTTCTATAATCAATCTGACAGAATCGCCCGAAATATATATGTTTCTGGATAACATCAATGCACCAACAGCGGCAGCGAGCGGCGATGCGACTGATGTTCCGCTCCCCAGACCCCAACCGCCGAATAAAGTGGTCGTATAAATATATGTAGTGGGTGCCACAAGCGATAAATCATTGCCATAGCAGGCACCCCAATCCGTTCCGTGACCCCCCTTAGTGTCACAGCTGGTTGGGTTTTTTCTTTCGTTGCAGGGACTTAATCCTCCGACACCAATGACCTCAGGCATAGAAGCGGGGTAAATTACACTGTCAGTGTCATCATTGCCGGCACCGCCGAAAACAATCGTTCCCCTGTTATTTCTTCCGTAGTTGACAGCATTTTGAATTGCGTGGGTTATCATTGGAGTAGGTATTCCCCCGCCCCAGCTGCAATTTATTATTGAAGCACCGTGCATCCATGCCCAGTTAAGTCCCTTGCCCAAAATTAAATCCGTAGTGGCTGCAGCGGGAAACGGACCAAAAACTCTAACAGGCATAACCCTGCAATTGAATGCTACGCCTGCTGTGCCTTGAATATTATTGCCTACTGCAAGTGCTGTTCCGCTTACACCCGTGCCGTGATAATGCTGGTCATATGGTCTTTGGTTATTATCATAAGCGTCATACCAAAGTGTCCTGTCGCACAGGTTGTCACGCAAATCGGAATGGTTAGTGTCAATTCCCGTATCGACAATAGCAATTAAGACGGTCGGATTGCCTGTTGTAATATCCCATGCTTTGAGCATATTCATATCACAGCCGGGAATACCCTGTATGCTGTCGGGAATATTATTGCCTGTATTCCTGATATGCCACATATTCGGAATCATCGTATCGTTAGGCATATAAGGAGGAACTG
>JAKEEM010000012.1 GCA_022616535.1 Chlorobiota bacterium | reverse complement strand
TTTGTACAACTGGCTAAGCTTGGTCTTAAGAGTAAACTTTCCGTCAGCATTGGGGTATTCCGGCGGCGGGCGAAAGCTTAGGGCTCTTAAGGCGACGACTCTAAAGTATAAGACTGCCCGCCTCAGGCGGGGTTTCACTCACACCCAGCTAACGTGAGATTTTTGGAAGAACCGTTGCTTGTCCCGAATTTATTTCGGACAGCATGGCTCCAAAGCTTATGATTTATTGTCCCCCGGGCAATCGGGGCGAGTCTCCAACAGTCAAGTATAGCTGCCAACTCACAAGGTACGCCCACAAGGCAGGCAGGAGTCACAATCCCACTTTCAAAACCTATCCCGTACATAGTTTATGTGCGGGATGTTACAAATCCACCTGGGTGGTATTTTTTAAAAGCAAAATGTCAAACGACAAAGCTCAAATGACAAATAAATATCAAATATCAAAGAGTAAAAAATAAATAGTAAATAAACAAAAGTAGTGGTGAGAGCCTGCCCGCCTATGGCGGGTCACCTCGCCAAAAAATATGGGTTGTTGAATCTTATGAATTTGACAAATTTGATTAATCTGACAAATTTTAATAAGGTTAATCCTAAATCGGCAATCCGAAATCAGCGATAAAAAAAGGCGTCCATTTCTGAACGCCTCTTTAAATCAGGTGATAAACAATATTGACTTATTGATTATTGTCCTATTGACTATTGGCATTTATCTTTTTCCGTTGCCTCTTGAGCCGTTGTCATTTTTCTGAGAATCGTTATTTCTGCTTCCGTTATCGCTGTCATTTTTCTTTTCCGGTGGTGGTGATTCTTTTTCCCCGCTTCGCTTGTTATCATTGCTACGGTTTTCATTGTTCCGGTTCTGATTATTGTCTTCGCGCTTATATTCCTGACGTTTTTCCTGTTGATTCTCCTTCTTATATTCACGCTGTTTTTGCGAATTATCATTTCTGCTCTTTTGGTTATCATTTGATTTCTTTTCGTAATCTCTTGATTCATAGCTTTTGTTTTCGTTTCGCTTTTCATAATCTCTGCTCTCGTATGTTTTATCCTGCTTCGATTCGCGGTTTTTGTTTATATCTTCGCTGCGTGATTTTTCTTCGCCGCGTGATTTTTCATTGCTTCGTGTCTCGTTGTTATAATAACGCTTATCTTCTTTTGTTTTTGTATCATCGCGCTTTGAGTATACATCGTTACGTTTTGAATCGGTGACCCTGCTTATGTTGTTGTACTTGTCAGCGTTTTCGGGCGTAAATTTTTGGCCCGCAGATTCCTCGATTATCTTAACTTCAGGACCGTTGTTAATAACACGGCTTCCTTCAACAACAACACCCGGCTCAAACGCTGCTTCTTTTACTATAATAACATTTTGCTCCGGCGGCACAATCACAGTATTGTTGATAATAATTGTCGTAAAGTTATACGTCGGGCAGAAAGTCCAGTGCTTCACCCGGAAACGAATGTTATGGCAATAGTACCTGCGGTAGTTGTAGCGGCAGGCTCTCGGGGGCAGGGGATACCACCCGCAGTAACTCGGATGGAAAAACCATACGACCCATGCAGGCGCCCAAACGTAACCCGGCGACCAAACCCAGCCGTAAACGGGCGACCACCACCAGCGTCCGTAGTGGTAAGGCCTCCATCCCCAGTGGTAATATGAAACCCACATCCAGCCGCAATTGGTGTATTTCCAGTAGCCGTTGGTGTAAGGCGACCACGCCGGTTCAACATTGTAGGGACGCCAAACCCAGTCCGTGTTAACATCCTCGTCTATATCGTCGGAGCCGTCTGTTACGCTTTCGGGGTCAATCTCGCTTGGGTTAATTTTAATCCATTCGCCGTCCTCGGAGAGCTCAGTTTGGATTTTATCTATCGTTAAATCTGTATCATTTACATAGTAGGAACTGTAGTCATAATTTTCAGCAATTGTTTTAAACGGATAAAAGATAGCAGCCAAAATTAATGATGCGAAGGATAATTTTAGAGTATTCATATTTGTTACTCCTTTGCAGTGATTAGATTACTTGCATTTGCAACTTTTTTAACAATTTAAGATACAATAATTTTGCAAATTCGGCGGTAAAATTTTGTAAAATAATGTAACAAAAGGGTATTGATGAATCAAATAATCATTGATTTTGTTAAATTAAAGAAATAAAAAAAGAGCACCAAATAAGGCACCCTTTTAACAGTTCATTAATTCGTAATTCAATAAATGCTAAATATCTTTTACAACCGAATCAATAACCGAAATACCTTCATCGATATGTTCTTTCTTGATATTTAAAGCCGGACGAAATCTAATGCTTTTTTCACCTGAACCCAGAAGTATAACGCCTTTATCGAACACTTTTTGAATTATGCTCTTTCTCATATCGCCGTTTGGAGCATCGATTGCGCAAAAAAGTCCGCGCCCTCTGGCATTGCTCAAAGTTTTTGGGTATTTGCTTTGTAATTCATTCAGCTTTGAAAGCAGGTATTCACCAACAATACGGGCGTTTTCGACAAGGTTTTCTTCCTTTATGATTTCAAGGTATTTTTTGGAACGCACCATATCAGTAAGATTTCCGCCCCAGGTTGAATTAATCCTGCTCGGTGAGTGGAATACGTTCTCATCGACTTCATCTACTCTTTTTGAAACAAGTATTCCGCAAACCTGGGCCTTCTTGCCGAAGGCAACTATATCCGGCTGCACAAAATATTCATGGCACCACCATTTGCCGGTCATTCCAACTCCGGTCTGCACCTCGTCAACTATAAAAAGTATTTCGTTTTCATCGCAGATTGTTTTCAGCTGTTCAAAAAATTCCTTTCTGAAGTGGTTATCCCCGCCTTCGCCCTGAATGGGTTCTATAATCATACAAGCAATATCATCTTTGTTATCCTTAATTGCCTGTTTGATTTCACCAATTGCCTGATTTTCAAGCCTGATTACTTCGTCGAGGTTATTTTCATTCAGAGGAAAAATAATTTTGGGATTTGTTATTCTTGGCCAGCTGAATTTGGGATACAGCGCCGTTTTGTTCAGGTCTGTATTGGTTAATGACATTGTGTAGCCGGTTCTTCCGTGAAATGCCTGCTTGAAATGAATGACCTGATGACCTGTTTCTTTATTATAACCTTTTTTAAAGTTCTTGCGGACTTTCCAGTCAAAAGCTGTTTTAAGAGCATTTTCGACTCCAACTGCTCCGCCTTCAACAAAAAATACATATTTAAAATGCGGATGAACAGCGATATTGAAAAAAGTTTTAACGAACTCTGCCATTTCAGCGCAGTAAATATCGGAATTAGACGGCTTGTTAAGAGCAATTTTACCGATGTATTCGATGAAATGGGGGTTATTCATCTTGGGATGGTTCATCCCCAAAGGATTTGAAGCAACAAAAGAGAATAAATCAAGATACACCTTGTTATTTCTTGAATCATAAATATATGCACCTTGCGATTTTTGCAAATCCATAATAACATCGAAACCATCGATGTACATATAATTACGCAGGGTTTCCATAACAGCATCGGGGTGAACGTGATCGTCCTTCATAATTTTCGATACTTCGGCCGATTTGGTTAAAATGTTATTCATCGAAAGCTTTCCTTTCTTAAAGTTGAATTCTACTTTCCTTTTAAAAACTCTTCTGCAATCTGAACTGCATTAGTGGCAGCCCCTTTTCTTACATTATCGGCAACAATCCACAGGTTAATACCGTTCTTAACTGAGTTGTCCGTCCTGATTCTGCCTACAAACACATCATCTTTTTCCACAGAATCAATCGGCATTGGGTAGATGTTGTTTACAGGATTATCGACTACTTTTACGCCTTTTGAGCCAATTAATAGTTTTTTAACATCATCAACTGTGACCTTTTTTTCAAATTCGATATTAACGGATTCCCCGTGTCCAACTAAGCTCGGAATTCTGACACAGGTAGCGGTTATATTCAAATCTTTTTTGCCAATAATTTTCCTTGTTTCGTTAATCATCTTCAGCTCTTCCTTAGTATAGCCGTCGTCGAAAAATACATCAACCTGCGGAATTGCATTATAAGCAATTTGATACGGGAAAGGGCTTCTGCTAGCCAGACTATCAATCTTTGTTATTTCGTTTTCCAAGGCGGAAATCCCTTTATGCCCGGCTCCTGAAACGCTTTGATAGGTAGAAACAACCACCCTTTTTATTTTAAACTCTTCATCAAGCGGTTTGAGAACAACAACTAACTGTATTGTTGAGCAGTTGGGATTTGCAATAATTCCTTTATGCTTAAAGATATCGGCACGATTAACCTCCGTTACAACAAGAGGCACGTCGTCCTTCATTCTGAAGGCACTGCTGTTATCGATAACCAGACATCTTTCATTTGCAGCGATTGGCGCCCACTCGCTTGAAACTGCACCCCCCGCGCTGAAGAAAGCAAATTCAATATTGCGAAATGCCTCGGGTGTAAGCTTTTGGATTCTGTATTGCTTTCCCTGAATATTAACTTCTTTACCAACTGAAGCATCCGAAGCTATCGGCACAACTTTTCCTACTTCAAATTTTCTTTCGTTCAATACTTGCAGGATTTTCCTTCCTACAAGCCCGCTCGCGCCTACAACTGCTATATCATGTAATCTCATTATTTTGTAATTTCTCCGATTATAAAATGCTTTTCCTTCTTACGTTTGAAATAATTTGAAATCCTATTAGTATCATTTTTACTTACAATTAAAATTAATCCAATTCCCAAATTAAAAACTTTCCTCATTTCAGCTTCTGAAATTTTACCGGTTTTCTGAATCAAGTTAAAAATCTGGTTTCGTTTCCACGAATTCCAGTCGACTTTTATTTTTAAATTTTTCGGAACAACCCTTTTGGTGTTCCCGATTATTCCTCCGCCGGTTATGTGCGATATTGAATGAACGTTAAAATTTTTAGTAACACCCTGGATTATGTTTAAATATGATTTATGAACTTTTAAAAGCTCATTTAACAATGTTGTATTTAATTCCGGAATATAACTGTTCAATTTGAATTTTTTTAAAAGAACTTTTCTGGCAAGAGAGTAGCCGTTTGTATGCAATCCGTTTGAAGCGAGTCCTATAAGTATATCACCGGATTTGACATTGCGATTGTCTATAATTCTTTTTTTTTCAACGACTCCAATAACTGTTGCGGCAATATCATAATCATTTATGTCGTATATATCGGGCATTTCCGCAGTTTCGCCGCCAATTAAAGAACAATTATTCTTTTTACATCCGCGAACCAGACCCCTCACAATATCTTTTGCAATTTTTGCTCTCAGTTTTCCAAAAGCAAGATAATCCAGGCAAAATAAAGGAACTGCACCGCAAACAGCAATATCGTTGACGCTATGATTAACTATATCTTCACCGACAGTCTCATGCCTGCCTGATGCAATTGCAACTTTTATCTTTGTTCCGACACTATCGGTGCTTGATACGAAAACTGGGCTTTTAAAATTTTCAGGAATCTTAAAAAAAGCTCCAAAATTGCCAATTCCACCAAGAACGTTTTTCGTAAAAGTTGATTTTATTAAGGGTTTTATTATTTTTACGAATCTATCCCCTTCATTAATATTAACACCGGATGAGGAATACGCAGAATACATTTACAAATATATCGAAATTTAAAATTATTAACAATTCAATTAGATAAATGTATTAAATTCTCAATTTTTTAACCTTTTTTAACAAATGAGGTTCATAGTCAAAACTCGGTATTTTTAGTGTTTTTATTTAAAATAACGGATTTTAGTGAGGGGACTTTTAGTTAAATATTGGTAATTTAGTCCAGAAATTAACTAACCAAATAACTTGAGAGCAGGCGAAAATAAGGTATTCTTCTCCAAAGAAGAAGCTGAAATTGGCAGGGAAAAAATCAAGACCTTTAAAATTAACATAAGCAAAGTTATTACTGATGAAGCCTGGAAACATTTTCCGGAGCTTTCTAAGCTGGATTTGGATAAATTCGTTTTATTTCAGGAAATAATTAGCCATGTTTCAGAAGAACTTACCTATAAAATAAATAATTTATCAGGTAAAACAAACAAAAAGAGAGCTTAATTAAGCTTTTTAGCTAATTTCGATATTTGATTAATATAGGGCAGCTTTGACTGTCCTATTTTTTTTATTTTTAAAAATTTTTTAGTATTTTGCACCAATTTTATAAATAAATTTTGAAACTCAGTAAAGGTGGAATGATTGGTTTGATTATTGGGGGACTTGGCGGTCTCGTAGGCTTGGCATCGGCTGCAATTTTTGGAGGAATACCCGGCTTAATTATGGCTTTAGTTTTCGCCCTGGTTTTTGGCGGGGTTTTCTGGTCATTTTTGATTAAGCCTATGATGATTACCAGCAGACTCAATAAAGTCGGAGTCTCCGCCACTGCTAAAATTATTGAACTGCACGATACGGGTGTTACCCTGAATAATGATCCGCAAGTTAAGCTTTTACTCGAAGTTTATCCCCCAATGGGACAGACTTACATGGTTCAAACAAAACAATATATTTCAAGGCTGCAAATTCCTTCTTTCCAGCCCGGGAATATTTTACCTGTGAAAATTGACCCTAATAACAAAGATTTAATCGCATTTGATTATGGCGATGATAAAGCACCCGCTTCAGGTAATTCTAACTTTAAAACCAATAAAGTTTTGGTTGGTCCCTGGGCTGGAATAAGCAGCGACGAAGCACAAAAAAAATTGTATGATATCGATAACAAAAATAAAGAAATATTAACCTATGGTGTTTCATTAAGAGCAATTGTTACAAAGTATACATGGCTTGGAATTTATGTAAACGGACAAAATCCCGCCGTTGAACTGGAAATAGAAGTTCTCCCGCAGGACAGGCCTTCGTTCAGAGCAGCAGTTTACGGAGTTATAAAAGACACCTCAGTCCAGAAATATCAGGCGGGCGAGGAAATTTTTGTGAAATATGACCCTACAATTACATCAAAAGTAGCAATAGAGCATTCATAACCTGCCGTTTTCCTGACAATTTTCATACCAAATAAATCTCCGATTACGTCATAATTTCATTGAATTTCCGGAATTATTATTGTATATATAAATTATAAGAGGGGGGAATTATGGGGTTCCTAAAGTTATTCTTAATTGTTGCATTAGTTTTCTTTCTTTTAAGCGAAACAGCCAGCCAGCAAAAATCCAAAATAAAAACTACTTCCAGAAAAGTTCCGAAATATTCAATTTCATTTATGGGCGGATTCGGATATGTATTAGGGTCAGCAAACGGCGACGGCAGGGGGTTCACATCACAATATAACCTACCCGGCGGAAACTTATTTATTTCCGATAACCTTGGAATGCAGCAGGGGTATGGAATTATGACCGTTGGAAAAGTTGCAATTGACAAGAAAAAGAAAACAAGAATCACCGGAACTTTGGGCTATAACTTATTTTACAACAGCGAAGACAGAGGAAGAAACAGAACCAAATGGCATATTTTCAACCTCGGGGCGGGGGTTGAATATCATTTTACTCCCAAACAAAGGCAAAGACTTTTTGTCGGCTATGAGCTTGACTATACTTTAACATTCGGGGCTTGGCAATCCGATATTCTGTATCCCGACGGCTATCTTTCGAACATATACACTAAATTCAGTCCTGCAAGCAGACTGGGTATGGCTGCAACCGCCGGTATGGAATTCCGTTTAAGCAGGAAAATGGATTTGATTGTAGAAATTAGAGGCGTCTGGGCAAATTTATTCCCCAGGAATAATTCATACACAAGCCAACCGTACGATACATATATTAATGACTCCAAAAGCAACAGCGGTATTGAATTAATGAGCCGCAAAGACATAATCTATATGCAGGTTGTAACCGGAATAACACTGCCGTTAAAATACAAGTAGCTTAACGACCAAGCAGGGGGAAAAATAAATTTACGGAGCGGGTTTCATAACCCGCTTTTTTATTTAAAATAGGTTTTCTAAATTTGTAAATTCTAAAAATTAAATTCAATTTTAACCATGACTTATAAATCAATTAAGGAGTTTTTAAACGACTGGGCTTACGAAAGCGAAGCAACTCAAAAAGTTATTAATAATTTAACCGGTGAATCCTTAAGCCAGAAAGTTACTCAACAGGGGCGCTCACTCGGATTTATCGGTTGGCACATAACCGAAACACTCGGTGAGATGATGGGAAGAACGGGATTAAAGGTTTTCTCGCCCGACATGTCTCACTATAACCAATCCAGCGCGGCAGATTTAAAAGAATGCTACAAAAATGCATCGGAATCTTTGGTTGAAAAATTAAAATCCGCTTGGACGGACGAAACTTTAATACAGGAGGACAATATGTACGGTGAAATGTGGAGACGCGGCTTTACTCTTTACAATTTGATAACACATCAGATTCACCACAGGGGGCAGATGACAGTTTTAATGCGCCAGTCGGGATTGAAAGTCCCTGGTTTTTACGGTCCCTCATTCGAAGAATGGGCACAGTACGGAATGGAAGCGCCGATGTAGCTTGTCATTCTCCCGCGGCCGTGAATCCAGTTTTTGTTGTTGGTGATAACAACAACAACGGTAATTAATGGGTGGGGTCAAATATCCTCCTAAATTGACCAGTTGACCACAGACCATTTTTCTATTGACTCATTATCCTTTCCAAATCTTCTTTGCTTACATTCAGCAGATCGGATCTCCGAAGGCGGGGAGTGAGCTCATGCCAGTTTTTGTCTTTTTCAAATACTTCCTTGAATAATGGCATCGCTTCATCAAGTCTTTTATTGTTTACAAGAGTAACCGCCGTCCAGTACTTCATTTCAAGGTTATCGGGGAACATCTGCATTGCTGCTTTGTATTCATCCATTGCAAGTGACATATCGCTTTTTTCGACGGCAAGGTCGCCCGCATTCATATGGTCATACGCTCGCTGAACCTTGAGCAGCCGTTTAAGTTCTGCAACGGGATTCGCATGGTCTTCGACACGGAGGTCGATTAACCTATCCTTCCACTGCTCACCTGTGGAAATACCGCGGAAAGTCATAATCGAAGCCGACTGCATTCCCCTGATATCGCCTCCAACATCCTGCGCGGCTTCAAGCGAGGCAACCATACGTTCTGCAAGGGGACCTTCCGTTTCAAGGAACGCTTTTTCCATAGCTCCCCAGACTTGAGTATTCAGCATTAAATTTGCCTGCACGGAATAATTTTCACCTGCAATATTGCCCGCACCGTCGATGCATTTTTTCCCGGTGTAAGATGCGGTTCTGCCTTTTGCATCAAGCACGGCAAGCTGGCGGAAATCACGCCCTTCATCGCCAGCAATCAGCTCATCGACGACTTCCTTCGGAGATTTTCCCTGCTTAAGCAGCTCAAGCCCGCGAATACCGAACGAAACATTTACAAATGACTGTGTTGCTATAACTCCGACCCCCGCCTCGCCCCAGCCGACTATTGCGCCCACATTAAACCAGTGTGACTGCACTGCAACACCCATTTCACCAGTGACGGTATCAAGTGCAACTATGGAGTATGTTGATACCAAAGGTGAAGATTTATCGAAAACCTGTGACATAATGTTGAATGTAAAAATTAAGAAGAAAAGAAATATTAAATTTTTCATTGGACCCTCCCTCATATACTTAGAAAATAGTGGATAGGCATTCCTGCCTGTCCAATATAAATGACAGACAAGAATGTCTGTCTTACTGATTGAATCTTAATCAATGTTCAGAATACCTTTTAATCAGTCTCAAAATTTTTTCAGTGTTCCCAAGTGATTTAATTTCAACAGCTCTGGACGGGTCCGGACACGTTTCTCCGTAAATGTTAAGCCATATACATCTGATTCCAAGATTATGCGCGCCAACAATATCTGCATCCCATGAGTTGCCCACCATTACAGCTTCACTTGGCTTTACTTCAAGCTTTTCGAGCGCAATTCTGAAAATACGCGGTGTAGGTTTGGGAACGCCAACTTCTTCAGCCGTTGTGAATGAATCAAGATATTCTTCATACCCAAGATAGTGCAGTTTTTCCTTTGTCTCAGCAATTGTATGATTTGATATTACGCCGATTTTATAATCTTTATGCAGGGCTTTTACAAGCTCCTCAGCGCCTTTAACTTTTCTTCTCTGGGATTTATATTTATTTCTGTAAATTGCCGCTGCATTGCTTGCAGTATGGTAATCAACCTGCACACCCTGATTTAAGAAAGCATGTTTAAACCTTTCTGTTCTTGCTTCTTCAAGTGTAAGCTTTCCGAATAGGACATGCGAGAAATGAATTTTTTCCAATAACTTAACATACTCCTGCTCAAATTCATCAATCGTAATATTGTGGAAGCAAGTATATCTTTTCCAAACTGCTTTAAGACCCTCCCGGGAAGAATAGCGGTGGTCAAAAAGTGTATCATCTAAATCAAACAGGACAGCTTTTAGTTCATTCATTATTTGTTTCGGTATCTTCAACATCAAGGTGAAATTTGTGCAAAAACCTGTGTAAAATCGGAGTTAAAAATATCGCCATGCTTGAAAGAAAAGCCACACCGCTGAACAAAGAATAGCAACCTGCGAAAATTTTTGATACATCGTTTTTCAGTATATCGACCGGTCCCATTCCACCTAAAATCATCGAAGCATTAAGGAAGGAATCGACCCATGATAAATCGGCAAGATAGTGGTAACCGAAAATTCCTACTAAAAGCGAGAAAGCAAAAATAGCGAGGCTCAGAAACCCCGCGCTAATCAATCGCATTCGAAATATCCGCTTTGGAGCTAAATACGATTTCCTGTGTTCGAACATTGTTTTTACAAAGTTAATAAAGTAATTATGCAAATAAAATATACGTTGATTTTGTTGCAGGATTTTATTTATGTTGCATTAAATAATTCTCAGTAAAGTATATGGAAATAGCTATTGCGTTAATTACCTTAATTGCACTCGAAATCGTTCTCGGTATCGATAATATTATTTTTATATCGATACTTGCGGGAAAGCTGCCTGAAAACCAGCACAAGAAAGCACGTATTACCGGTTTAAGCCTTGCAATGATAATGAGAATACTGCTTCTTTTTTCAATCTCTCTTATTATGATGCTGACTGAACCGCTGTTTTCAGTTTTTGGCAATGAAATCTCCGGAAGAGATTTAATTTTAATTGCGGGCGGACTGTTCTTAATCGCAAAAAGCACATTTGAAATTCACGAAAAGCTTGAAGGAGATGAAGGAATACAATCCCAGGGGAAAAAAAAGATTTCATTCGGAAGCATAATCATTCAAATTATGCTGCTTGATATAGTTTTTTCCCTTGACTCCGTAATTACCGCAATCGGGATGGCGAACCAGCTTTGGGTGATGGTGACTGCAGTCGTGGCAGCAGTGATTTTTATGATGTTCACCGCCGGCTCCGTAAGTGATTTCGTTCATAAGCACCCGACAATTAAAATACTTGCACTCAGCTTTTTACTGTTAATTGGAGTAATGCTTGTTGCTGACGGATTAGACCGGCACATTCCCAAAGGTTATGTTTACTTTGCAATGGCGTTTTCTGTTTTTGTTGAAATGATTAATCTGAAAATAAGAAATAAAAAAGCTGAACCCGTAAAGCTTAAAGAAAAAAATTTATAATGGCTGAACAATTAACAAACTCAATACTAATGGTTTCACCCGATTCGTTTGCATACAACAGGCAAACCGTCGAGTCTAATACTTTCCAAAAAGAGCTTAATTACGATACGGAAACTCTGCGTATAAAAGTAATGGGTGAATTTAAAGCAATGGTCAGCACTTTAAATTCAAACGGTATTGATGTATACGTGCTTGGAAACGATACCGAAGAAGATTTGCCCGATGCGGTTTTTCCAAATAACTGGTTTGCGACTTACGAAGACGCAACCGTGATTTTATTTCCGATGCTCACACCAAACAGAAGAAAAGAACGTGACAAAAATATAATCGAAAATACATTTGAGCTCGCAGGATTTGAAGCAAAAAAACTGATTGATTTATCGCCATACGAAAATGAAAACCTGTTTTTGGAAGGAACCGGGAGTCTGGTGCTTGACAGGAAAAACAATGCGGTTTTCGCTGTCGAATCCGAGCGCACAACAAAGCAAATGTTCGATAATTACTGCAATCAGATGAAAATTTCGCCTGCAAGCAGGATATTTTTTCACGCGGTTGATGAAAGCGGCTCGCCGATTTACCACACAAATGTAATAATGAGCATTGGTGAAGGGTTTGCCGTGGTTTGTGATGAGTGCATCGCGGATAAGAATGAAAAAACCGAAGTACTCTATAAGCTTAAGCAGCTCTCGCTTGACGTAATTACAATTAATTACGCGCAGTTGAAGGCGTTTTGCGGTAATCTGCTGAATGTAAAATCCAACGCAGGGCAATCATTAATAGTAATGTCAGAAAATGCAAAAAATGCATTTAACAGCGAACAAATTTCAAAGCTAAGCAATTACGGCAAAATTATTGCAGTAAATATAGACACGATAGAAAAAACGGGAGGCGGCAGCGCAAGATGCATGATGGCTGAAATATTTTTACCGCGTCAATTAGTTTGAATTCTGAACACATAGATTTTGTATTGTGAACCCATAATAAATTACACAACATATGTCATTAATTATCCGTATCTTTGCAGTAATTAAAACCTTCTGATTTACCTGCCGGCGAAGGCAGGTCTGCACACACAGGGCGACCTCTAATAGTTAGTTGTTCCAATCCGAAGATAAAATCAACAGTTAGAAAAGAAAAATTATTATTAATGACAACATTAAAGTTTGATGAGTTAAACCTCTCAAAAGAGCTTATTAAGGCAATTGCCGGCTTAGGCTATGAAGAAACAACACCCATACAATCGCAGTCGATACCCCGCTTAATGGAGGGCAGGGACTTAATCGGGCAGGCACAGACCGGAACAGGCAAAACGGCCGCTTTCGGCATACCCGTTATCGAAAAGATTGATTCAACTGCCAAAAATACGCAGGCGGTTGTGCTTTGCCCCACCCGCGAGCTTGCCATACAGGTCGCCGAAGGATTCAGCGACCTGCTTAAATACAAAAAAGGGATTCACGTTCTTCCCGTTTACGGGGGGCAGTCAATCGACAGGCAAATACGCGCATTAAAAAACGGAGTTCAGATAATCATTGCAACTCCGGGCAGGTTAATTGACCACTTGCAGAGAAAAACAATGAGCTTTGAAAACGTCAATACCGTTGTTCTTGATGAAGCCGATAAAATGCTCGATATGGGTTTCAGGGATGACATAGAAATTATTTTGAAACGGGTTCCCTCAGAAAGACAGACGATACTGTTTTCCGCTACAATGCCAAAGGAGATTCTGGAGCTTGCAGGGAAGTATTTAAAAAATCCCGAACACGTTAAGGTTGTTCACAAGGAGCTTACCGTTCCCAGCATACAGCAGTTTTATTATGAGCTGAAACCCAATATGAAGCTCGAGATTTTATCACGGTTAATTGACCTTCATAACCCGAAGCTTTCGCTTGTATTCTGCAACACCAAACGCGCAGTGGACGGGCTTGTTTCACACCTCCAGGCAAGAGGTTATTTATCCGAAGGTCTCCACGGGGATATGAGCCAAAACCAGCGTGATAGGGTTATGGCAAAATTCAGAAATTCGAAGCTGGAAATCCTTGTTGCAACCGATGTTGCCGCCCGCGGGCTTGACGTAGATGATATAGACGCGGTTTTTAATTACGATATGCCGCAGGATGAAGAGTATTACGTGCACAGAATCGGCAGAACAGCGCGCGCAGGCAGGGCGGGGCATTCACACACGTTTGTTGCCGGAAATGAGTTTTATAAAATAAGGGATATCGAGCGTTATACGAAATCAAAAATTGTAAGAAAAGACGCTCCAAGCACCGAAGATGTTGCGGAAGTAAGGGCATCGTCATTTCTTGATGAAATTAAATCCGCAATAGGTGAAGGCAATGATTTAAAAAAATACGAGCATTATATAGAAAAGCTTATGGCTGAGGAATATAATTCATTTGAAATAGCTGCGGGTCTTGTTAAGATGCTTTTAAGCAAAGAAGAAACGGATTCCGCTAACGGATTTAAAGAAGACAGGCGGCAAGAGCACAGTTCAAACGGAAGGGAACATAAAAAAGACAGAAATCACAAAAAAGATAAAAGCTTTAATCGCGACAGAACATATAATCTTGACAGAACATATAATCGCGACAGAAGCTTTAAGAAGGATAATGACTATAAATATGAGAAGAAAAGCAATTACCTCAAGCCGTCTGACGGTTCAATGGTAAGGTTATATGTTAACGCCGGAAGAAAAAATAATATCGGGGCAAAGGATATACTTGGCGCATTCGTTGGTGAAACGGGAATCCCGGGTAAATCTATAGGCGGGATTGATATATATGATAAGTTCACATTTGTGGAAGTTGACAAAAAGCATGTTAATGAAGTGCTTGAAGTTATGAATGATAACCAGATTAAAGGAAGCAGGATATCGGTTGAAATTGCCAAAGGGAAGTGATTTATGGTGCTAAATTCTTCTTGCTTGTCAAAATCTAATTTATTATTTTTATATAACAATTCTAAATAGTCTAATTTATAAAACATAAGGAGGTAGGAAAATGAAAGCAATTTTTTCTTTTAAGCTTGTTTTAATTGTATTTTGCCTTACAATAATATCCGGCGTAAATGCACAGGATATGAAAAAACCCGACCCGGTTAAAAGCGCGACCTTTGATATGCTTATGGGTGTATGGGAAGCTGAGCCGTATGAGATGATGGGCTCAAAATGGAATGAAACGGCAAACCATTATATGAAATACGGGCAATTTATGTTTGTTGATATTGATGCCAAAGACGATAAAGGGCAGACTTACAGCGGGACAGTAATAATTAAACCGGCAATGGACGGCAGCTTCACCGGCTGGGCGTTCGATGACTGGGGGATGGTGGGTTCATACAGCGGGACTGTAAAAGGCAATAAAATATCGCTTACGGGGAAGAGCGACTGGGGCTCCGAAGTAAGGGAAATTGAAATCAACGGCAATACCATGGTTCACAAGGCAACGTTTACAATGAAAGGCGCCGACGGCAAGGAAACAACTTCAAATTACACGTATACCTATCATAAGAAGTAAGGATTATTTATATACCTTTTAACTATTAAAGGCATCTAATCAGATGCCTTTTTTGTTATATTTATATTAAAAACCTCCGAAAGGAGCCCTTTGGACAATTGCAATTTCCTTAAAAATTAGCTATTTTTGTGAAATTAATTAAAAAAATAAAAAAAATAACGGAGATTTTATAATGTCAGTAGTTGATATAGTAATGCCCAAAATGGGCGAATCCATAATGGACGGCAGAATTTTGAAATGGTATAAAAAGCCGGGAGATAAAGTTGATAAGGACGAGACATTGTTCGAAATTTCCACAGATAAAGTCGATACGGAAGTCCCCTCAGCAGAGGGCGGTGTTGTCGTTGAGCTTTTGTTTAACGAGGGTGATACAGCAAATGTCGGCGATGTTGTAGCGCGAATCGAAACCGTTGCTGCAAATGCTAAGGTAAAAACCGACGGGGCATCCGCAAAGACCGAAACCAAGAAAGAAGAACCGAAAGTCCAAGAGGTTAAAACAGAACCCAAAGTCGAGCAAAAGAAACCCGAGCCGGAACCGGTTTCCGGTAAAAGCGGCAACGGTGCGGGATTTTTCTCGCCGCTTGTGCTGAATATTGCATCAAAAGAGGGCGTTTCGATGCAGGAGCTTTCGAACATTAAAGGAACGGGAGCGGGAGGAAGAGTAAGAAAGCAGGATATACTTGTCTATGTTGAAGACAGGAAGTCGGGGAAAGTCTATGCGCAGACAGTTACGGCTCAGACCGAGAAGGTATCACAGCCCGTAACCGCAAAAACTGCTACGGTTGAGAAGAAAACATTTGAATACAAGAAACCGGAGATAAAAGAATCACCCGAGCTTACCAGCATGTATAATCTGCCCGGAGTTAAAGTCGTCCCGATGGATAACCTTCAGGCAAAGATGGCTGAGCATATGGTGATGAGCGTTCACACCTCACCGCACGTTACGGCTATCGCCGAGTGCGATATGTCGGCTGTTGATAAAGCGCGCAAATCAATGGCGGGTGAGTTTTTGCGGCGCGAAGGATTCAAGCTTACGTATATGCCGTTTATCTGCGAAGCGGTTGTTAAGGCGCTGCAGGAGTATCCGCTGGTGAATGCATCGATTGACGGAACAAATATTCTTGTGAAGAGTTTTATAAACTTAGGGATAGCCGTTGCAATGGATAACGGCGGGCTGATTGTTCCCGTGATTAAGGACGCAGATTCAAAAAATCTTGTTGGCTTAGCAAGAGATATTAACGATTTGGCAAAACGCGCGCGGATTAAGAAGCTGACGCTTGATGAAATACAGGAAGGAACGTTTACGATTACAAATTACGGAATATTCGGCAATATTATCGGGACGCCGATAATAAACCAGCCGCAGCTAGCGATACTCGGCACTGGAGCAATTAAAAAGCGTCCTGTAGTTGTTGAGACTTCCGAGGGTGACGCAATTGTAATAAAGCCGATAATGTTTTTAACTCACGCGTTTGACCACAGGTTAATCGACGGCGCGCTTGGCGGAAAGTTTTTGATGAGAATTGTCGAGTATTTGGAAAATTACTCAGCTTAAAAAATATTTCTTAAAAAATATTTATAATGGATAATACCTTCGCTGCTTCGAATATAAACACAATACAACCAGAAGAGAGAATGTTTGCGCTGTTTTCGCATCTTTCTCTTTTTATGGGAGGGTTACTCATTCCTCTGATATTCTGGCTTTTAAATAAGGATAAATCTAAATTCGTAACTTTTCACTCACTGCAGGCGCTGTGGTTTCATATTGCATATGTTGGCTTGATAGTCGTTTTTATTATTGTTTTGGCACTTGCTACGGTAGTCGGCGGAGTTGGATTCGGTGCAATGGGCTCAGGCGGCAAGGAAATGTCCGTTTTGCTGATAATAATTATGATAGCGTTTTATGCGTTACTCTTTTTGTTCATTTTCGGGGCAATGGGTTATGCTATTTATATGGGAATTAAATCTTACGGAGGCAGTTATATCAAATATCCGGTAATAGGTAATATGGTATATAAAAGAGTTTACGGAATAAATCACTAATGTCAGAGCTTGTTCAAATAAAATATATTAACACACACCAGCGCAAGCACTCGGTTGAAAATCCCGAGATTGAAAACACCCGCAGACCCCAGTGGCTTAAGGTAAAGCTGCCAACGGGGGAGAATTATGCCTTTCTCAAAAATCTTGTAAGCAGAAAAAAGCTTAACACCGTTTGCGAGGATGCGCGCTGTCCCAATATGGCTGAATGCTGGTCACGAAAGACGGCAACAGTTATGATTCTCGGCGAAGTATGTACACGCTCATGCGGATTTTGCTCCGTTAAACTCGGCAAGCCGGACGCGAAGGATTATGATGAGCCGAGACGCGTTGCTGAATCCGTAAAAGAGCTTGGATTAAAGCACGCAGTAATAACTTCGGTGAATCGCGATGATGAGAAGCTCGGCGGTGCGGATATTTTTGCAATGACGATAAATAAAATCAGGGAGATTGTTCCCCAGTGCAAAGTCGAAGTTTTAATACCTGATTTCAGGGGAGTATGGGAAGCGCTTGATATTGTGATTGAAGCAAAGCCGGATATACTGAATCACAACATAGAAACAGTGCCGAGATTGTATCATTTCGTGCGGCCTCAGGCAAATTACCGGAGAACGCTTGAGCTTTTGAGCCGCTCAAAACAGAGCGGGCTGGCAACAAAAAGCGGGTTTATGGTCGGACTTGGCGAAACAGAGGATGAAGTCTTTGAGCTGATGCAAGATTTAAGAAAGGTTAACTGCGATATTATTACAATCGGGCAGTATTTAAGACCGACTAAAAACCATTTGCCTGTTCAAAGATATGTTCATCCCGAAATGTTTAGGCAGTATAAGGTTCGCGGACTTGAAATGGGATTTAATCATGTTGAATCAGGTCCGCTGGTAAGAAGCTCCTACCACGCTGATGAACAGGCAGTATAAATTAAAAACGGAGAATGTTTATTGAATAGAAAACATTTTTTATTTTCACTTTTCTTAATTCTGTTTTTATCCTTACAAGCAAATTCACAGAAGCTTAATCCTGAAACGACCGAATACAGGTATTGGATTTTCTTCAAAGATAAAGGCAAGTTCAAGCCGGTTGAAATACTATTGCCGGGCAGCGAGGCGTATGAAGTTGCAAAATCCGAATTGACCGAAAAAGCCATCTGGCGGCGTTCGAAAGTTTTGCCGGATGAGCGTGTAATTAATTATGATGACATTCCGGTTAATTCTGAATACATCGACGAGATTAAAAAAATCGGCCTTGTTCCGCACGCAGTTTCAAAGTGGTTCAATGCAGTTAGCGTAACGGCAAAGAAAGATAAACTTGATATGGTGAAACGACTCGGTTTTGTCGATAAAATCGAAGGTGTGAATTTTCTGGAGTATGTTAAGATTCCAAGTTATAAAAAAATAATTGATACATTTACTGTTCAGCCGGAAAATGAATTTAAGTATAATTACGGAATTTCATACTGGCAGAACAGGCAGATTAACGTGCCCGTTCTTCATAATTACGGAATAACAGGCTATGGTGTTACGGTTGGAGTGTGTGATGACTGCTTCAACTGGAGAATGCATCAGGCGCTGAAAACGAGAAAAGTTATGGATGAATACGACTGGATAAACAAGGACGACTCAGTTCAGTATCAGGTATCACCGAATCAGATACCAAGCGACCCCTTTGACCACGATGACCACGGAACGGCAACGCTTTCAACCATTGGCGGCTTTTACCCGGGGCAATTAATCGGTCCGGCTTTCGATGCGGAGTTTTATTTGAGTAAAACAGAATATAACCCAACTGAGACACCCGTTGAGGAAGATTATTGGGTCGAAGCGGTGGAATGGATGGAATCACAGGGCATTGAGGTAATATCATGTTCATTAATTTATAAGCCGTTCGATTTGCCGCATAATCAGTATATATACGCTGATATGAACGGTAAAACCACAATCATTGTAAGAGCAGCCGAGCACGCCTCATTATTGGGAGTTGTCGTCGTTAACTCAATGGGAAATGAAAGGCAGACTGACCCGCCGAGCATAGTTTCGCCTCCCGACGGTGAGCATGTGATTGCAGTCGGTGCTGTGGATAGCTCAGGTAATATTGCTTACTTCAGCTCAAACGGACCGACAAGCGACGGAAGAACTAAGCCGGATGTAGTAGCAATGGGCATGGACGTTTATACTGCAGTTTCATATTCATCGACTTATGATACTGCGGGCTACATGTTTGCAAACGGAACTTCTTTTTCCGCTCCGCTGGTTGCAGGGGTGTGTGCACTTATTCTTTCCGCTCACCCTGAACTAATTCCCGGGCAGGTAACGGAAGCTTTGAAAATGACTGCAAATAATAAGGAGAACCCCAATAACGTTTACGGGTGGGGACTTGTTAATGCTTATGATGCGGTTTTATATCACGGCATTATTATGAGCAATAAACCAGAGATTGAGGAAGTAGGTGATAATACCAAAATTACAATTTATGTTGTTTCTAAAAATTCCGTAAATCCTGAATCTGTAAAAATGCATTATTCATTAAACGGAGGTGAGTACAGGGGGCTGTTAATGGGGCTTGAAGAAAAGGAAAACGAAACAAATTCAGGTGGATATTCGGTATCAGTGCCATTTGACTTGAAATCAGAGAGTATAAGTTTTTATTTTTCAGCTTCGGACTTGGAAAAATCTATAACAGTTCCGTTCAATGCGCCCCAAAAGTTTTTTTATATTGACCACGAGACGAGGGAACTTGCAATTTATTAAGTTTATTTATTAGGTTTATTTTAATTGCAGAAATTAATATCAACACATAAGGAAGAAGAAAGAGCGATTCTTGTCTGCACTGCGATTCCGAAATCGGGAACGGCTAAATCCGTTAAGCAGAGGATTTACAAAGAGCATCTTGATGAGCTTGAGTTTTTAACCCAAACAGCCGGTGCGGTCGTTATCGATAAGTTTTACCAGGAAAGAGATAAGATTGACAGCTCGTTTTTCATAGGCAAAGGCAAGGCGGAGGAAATTGCAGGCAAAGTTGAAGAAGAGGATATCGATTTAGTGATATTTGAAAACTCGCTTTCGCCTACGCAGATAAGGAACCTTGAAAAGATTATTAAATGCAAGGTTATCGATAAGCCCGCTTTGATTCTTGATATTTTTGCAACACACGCACGAACCGCCGAAGCCAAAACACAGGTCGAGCTTGCCCAATTGCAGTACATGCAGGCGCGTTTAACAAGGGCGTGGACGCACTTATCTAAACAGGCGGGGGGAATAGGCACACGCGGTCCTTCCGGAACTAAGGGTCCCGGTGAAACACAGATTGAAACAGACAGGCGTTTAATCAGCAACAGAATTTCAATGCTTAAGGAAAAGCTTAAGAGAATCGAAGAACAGAGAAAAACCCAGCGCCAGCAGAGAGCTAACTTTACAAGGATTGCACTGGTCGGATATACTAACGTCGGCAAGTCAACGCTGCTTAACATACTTACCGATGCCGGAGTGCTAGTGGAAAACAAGCTCTTTGCAACACTGGATACTTCCACAAAAGTATTAAAGGAAATTAACGGGAAAAAGCTTCCGCAGAATGTTTTAATTTCCGATACTGTTGGTTTTATAAGGAATCTGCCTCATGATTTAATCGAGTCATTTAAAAGCACTCTCGCTGAAGTTGTTGAAGCGGATATTTTGCTTCACGTAGTTGATATATCGTCCGAAAGCTTTGACGAGCAGATTAAAGTTGTAGAGGAAACTTTATCGGAAATAGGCGCTGATGCGAAACCGGTGATTACCGTTTTCAATAAAGTTGATATGCTTGTTGAATCGGAAAAAGAGCACATTATTCCCGATTTAAAGCAAAAGTTTCCGAATTCGGTTTTTATTTCTGCATCCAAGGGAATTAATCTGGGCAGTTTATACGACAAGATATATGAGATTATAAGCTCATCAATTGAAGAGATTGAAATAAAAATCCCTGCAAACGATGACGCTTATAAAATTATTAATAAGCTTCACCTGCAGACCGAAATAGTTGATACGAAATATTTATCGAAGCATATCAGGCTTAAAATCAGAGGCAATAAAAATGAGTTACGCAGACTTGTTAGCGGAATAACTCAAAATAAATCCAGAAAGGAATTTGCATAGGCGATGTCGGCTAATTTTAAAGGGGTTGATTATTTTAACATCGATGCGCTTTTATCAGAAGAAGAGAAAATGATTCGAGAAACCACGCGCGATTTTGTTAACAAGGAAGTAATACCTATTATTGAGCATCATAACCAAGCGATGACTTTTCCAAAAGAGCTGATTCCTCAAATGGCAGAGCTTGGATTTTTCGGTCCAACACTGCCTGCCGAATACGGCGGGCTTGGTATGAATAACGTTGCATACGGACTTATGATGGCGGAACTTGAAAGGGGGGATTCTGGCTTAAGGAGCTTTGCATCCGTGCAGTCGGGACTTGTAATGTATCCCATTTATACTTATGGCAGCGAGGAGCAGAAAAAAAGATGGCTTCCTGCTATGGCAAAGGGAGAGAAGATCGGCTGCTTTGGGTTAACCGAGCCGGATTACGGCTCAAATCCCGGCGGGATGATAACCACTGCAAAGAAATCCGATGGCGGTTATATTTTAAACGGAGCAAAAATGTGGATTACGAACTCGCCAATAAGCGATGTTGCCGTTGTTTGGGCAAAGCTTGACGGCGTTGTGAACGGATTTCTGGTTGAACGTGATTTTAAGGGCTTTTCAACTCCCGAAATGAAGGGCAAGTTATCCCTTAGAGCATCAATCACGGGAGAAATTATTTTGCAGGATGTTTTTGTGCCCGAAGAAAACCGCTTGCCGAATGTCACTGGCCTCAAAGGACCGCTTTCCTGCCTGAACCAGGCGAGATACGGAATTGCGTGGGGAGTTCTCGGCGCCGCTATGGAATGTTATGTTACGGCTCTTGAATACTCGCTTTCGCGAATACAGTTCGATAGACCCATTGCCGCATTCCAGATAACACAGGAAAAGCTTGTGTGGATGCTGAATGAAATCACCAAAGGTCAGTTGATGTGCTATAAACTTGGGCGAATGAAGGATGAGGGAACGCTGAAGCATACACATGTATCGATGGCAAAGAGGAACAACTGCGAATTCGCCTTAACCGTTTGCAGGATGGCGCGCGAAATACTCGGAGCTAACGGAATACTCGACGAATACCCCGTAATGCGGCATGCGAACAACCTTGAATCGGTAAAAACCTACGAAGGCACTCACGAAATGCATACATTAATTATCGGTGAGGATATAACAGGTATTCCGGCGTTTAGGGCAGATGAGAAGAGCAATTAAAAATTAGGAATTAAGAATTACGAATTAGAGGCGGGTTAAAGCCCGCTTTTTTATTTTATATGGGATTAATTATTTATTTTAAGTAATTTTGTCAATCCGCAAATCAAACTAAGGGAGATATGAATAAATACATAACGGAATTAATCGGGGCGTTTTTTCTTGTTTTTGTTATTGCTTTAACGGGCAATCCGCTTGCAATTGGGGCTATATTAATGGTGATGGTTTATATGGGCGGTCCGATTTCGGGGGGACATTACAATCCCGCTGTAAGTTTGGGAGTCTATATAAGGGGCAAGCTTTCGTTAAATGATTTTCTGATTTATTCGGCTTTTCAAATTATCGGGGGATTAATAGCTGCATTAATTTTTCTTTATCTCTCCGGCAGGCAGTTTGCCCCCGCTACTGGATTTGATATGCCTTTTTTAAAATCCTTAATTGCCGAGTTTATATTCACCTTCGCATTGGTATTGGTTGTTTTAAACACTGCGACAAACCCTAAATCGGCAGGCAACAGTTATTTCGGTCTTGCAATCGGTTTCACGGTAATGGCGGGAGCTTTTGCAGTTGGTCCGATTTCAGGGGGAGTTTTCAATCCGGCAGTCGCGATTGGTCCCATAATTGTTGATACAATCAGCGGCGGAAATTCAGTCAGCAACCTTGCTTTATATTTAATTGGGCCGCTTGCAGGCGGTTTGGCTGCTGGAGTTATGTATAAAGTAATGAATCCGGATGAAGCTAAATAAAAACTATGCATCAGAGTTAGATGAAGGCGAGATTAAAGTTTTTAGACAGGTTTTTAACCCTATGGATATTTTCAGTAATGGCTTTAGCGGTGCTTGCGGGGTATTTATTCCCGCGCATTACTGATTTCTTGAATACGTTTCAAAGCGGAACGACTAATATACCGATTGCAATCGGACTGATATTGATGATGTATCCTCCGCTTGCCAAGGTTAAGTACGAGGAAATCGGCAGGGTGTTCAAAGATGTTAAAATTCTTGTGCTCTCGCTGGTTCAGAACTGGATAATAGGTCCCGTTTTAATGTTTTTTCTTGCAATTATTTTTTTGCATGATTACCCCGAATACATGGCTGGAGTAATTCTAATCGGGCTTGCAAGATGTATTGCAATGGTAATTGTATGGAATGATTTGGCTCGGGGCGATAGGGAATACGCAGCGGGACTTGTTGCCTTTAATTCGATTTTTCAGGTTTTGTTTTTCTCGTTATTTGCTTACATATTTTTAACTGTTTTGCCCCCGTGGTTTGGATTGGGCACATTCAAAGTCGATATAACAATATCGCAAATTGCAGAGAGTGTTTTTATTTATTTGGGAATTCCGTTTTTCGGTGGAATGTTCACGAGGCTTATTTTACTTAAGCTCAAAGGCAAGCAGTGGTATGAAACGAAATTCATTCCGTTAATAAGTCCGATAACTTTGATTGCGCTGCTGTTCACGATATTTTTGATGTTCTCTTTAAAGGGCGAGTATATCCTGAAAATCCCGTTGGATGTTTTAAGAATCGCAGTTCCACTCGTTTTTTATTTTGTAATTATGTTTTTCGTTTCGTTTTATATGGGAAGGAAGTTCGGCGCCGATTATCCTAAAACGACTACTTTATCATTCACCGCTGCCAGCAACAATTTTGAGCTTGCCATTGCCGTGGCAATAGCGGTGTTCGGCATAAACTCAGGCGAGGCGTTTGCGGCGGTTATAGGTCCCTTGGTTGAAGTGCCTGTACTGATTCTGCTGGTTAATGCGGCATTGTTCTTTAAGAAAAAATATTTTGCTGCGGCCTAAAATTCAGCAGTTTTTAAGAAGTCATGTGTTAATAGCAGGGCTATATTTGCAAAAGGAGTAAGTTATGAATAATATCGAAATATTCACCGTTTATAATTTTAATCACGGAGTCATACACACAAACACAGAAGGTTTGACCCACGAAGACAGCTTAAAATCGCCTGCCGAAGGAGGCAATTCAATAAACTGGGTGATAGGTCATATACTGGTAAGCAGAGACAATGTTAATGAGCTATTGGGTTTGCCTAAGATATGCAGTGAGGATATGATAAATTTTTATAAAAGAGGTTCGAAGCCTATTACATCTATGAACGCAGTAAAATTAGAAAAACTATTGGAAATGCTCAATGAATCGCAGAAGAAACTTGAGGAAAAAATTCAGCAGATTGATTTAAAGGATGACGAGCAAAGAGCGAGAAAGCTTGCATTTTATTCATTTCATGAAGCTTACCACGCTGGACAAACGGGACTGCTTAGAAGAATTGCAGGAAAAGAAGGTGCTATAAAGTAATGCATTAATGTTTAAATCATTTGTAATAATTATAATCTTTATAAATACATCTATTATGGCAGATACAATACCGGATTTTGATAAGCTGTGGGATTACAATAATCCCGCGGAAACCGAAAAAAAATTCCGCGAAGTTGAAGATGAAATTAAAGCCTCAGGCGATACCGCATATTATGCAGAGCTGCTGACTCAAATCGCCCGCACGCAGGGACTGCAGATGAAATTTGACGAAGCGCACAGGATTTTGGATGATGCCGAAAAGCTTTTAAAGGATAATCAACACAGAGCGCAAATCAGGTACTTGCTTGAAAGAGGGCGGACTTACAATTCATCCAAAGTTTATGATAAGGCACGGGAGTTATTCATAAAAGCATATGAGCTTGGACTTAAAACAGGAGAAGATAATCTAACAGTGGATGCCGCGCATATGATGGGGATTGTTGAGAAAGCAGAGGAGTCACTTAAATGGAATGAAATTGCAATGAAACACGCGGAACAGTCCAAAGATGAAGATGCAAAGAAGTGGCTCGGTTCACTTTACAACAATACGGGGTGGACATACCACGATATGGGCGATTACAATAAAGCGCTTGAGCTTTTCGAAAGAAATGTTATCTGGCATACCCAAAGGAACACGAAGCAGGGCTTATCGATTGCCAAATGGTGCGTTGCACGAACACTCCGCTCACTCGGCAGAAATGAGGAAGCCCTTGAAAAACAAATTGAGCTCAGCGCATTTAACCGTGAAATCGGCCTGGACGAGGACGGCTACAACAGCGAAGAAATAGGCGAGTGTCTGCTTGCATTGAACCGAACCGATGAATCCAAGCCGTATTTTAAAAAGGCTTATGAGCTATTATCAAAGGACATTTGGCTTCAGGAAAATGAGAAGGAAAGACTCGAAAGATTAAAAAAATTGGGGGAATAATTTAATAGCTTTCAGGAAAGAAAATGAGATTATTGAAATATGTTATAATGCTGCTTTTTGTTTCAGGTTTTTCATTTACGCAAAGTTTAAATCAGGATTTCCGATTTGAGGATAAAATAAGAATCAAAGAAGCTATTAATTTCTTCAACGGGTACGGACACAAGTTATGGAATGATTGGGATAAATCAACCTTTGGAATTCTGCTTGTAACAAGCAATAATGAATACCTGATTAACCATCCAAATCCGGGCGAAGAGTTTAAGCTTGTTGGATTCGACAGCGTATTAAGCACTGATATCTACACAAGAGGGCGAAAGTTCCCAACAAATTTTCTTGCAACTTTTAATGCAGTGAGCAATATTCCAACAGTTGTAGTTGGACAGCCGGAAAATGCGGGGCGTTCGTCTTTAGGATGGTTGAAGGCGCTGCTTCACGAGCATTTTCACCAGTATCAGTATTCACAAGCTGACTATGTTGAAAAGACAAAAGTGCTCGATTTGGCAGGGGATGATTCAACGGGAATGTGGATGCTGAATTATCCTTTTCCATACGAAGAAGATAAAGTTGCAGGGCAATACAGAACCTTAACTCTTGCCGCAAAGAATACTGCGTTTGCCGAGAGAGGCAAGGATTTTGAGAATAATTATAATTTATATCGCAAAGAAAGGGAGAAGTTTAAAAACCTGCTTTCAGAGAAAGATTATAGGTATTTTTCGTTTCAAATTTGGCAGGAGGGGATTGCCCAGTATACTGAAAACCAGATGATTCAGATTATGAAGGATGCTAAGTATCAGCCGAGTGATGAGTTCCGTTCATTAACAGATTATAAGGACATAGATTCTTTTTATGTGAGAGTGATAAACAATTTAATGGAAAATGCAGAATTGCTGGATTTAAGAACAAGCAAAAGAGCGTGCTTTTATACTTTGGGAGCGCTTGAGGGAATGATTTTGGACAAGGTTAATCCGAAATGGAATGACTTATACTTAAAAGATAAATTAAGCATCGATAGTTATTTTAAGTAATCATAAAAATAGTCAGATTACCTGTACAAACTATTTATAACTAAAATGTATATTTGTGATTATAAAAGGATATTTTAATGCCGAAAAGCACGGACAATTATTTACGGCTTGATGAGAATCTTTTAGTAAAGCCGCGCTCAAAAGTTGATTTAAGGAAATTTGATACCAAATACACTGCGGGATTTAAAGATAAAGACGATGCACAGGAAATGCTCGAGCAGGACGTTTAACGCCTTGCAGAGCTTCAGGATATGCTGTATGCTTACAATAAATATTCCTTACTAATAATATTTCAGGCAATGGACGCAGTAGGCAAAGACGGAACGATAAAGCATGTTATGTCAGGTGTAAATCCGCAGGGTTGTGTAGTGACAAGCTTCAAACAGCCATCGACGGAAGAACTTGAACACGATTACCTCTGGAGAGTAAACAAAGCTCTTCCGAGAAGGGGGATGATTAGTATTTTCAACCGCTCTCATTATGAAGAAGTCATAGTAACCCGTGTTCACCCTGAATACATACTTTACCAAAATATACCCGGGATAAATTCCATTGATAAGATTGATAGCTCATTTTGGATGAAAAGATATGAATCTATCAATGATTTTGAAAAACATACAGCGGATAGTGGGACTGTAATACTAAAATTCTTTCTGCATGTTTCAAAAGATGAGCAGAAGGAACGTTTTTTGGCTCGAATTGAAGAACCCGAAAAGAACTGGAAATTTTCAGCTAAAGATGTTAAGGAGAGACAGTTTTGGGAGAGTTATATGGAAGCTTATGAGGATGCAATTAACAATACATCTACCGATTATGCGCCGTGGTATGTTATTCCCGCTGACCGCAAGTGGTTTATGCGGGCAGCAGTGGGTGATATTATTGTCGGAACACTCGAGGAGCTAAATCTTTCATACCCGAAGGTCAGTGACATAGAAAAAGCGGAGTTAAATAAGGTTAAGAACATTATTTTAAAGGAAGATAATTGAATACCCTAATGTATAATCTATATTCTTTCAGTTTTAAGGATTATCTCATTTATTGCGGAGTTTATGTCCAATCTCAGTAATTCTTCAAGTGGAACAGGCAAAATTAGAGACCAGTTATTTTTGCTAACCCTTCCGGGGAAGTTAATTCTGCAGCTCCATTTTCCCATTTTTTCGAGAAGTTTCTCATCCAAACACAGGTATTCGTGTATTAATTGAATACTGAATATAGATGCCGATTGATTGATTTTTTCCAGGCATTTGTACATAAAGGCAGGTGAAATATTGCTTGATTCTTGAGGTTCCTCTAAGTATGACATAAATTTCTTTTTTTCATCAAAGCTGTCAAGGTAAAGATAGATAAAATCATTGGCTTTATCCTGCGCCGGCCGGAGGATGCCCAGCATAATTTCATGTGTGAGAATATTTTCGTTCCAGTAAAGCCTGCCGTTTTTGGAGAGGTTTTTGTCAAATAAAACTGACTTTGAGTATTTGTAATGCCTGTAATCCATATTTGTAGACTCACACATAAGCTCAAATAGCTTTTCGTCAATTGTGCCCGCCTCAAACTGCCACCAGTTTACGAAGAAGCTTGAATCATGTGTTGAAAGCACAGCAGTTGAGTTAATTCTGTATTCAAGCTGATGTTTAAAATGAAAATTCCCCTTGCAATATCGCTGGAAATCGATGCCCGTTATGCCGTACTCATACAAAACATTGTTTGAGCAATGGGGGAGTGTTCCCAAATCCTCTGCGCAGGGCAGCATTGAAGTAGAATTAACCATAACATCAATGATTTTTCTTCCGTGAGCTTCCCATAAGTATTCCTCCGCAGGCAAATAGCTTCCAGAAATTGCATCTTTAGTTCCGTTTACCGGAATCGTCCAAACTCTGAATAAGCCGACAAAATGGTCGATTCTGTACATATCGTAAAAATTTTCGGCATACGAGAGCTTCTCCTTTATGTAAACAAAATCATCTTTTGCAATCTCGTCCCAGTTATAGGGAGGCATTCCCCATTTTTGTCCCGTTGCAAAATACATATCCGGCGGCGCGCCTGATGATAGCTCAAGCCGGAAATAATTTTGGTGCGACCAAACCTCAGCGCTCTCTCTTGAAACCAAAAACGGCAAATCGCCCATTAGTAAAACGCCCCGCTGATTGGCGTATTTTTTTACGTCCTTCATCTGCTCATAAAGCTGCCACTGAAGCCACGAGTAGAAAATAATCCTTTCATAATTGTTAATTTCTATTTCATTCAACGCTTCAAACTGCCTGTATTTGATTGAATGGTTCCACTGGTCCCAGCTTGCAATTGGAATCGATTCACTAATGACTTTATACAACGCGTAATCCTTCAGCCAATAGCGATTTTGTTCGATGTAATTTTTAAACTCGTCAATGTTATCTGTTCTAATTGATTTATAAATTTCCCATAATAGCTCGCATTTTGCTTTTTTTATTTTGTAATTCACTTTTCCGAATTTCGCGCGGTATTTTTTCCTGAGCCCTGCTATTGAATCTCCGAAATCATTTGTGTTTGCATTTTTTAAATTCTTAAGTGATAGATACATTGGGTCAAGTGCAAATGAGCTAACAGAATTGTATGGAGCGAAGTCGGAGCCTACATCATTTAAAGGCAAAAGCTGGATGATACTCATTCCGGTTTTACAGCACCAGTCAACTAGCAGCCTCAAATCGGGAATTTCGCCGATGCCTATGCTGTTATTCGAATAAAGCGAAAACAATGGAACGGCAACGCCCGCACGCCTTCTTAAGCCGATTTTTTCCCATTTGTCTTTTGTATGCGTGTATTTAAAGTAATCGTACGGCAAGCTTAGGTGGTTATCCTTGCTGATTTAGAAGCCTTAACAAGCTTCTCGTAAATTATTTGTCCGTTTTTGTATGCCGGAATGTTGCTTTTAGCTTCGGATAGCATTTTTAAAAATTCATCTTCAAGTGCAATACCCGAAATATCTCTGGATAGCTCCATTGCTCTTGATGCATATTCAAGAATTTTCACCGTTTCGATGCCTGAGATTTCCGAAAAAAACCATCCGCAGCTTGTAAACATAAACATTGCAAACTTCTGCATTTCAAGAAGCTTGATGGATATATTTTTCTCTGTTTCACTCAGCTCCCTAACAGCGTTTTCATTGAAAAATCTCATTTTGCCGTCATCAGAATTATCAAGCATTAAATAAATATAATCGTTCCTTGCCTTCCATACGTTTTTAAATAAATGGCTGCCGAAATTTTCGTAAATTATTATCATCTGGTTTCTGAGCCAGTTGAGTGATTCCCTAAGCGGTTTTCTCCATTGCTGATGCCAGCCGCCTCCTCCTCCGCAGCCGCAATCTTCCTTCCAGCGCTTAACACCGTGGGGACAGCTCCACGATGTTCCTTCGCCGTTTTCCCCTGCTTTTATTTTTATTCCATATTCAGGCGGATGCTGCTCAAGATATTCGCCAAAGTTTACAATTTTAAAATTGTTCAGAGGCGCAAGTGATTTTAAAAAAAATGCAAGTGTTCTTTCAGCATTGCTTTTATGGTGCCCGAATGTTTCACCGTCAGTTGCAACGCTTATAAGCTGGTCGGAGTTAGTTTTTTTATCCTCCGCGGCAAAGATTTTCTCAAGCAGTTTTTGAGAGCTTGTCAGCACGTCATCGAATGCCACTGCTTTTGATATTGGACCATCGTAAAAAAAAATATTAATGTAATTATTCCTGTTAATATGCGAAAAACACCTGTATGGATGTTTGGGATTAATTGAACCCGCGTTAACGCCAATCCATTTTTCATCACCGGGTTTTCTTACTTTCTCAGCCTGGCTTGTATCGAGTATTATATATTTAATTCCTTCGCTGATTAAAACTTCAATTGTTTCTTCATTGCAGGCAGTCTCAGGAAGCCATATTCCTTCTGAATCTCTTCCGAAGTGGTATTTGAAATCAGCCAGCCCCCACTTAATTTGGGTAATCTTATCGTTAAAATTTGCAAGAGGCATTATCATATGGTTATAGCACATTGCTATTGCATTTCCATGTCCATTGTGCAGTGTAATTGATTTTTTATCTGCCTCAATAATCCTTTTATAAGTTTGCGGATGTTTGTTTTTTAACCAGGCAAGCAGAGTTGGACCAAAGTTGAAGTTTATAAACTCAAAATTATTTACTTCGTGGACTAAATTTCCCGTATCGTCAATTATATCTGCTTCTGTGTTTGGTTTATAGCATTCATCATAGATTTTTTCGTTCCAGTCATGATACGGCTTGGCGCTCGGCTGGAGCTCAATTTTGCCTGTCCACGGATTTTCCCTCGGCGGCTGATAAAAATGTCCGTGTATGCAAATATTAATCAATTAAAAATTAGAAATTAAGAATTACCTGCCTGCTGCTGACAGGCGAATTATTGATTTGCAAAACTAAAAATACAATTACAAATAAGATAGGATATAAAGACAGGTTAAAACCTAATCACATCCGCATCGGGGGGAGTGCACCCAAGGATTCGGCTCATAGTCATAATTTGCCCCTTATGGTGAAATTCATGTGTTATAACATGAGTGAATAATTCAAGTACCGTGTATGTCATATTTTTCTTAAGCCAGAATATTTCGCCTTCGATGGGTGTACTAAAATCGGTATGCTTGTTCAGAAAATTTTCAACAATTATATTGACCTCATCAAACGCCTTTCTTATATCATTAACATCTTTAGCGTTTTCAACTTTGAAATACTTCATTCCTTCATTCTCTGCAAACCGCTTAAGCCAGAAAATATATGTGTTTGCAATATGCAGAAGCAAATAGCAAATGCTGTTTTTGTTGAAGTTTTCGATTTGCTTTGTTAAATCCTCTGACCTAATTGTTTCGCAGTAATTTAAAACTACTTCACGGGAGCTCTTTATAAGCTCGTATTGCTTTTTAAGCGTTGTCATAATCCCTAAAGTTGAAATGCTGAACTCGTTTCAGCATCTGTTTTGCAGTAAGACCCTGAAATAAATTCAGGGTGACAGGTTAAATGTTTAAAACTTTATTAACAGTGTTCCAATTACGTACTGTTGCTCGGACTTTTAATTTCTTCTCAAGTATGTTTTTACCAAGCAGCGTTTCCTGAAAACCCTTTGCAAGACTGCGAAGCGAATAAACGTTGTTTCCTGTGACTTTAAACATTTCGTCTTTTGTGCTGAGTGATTCAAGCTCCTTAACCGCTGACTTATCCGGCCCCGTTGCCAGAAACGCTACATCGGTTTTAAAGCTTTCGATATTTTTTACTTTGCTGAAGGGAAAATTTTTAATCACACTTTCGATTTCCTCTTTTGTTCTGATTACAACCGTAACGTCATAGCCGAGAGATTTTTCTAAACCCGATTCAATCTTTTTGGCAAGTGATTCATTTTTTGATTTGGGTGATTCAAACACAACGTTGCCGCTTTGTATGTATGTCCGCACGTTTTTATAGCCCATTTTTCCGAACATTTTCCGCAGCCCTTCCATTTTAATCAGCTTCTGTCCCGATACGTTAATTCCCCTCAGGAATGCGATATAAGTCATTTTTCTTTGTCATTCCCGCGCAGGCGGGAATCCAGATTAATAATTAATAATATTTTGATAATTTTTTAGTTAAGATTTTAGTTGCGTATGAGGGCTACACGGTCAAAGGAAATTCTTCAAGATATAATTCTGTAGCTTCCCGTAAATTTTCAACAGCTTCTTCAATTGTATTGCCCTGGCTGACAGTTCCAACTTCGGGGCATTCGGCTACATATAAATCATCTTCTTTATGAATTATTGCTGAAAATGTGTGTTTTTCCATTTTATAAATGTTTTAATTCTTGCAATATAATAATTACAAAAATATTATAAAATGTTCCTTATTCTTTATTCAGTTTATGAAATACAATGTAAGTCATTACAATTAGTAATTAATAATCAGTAAAACATCAATAAAACTCAACTGTGCCTGTATCAAGGTCATACATGCATCCGGCGATTGAAATTTCACCCTTTTCAAGCATTTCCTTAAGCACATTACTGTTTTGCTTAATCAGCTCAATTGAGCGAAGGACGTTTTCTTTTGAAACCAAATCAACATACGCGTGGTTCTTTGAAGATTTATTGCCCTCATATTTAGTTACTTCCACAGCGGGTTTTATTTTATTCAGCATCTCTGTAAGGTTGCCGAGCTGAACGTTATCGATTGCTCCCTTGATTGCCCCGCAGTTAGTATGCCCCATAACCAGAATCAGTTTGGCTCCCGTAATCTTGCAGGCGAACTCAAGACTGCCCAGTATATCTTCGTTGACGAAGTTTCCGGCAATGCGCACATCAAAAATATCTCCGATGCCCTGGTCAAAAACCAGCTCCGGCGCAACGCGCGAATCGATGCAGCTAAGCACAACTGCGTAAGGGTACTGCCTTTAGCCGTTGCCTTTATTTGCCCGATTAAATCCCTGTGATACATTTTGCCCTCAATAAACCTTTGATTTCCGTCCTTAAGCATTTGTAATGCATCTGTTGGACTTGTTTTTTGCTGTGATTCAAGAGTTTGAGTTACAGCTTGGTCTTGAGCAACCACACTGCTTAGAGAAACTGTAATGGCAGCTAATATAACCTTAAATTTTATTTTCATAACAATTTTATTGTTTTACGAAAGTAAAAATAGATAATATAATTTGATAGGGAAATTGTATTAAGAAATAGGTTTAACTACTGTAAATTTATATATATTATTGCTTTAAACATTAATCATTTAATATTATGAAAAATAGATTAGAAGATAGACTTAAGTCAAAAGACAGTATACTTTTTGCAAGCCTTAAGAACCGTAAAAGTCAAATAAAATTATACTTACAGAATTATAAATTAAACTTTGTAGAATTTACAGATCATTCATTTGAACATGTTGAAATGGTAGCACAAAATGCTTCTGATTTATTAGAACAACAAGAAATAAATTTACTAAATCCAGACGAACTTTATATTTTATTAATGGCGTGTTATTTACACGATATAGGGATGTGCGTACCCAAAAAAAATTTATTGGAATATCGCAAAAAAGAAGAATTCATTGAGTATAAGCAAAACAATCCACAATGTAAAATTGAAGATTATATTAGGGAAATACACCATGAATTGAGTTACGAATTTATTTTAAAGAAATGGAAAGAGTTAAAAATCGAAAATGAAGACTATGCAAATGCTATTGCTTTAGTAGCAAAAGCTCACCGTAAAGTTAATTTGCTTGATCAAGAAGAATATATGAACGAATCTAATGTTAGGTTTTTAATTAAACCAACGGGAAGTGATTATGTTTGTATACCATACTTAGCTTGTATCATCAGAATAGCTGATGAAATGGATGTAACTTATTTGAGAGTTCCAGACTTACTTTATGAAGATTTCTTACCTGAAAATGAGAAAAGTCGGATCGAATGGACTAAACAAAAAAGTACATATGGAATAAATAAATTAGACAATAAATTAATTTACAGGGCTAGAACAACGGATGAAAATGTATATGATGCATTATTTGAAAATTATGAGAAAGTTCTCAGAGTTGTAAAATATTGTCAAAAAGTTATTAGTACGTTACCCCGTACCATGAACAGAAACTTAAAGTTGAAAGTGAACGACGTTGAAGAAAAATTTGTTGCGATAGGTTTTATTCCTAAAAAAATAGGGTTTAGCTTTAATCTAACTAGATTATTCGAAACTTTTTTCAGTAGAGGTTATACTATAAATACGATTCATTAAGAGAAGTACTCCAGAATTCGATAGATAGTTGTAATTATAAAAAAAACTTTGAAAAGGATTACACTCCAAAAATACGGATCGAATACGAAAAAGACCCAAATTATTATGATAAGATAATTATTAGTGATAATGGTCTTGGTATGAATGAATTTATTTTAACAAATTTTTTTGCACAACTAGCATCAGAGAATTATTACCAAAAAAAAGGTTATGAGTCAATTGGACAATTTGGAGTAGGGGTTTTTTCCTATTTTTTGCTTTGTGACTTTTTTGATGTGAATACAAGGATGGAAAATGAGCAACCATTACACTTTAGAGCATTTAAACGTCCTAAAACATGTTTTCGCTTTTTTGATACCGACTATATTAATGAAATTGGAACTCAAATCACTTTATATTTAAGTAAAGAAATAAGTAATAATTTTGATTATGAAAACTTAGTTGAGATTGTTACTGGTTATATAAGATACGTTGATATACCTATTTATATCTGTGAAAAGAAAGAAAAAGAACGATTAAATGTTGTAACAAAGAGAAAAATAGATATTGAAAACGAAAATGAAATCTTAGGTTCCTTGATTTCTTTTGACAAAGTTAATGAGATAGAAAATTTGAAAGTACTAAAGTTCAAATTTAATAATACTTTATTTGAAGGAAGTATAGGGTTAATAATTGGTAAAGTAAATAAAAAATATTCAGTAGGTAAAGGAATCGAGCTTTGTTATGAAAGAAATAATATGGGAAATTTAAAAATAGACGTTTCTCAAAAGGGAATATTTGTCGGAAGTTATCAACCAGACCAATTTGCCCTCGAAAGATGCTACGGAAATATTAATGTCAAAAAAAATATAAATTTATTGATTAGCCGGCATGGTTTTGTAGATTCAGATGCTACCCAAAGTAAGATACGTGGATTAATCACAAATCATATTCTAAGAAAACTATTTAATTTATGGAAGAAAGATTCATTAAATGAAAAATATATCAACATACTTAATTTGATAGGACATTATTTTAGTAACTATTCATTAATTACTAACGAAAATATTTTAATAAAGCATATAATTGTTCAAATTTTTAATAATCAAAAAGGCAAGTTTATTACGTTAAAGAATCTTCTTAAAAAAAAGAAAATTTTCCTATATGTTACTGATGAGTTTAGAATTAGAAAATTTAGTCGTGATTATCAAGAAAAGTACTATAAATGGTTGGGTAAAGCGACAAGAAAGGATTTAAAACAAATTTATGAAAAATTTAAGCTACCGATATTATATTTTAAGAGTCCTCATTATGCACAATTTTTTGGCCGATATTTTTCGCATAAAGAATATTTTTTAGAAATTAATATGGAGTCAAATAATCTGCACTTAATAATGCATACTGGAAAAAAAAGAGAATTGGACTTTCAATTTGGTTTAACTCTGATCGAATTACCAAGTAAAAATATATTAGGATTTACAGTTGGCTCAATATTCGAATCATATCAAAGATTTAGAAGTATTATATTTAATAAAAACAATCAAATTATTGTTTATTATCTATCTTACAAGACTAAAACTGGTTCGGATTTTGATAATGTAACAGAAGAATTATTTCAAAAATTTTTTGATAAGGTTGATTCAGTATTTAACAGTATCAACAACGGGTGGGGTAAAATTGGTAAAAGTGAAATTGACGATTTAAATAAAATTTTAAACCATTTGAACAGTAGAATTAATATGAAATTTACTTTAGGTTTCGAAAACTTTCCTGCTTATTATCACGCTTGAATATTTTGAAATTGATTATTTCTCCACTCATACACATTCACTGCAAGGGAAGGAGGGTGAGCTTAACAGAATGCTTGGAGGTTTTTTTAAAAGCTATTTTATTCGTAAAGTCAATTGTTTTCCAAGCCCGTCTTCGATAATTTTAAAAAGGGTTTTAAGCTGTATATCACTTTGTCCGTTTTCAATACGGGATATATAGCTTTTCTTTGTCCTTGATTTTATTGCAAGTTCATTCTGTGTTAACTTTGCTCTGCGCCGGGCATCCTTTATCATTTCTGCTATTATAAAAGTCTTTGATTTCAGTTCAAAATTTTTCCTTCTTTTCGTCCCTATTTTTCCGTAACGTTTTTCAAGATGTTCCTCAAATGTTGTTATGTTATTTTTTTTTGCCATTATTTATGTTTTTTAATTTTTCCTTGAAATACTCGTTTTTTATTTTTAATGCTTTTTCGATTTCATTTTTGGGTGTCTTTTTTTGTTTTTTTCTGAAAGCCATTAAATACGACAACAATATTTCCTTCATCAAAACAACAAAATATCCTTATGATATTATTTCCATGCTGGACCTTCATTTCATATAAACCGCTTGTTCTTTCCAAATGTTTTAAGAATTTTTCAGGGATACGGTCTACTGCAGAAATTAAATCCAGTACGTAATCAATTTTTTCTTTTATCTTTTCGGCCTGCTCGTTAAAAAATTCGTAAAAATAATGCTTGTAAAATTCAATTTTTCTAGGCATTAAAGTTAACTAATTAGTGAACCATAATCAACCCTTCATTTCTCCCTCTCATACACATTCACGGCAAGTGGGGGGAGGGTGACTTTAATTGAGTGCTTCCAGTTTTTATATTCAACGAGCTCGGACTTCACGCCGCCCATATTGCCTATTCCCGAACCTCCGTAGGTTTCAGCGTCGCTGTTAAATATTTCCTTCCAAAATCCCGCCTCAGGCACGCCAAATAAATAATCATACCGCACGGCGGGAGTCATATTCAGCGTAAACAGCAGTATTTGCTTTTTGTCCTTCGATATGCGGTAAAACGAAAGAATACTGCTCGCTGCATCGGAAAAATCTACCCAGTGAAATCCATCATGCCCGAAATCAACTTCATAAAACGCAGGGTGTGAGCTGTACAGGTTATTTAAATCTTTTACATACAGGTTAAGCATTTTATTCATATCAAGCTCAAGCAGGTTCAGCTCAAGCGGGGTTTCGGAGTTCCACTCGTTATACTGTGCAATATCGGTAGTCATAAAATTCAGCTTTTTGCCCGGGTGCCCGAACATAAATCCAAGGAAAAGTCTGAGATTTGCAAACTTTTGCCATGAGTCGCCTGGCATTTTTTCAAGCAATGATTTTTTTCCGTGCACAACCTCGTCATGCGAAACAGGCAAAACAAAATTTTCACTAAACGCATACCAAAGCGAGAACGTAATTTTACCCTGATGGTATTTTCTATGCACCGGGTCTTTGCTGAAATAAAGCAGCATATCGTTCATCCAGCCCATATTCCATTTCATATCAAACCCAAGCCCGCCTTCTGTGACAGGATGCGAAACTCCGGGCCAGGCGGTTGATTCCTCCGCAATCATCATTGTATCAGGGTGATATTTGTGGACAACGTCATTTAAGTGTTTCAAAAACTCAATTGCCTCAAGGTTTTCCCTCCCGCCGTGAATGTTCGGCTCCCACTCGCCGTGCTCGCGTGAGTAATCCAAATACAGCATGCTTGCTACTGCGTCAACTCTTAGACCGTCAGCGTGGTATTTCTCAAGCCAGAACAGCGCGCTTGAAATCAGAAAATTCTGCACCTGCGGGCGTCCGTAATCGAAAATGTAAGTGTTCCAGTCCTTATGAAAACCCTTTTTCCAGCTTTCATAGCCGTATATTTGCTTGCCATCAAAAAAAGCCAGCCCGTGCTCGTCAGCAGGGAAATGAGCCGGAACCCAGTCAAGTATCACACCGATTCCGTTTTGGTGGCAGTGGTCAACAAAGTACATAAAATCCTCCGGCAGACCGAAGCGGCTCGACGGCGCAAAGTAATGCGTAACCTGGTATCCCCACGAAATATCGAGCGGGTGCTCCATAACAGGCATCAGCTCAATATGCGTGTAACCCATTTTCTTTACGTAGTCAACGATTTCGTGTGCGAGCTGTCCGTAATTCAAATATCCCCACTCGTTGGGAAAATCGTTGTTGTCGTAATTTCTTTTCCATGAGCCGAGATGAAGCTCATAGATGTTTATGGGCGAGTTTTTAAACGTATGTGATTTTCTCTTTTCAAGCCAATCGCTGTCATTCCATTTGTATTTGTTTATATTGTGAACAACCGAAGCGTTTTTTGGTCTTAGCTCGCTGCGGAAAGCGTACGGGTCGATTTTCCTTTTGTATTGATTACCCGCCTGCGGAACGGGCAGGTCCACATTTGAGTTTATTGAATACTTGTAAGTATCGCCTGCTTTTAGATTCGGAACAAAGCATGACCACACTCCGCCCTCGTGAATTTTTTCCATTTCGTTCAATCCTTCCTGCCATCCGTTAAACTCACCTATTACACTTATGCTGTTTGCATTGGGCGCCCAAGTTGTGAACTGGACCCCGCTTACACCGCCCTTTGTGCAAAGGTGCGCACCGAATTTTTCGAACACTTTATAATACGTTCCATTTTGGAAAAGGTGCAGGTCGAAATCCGTTATTTCAAAGTCATCGGGTTTTGGCGTGGTTTCATCAGAAACCTGAATCGTTATGGGAAGTTCCTCTTCTTTTGGAGTTTCTTCAAATTGTTTTTGGATGACAGGTTCTGTTTTAAGCGAGGGGTCTAAATTTTCCTCAATGGATTTATGGCGCTTAGCTGCTTCTTCGATAATGGATTTAATTTTTGAAAGCTCGACACTCGTGTTTAAGTCTTTATCGCCAGACATTATGCGGGAATAATAAAATTAAATTGGATTTACAAATTTATTGAATTTATGTTTAATAAATTATCCAAATAGCTCTTCCTGCTGCATCTTAACCCGCCTGAATAAATCAGTTCTGATTTTAAACTTCTCCTTATTCAAACTGTATTTTTCGCAGCTTATTTTAAACAATTTATGGATATGTTCGGCATATTCGCCCTCACACGAAAACCGCTTGCTCCACTCAGCGCTGTTTAACTGGCCTTTTCTAACGTCGTGTATTCTGTTAATAATCTTAGATGCTTTTTCCGGGTAATTTCTTTTGAGCCAGTCCAAAAATAAATCTTTAACTGAGTAGGGAAGGCGTAAAATAATTCTGCCTGCAAATTTTGCACCGTGGTCTGATGCGGCTTTGAGGATTGAAGGTATTTCTTCGTCATTAAGTCCCGGAATTATAGGCGCAACGTTCACTCCCGTTGGAATGCCCGCTGATGAGAGCTTGTAAATTGTTTCAAGCCGCTTTTTAGGAACCGATGTTCTCGGTTCAAGTCTGCGGGATAATTCCCGTTTTAATGTTGTAACTGAAATAACAGTCGAAACTAGATTTAACTCTGAAAGCTGTTTTAAAATGTCTATGTCTTTTTGAATCAGTGCATTTTTGGTAATAACTCCAACAGGATTTCTGAATTTTAGAAAGACTTCAAGGCATGCCCTTGTTATATTAAGCTTACGTTCAACCGGCTGGTAGCAATCTGTATTTCCCGAAAACATAATCGTTTGCGGTTCCCAGCTTTTCTTGGTGAATGCTTCCCCAAGCAGCTTCGCAGCGTCGCGTTTAACCATAATCTTAGTTTCAAAATCCAGCCCGGCTGAGAATCCGAGGTATTCGTGAGTCGGTCTTGCGTAACAGTAAATGCATCCATGCTCGCACCCGCGGTAGGGATTTATGCTGTAGGTAAAACCTAAATCGGGGCTGTCATTTTTAGCTAGGATTGTCCTGGTTGTATCATTGAAAAACTGTGTCTTTATTCTTTTTGTATTTTCCGAATCATCAAAGTATTCCTCGAGGTTTTCATCGGAATAATCTATGTAAAGCGGTTCAAACCTGTTCGGTGTGTTGAGGCCAGCTCCCCGTGATTTTAAATCTAAATGCAGCATTGAGTTGGAATTTAATTCATTTATTTTAATAAATCAATTAGCGCTTAAAAGGGTTGCGTTAATCTATTTGGTAAAGGGTAAAGTCAAATGGATTGTTAGAAAACTCAAATAAACGCATATTTGCACCACATTTTATTTACGTTTGCCTCTGTAGCTCAGTTGGTAGAGCAGCTGACTCTTAATCAGTTGGTCGAGGGTTCGAATCCTTCCGGGGGCACTTTTCTTTTGGTTTAAAATACATAACGGGTTGCTTTACTTGGTATCATATAAGGATATTTTTTTATTTTGTTTTGAGAACAGCTTTACAATAGAATCTGATTAACTTTTTTAAAAAAATTATAAAAAAATAATATGGAAATGAAACTTGAGTTAGTCCCTGTGCCAGTGCGTGATGTTGACCGCGCCAAATCATTCTACGTTGATAAAGTAGGATTTAATGCCGACCATGACCACAAGGTTAAGCCGGGGTTACGATTTGTTCAGCTGACACCGCCGGGTTCAGCATGTTCAATTGTAATCGGGGATGGGATTACAGAGATGGCGCCGGGTTCACAAAAAGGACTGCAGATGGTTGTTAAAGACGCACAGGCAGCGCGTAATTTACTTCTCCAAAATGGTGTCAATGCCGGCGAAGTTCAGGTTATGCCGTGGGGTTCATTCGTTTTTTTCGAAGACCCCGACGGGAATAAATGGTCACTGCAGCAGATTCCGGAGCGGGGTTAGCCAATCACGCAGTTCATTTCTTTCAATCTCTTAAATCAGACTTTAGCTATGAGTTTTTTTTCTTGAAATGATTTTTTTCCTAGATTCGGCTATAACTTGCATAATTTTCTATTTGTTAGTAATTTTGGTATATGACGACGACAACTCTAAAAAAGAGAATTAATAGAACAATAAAGAAACTCCCAAAAGAAAAACTTCAGGTAGTTGATGATTTTGTTTCATATTTAGCTGACAGGGATGAAGAAAATGAAGCCACTAAAGAATTAATGGCTATACCCGGTTTATTATCTGAGTTAGAAAAAGCTCAAAAGGAATTTAAGGAAGGCAAAGGTGTGAATTGGCGCAAGGTTCCAAAAGATGTATGAGGTTAAATTATCTTCAAGTGCATTAAAAATTTATTTAAAAGCTAATTCAACTCTCTCCAAGAAATTGAGAAAGTGTTTCTTGTATCTTGAAAACAATCCTTATGAAAGCAACAATATAAAAATACTTACAGGTAAATTTATGAATTTGTATCGATACCGAATAGGTGATTACAGAGTTATATATGAAATTAATAAAACTCAAAAAGTAGTTCACATTCTTTCCATTAAACATCGTAAGGATGTATACAGATAATTTAATTAGAATTAAAAGATTATTGGTTTTTGCGTTTGCTTTAATGTGCTTTCATTTCTTTTCATGTTCTCAAAAACAATCATCCGATAAAATTTTCCGCTATAACGAGCCCAACGGAATCGAAAGTCTTGACCCCATTACAGCAAACAACTATCCCGCACTGCATGTATTGATTAATACTTGCGAGGGACTTGTTGAGTATGACAAGGAAGCAAAACTAAAACCGCTTCTTGCAAAGGACTATTCAATCTCCGAAGACGGACTGACCTACTCATTTAATTTAAGAACTGATGTTTATTTTCACGATGATGAATGCTTTTCAAACGGAAAAAGAAGAAAGGTAACTGCAAAGGATTTTAAATACTGCTATGAAAGGGTGTGCGATACAAGGGTGAAAACACGGGGACTCTGGGTATACAGGGATAAAGTCGATGGTGCAATGGAATTTGCCGATGCACCCGATAAGGTAAAAGAGATAAAAGGTTTTATTGTTGTTAACGATTCAACTTTCCAAATCAAGCTCAAACAGCCGTTTGCTCCATTTATAAGCATACTGACAATGCCTTATGGTTACGTGTATGCAAAAGAAGCCGTTGAGCATTACGGTGAAAATTTCGGTTTTCATATTGTTGGAACGGGACCGTTTAAATTTGTTAAGTGGGAGATAGATAAGGAACTTGTTTGCGAGAAAAATCCGAATTACTGGGCAAAAGCTCAAGACGGTTCAAAGCTGCCATACATTGACGGCTTTAAGGTTTCGTTTATCAGAAGCACTGAAACCGAATTCCTTGATTTCAATGAAGGCAAGCTTGATTTTCAGAAGCCGTCAATAGATGTTTACGGTCAAATTGCCGATGAAAACGGAAATCTTAAGCCAGAGTATAATTTTGAGCTGGTTAAGCAGCCGTATCTTAATACGGTTTACCTTACTACGATGATGAATCCAAAAATGGAAGGCGGAAAGAATAATCCCCTAGGCAATAATACAAAGCTGCGACAGGCGCTTAGCTATGCTATGGACAGGGAAAAAATCGTAAAGTTTGTTTTAAAAAGTAAAGGGACTCCGGGAGTCAACGGTCCATTGCCAAAGGGAATGCCCGGGTTTTCCGAGGAAGTTAAAGGATTAACTTATGATAGAGAGAAAGCTAAGGAGCTCCTGAAGCAAGCGGGCTATCCTGACGGCAAAGGACTAAGCTTGAAGCTTGTTTACCATAATGACGAATCACAGCGTGAGCTTTGCGAAGCGCTTCAGGCGCAGTTTAAGGATATCGGGGTTAATATGGAAATCGAAGAAATGCTCGGCGCTACGCACAGAACTGGACAGAACGAAGGTAAACTTACATTTTGGAGGGCTAACTGGGGCGCGGATTACTATGACCCGGAAAATTATTACGCTTTATTTTACAGCAAGAACGAAGCGCCAATTGGTCCCAACACCACGCACTATAAAAATTCTAAGGTTGATTCATTATATGAGCTTGGCTTAAAGCTTACGAATTTTGATGAAAGGATGAAAGTCTACAGGGAAATTGATAAGATAATAATTGAAGATGCGCCGTGGATGATTGTTTATTATAACCAGTATATTTACCTTAAACAAAAAAATGTAAACGGAATGTATGTAGACGGGCTTGGAATTATAGTATTAAAATATTGTATGATAAATTAAACCATTAAGAGAATCCCTAAAAAAAATACCGTATCTCAATCCCTTTGTGCTTATTGTAATTTTTTCAAAACCGAGCCTTCTTTGTAAATCCGAATCGACGATTCGGTTTCGAAACAGCGTTTCGACTTACAGTACCTCTCTTAAAAAAATACCATATCTCAATCCTTTCGTGCTGATTGTAATTTTTTCAAATCCGAATTTTCTAATGAAGCATTTCAAAATCAAAATTCCCGGAATAATAATATCAGCCCTGCCTGTCATATAGTCTCCCATTAAGTAGAGTTCTTCGAGTGATTGAGCGCTGAGCGTGCTGAGAATATGCTCTATTTCATCGATTGTTATGACAAGTCCGTCAACTTTCGCTGATTCAAATTTATCCAGTTTGAGTTTTACCGCTCCAAGCGTTGTTATTGTTCCCGCTACTCCGATTAAATGTGTGTTGGTTAAATTAAAATCAATTTGCCTGAAATGTTCATTTATGAAGTTTTCCGCCTCTGCAACGCTTTCAAATGCCGGAGGATGAGAGCTTAAGAATCTTTCATTTACTCTTACGGAGTCAATATCAAGACTTTTGGAAGTGATTTCAGTTTCTTTTAGGACTTTATCGCTTATTGGCAATTGTTTGACAGTCCCCGTTGTGATTTCGGTGCTGCCTCCTCCGATATCGATAGATGCGATTCGTAATTTGTAATTTGTAATTTTTAATTTGTCATAAACTCCTCCCCAAAATGTCCACCTTGCTTCATCCTCGCCGCTTAGGATTTCAATTTTAATTCCTGTGCTTTCATTTACACTTTTGATAAATTCATCCCTATTATTAGCATCGCGGATAAAGCTTGTCGCAGTCGTTATTATTTGTTCTGATTTATGTTCATTGCTGATTTTTTTGTATTCATTCAATATTTCAATTGCTTTTTCTACCGATTCAGGCGGAATATTCCTGTTTTTATCGACTCCTTTGCCGAGGCGCGGGATTTTTTGAATATCCAGCAAAGGCTTGATTACTGAATTTTGCTTATCAAAATCAGCAATTAGCATTAGGATTGTATTGGTCCCGATATCAATTACTGTTTTTCTCATTTAAAGCTTTCTTTTTTTAATCTCATTTTTTAATGCAGTAAAATCCCGCCCAATCGGCTTTTTCTTTTATAACGACTATTGAGAAGTTATTATTTCCCAAATGTTCTGCAAACTCGTCTTTTTCTTCGGTTAATATTCCCGTAGCAAATAATTTCCTGCCGGTTTTAAGTTTGTTGTAAATGTTTTTGAGATTAGCAGATATAACTCCGATTGAAATATTAGCTGAAATTACATCAAAATTTGTTTCATTTATTTCAGTTATATCGGCCTTATTCAACATTGTATTTTCAGAAACACCGTTAATTTCAAAATTTTCTTTGGCGTTTTCAATAGCGTCGTTATTAGTGTCGATAGCTATAACCTTATTTAGACCAAGCTTAACGCCGGCAATTGAGAGTATTCCCGTTCCGCAGCCGTAATCAAGCATGTAATTATCCTTTTCGTCCATATAATCCATCATTATTTCGAGTATTAACTGGGTTGATTCATTATGTCCGGTGCCGAATGACATCTTTGGGTCGATTTGTATTAAAATCCTGCCCTTTGTATTTTTTAATTTACTTTTCTTCCATGAAGGGAAAATTATGATTTTATCCTTTATATAAACCGGCCCAATGGTCTTTTCCCATTCTTTATTCCAGTTATGATTTTCAAACTTCGCAAGGTGAATATTTGAATGCGTAATGTTTAACTTGTGGATTAAATCGTTTTTAATTTTTTCTGCGTTTTTAAAATCAGTTTCAGGAAAATAGATTTTTATGATACCGTTTTCTTCTAGAAATGTATTAATTCCTTCGATATAAAGATGGTTGTATATTGCTTCGTGATTTTCGTTATTAGAAGATATTTCTAATTCGAGGTAGGATGGTTTCATTATTAAAAACAAAGTCTGGATTCCCGCCTGCGGGAATGACAACTAAAAAAAATTAATTGTAAATTTTTTTTGCGGCTGAATCAAGTGTATTTTTCATAAGCATTGCAATTGTCATAGGTCCCACGCCGCCCGGTACCGGGGTTATGAGAGAAGCTTTCGGATAACACTCATCAAAATCTATATCCCCTACTATTTTATAACCCTTTTCGGAAGCTTTATCTTCGATTCTGTTTATTCCTACATCAACTATGACAACTCCGTTTTTAACCATATCACCTTTCAGAAAATTTGCTTTTCCGATTGCAGCAATTATTATATCGGCTCTTTTGGTATAATCCGAAATATTTTCAGTAGCACTGTGGCATATGGTTACAGTTGCATTTGCATTTTTGTTTTTCTGCATCAGTATACCCGCAATCGGTTTGCCCACAATATTGCTTCTGCCTAGAACGACTACATTTTTGCCGGAAGTCTGCACTTTACGTCTTTTTAATAATTCGTGTATTCCCGCAGGAGTGCAGGGAAGAAAGCATTTCTCGCCAATTACAAGCCTTCCTGAGTTAATAGGGTGAAAGCCGTCAACGTCTTTTCTGTAATCGACCGCCTCAAGCACGTTCATTTCGCTTATATGTTTTGGAAGGGGAAACTGGACTAAAATGCCGTGAATTTTTGAATCCTTATTTAATTTATCAATTAAATCAAGCAATTGGGCTTCTGAAATTGCTTTATCGAGTCGTTCAACAATTGAATAATACCCAAGTTCTTTGCACTTTTTTTCTTTATTCCTCACATATATTTCTGAGGCGGGATTATTGCCGGCAAGAATTAAAGCAAGCCCGGGTTTAACTGCAAGGGTTTTTAGTTCGGTTTTTATTTCTTCAATAATTTGAGAAGATATTAGCTTTCCGTCGATGATTTTGCTGTTACTATTTGCCATTTTGCTATTTCATTTGCTTATCCAGAAAACTGCAAATCATTTCCCACACTTTGATTTGATTCGGCACTTTTGAAAATCCGTGCCCTTCATCTTCCAAAACCATGTATTCAACTGTTTTGTTTTGCGAGCGGAGTTTTTCAACGATTTGGTCGGATTCTGCCTGCACAACCCGCGGGTCGTGCTTTCCCTGAACTATAAAAATCGGGCATCTGATATTATCTACAAAATTTATGGGTGAGCGGTCGTTTAAAAGCTCTTTATCCTTTTCAGGGTCACCGATAAGCTCAACAACGCCCGGCTTCCAGTGTTCAGGAATAGATTCCTGAAATGTTACAAGATTCGAAGGACCGAAAATATCGACTGCGCATCTCCAAAGCTCGGGAGCTTTTGTAACGCATGTTAAAGTCATAAATCCCCCGAAGCTTCCGCCGACAACTGCTATTTTTGATTTATCGGCGTATCCTGAATTTACAAGATAGTCATAAGCTCCAAGTACATCTTTAAATTCCGCACCGCCCCAGTCCTTGTAAATCATTTTCTGGAATGATTTTCCGTAACCAGTGCTGCCTCTGAAATTAGGTGCAATAACTATATACCCTCGGTTAGCAAGAATCTGGAAATATTTGTTGAAAATATTTTTTTCCTGCCACTCCGGTCCGCCATGCGGCCAAACAATAACCGGGTTTGAGCCGACTTTTTTCATCCATTTTGGAATGTAAAGGTAGGCGGAAATTTCCAGCCCGTCGAAGCTTTTATATTTTACTTCCTGCGGCACAATAAATTCGTTTTTGGGTATGCCGCCAATCATCGAAAAAGTGATTTGCTTCAGCTTTTCCTTTTTAATATCGTAAACGTAAATGTCGTTTGGATTTTGGGGTGAATCGTAAACAAGAACAATTTTTTTCTCATCGGGAGTGAAATCAAACCAAAGGCAATTTCCCTTGGGAAGTTTTAATGATTTGGTCTTATTCGATTTTAAGTTTTTAAGCTTTAATCTCGTGCTTCCGTTTTCGTTAATGGAGTAAAGAATGAATTTCCCCGATTCAGAGAGACTGTAGTTAGTTATGTCCCAGTTTTCCAGAATTAACCATCCGATTTCGCCGCTTTTAACCTTGTAATAAGCAAGCCCTAAGAATTCCCTCTCATAATCCGAAAGAAAATATACTGTATCGGCTTTTTTGTTGAAATCAGCCCCGAAATTTTTCATAGAGCCTTTGTGTTCAGAGATGTTGAGTCTGGTTTTGGTTTCAATGTCAAATAAGAAAACATCCTGATTGGAATTATTGTAAAACTTAACGAAAAGAATGTATCTTTCGTTTTTGCTCCACGCCGAGGCAATATCCGGATAAAGATCATTACATTCATTAATGCATTCTTCTTTTTCGGTTTCAAAGTCATAAATATAAGTGTCAAAAAATCCTTTTTTTCTTTTATTTGAGCAATAAAGGATTTTAGTACCTTTTTTATTCCAGCAGCAAAATTGAACCTGGGACCCTTTATGGGCGGGCGTAATATATTTTACTTCGCCTCCCTGGGCAGCCACTAGGAACAGCTGGAGGTTTTCATCACCGTTAAAATCCGATTGAAAAATTAATTCTTTTTTCTTTGGGGAATAGGAGAGCCACCTTACTGCGTTTTCTTCAAGTGTTATCTGGGATGTCCATCCGCCCTCGATTGGTATAGTCCATATGTTCGGAAGACCGTTTGTATTGGTTATATATGCTATAGTTTTCCCGTTTGGTGAAAGACTTAAACCCGAAATCTGCCTGATAGCAAAAAATTGCTCAACCCGGTACTCTTTTGGCTTATCTAAAGATGTCATTTTATAGCAGGTTAATGAAATTGTGCAAAATCAAAGATAGTATTTTAGAAATTTATATTTAATCCCAAAAATCGATGATTAAAGGTGTATTAATTGGTTTTTTATTGATTAATATATTCTTAAATTTACCCGATAATTAAGAAAATTTTTATAATTCCTGCGGAATTTTAGAATATTAAGGGCGGTTTTATAAACTCAGAAGGAAATTTTATTGAGCTTTCAAAAGTGACTAAAGTAAAGAACATAGAAGTTATTAGGGACTTTAAAATCAAATTTAATGACGGCTTTGAGTCCGTTGTAAATTTCAAACCATACATCGGAAAAGGTATTTCAAAAGCTTTACTTAATCAGTCATATTTCAAAAGAGTAAAGAAAGAAGTGGCGGGGGTATAATGTGGCCTAACGGTTATGACTTTTGTCCCGATTATTTAAGAAGAATTGCAAAAAATTCTAAACATTAACTTATATCAATATGCCTGAAATTACCGAATACAAAGGCAACAAATTAATCTGCTTAAACCCGGGCTCAAAGTTTACTTTTTCTTTCGGACTCAGCAAAGCGAAGATGATTCTGGAAAACATCGATGCAATTAAAAAGTTCGTCGAAACAAACGGCGAAAGTCTTGGCGATAACACCGGCGATAACAAAGGGGATAACACGGGAGACGGCGCAGGCGATAGCTCTTCCGGAGAAAAAGAACCGTTTTAAGATTTAATTAAAAATTTTTAATCATGAAATTCCTGTTTCCTGCTGTGTTACTATTTATATTTTTTAATCTGCAAGGCGTTTTTGCTGATACCACTTCATCGGAGTATACCAAAGCGTTAATGGAAATTCAGAATAAGAATTACGATGGAGCAATCAGCCTTCTTACACGTTATTTGACATTATATACAAAAAGCAAGGAAGGTTTTTTCCAGCGGGGGAATGCTTACTACGAAAAGGGCGACTACAACAGTGCTATTTTGGATTATGAAACTGCATCCGAGCTTGAATATGAAAATCCAGAGCTGTATTACAAGCTTGGGCTGGCATACTTAAAGCGAAAGGATTACCAGGGCTCAATTAGCGCGCAGAAAATTGCAATTTGGATAAATCCCGATTATGCTGAGGCTTATTCAGAGCTGGGTGACCTATACACCCAAGTCAAGAATTACCGAAGAGCGCAGGATTATTACAGAATAGCGATTGATTTAGAGCAGAATATGCCTCACGTATGGCTGAAGCTGGGTGAGACATCGCTTGCTTTAAATGAAACTGGTGAAGCAATTGCATATTATAAAAAGGCAGTTGAGCTGAAGCCGAACGATATTAATTATTATTATTCCGCCGGTCTTGCATTTTACATAGTTAAAGATACTGTTAACGCACTTAATTTCTTAAATAAGACCATCGAGCTTGATAAAAATTTTGCCGAGGGTTACTATACGCTTGCCAGAGTGTATTCTGATTTGAAGAACTACTCCTCATCGATTTATAACTACAGCAAGGCTATCGAAGTGGAAAAATCGGGGCTCTCACCGTCAGTTCTTTATACGGAAAGGGCAATTGTCAACAAGAAATACGGCGATTACGCAAACGCAATGAATGATTTGGATTTTGCAATCAGCGTGAATTCCGATGATACGCTTGCTTATCTTACAAGGGGGAAAATTTTTCTTGAAGCCAATAACGACTCGCTTGCATACGAGGATTTCAGAATTGCACTTGAGCTTGACAGCGCCAATCCGACCGGATTAACATATATGGGAATGCTTTATTTAAGCAGGGGGCAGAATGATTCGGCAACAATGCGTTTAAAAAGAGCGGTCGAGCTCGCTCCAAAAGATGCGAATACTCTTTACGCGATGGGCAATTTATACTTCAACCAGGAAAAATACCAGGATGCAATAAGATATTATGATAAGGCGCTTAGTGCCGATAAGGATTTCATTGCAGTTTATGAAAACCGCGGAATAGCTTATTATAATTTAAAGTTTTTCCGCCAGGCGGCTTCTGATTTCGAAAATGCCATGAAGTATAATCCCGCTTTAAGCGATAAGCTCAAGCCATTTTACCTTGATGCAAAAGCAAAAGGGGGACTGTAATAAAATAAATAGTAATAAATAATTGGTAATGGAAAAACCCGCCGGATTTTTTAAAAATAAAATTTAACATAAATAAAAAATAATGAACAAAACTAAAATAGTATTCATAGCTTTTCTTTTTGCTTCAATAGCTTACTCGCAGAGTTCTTATCTTCAGCTTTCGCTGTATGATGATGAGATATTTTCCGTAGTTTTTGATAATACCGAGCTTTCCGAAGGCAACTTTGCCGAGTTTGAAAATATTTCTGCGGGCGAACATTCGCTTAAAGTCATTAAGTCCGGCGTTAATGTTCCACCTACGGCTGATGTTGTTTTCGACGGGAAGATAAAAATCCCCGCCGGATTTGACTGCTACGCTGTAATAGACGAATACAGTCAGTTTGTGATTTACAAGAAAGTCAAACAAGGTGCATGCCGATGCGTTTGTGAATGTGAAACAAGAAGGAAATGCGGAAGCAAAACCGGATACAAGGAAAAGGAGCTTAACGTTACCGATGACTGCAGGTATAAAATAATCAGCAAAGAAAGCTTTAGCGATTTGAAAAGCTCAATAAACAACCGCAATTTTGAATCAACAAATATAAGCATTGTAAAGACGGCAATCGATAATAATTACTTTGCAAGTGAGCAGATTAAGGAGCTTTTAGGTTATTTTACCTTTGAATCCAATAAGCTGGATATTGCCAAGCACTCATATAAAAAGGTTTGCGATAAAAAGAATTTCTTTAAGGTTTATGAAGCATTCGATTTCGATTCAAGCGTTGAAGAATTAAAGAATTACATTTCAGGAAAATAATTGCTAAATTTGCAATTATGGCAGAAATAGAAAACATTGATGTAGAAAAAACAGAAGAAGAAAACGAAGTAACCGAAGTGACTTACGCAAAAGCTGGTCCGAGTCTGGGTTTCGCGCTCGGATTCCTTGTAGTTTACGTTATTATTGTATTTGCAGTTTTGGGAATTTTCTTTAAAATTCCGTTCTGATTCCTGCATCTTCATAAGATGACTTTTTATCCCGATGAACATCGGGATTTTATTTTATATCGATGAACTGGCTCAAAATAAATTCTGAGGCAAAAATCAGGGAAATAAAGGAATTATCGCAAAACGGGCGGGTTTTGATTTTTAAATACAGCCCCCGCTGCGTTGTGAGCTATTTAATGCGGACATTATTTGAACGCGAGTGGCATGAAGAAGCTATGAAAATGGAAACATACTTATTAAACGTGAGAGAATACAAGGAGCTGTCCGATAAAATCGCAAGTGAGTTAGGGGTCGAACACGCTTCGCCCCAGATTCTGGTTATCGAAAAAGGGAAGTGTGTGTTCAGCGCGTCACACGGGAAGGTTTTGGTTTCAAATGTTAAACAGTTTAGGAATTAAATATGCAGAATACTAACGAAATATTAGTTAGAGTTTACACTGCCCCCAACAAAGCATTATTTTTAATAGCAAAATCAATGTTAGATAATGCGGGTGTTGAATATTATACCAAAGGGGAAAATTTAGATTTAGCATATGGCGGGGAATTAGTGATTGAGGTAACTCAGGATAAACTTAACGAAGCCAGTGAAGTTCTAAAAGATTTCATCAAAGGAGAAATGAAATCAGAAAATCCTGAACAAAAAATAATTGAACTTCGGAAAGCTGAATTCAACTACGCTCTTGTAATAGGTATGATTTGCTTAACAATTATATTAATATTCCTTGCGGTACTATTTGTTAAATGCTAAATTCTTCATGACTTCAAATATGCCCGAATATAAAAGCTATTTCTAAGAGAATACCACCCTTCGGCTACGCTCAGGGTACTATAATTTGAAACTTATTTCTATATATTAGTGTATTAAAAGTAAAGAAAGAACAAAAAATTAACCCAAAATAATGCAAAAACGTAAATATCTGATTCCGATATTCTTAATGCTTGTTTCCATAGGAATTCTGGTGGGAATGAAGGTCGATACCGTTGCATCTGACGGCGACGTATTTGATAACGTTAAGAAATTCAACGAAGCCCTCACACTTGTCCAGAAAAACTATGTGGATGAAGTCAGCACTGATAAGCTTACGGAAGCCGCAATAAAAGGCATGCTTGACCAGCTTGACCCGCACTCGACTTACATAACACCCGAGCAGCTTAAAAGAATTAACGAGGATTTTCAGGGCAGCTTCGAGGGAATCGGAGTTGAATTCGATGTCGTAAACGATACGATTACAATAGTTACGCCGATTTCAGGCGGTCCATCGGAGGCGCTTGGTATTTTAGCCGGCGATAAGATTGTAAAAATAGACGGCGTTTCCTCAGTTGGTATGTCAAGGGAGGATGTTCCCAAAAAGCTCCGCGGACCGAAAGGAACCAAGGTCACTGTATCCGTTTACAGGGCGGGAATGCCTGAGCTAATCGATTTTGAAATCACGCGTGATAAAATTCCCCTTTACAGTGTCGATGCTTCGTTTATGGTAACAGATGAAATCGGCTATGTTAGAGTTACAAGGTTTTCCGCAAACACGTATGATGAGTTTTCCAAAGCGCTCGGCGAGCTGAAGCAAAGTGGAATGAAAAAGCTTGTGCTTGATTTAAGAAATAATCCCGGCGGTTACCTTGACCAGGCGTTTAAAATGGCAAGCATGTTTATCGAACGAGGGAAAAAGATTGTTTACACCAAAAGCAGAATTCCCCAGTACAGCGAAGAGTATTCATCAGAGGGCGGCGAATATACAAAGATACCTTTAGTTGTAATGGTGAATGACGGCTCTGCTTCGGCAAGCGAAATTGTTTCAGGCGCTATTCAGGACTGGGACAGGGGAATTATAGTGGGCGAGAATACTTTCGGCAAAGGACTTGTCCAGCGCCAGTATAACTTATCCGACGGCTCAGCAATGAGGGTTACAACGTCAAGATACTACACCCCCTCCGGCAGGCTGATTCAGAAACCCTATGACGGCGGTGAATACAAAAAGATGCTATTGAATCCCGACGAAGGCGAAAACATATTTCACGATAAGGAATCAAAAGACACTACGCGTCCTGAATTTAAAACAATGGGCGGCAGAACTGTTTACGGAGGAGGAGGGATTACACCCGATTTCATAATGAAGCTTGATACACTTACCGAATACTCGGTTCAGCTGAGAAGGTTAAACTTATTTCTTGAATACTCCAACGCGTATTACGATGCAAACAAGGAAAATTTGAAATCAAGCTATTCCGATTACATTAACTTCAGGGATAATTTCCACGTGTCGCAGAATATGCTTGATGATTTTAAATCGCTTGCTTCAGTTAAAGGGGTAGCGTTTAATGATGAGCACTGGTCAAGGGATATTGACTTTATTAAAACGAGCATTAAATCTATACTCGCAAGAGACATTTGGGGCAATAACGGTAGCATGGCTGTTTGGCTTGCAACCGACAGACAGTTTGAAAAAGCAATGCAGCTTTTTCCCGAGGCGGAAAAGCTTGCACAACTCAGATGAGTGAATTAAAATATTACACTTTTGTGTACACTGCTGCATTAGTCCTGCTGTTAGCATTTAACGGCAGGACTTTTTCGCAAACAGAGGTATTTGAAGACGGAGAAGAGCTTTATTACGAGGTTTATTACTCATTTATAAACATCGGGTGGACGAAGTTCTATACAGAGCGTGTCAGCGGCAAATCGAATTATTTTAAAACCTATGCAACGCTAAAATCAAACGAAGCGCTGCCCTTTGTCAATGTTAACTATGAGTTTATAAGTGAAATCGAAGTAACAGGCGGCAGGGTAATGCCGCACAAATTCACCGCTTACCAGTATAAGGATAACAAAAAGCTAACAATTACACACGACTTCCACTACGATTCAAACTACATTTACATTAAAAAAATAGGATTCGATGGTAATACGGAGATTGATAAGAAAATTTACACATCGACATTGTTTCAGGACGGGCTTTCTATTCTATATTACGCCAGATATTACGCTAATAAAAATGAGAGCCGTAACGTGCCAGTGATAATGCACGTAGATACGGCGCTGATGCAAATTAATTTCAGCAATAAGAAAACTGAGGTTTCAATTGGTGAAGTTGATTACGATATTTCATCATTATTTCTTGACGGCTTTTCATATTTTAAAGCAGTTTTCGGTTTAACGGGTGAGTTCTCCGGCTGGTTTTCAAATGATGCGGCTCGAATACCCCTAAAGGCAAAGCTTGAGGTTGAAATAGGAAGCATTACCCTTGAATTAAAATGGTGGAAGCGGGGAAGCTGGTCGCCCCCAAAATATTGAAATTCTCTCCCAATAGGACAGGTATTCCTGCCTGTCTATCGAATAAAAAAGAAAGTTAATGACAGACAAGAATGTCTGTCCTACTTATATTAATTATGATACTGCCATACCAAAATAAATACCCCAAAATACACGAGTCAGTTTTGGTTGCCGAAGGCGCGCACGTTATCGGCGATGTTGAAATCGGGAAGGATTCAAGCATATGGTTTAACACGGTTGTGAGGGGTGATGTTAATTTCATTCGTATCGGGGAGCGGACGAATATTCAGGATTTGACGATGGTGCACGTTACGTACAAAAAATTTCCCACTTTTATCGGCAGCGATATTTCAATCGGGCACAGCGCGGTGATACACGGGTGCAGGATTGAGGATTTTGCTTTAATAGGCATTGGCGCAAAAATATTGGATGATGCGTATGTAAAATCATGCTCGCTTGTTGCAGCCGGCTCGGTTGTAAAGGAAAAATTCGTCGTTCCGGAGGGCACGCTTGCTGCGGGAGTTCCCGCGAAAATCATTCGGGACTTAAAACCGGAGGAAATAGAAAAGATTAAACAAAACGCAAAGAATTATTTATTTTACTGCAAGCAGTATAAGGAGTTTAACAAAGGGCAGGGCTTTCAGAAGATTTGATATATGGTTATATCAATAAGCAACTCTTTTTTTTAAAATTTTTCTTTCAACTAATTAATTAATTTTAGCTTAAGAACTCATATAGCTCTTTCAGTTAGCTAATTAAGCAACATTTGGCAAAAAATGTTCTTGCACACGTAAGACTTTTACTTTATATTTGGAATAAGCATTAAGGAGGTTGAGATGTTACCCCCCCCCCCAAAAAAAAAGATGAAAAGCCCTCGGATAATAATATTTACTTAATACTTTATTACTAAGTTTGAATTATGAAAAAAATAATTTACACACTACTCACTATTTCACTATTTCATCAGTTCGCCGTATCTCAATGGCTTCAACAAGTAAGCGGCGTAACAACAAGCTTGCTTGATATTGATTTCATTAATGCCAATACCGGTTGGACCTGCGGCGATAACGGCGTGATACTTAAAACCACTAACGGAGGTTTAAACTGGGTGCAGCAGGCAAGCGAAGTGTTAAAACGGCTTGAAGGTATAGATGCTGTTGATGCTAACACGCTTTACTGCGTGGGCTGGTTCCAAACAATACTGAAATCAACAAACGGCGGGACGAACTGGCTCATAATAAGAGACGGGCAGGTTAGCCCGCCGGACCCAAGCTTTTTTAAATGCTATTTTTTAAATGCAAATACAGGGTGGCTTTTGAGAAGTCTTGGGGGTTATGTTTTAAGGACAACAAACGGTGGGCTAAGCTTTGACTCAACCTTTACCAATAACAGCTTTAACAGAGATATTTATTTTAAAGACCCGTTAAACGGCGTTTTATGCGGAAATGGTGCTTGGGTTATGAAATCAACCGACGGAGGAATAACATGGAATCAGATATTTTTACCACTGCTTACAAGCGCTCCTAATTTATACAGACTAAGCTTTGTAGGAGATTTTGGGTGGACAATAGGTGAGGGGGGGGAATCTGGTTTAGGAAGAATGGTTTTCAGAACCACTAATTTCGGCAGTAACTGGGACAGTATTGCCAGAGTGCCATATCCAAATAATGAACTGAATTATTCCGTTTTCTTTTCAAGTTTAAATACGGGTTATGCAGGAGGAACAGCCGGTTATTTGTTTAAATCAACGAACGGAGGGTTTAATTGGTATCAGCAGGTAATTACCGGCGGGGGGTTCAGGAGGGACTTTAATTTTGTAAATGATACTGTCGGTTGGGTTGTTGGAGGCGGCGGTCAAATTTTTAAGACAACAACAGGCGGGCAGTTTGTAAGCATCGTAAATATTAGCTCGGAAATCCCAATAAAACACAATCTACAAAATATTTATCCTAATCCCTTCAATCCTATTGCTAATATAATTTTCGACGTAGCTTTTGTAGATAACGTTGAAATAATAGTGTATGATATTTTGGGCAGGAAAGTGGAAGTATTAGTGAGTGAAAAGTTGAATCCGGGCAAGTATAAAATAATTTTTAACGGTGAAAATTTTAGTAGCGGTGTTTATATATGTAACCTGATAACATCGAAAATGCAAATTTCAAAAACAATGGTTTTAATTAAGTAACAGAAAGGAGGTTTAAAATGATACGACCGCCATAGAAATTACGAACACTTGTCGTTCAGAGTGAGGTGAAAAATCTTAAGGTTTTCGATGAGATTCTTCGCTTACGCTCAGAATGATAAAAAATGGCAAGCATGGGCATTCCGAGACCGCGAAGTTTAGGAATTAAAGTAAATCCGCAAAGCGGATTTACGCCCTTTTGCCTGCCTTAATTATTCAAACTTAAATAAACAGAATTTTAATAAAAATTCAAATAGAAATATCATGAAAACAATATCAATCATCATTTTAATGCTTATTTCCTTATGCATTAAATCACAGGTTTACGCGCCATACTGGTTTGAGTGCACTATGCCCGAGGACCCGCCGGAAGCGGTGCCTGACCTGATTGGCGGCTTATATAAGCCCGAAAGTATTGACAATTATACATCAGAACAAGGTGCTTATTTTCCTGTTATAATTGTTTATGTTCAGTTTGATGAAGACCCGGGTGC